>CAMJTU010000007.1 GCA_946408825.1 uncultured Planctomycetaceae bacterium
GGGCGGCGCGCGTTTCGGCGTCGTAGCCGTTCGCGTAGGCGCCGACGTATGAGCTTGCGGCGTTTGCGACGGCGGCGTCGCGCTGGAGTTCCGCGTTCTTCGTCTCCATCGAGACGACGGACGCGTTCAGCGAGTCGAAGGCGTTCCATAGCGTCGACGCGTTGTAGGTTACCGCGTTATTCTCCGAAATGATTGGAACCTGCGCGAACTGCGTCGGGACGTTGTTCGACCATGCGCCAAACGACGGGGTCGCGGTTTGGGTCGTCGGAAGGTCCGTCGAAAAATAATTCATATACGAATAACTATATGAATCGTAATCGGGATTGTCGACGTCCCACGCGACGTCGACGACGTATTCGCCCCAGGCGGTTAAAAGCCGCAGCTTGCGACGCGTCGCGTCCGCGTTCGCTTCGACGACGGCAAGGTCCCGCGCGCAATTTTCGTTTTCGACGGCGCAGTAGTAGGCGATCCTTGCGTCGATCTCCGCCTGGTCGCTCGCTTTCGTTCGGTTCAACGCGGCGGCGCTCGAGCCGTTTTGCGTCGCGAAATAGTCGTAAACGGCGTTGATATAAGAAGCGGCGAGCGTCGTATCCAGCCCGAGCGACGCGGTCGCGTATCCAACGGCTTTTGAAATCAAGGACGATTCGAGCGTCGAATTCGCCGAAACTTGCGCGTTGAACGCCGATTGGAGCGCCGAGACGGCGGAGGCGTAATAGTCTCCGACGGCGTCGTTCGTCATCTCGCCGCAAGCCGCGATTAACGACGTAAAATACGAGCCGAACAGCGTCTGCGAGGTCGTTTGCGTCAGCGTTCGCTCGGCGTTGAGGCGCGTCTGTTCGGACGCGATTTGCGCGGTCGCGGCGGTCGATTCGGCGGCGAGTTCCGCGAGCGCGAGCGTCTTGTCCGCCGCTTCGACGGCGGTCGCGTAAACGTTGTCGGCGTTTTCGGTCGAGATCGACTTATTCGTCGCCGTCGCGATCTCCGATTTCCAGTAAGTTCCAAGCGCAGACCAGAGCGACGTTTGCAAATCCCGATCTAATTCGAGCTTTTCCCTTTGAATTCTTTCGCCGGAATCGATCAGCGTTTCATAAAGCGCCGCTTCGTCCGCAAAACGGCCGATCGAGTCCGCCTTTGAAAGGATTTCCAGCGCGCGATTCATCGCGTTCTGGGCGGCGTTGCGAATCGAATAATCGGCGACCCCGACCAGCGACGTCGCGCAGGAATACCAGATTGAACGCCTTGTCGCGTCGTTGGCGACGTATTCGTCGATTCTCGCAAACCGCGACGAAAGACTCGTTTCGATCTGCGAAACGAGTTCGGTCGAATAGAGTTCGCTCGTCGCGGTCTCGTTCGCCGCCGTCGCGGCGGCGACGGCGTTTTGAAGCGTTCGGACGCTTTCGATATCGCCGCATTCGGCGACGCAGGTCGTCGTCGCGTTCGAGGTCAGGTAATTGCGATAAGCGACGGCGGCGGCGAGATCGGCGGTCTTTTGCGCGCTCGCCGACGCGGCGACCCGCGCGACGTAAGCGTTCGCGTCCGCCAGATCCTGCGTTTGCGACTGCGCGTAAAGCGAATCGACGTAAGCTCCCCAATCGGACGGCGTCGACGCGTTGTTTTTCCAGGCGGTTATCGCGGCGCGAACGGCGCTCCATGAGGCGGACGTCGCCGTTTGCGCGGCGGAGGCGATCGCGTTTCGATATGTTTCGTCCGCGCCCGCCAAACCGCCGGTCGTTTCGTCCGCGTAGAAGGCGTAGATCGCGTTGGCGACCGCGATCTCGTAATTCTTGCCGAACTGCGACGCGCTTTGCGCCAGTTGCGCCAAACGGTTGTTGCGGGCGGTTTCGAACGTTTCTTTCGATTCGGCGAGCGCCGAATCGCGACGCGCCTGCGCTTGCGCCGTCAGAATTTGCGTTTCCGCGTTCAACGCCAACTCTTTTTGCGAACGCAGCGCGCCCAGTCGCGCCAGCCCCTCTTCCTGACGTCTTCTTTCCTGAAGCTCGCAAAGTTCGCATTCGTTCGTATGATAGTAGCTGGAACACGCCGATGTGTGCTCGTCGTAACGGTGCGCGTTGTAATAGCTGACGATCGCCTGAAGCTCCGTCGAATACCATGACGAAATTTCGGCGGACCGCGCGGCGTTTTGGGCGTTGATCGCGGCGAGTTCGCGTTGATAAGTCGTTTGGATCGACTGGTATTCGTCGGAACTTTCCCAGGTTTGCGCCTGGAGCGTTTCGAATTCCTCGGAATTGCGCGCGTATTCGCGGCTGTAGTCGTTCCAGGCGGCGTCGACCGTCGCGTCGTAGGCGTCGCGAAGCGTCTGGTAGGTCGACGTCCAGGCGTTTTGCGCGGCGCGAACGGCGGCGTCGTAGGAGTCGGAAACGGCGTCGAGCGCTTGAAGAAGCGCGACGTCGCGCGAAAGATCGACCGCCTCGCCGTCAAGCGTCGGGAAGGCGATCTCCGGGATCGGCGAGTTGCGCAGGACGTCCCAGTCGCTCTGGGCGCCGACGCTTAGCGCCGCAGTCGCCGTATTCGTCGCCGGTTCGGGCGTCGTCTGATAATCGAACTCCCGCGAAGTCGACGACGAGGCGGACGCGTCGGGGTCTTCGGTCGGGTCGTAATCCAGGACCGTTCCCGCCGACGCGACGAACGAGCCGAATCGCGCGACTTCTTCCGTCGACGCGTTTTCCGTCAGAAGAGGAACGGGAACCTTGTCGGTTTTATTCGCCGCCGGGTAGGATACCCAGGCGTAAACGATTGAAAAACCGTTTCTAATCGCGACGCCCTCGTCTCCGAGCGCGTTGACGATCGAAGAACGCGAGATCCTGCCGCGCGAGTCGGGCGAGAGCGTCGCGTCGGCGGTCCCGTCGTAATCGTAATCGAGCGAAACCGTTAAATACGAATACGTTCCAAAATAGTTTCCGACCTGAAGATAAGGCTCGTAAAAGACGTCGTCGACGAAATAAAGGTCGAGCGTTGTCGACCCGGACTCGCTTTCAACATGGTAATACGAGATCGGGATCGTTTGCCAGCCCTGACTCGCCGCGCGCGTCGTTCCGTCGACGAGTTCGTCGACGACTCGGACGTAAAGGGACGTTCGCGTCGGCTCGACGTAAAAGGCGAAGTCGTCCTGCGAGTTCGGCGTCGTTTGACCGTCGGCGGTTTCGTCGCCGTCGAGATCGAATTCGACGAAATAGGAGACGACCCCTTCGCCCGGCGCGACGGAGCCGGAAATCTTGCGTTCGTAATAACTCGAGCCGGAACGATCGGACGTTTCGTTCTTCCAGCCGAGAACGACGGATTCCGTCGCGGTCCGATAGACGAACGACGTCGTCGTCCAGGCGCCCCAGAGGGTCGTGTTCGTCGCTTCGTTCCAACGACCGGCGCGAACTCGGATCGAAACGTTCGTCTCGTCCGACGCGGGAACGATCGACGTCGAGTCCCAGCAGAACTCGCCCAGCGGACCGACGGTCCCGATATGCGTTCCGGAACCGCCCGAAAGAATTTCATATTCGACGCGAACGTCGTCGAAGCCCGTTTCCGAACTCGCAAGCCCGGCGACTTGCGTCGAATACGTCGTTTTAACTCCCTGCGAATCGTATAGATAGGTCGATGGTCCGAACGCGCGGATCTCGGGCGCGACGGGATTCTGCGGCGCGACGAGCGTCAGCGCGACGTTTGACCAAGAACCCGCGACCTCCGTTCCGGCGGCGGAATCCCAACGCGTCGCCCTAACGCGAACGACGCGGGCGCCCGGCTGCAATTCCGGCGTAAAATAGAACTCGCCCGACGCGTTCGTTCGCGTCCAGCCGTCGGGCGCGCCGTCTTCGTCGACGTCGTATTCAATTAAAAGCCCGTCGACGCTTTCGCCGTCCGAATTCGCGAGTCGCCCCCGGATCGTCGCGTTCGCGGTCGTTCCGTCCCCGAGGAAGCCCGTGTCGTCCGCAAGTCGAAGTTCTTCGATCCTCGGGGCGGAGACGGACGACGCGACGTACTCGAACGAAACGACTTGCGCCGTTCCGCTCTCGTATTGGCGCGTCGTCGGATTCCATTGCGACGCGACGACCGAAATTTGAACCTGACCCGTCGTCAATCCGGTCGGCTCGAACGAAAACGCCCCCTTCGAATCGGTCGTCGTTCGACCGACGCAAGTCTCGTCGACGTAGAATTCGACCGCGACCCCGGCGAGTTCGCCGGTCGAACTTATCGTTCCGGAGATCGTCGCGTCGGACGAGACCAGCCCGAGCCCGTCGGTCGGATTCGCAAGCGCGGCGGACGCGATCGTCGCGACGCTAAACGTCGGGCTAACGAACGTCGCCGAAAAAGTCGACCAGGAGGACGTCCCCACGTAATCGCCGACGATCTCGTCGTAAAAAAGAGGGCGCGTCTGAACGCTCACGCCCGCGCTCGGACTCGTAATCGCGTAAAGGTCGGCGATGGAGAACGTTCCGCGCCAATAGAGATTCTCGGCGTCCTCGTCGACGTTGAGCTCGTCGTCGAGCGTTCCAAGAACGAACGTCGGCGTCGACCAGTCGGACTCGGACGAGAGTTTCCAACGATATTCGAACGCGACGTCGAGGTCCGACGCGTAGGAGCCGGAGACTTTGAACGAAGGAACCGACGTCGTCGACGGGCTTGCGCCCGGCTCGACGAGCGACGCGGTCGAATAGGCGTAGCGCGGCGCGGGAGAGTAATTGATCGTCGTCGTCGCGGGCGTTCCGAAAATGGGCGAGCCGGTCGTCGGACGATAGACCGCGCGCGCCGTTACCGTTCCGCTAACGACTCCGTCGACGACCGGCAAGCCTCTCGGAACGAAGGTAAAGGCGCCGTTTTCGTTCGTCCAGGTCGACCCTAAAACGACTCCGCCGCAGGAGATCTCGACTTCGCAATAGCCGCGTCCGATCCCCGAGCTAAGCGTTCCCGCGAGCGCGGGACCCGTCTCGGAATTCGTTTGAAAGGCGAACGACGAAACGGAGGGAAGCTGCGGCGCGACCGAAAGGGACGACCAAGCCCCGTAAACGTAAGTTTTATACGTCGGATTGTAAGCGCCGACGCGCGCCTGGATTGTCGTCGAGCCCCCGTAGTCGAATCCGAACGGAAGCGAGACGCCGAACGTCGACGACGATATCGTTTGGGTCGTTCTATTGGAACCGGCGACGATCTCGAGCCGACGCGTTCCCGAACCGCCGACCGAGCCGTTCAAAACGACGCTCCCGGGGCGCGTCCAGCCGCCGTTTAAACCTTCGGAAACGCTCAAATTCGAGACGGTCAAACTTCCGACCGGCTCCGGAACGAGCGTATACGCGAACGCGTTCCACGCGCCGGTCGACAGAACCGCGCCCAGGTCGTCGTAGTGAACGAGCCGATAGCGGACGGAGACGTTCGTCGAACCCGAGGTCGGGCGCGGCCAGGACGCGTCGACCGTTCGAGGATCGAACTCGAACGAGCCGCCGGAGACGTAGACCGTCGCGACCCCGTCTTCGACGGAGTCGGCGTTCAGGTCGAACTCGACTGCGACGCGACCTCCCGCAAGGTTCCCGGAGACGGTTCCCGTCAATATCGGGTTGAACGTGATCTTATCGGTCGCGTCGTCGCCGGAATCGTACAGGAGCGCGAATCCGTCGAGCGTCGGCGCGGAATACGGCGCGACGGAGCCGGTCAGCCCGACGCTGAAATTCGGAACGACCGGGTCGCTCGTCGGAATCGAGAGCGTCCCGTTGAGCGGCCCGCGCGCCGTCCATTTAACGGTGAAAACGCGTTCTTCGTCCGGTTCTAGCGACGTTGGAAACGACCCGACGAGCGCGACGTTCGAAGGCGCCGAGATCGAAGACGCGTCGAACGTCAGCGTTTCCGCGCCGAGATTACGGATCTTAAAGCGTTGGAAGACCGTTTCGCCCGTTCGAGGATCGACGTTCTCGCCGTTCCCGTTTACCTCGAACGATTTCAACGCGACCGAGGACGCGCCCGAGACGAGCGCCGTCGCGCTCCCTTCGACCGAAATCGCGACGGCGGCGGGCGCGCCGACCTTGACGCGCCGCGTCGACGTCGACGTTTCTTTGCCGTCGTCGATCGAGACGACGACGTCGAACCACCCGGACGACGCGTAGCCATGCGACGCGGAGAACGTCTTCGTCGTCGCGTTTAAGGTCAGCGGAACGGGCGACGCGCCGGGCGCTTCGTCGCCGAACAGGATCGTTCCCGACCACGCGTCGACGCCGGGGTCGACGAACGAGCCGGAGATCGTCGCCGTCGCGCCGACGCCGACGGAACTTGGCGCCGCGAGCGTTATCTGCGGAGCGACGTTGCGGACCGTCGCCGAAGTCGTCGCGATCCAACTCGACGCGCCGCGAGTTACCCGCGCCGAGATTGGATAACTTTGCTCGGGGTCGGTCGCGGTCGTTCCGAACGCCTGATACGTCGTCGACGAACCCGTTTCAACTCCGCGACTCGCGTCGAGTCCCGTCTCGCCGAATACGCCGTCCCCGTCCAGATCCCAATCGACCGTCCAACCCGCCGACTCCAAATCTGCGAACGCGCTCAAAGGAACCGCGCCGTTCTCGGGAACGACGTAAGGTCCGCCCGTCGGGTCGCGGTCGTCGTCCAAAAGATAGATCGTCGCGGTCGAGTCCGTTCCGACGACGTAAGGAAGCTCCGAGCCGTAATAATAGTAGTCTTCCCGCGCGTAAAGAGTCGCGACGATCGTTTCCGTCGACTCTTTGCTCTGGTCGTTTGTCGGCGTGACCGCGACGTCGACGAACGTCGCGCCTGCGGGGATCGTCGCGCTTCCGTAAAGACTCGAATAATCGACCCCGTTCGAAGCCGTTCCCGACGTCGTATAGCAGACGGTCAACGCCGAAGTCGCGTCGCCCATTCGCGTGATTCGAAACGTTCCGCCGTCGCTCGGCGCGCCCGGCGGCGTTTCACGCGCCAACGGGTCGAGCGCCGCGATCTCGACGACGGTCCGATTTTCATTGTCGTCGATGAACGCGTTCGCGACGCTCGTCGTTCCCAATCCGTATTGAACGTCCGGGTTCGAATAATTGAACGCGCTCGGAACGCTCTCTAAAATACGGAGAACGATCGATTCGCGATCTTCGATAAGATAATCGTCGATCACGTTGAGCGTCAGCGTCGCCGACGTCGCGTTCGCCGGAATCGTAAGGTATCCGTAGGGCGCCGAAAAGGTTCCGTTCGAGACGGAATAGTCGGCGCCCGGAACCGCCGCGCCCGTCAATTCGTAATAGACGGTCGTCGCCTGCGCTAGGTCCGTCGCGCCGCCGCGCGTCAGCGTAAAGACGACCGGATTCGCCGTCGTTCCCGACGCCGTCTCCGCGCCCGCGACGTCGGTCGCCGCGACCTCGACCGTCCAACGGTCGTTGTCCGCGATCGTCGCCGTCGCGCTGCGCGCGGCGCCGACTGCATACTGAAATTCAAGCGGGGGCGAGAGCGCGGTCGGAGAACGGTCGAGGATCGTGAAAACGACGCTTTCGTCGTCTTCGTAACGGGCGTCGTTGTACGGATTTAACGTAATCGTCGTCGACGTCGAATTCGCGGGGATCGTCGCCGTTCCGTAATCGTAACTCGTATTGTAAGAACCGCCGGAAATCGTAAAGTCGCTCGACGAGTACGAGCTCGAATACGTCGCGAGTCCGGAAAGTCGATAATAGACGGTCGTCGCTTTCGAAAGGTTCGTCTCGCCGCTGCGCGTCAGCGTAAAAACGATCGGGTCGGAAGTCGCGCCGGGGATCGTTTCCGAACCGACTGCGTCGGTCGCGACGACGTCGACCGACCAGCCGTCGTCGTCTAAAATCGTTCCGGTCGCCCAAAAATCGGCGCCGAGCGCGTAGTCCGAACCGCTCGCGCCGGTCGGCTTGTTCCGTAAAAAAACGCCGACCGTTTCGGTCGACTCGAGGAGCGCGTCGTCGACGACGTTTAGCGTTACGTCGACGTAAGACGCGTTTGCGGGAATCGTCGCCGTCGCGTAGCCGTTAGACGAGTTATAGGACGCGCCGGATAAGTTGTAATCGCTCGAGTAAGCGGCGGCGCCGTTGAGTCCGAACCAGACGGTCGTCGGCTTAGAGAAGTCGGTCTCGCCCGAACGCGAAAAACGGAAGACGAGCGGATTCGACGGCGCGCCGTAGCCCGTCTCCGCGCCCTCGGAATCGAGCGCCGCGACGTTGAGCGTCCAGGCGTCGTTGTCCGAGATCGTCGCGGTCGCGCTCGACGAGAAGCCCACGTTGTAATAACACGACGGATTCGGAACGACCTCGAACGTCGCCGTTTCCGTCGGTTCCCAGTTCGAATCGTTGATCGGACGCAGTTGAACCGTCGCGCTCGTTTGACCGGCGGGAATCTGAACGCAGCCGTAATGTCGGTTCGTTCCGCTAACTGGAGTTAAACTAACGGTTTGCGAGTTCGCGTTGTAAAGCGCGTAATCGGAATTAGGCGTCGCGGAGCCGCCGACCTCAAAGCGGACGGTCGTCGCCGTCGAAAGCGCGAGCGAACCGCTGCGGGTCAACGTAAACGTCGCGTAATCCGACGTCGACGACTCGGACGCGCTAGGGTCGCTCGTCGAAACGTCGATCGACCAGGAATTCGCGTCGACGATCTCGATCGTCGCGCCCGGTCCGACGACGTCGTACTCGTCCGACGCTAAAAGAGTTAGCGTCGCGCTCTCCCGCGTCTCCTGCAACGCGTCGGCGTTCGGCTGCAATTCCAATTCGACCGCCGTCGAACCGCCAGGGATCGTCGCTTCCCCGATCGTCTCATACTCGCCCAACTCCTGATTGTAGACCGACGTCGGCGTGATATAACTCGCCGTCGACAAATCGTAAAGACGATAATCAAGGTCCCAACCCGCCGTTCCCGCAAGCTTGAACGAGACGGGCAGAGCGTCCGCCGACGCCTCCGCGCGCTCGATCCGCCATATTCCGACGTCCGAAGTGGAACCTTCGTAAGAGATCGCGTCCGTCGCGGCGACGCCCGCCGACGCCGTCAAAAGAGTTCGCTCCTCCAAGACTTCCAACCGCAAAAGACGACCTTCGCGCGCGGATTTCAACGAGTCGCGCGATTTCAGAGAACCGAACAACTTTCGGAGAACGGACGCGGGGCGACGGGAAGTCATTGAAGGTCTCCTCGTGTCGGAGTGAGTTGAATTTGTCGTATTTCCAAGGCGTGTTACACTGATTCTACAACATAATCATAATATAGAGGAAAGCCATTGTCAAGCAAGTGATAAAGAATCTGTATTCAGATTATAGAAACGTCGTTCCGTTTCGTCGCGCGCTTATGAGCTTCAATGAATTTCCTCGAGTTTGACCCACCGGCGTTCGCGGAACGAGCGACGAATCGCCTCCATCGTTCGTTCGACCTCATACGCTTCGCGGAACGTCGCGATGGGCGCGATCGCGTCCATTCCTTCGATCGCGCGCATATTTTCATAGCATTGCGACGTCAGGAAGTCGCGATAACCGTCCATGTGACCGCCGGCGAAATGACAATAAGCGAAGCCGCCCTGATTGCAGAGAACCCGTCGCCAACCGCGCGCGCGCATCCCCGACTCGTAAACTTCGAGATAGTTCACGTCGTCGTAACACCATCGAATCGCGCCGTTCTCGAAATAGAACTCGTACCCCTGCGTGTTCTCCGTTCCCCACGCGTTGCGCGTGCATTCCAGCGAGCCGATTCCGCCGTTGGGGAGATTATAGACGACCCTCGTCCCGTCGTCGACTTCGATTTTTCTCGGTTCGCGCGCCGTCGAACCGTCTTCTTTCGTCACGCTAAACATTCGTTCTTTGACGTGCGCGACCTGCGTCGCGACGACCTCGCTGGGACGAAGTCCCGTGACGAAATAGAGCATGTCGAGCGCGTGAGAACCTAGATCGCCGAGCGTGCCGCCCCCCGCCTTTGCGTCGAAGCGCCAGCCGCCCCCCGTGTTCGGTCCGCCCCAGCTCTGATTGTAATAGGAACGCGCTTCAAGCAGCTTGCCGAACCAGTTCTCTTGGACGATCTGACGTGCAAAGACGTTCGCCGGACATCGCCGATAGATATAGTTCACCGAATTGAGCAAGCCCGGTCGCGCTTCGGCGGCCTCCGTCATCTCTCGCGCTTCGTCGACGGAGATCGCGAGCGGTTTCTCGCAGAAAACGTGCTTCTTCGCGTCAAGCGCCGCCATCGTCGCGCTGTAATGCAGCGCGTTCGGCAGACAGATATCGACGTATTCCGACTTGTCGCTACGAATCGCGTCCATCATGTCAAGATTGACGTCCCAGCCGAGTTTTTTAGCGGATTCCGCTTCATTCGGCAGAACAAACGCTTGTTTAATCACTGGATTGATCGGCGTGTCGCCGTAATATTTTGCGACGTTGGCGTATGCGGCGTTGCGGGCGCGCCCCATCATTCCAAAGCCCAGAATCGTGACCGGCATGTCTCTCATGATATCGTTATCTCCTAACGCAACGAGAAAGTCTTGAATTCGTCATGGTCTGGCGACCGCGCGCTATTGTAATCGAAACGAGGCGCTTTTTCAACTATAAAGAACCGACGTGAAAACGCCTAAATAACGCCTAAATATTGACGATTTCGGGAGTCGTCATAGAATGAGTGGGCGTCGATGCTTTATCGAATTTCATTTAGCGCGGTTAACGAACCGCGTAAAGGAGAAAATATGACGAAACGTCTTTCCACCGGCGTTCCCGGACTGGACGAGAAATTAGGCGGCGGTCTCCTCGCGGGCGCGACGGCGGTGATCGTCGGTTCGTCGGGCGCGGGCAAAACGCAGCTTTCGCTCCAATTTCTGAACGCAGGACTAACGACGGACGAGCGGCGGCGCGGCGTCGTTCTCGACCTGACGGCGCGGGGCGATTCTCAAAACCACGCGGGCTATGCCAAGTCGCTTTTTGACTGGACGCTACGCGAACAAGACGCAGACGTTCCGTTCGACCCGGAAAAATTTTTCGCCTCGTTTCAAGCGGGCGTCCCGTATAGCGGCGATTACCTTCAGGCGTTTCCGTGGACCGGTCGGCGCGTCACGCGGCGCGACTTAGACGAAGACGATTGGCGTGAATGGAAGTATGATCTCACGCGTCGTCTGGACGCGACGATTGCTTTTCTCTATAGTAACTTTGCGCAAGGCGCGAGACGCCTCGTCGTGGACGGAATTGAACCGGTTGAGCATCAAGGAGATTCGATTCAGTTTGAATTGCTCGAATACGTCGTCCGTCAGATCGTAAAAAAAGATTCGTCATGGGTCGCGCGCGATCTTTTCCGTCAAAATTACAGAAAATACGAAGAACAGATCACGACTCGATCGTATAATCCCGACGAGATCGCGACGATTCTATCCTATACGTCGCCGGAAACGTCGCTCGACGCGCTTATCGACAAGCCGATGGAAGAGGGCGACTTTTTCGCGCAGGCGAACACGGTAATTTTCCTTGGCAAGATTCGAGAAGGTCGGAAATTCCAACGCGCCATGTACGTCTTCAAACATCGCGGCAGCGCGTGTTCCGACGAAATACTCCCCTACGAAATCGACGATCGCGGGCTTCGGCTTGTCGATTAGTTTCCAAATTCGAAAAGGATAAAATATGACGTCGACGACTCAGGACGCCTCGAAAGAATCCAAGAAAACAGGGATCGTCAAAGTCAAGAGCGGCGGGTCGCCCGATCGCTTCTGGAATCCGCGATTCTGGGACGGAATGACGTTCACGGCGTGGGCGAAAACGCTAAACGCCGGAAAATGGCGCGTCGCCGTCGGGCGTTATCCGATGCTCGTAACGATATGGTGCCTCACGCCGATGAACTCGTTCCTCGCGGCGCTCCAGCGGCGATTTTACAAACGCGCGATCGCCGCGACGCGCCCCGTCCAGGATCCTATCTTCATCGTCGGACACTGGCGCAGCGGAACGACGCTCCTGCACGAGTATCTCATGCGCGACGAAAGATTCGCGACGATCAACACCTACGAATGCTTTGCGCCGACGCATTTCATCGTCTCCGAGCGCTTCATTTCTCCATGGCTTGAATACCTCATGCCGAGCAAACGGCCGATGGACAACATGGCGGTCGGTCTTTCGCGTCCCCAAGAGGACGAGTTCGCAATCTGCGCGTTGGGCATGAACTCGCCCTATCGCGACGTCGCGTTTCCTAACAACGATCCGATCGACGCCGAATACCTTACGCTCCGCAGTCTCTCCGACAAAGACCGTTCGCGCTGGCTCGACGCGTTTGAGTATCTTATCAAGGCGCTGACCTTCAAGTATAAGAAGACGCTCGTCCTCAAATCGCCGCCGCATACGGCGCGAATCGCCGCGATTCTGGAACGCTTTCCGGACGCGAAATTCATCCATATTTCTCGCGACCCGTTCGTGCTCTTCCCGTCGACGGTCAATCTGTGGATGAAGCTCGCAAAGATTCACGGGCTCCAATTCCCAAAAGGCGGCGCGAAGCTCGAAGAAAAGGTTCTCAAAAACTTTGAAGAAATGTACGAGTCCTTCTTCAAAGCGATCCCTAACGTCAAACCGGGAAACCTCTGCGAAATCACCTACGACGAAATCGTCGCTTCGCCCGTCGAGACCCTTGAACGCGTCTACACGGAACTCAACCTCGGCGAATTCGACAAGAATCGCGACGTCTTCCGGCAATATGCGGAGACGCAGAAGAGTTACAAAAAGAACAAGTTCGAAATCTCCGACGAGATGAAAGAAACGATCAAAAAACGCTGGAAGACGTATTTCGACCGTTACGTCAAAGAATAACCCGCTTTCGACGATCCTACGAATAAAGAAACGCCCGACGGTCCCCAAAAGGATCGTCGGGCGTTTTTTCTAAACACGTTGCAAGTCAAATCGCGGTCGGCGATCACTTGATATCGGCGAGTTTAACCCAGCAACGTTCCTGCCACGATTTACGAACCGCCTCAATCGTGCGTTCGACGTCATACGCGTCGCGGAAGGTCGCGACGGGCGCGACTTCGTCGGCGCCGGCGATCTTGAGCATGTTTTCATAGCACGCGTTGACCGTGAAGTCGCGATATCCGTACATATGGCCGTCGGCGAAGGACGCGTAGCCAAATCCGCCGCGATTCGTGAGGACGCGAGACCAACCGCGTTCCGGCTTCGTCGCGTCGTAAATCTTCAGGTAGTTGACGTCGTCGTAATTCCACGCGATCGCGCCGTTCTCGAAGTAAAGTTCGTAGCCGTGCGTGTTTTCCGTACCCCAAGCGTTGCGGGTGCATTCGAGCGAGCCGATCGCGTCGCCGGGGAGCGTGTACATAATGCGCGTCGCGTCGTCGGTATTGACCGCGACCATTTCGCCCTGAGCGGGGTCGGCGCCGCGATTCATACGCGCGGCAAGGTCGGATCCGACCGTCTTCAGGTCGCGACGATACTTAATGTGCGTGTGCTGCATCGCGCAAAGCTCGATCGGACGCATGCCCGTGACGTAATAGAGCATGTCGAGCGCGTGAGAGCCAAGGTCGCCAAGGCAGCCGCCCGTCTCGCTGAAGCGCCAGCTATACGGCGTGTCGGGGCCGCCCCAAGATTGATTGTAGAAGGAGCGCGCTTCGAGGAGCTTGCCGAACTTGTTTTCTTTGACCAGTTGACGCGCATAGACGTTCGACGGGCAGCGGCGATAGATGAAGTTGACGGCGTTGAGCAATTCCGGCTTCGCTTCGGCGGCGGCGGTCATCTCGCGCGCTTCGTCGACCGTGACGGAAAGGGGCTTTTCGCAGAAAACATGCTTGCCCGCGTTGATCGCCTTCATCACGGCGTCGTAGTGCATCGAGTTCGGAAGACAGACGTCGACATAGTCGCATCCCGGATCGGTAATGACGGCGTCGAGATCGCTCTTCGCGTCCCAACCCGATTCTTTCGCGGCTTCCGCTTCAACCGGAAGGGTAAACGCCTGATACAGAACCGGCTTAATCGGGGAATTCGTGTAATATCGCGAAACAGCCTCGTAAGCGACCGCGCGAACCGTGCCCATCATACCATAGCCAAGAATACTAACGTTCAACGTTTTCGCCATTGGATATTTCTCCCTATGTTCATAAAAAATTTCGGTCGCGCCGTCGGCGGTCGAACCGGAGTTAAAGTTCAAAGAAAGCCGCGCCCTTGCCAAACTACTCGTATGCGACGACGAGTCGCGACCTTTCGCCGCATTGTACCGAATCCGTCGTCGCGTTTCAAGGAACGTCGAGACGTGAATCCAAATTTTTATGAAAAACGACGCAATAATCCTCCGGCGCGAGTCTCTTCAACGGAACAAGCCCGACTTTTTCACGTTTCCGGAAGACGTTGCGACGGAACCTCAAGATTATCGCGTCATTCCATACGTCGTTTGAACATGTAACACGAAGCGGAAAACGACAATATCGCCACGACGACCAACGGGACGACGTGCGGAACGATCGCCCCCGCCGACATGTCGCGTAAAAAAAGCCCGCGCATAAGCGACATTTCCCAACGCACGGGATTGAATATTGTCACGCACTGAAGCCAAGACGGCATATTCTCAATCGGGGTCGCAAAACCGGAAAGCATGATCGCGGGGGGCAGAAAAAGAAACATTCCCAGCGTCGCCTGCTGCTGAGTCGCAGACGCCGCGCTAATCATGAGTCCGACGCTCACGACGGAAATCAAGTAAAGGAGCATTGTCGCAAACATAAGCCAAAACGGCCCCTGAAGCGGAATCTTAAAGCCCCACACGACAAGCGCCGTTACAAGCAGCGTCGAGCACGTCGCGAGCATGACGGCGGAAATCGTCTTGCCCAGAACGATCTCGAACGGCGATTCCGGCGCGACAAGCAGTTGTTCAAACGTTCCTGTCTCGCGTTCGCGCGCGATCGACAGCGCGGAAACGATCATCGCGACCGTCGTAGCCAACAGACAAATAAGACATGGAAGAAACGCCTGCCGAGACAGAAGGTTAGGATTAAACCACCGTCTAACGGTCAAACCTGAAACGCTCGCCGGCGTCGATCTAACGTCGACGCGTTCCCGAGCCACGACCGCGCCGTACGTTTGAGCGATCCGCGCAACATAACCTCCTAGAATCGCGGCCGCGTTCGCGCGACGACCGTCAAGAAGCAGTTGAATCTCGGCGGCTTCGTCGCCGGAAAGAATCTTTTGGGAAAAATCAGAAGGTATAATCGCCGCCGCAAAAATCTCGCGGCGTTCTATCGCCGTTTTGATTTCGTCGTCGCTAAAATAGTAAACGACTTCTTTAAATATCGGTTTGACGAAGAACGCCTTGAGAAACGCCGCCCCCTCTACGCCGGCGTCTCTATTGCAAACGCCGATCTTAACGTTTTGAACGTCCATCGAAAGCGCAAACGCAAAAATTATCGTCTGTAGAATCGGCGGCGCTATTAATACGACGCGCATTTTATGGCTTCCCGCGGCGATCAACGCCTCTTTCCATACGATCCGCCAGACGCGGCGAACTGAATGTAGCATGTCGTCGTCCTCACAAACGTCTCGGGGTTTTGGCGATTGCGGCGGCGCAGAACACGACGCCAATAACGGCGATGCAGCCAATCTGGCGGTTCAACAGGCTCCAAACGTCTCCCGCCATAAAAATCGTCTGTAGACAGACGACGTAGTATCGCGCAGGAAAGAGGTACGTTATCATTTGCAGCGCTTTTGGCATCGCGTCGATTTCAAAAAGAACGCCCGAAAGAATATAGTTTGGCAAAAAGCTCGATAGCAACGCGACTTGAGAGGCGAGGTTCTGATCGCGGCACACGGACGATATCAAAACCCCTTGAGCCGTCGCGACGAACAAGAACGCGCCGGACGCGTAAACGAACGCAAGAATCGAGCCGCGGAAAGGAACGCCCAAGACGTATCGCGCGACGGCGGCGTTTTCAAGCGCGGCGGCGAGTCCTAACAGAAAATATGGAATCATTTTGCCGAGAAACATCTCCAATCTTCCGATTGGCGTCGCAAGCGTCGCTTCCATCGTGCCGCGTTCCCACTCGCGGGCGACGACCATACACGTCAAAAGCGTGCCGATCATCGCGAGAACAATCGCCGTCGAGCCGGGAACGAGGCAGTTGCGCGACGATTGTTCAGGATTATAGATTGTTCTCGTCTCAAGATTGATTTTGTTGAATCCGTCGAGGCCCCTTAATTCGCGCAGACGAGTCGCCGACCACTGCGCGTATGCGGCGGTCGCGTAATTCTCGACGATCAGCGCCGTATTGGCGTCGGCTCCGTCGACCAAGAGTTGAGCGGGTCCCAACGTTCCCTCTTCAACCCGTTTAGAAAAGTCGTTGGGAATCACGAGAACGGCGCGGACGTCTCCGTCGCACAGTCCCGCTTCGGCGTCCGCTCGATTCGTATAATACCGCGCGCTGAAATACCGCGACGCGTCAAGCGCGTTGAAAAAAGAACGCGCCGTCGGCGAAGAATCTTCAAGCGCGACGCCAAGTTTCACCGACGTCGCGTCGAGAGAGAGACCATAGCCAAAGAGAAAAATCATAATCAGCGGCAGCAGGAAAGCGATCATAAGCGCGCTCGGATCGCGAAAGACTTGAAGCCACTCCTTCCATATCAACGCCGTAAGTCGTTCTATCCGTATCATCGACCGCCCTCGTTCCTACCGCGCTGAATCAAATAGATAAAAGCGTCCTCAAGCGTCGGATCAGGGCGCTCGCCGCTCGTCGCTAAAGATTTTAAGTCGTCCGGGGTTCCTTCGGCTATTTTACGTCCGTCAAGAATCAGCGCTAAACGATCGCAATACTCCGCCTCGTCCATAAAGTGCGTCGTTACCAAAACAGCGACGCCCTGGGACGCGTATTGGTTTACACGATTCCAGAATTCACGGCGCGCAATAGGATCGACGCCCGAGGTCGGTTCGTCCAGAAAGAGCGCGTCCGGAGAATGGAGCGTCGCGACCGCAAGACTAAGACGCTGCTTGTAGCCTAGCGGAATCGTTCCCGCTTTCACGTCGGCGTAACGTTGCAAATCGAACTCGTCGAGCGCGCGCCCGATCGCCTCGCCGCGTTCGCGAATCGCAAGCCCGTAAACTCCTCCGTAAAAATTGAGATTCTGTCGGACGGTCAGGTCTGAATATAGCGAAAACTTTTGCGCCATATACCCCAATCGGTTTCGCGCGGACGACGGCGAACGTCGAAGGCTCGCGCCCCCGACGTAACCGTCTCCCGCCGTTGGTTTGAGGAGTCCGCAAAGCATTTTAAACGTCGTGCTCTTACCCGCCCCGTTCGCGCCAAGAAGTCCGAAAATCACGCCCGGTTTTATCTGAAAACTTATGTCGCTCGCCGCGACAAAATCGCCGAATTTTTTCGTTAATCCGTCGGCGACGACGACGTTTTCGTCGTTTCGCGTCGTCAATGGAGCGCGACGTTCGGCGCCGAATATTCTCTTCGTCGCGCCGCCGAGACGTTCGATAAAACCGTCTTCAAAACGCGGCGCCGTCGGCGCGACGCTATAGCCGTCAAAAAGCGTTTCCGGGTCCGTTTGGGGACGGAACGGTCGATTCAACGTCGCGCGTATTGAACTTCCTTGAATCGTCGCGTCGATTATCTCGGGGCGAAGAAGAAGTTCGGACACGTACTTTCGACGCGTCTCAGCCGAAACGCCCGAAACGCGCACGACGCGGTCCTTTAATCCCGACGCCAGTTCTTTGGGCGCGCCGACGAAGACGAGATTGCCGTCGTTAAGGAGAATCGTCTCGTCGCAAAGTTCCGCTTCGTCGAGATAAGACGTGCTCCACAATACGATCGTTTCGGAATCGACCTGAGAACGAACCATTTGCCATAGCTCGCGGCGACTGAGGGGATCGACGCCGACGCAGGGTTCGTCTAACGCCAGAATTTTAGGCGTCGTTATCAACGCGCACGCCAGCGCGAGCTTCTGTTTCATTCCGCCGGAAAGCCGTCGAGCGAGTCGCTTCGTGAAACGCGCAAGATTCGTGAATTCAAGAAGCTCTTCGAAGCGCTCGCGGCGACGACGGCGCGGAAGATTGCGCAGCTTCGCGTAAAGATTGAGATTTTCGACGACGGTAAGGTCTTCGTAAACCCCGAACTTCTGCGGCATATAGCCTAATATTTCGCGTACGCGACGCGTTTGTCTCGTCGTGTCGTATCCAAACGCCGTTACGCGCCCTGACGTCGGCGTTATCAACCCCGCGACCAGACGCAACATCGTCGTCTTACCTGCTCCGTCCGGTCCGACGAGCCCGGTTATTTTGCCCGGTTGGATCGTTATCGAAAGCGCGTCCAGCGCCGGACGATCCATCTTCGGGAACGACTTCTCAACCGAGTCAAAAACTATCATTGGGAAACTTCGCCGTCTGGAACAGAATCGGTCGTCTGAGCGGCGTCCAGTAGAATTTTCACGTCGACAGGCTGGCCTTGCCGCAATCCTTGATCAGGGTTGTCGACGACGACGCGCGTTCGGTATACAAGGTTCGTTCTAAGACTCGGCGTCTCGACCGTCTTGGGGGTAAATTCCGCTTCAGGAGAAACATAGCCGACGTGACCGCGATAGACAAAGTCGGAAGAGTCGGTCCGTATTTCGACAGGCGTCCCCGGAGCGACCTTGCCGAGGTCAGGTTCTTCGACAAAGATATAGACCCATATGACGTCGCGAAGCGACAGCGTCGCAACGGTCTGACCGGCGCTCGCCATCGCGCCGATCTCTGCGACGCGCGTAAGGAGTATCCCGTCGTTAGGAGCGGATAGTTCGGTATCCGACGCGGCAATTTTAGCCTTCTCGAGTGCCGCCTCCGCTTGGGCGAGCGCGGCGCGCGCAGCTTCGATCTCCTCAGTTCGCGTGCCTTCTTCCAGAAGTTCGACGTTCGATTCGGCGCGTAAAAGTCGCGCTTTCGCCGCGTCGCGTTGGGAAAGAGACGCGTCGTAACCGCTCCGACTGACGGCGTTCTTGCCGACCAACTCTTGATTTCGAGCAAACTCCGCTTCCGCGAGCATGAGGGCCGCTTTATACTCTTCTACCTGCGCGCGAGCCTCGGCAAGCTCCTGCTTCCGCGGACCGTTTTTCGCCTTCTCATACGAGGCGGACGCTTGGTCGCGGGCGGCTTGAGCGACCGCGACTTCAACGTCGAACGGTTCACGATCTATCCGCGCAAAAACCTGCCCTTGCGTCAAAAAATCTCCTTCTTCCGCCAAGATATCCGAGATTCTCCCGCCGACGCGAAAACTCATGTTAACGCGGCGAAGCTCGACGACGCCATGATAATTCAGACACGACGCGTCCACGGAAGACTTTTGGCGATTCTGATGAAAGAAGTATAACGCCGCCGCGACGACGACTGCCGCCGCAACCAAAACCGCGACTTTCTTCACGCTCTCGCTCCTTCGCTTGATTCTATGAGGGATTTCAGGACGTCTTTAAGATTGCGTTCGCCCTGCGCCATTCGTTCGCGCACGCCGTCGCCGCCCACAGCTTGTTCTAAGAGCAACCCACGAAAATAACGAACAAAGAGGAACGTCATCTCCTCGTCGCTAAGTTTAAATTCCAACCGATGTTTTTTACGGAGCTGACAAAACAACGATTTAATCGGCGTGTTCGTCTTCTCTTCAACGGCGTAAAGAATATCAGAACGCAATCGCGCAAAAACGTCGCTTTCGACAAGCGCGACGCGCATAAGCCGGAACGGCGCGTTATTCGCAACCGTTTCAATTATTTTTGACAGGTCGTCTTCGACCGTCGCGCCCGTAAGCTCCGCCGAACGAAGCCGTTCATAAACTTCGTTCATATGGACGCTCAAAATGCCCAAGAAGAGTTCTTCTTTATTGCCAAACCATTTGTAAACGGTCGTTAGCGAACCGCCCGAACTCGCGACAATATCGGCAAGCGTCACGTTCGCGTACCCTCTTTCTTCAAAGAGACGCGCGGCGCATTTAATAATTTTAAGCCGTCTCGCCCTACCCTTCTCGGTCGGCGGAATTTTAAGCCTCTGTCCGGCAAACGTTGTTTTGTCGTCGCTCATAACGTCTCCTTGTGTAATGTATATTACATTACTTATTCCGGTTTGTCAATAGGGCGTGGAGGAACGCCCCACGCCCTACGCGCCGACGGTTTAACGAACTTCGTTGTTCATTTCGGGAGAGATTTCGAAAGGAACCAGTCGTACAGTTCGGGATTATCGTACGTCATGTCCCAACAGTTGTGACCGACGCCGGGATAAACGGTGAATTTGACGTCCTCGTTGCCGTTCGCTTTAACGGCGTCGACGCACGCCTGATCGCGTTCAAGGCTGACGACGGGGTCGTCTCCTCCGTGGAACGCCCAGATCGGCATTTTAACCGTCGCCGCGGCGTCCGGAGACGAGAGATGACCGCACAAGGGCGCGACGGCGGCGATTTTCCCTTCGCCCAGCGCGGCGCATCCCCAAGAGCCGACGCCGCCCATGGACAACCCGGTCACGTAAACGCGAGAACGATCGATCGGATATTTCTTGCAAACCTCGTCGATGAGGAGAAGAAGTTGCTTCGCCGACCACCCGACGCCTTGATTACACTGCGGCGAAACTGTAAAGAACTTCCACGTCTTGGAACGTTCCGGATCGGCGCAGAACTTCGGCGGACCGTACTGTTTGAGAACCTCAAGATTATCGCCGCATTCCCCGCCGCCGTGCAAGAAGAGGAGAAGCGGATAGCCGTCCTCCGTCTTAGCGGAATCGTCGCTGGGTTCGAAGAACCAGAATTTGACGACCTGTTTTCTCTCGGGGTCAAGACGGTCGTCGCCGCGGAACGCGTTCCCTGCCTTCGCGGGCAACTTTGCCGACGCGGCGAGTTGTTTGCCGGGAACCGGCTTGGGGCTTTCGATTGTCGGAGGAAGCCGTTTCGAAAGAAGCCAATCGTAAATAATGGGGTTGGCGTAGGTGCGGGTCCAACTGTCGTGATTGACGCCGGGATAGACGGTGAAGATCACTTCGGGATTGCCGGCTTCTCTGACGGCCTCGACGATCGCGCGTCCGCTGTTGATATTGACGGCGGGGTCGGCGTCGCCGTGGAACGCCCAAACGGGCATGGTAATCGTCGCGGCTCTTTCGGGAGCATACCAGCCGCAAATCGGGACGATCGCCGCAATTTTATCGGCCGCGAGGGACGCGACGCTCCATGTCCCAAATCCGCCCATCGATAATCCGGTCACGTAAATACGAGATCGATCGACGGGATACGACTCGCAAACGCGATCAATGAGTTCAATCAATTGGAGAGGCGACCAGAATCGATTGGGCTTACACTGCGGCGAAACCGTCATGAACTTCCACGACTTGGCGATTTCGGGGTTCGCGCATAGCTTCGCCGGACCGTGATTTTTCACGACGTTCGGATCGTCGCCGCGTTCGCCCGCGCCATGGAGGAAGAGCATCAGCGGGAAACCGTCGTCTGATTTCGCGGACTCGTCGCTCGGAAGGAAGAACCAGAAATCCATCGTTTCCGTTTGCGATTCGTCAAGCTTGACGTCGCCGCGCCGCGCGTCGCCTGTTTGAACGGGCAATTCGGCCTTCATAAGAATCTGTTCGCCGGGAACCGGCGCGGGATTGACGTCTTTCAACGCGTCGGCGGCGACCGCCGGAGAGACGGCGACCGCAAACGTCGTTAAAAGCGCTAGGAAAAATTTACGCATGATCGTCTCCTTGTGCATCGTCGACTTTACTTGTCGAGTTTATGGGAAAGCAGCCAGTCGTATAACGCCGGATTGGCGTAGGTTCGGGTCCAGATATCGTGATTCGCGCCGGGATAGGTCGTGAATTTCACCTCGTTGTTCCCTGCGGCGCGAACTGCGTCGACAAGGTTGCGCGAATATTCATATTTAACGGCGCCGTCCGCCGTTCCATGGAACGCCCAAATCGGCGTCTTGGTCATTTTTTCCGCGAATTCAAGAGGATAGCCGCCGCAGAGGGGAGCCGCCGCCGCTACGAGATCGGGCGAGTCCGCGACTACTCCCCACGTTCCAAACCCGCCCATCGAAAGACCGGTCACATAGATTCGGGAACGGTCGACGGGGTATTTTTCGCAAATTAGTTCGATCAAACTCCGAAGTTGACGAGGCGACCAGAATCGCGCGCCTTTAACCTGAGGCGAAACCGTGATAAAACGCCACGTTTTCGCCTGTTCAGGATTGTCGCAGAACTTGGGCGGGCCATGCGTCTTGACCGCCTCGATATTGTCGCCGCGTTCTCCCGCGCCATGCAGGAAGAGAAGGAGCGGAAACCCGTCGTCTGTCTTGGCAGACTCGTCTGTCGGCAGGAAAAGGAGATACTTAACAATTTCCGTTTTCGTCTCGTCGACGGGGTTGGCGCCGCCAAGCGGCATAGCGTCGCCGCCAGTCCATTCTCCGCCGAGCGCCAAGGGCAGAACCGCCTCTTGAACAACCTGAACGCCGGGCTTCGGCTCGTTATTCTTCACCTGCGTTTCCTCCGCGATCGCCGCCGCGTTTGCGACGACAAAGAGCGCCGTCGCGGCAAATAACGACCGAATCGTCAAACTTTTCATTAAAACTTCCTCTGTATGACGCGTTTTTCGTATTTCGTATAGTTACCCTTTTTGCGTTTCTTCACTCCTTTGATACGGAACGGAGTTTTCAAAGAAGAGAAAAACCGCTACCGTCAATTTTTACAACATACTTCGGGTGGACGTCAACTCTTTTCTAAAATCAGGACAAAGATTTTTCATCTTTTATTAAGACGAGTTTGAACTTCAGCGTATAATAAAGCAAAGTCTATGTGCGAGTCGTCTCGCTGAAAAACGCCGTTTGGAGAATATCGTTATGGCAGTCAAAATGTATTTTGTCAGGGGATTTGTCTTCTTCGTTGCGCTAGCGATTATCGGGTCGGCGCCGCTCTTTGCTCAGTCTGTCGCAACATTCGAGGACGAGACTGCCGCGCCTGCGACTAACGTTGACGGAAAACTTATACGCGTTGCGAATAGAACAATCCTTGCCGCTGGCCTGCCAAGCGTCGCCGCCTCGACGAAATCCCTATCGATTCCCGCCGTCGTCGACGAAATCGCAGACTCGGCCTTCGACGAGTTCATAAACCTTGAGTCCGTCTACTTGGAGAACGGCGTTAAAAAAATCGGCGCCGCCGCGTTCTCAAAATGCGCCAATCTCAAAGACGTTTACATTTCCGAAAGCGTCGAATCGATCGCCGACGACGCTATTCCGGAAACGGCGTCAATCTCCGGCGTGAGCGGATCATATGCGCAAAAATGGGCCTCGGAGCGCAAGATCGCTTTTCAAGAGTTTTCTCCAGCCGACTTAAAGAAAGCGTTTCCAGCAACGCCGGACGAAACCCCCGGCGCGATTCTTTTCTCACGCGACAAAACAGAAATCGAAATTCTTCGAGCGACTGGACTAAAGCGTCTCGCCGGCCAGGTCGTTATACCGGAGAAAATCGGCGGTTCCGCCGTCGTTAAACTCGGCGACGACGCGTTTGCCGACGCCCCGAAAATGGTCGCCGTCGTACTCCCTAACGGTCTTAAAACCATCGGCGCAAGAGCCTTTGCGGGATGTCGAGCGCTTACGTCGGCCGCGCTGCCGTCAAGCGTGGAAACAATCGGCGCCGGAGCTTTCTGTCGATGTTACGCTCTTAAATCGCTTCAATTGCCGACGGGAATTAAAACGATCGAAAACGAAACGTTCCAAGGATGCGTTAATCTAACGTCGCTCAAACTGTCCGACCAACTGACGTCGATCGGCGTCAGAGCGTTTTACGATTGCGCGGCGCTCCCGGCGCTTCAACTCCCGGAAAATCTTAAGACAATCGCCGACGCGGCGTTTGGACATTGTTACGCGCTCTCCTCGTTGAAACTTCCCGACGCGCTTGAAACGCTCGGGAGTCGCTCTTTCGCCTCGAACATCTGTCTTGTCGTCACGCCTAAAAGTTCCGCCGAAGCGCAGGCAGTCAAAGGAAATTACAAGTATGCGACGGGCGTCTTTGAAGTCGACGACGATCCGGGAATCCGCTGTGTTTTCTGGCGCGAAACGCCGAAGGGAATCGAAATCAACGGCGTTGAGACGACGGAAAAGTTCGACGGAACTTTAACGCCGCCCACGACAATTTCCAACCTCCCCGTCGTCAGCGTCGGCGACAGCGCGTTCGTTGAAAACACGTCGCTCAAAGAAATCACGTTGCCGCCAACCGTAAGAACAATCGGCGCGGCGGCGTTCAAAGGATGTTCCGAACTCGCTTCCATTCGATTGTCTCGAGATTTACGCTCGATAGGAAAAGAAGCGTTTGCGGACTGCCAGCTTCTGGAAACGCCTGAATTTCCTGACGACATGGAATGGATCGGTCCAAAAGCGTTTGCCAACTGCGGACAATTTGACGAAATTCGTCTGCCCTATAAATTGAATCTCATCGGCGAAGAAGCGTTTTGGAGCTGCGATAATCTTGCGCGGGTCGCGTTCCCTTATAATCTGAAAGTCATTGGCGCGCGCGCTTTCGCATACTGCGATAAACTTAAGGAAGTTGAACTCCTCGGCGGCGTCGTCTCCGTTGGTCCCGAAGCGTTCCCGACGACTATTCGTCTAAAAGGACTCGCGGGAGGCGCCGTTGAAAAATGGGCCAAGGAAAACAACGCACATTTCGAAGCGTTTTGATAGCGATCGAATTGCGCGCACTTCGACGGCTTTAAAAAAGGGGCCGTTCTGCTCGACGTTTCTTCTTCTTTCAAACGTAGGACTCTACCAAAGCGCCCCGCTCCAATCAGAACGAGGCGCTTTGGTATTAACGTCGATGAAGCGCGATTACCTCAACAGCGCGGGAACGCCTTGAATGGAGAAAATATAATCTTCAAGAACTCCGACGCTAGGTCTGTCAAACTGGATCGTCCAGAATCCGCTTTTAGGAGCCGTCGGCGCGCCGGAGTCGTCTAGCGGCGACGTCCACGAGGCGAGGAGTTCGACGTCGTCAAGACGCGCGACCTCGACGCCGTCAGGATCGAAAAGCGTCGCCGAAACGCGTTCCGTCGCGCTGCCGACGACGCGGAGCGCTAAATCCTTTGCGGTTTTCGGAACGTAGAACTCAAAACGCCCCGTAGAACTGAAGACGTCGAGTTTCGGAGCCGCCGCCGTCAGAACGGGCGCGGAGGAGGATTCGAGCTCAACCGTACTCGCGCCGAAGTCGACATAGACGCGACTCCACCCCTTTGTTTTCGGTTCAAACGCAATTTTCAACGGTTCGTCGACGGCAAGAGCGGGATCGAATTTTTGTTCGGCGCCGTCCGGTTCCGTAATCGTAACGTCGACGGGTTTCGGTTCATAAGAACCAATCTTCCTCTGTCGAAAAGCAAGCTCCGTCTTTTCGCCCGGCGTCGCAAAGACGTAATACGTCGCGTCGCCTCGAGCTCGGAACGGTTTTGCGGCAGGTTTCGGATGGTCGCGCCATGCGGCGGCAACCTCGTCGGACGTCGCTTGTTCCGACTCGGCGTTGAGATTGGCGAGATTCCAAAGGGGGACGCGCCGCGCGTATAGAAACGGGAAAAGGGTCGCGAGCGTCTCATCGTTAAGAACGGTCTCGACGCGCGACGTAGAATCAAGCGCCGAACTCGAAATGATCGAACCGGAAACTTTGGCAAAGCCGACGCCGTCGGCGGACGCGTCGCGTAGCGCAAAGAGCGGTTTCGTCGCGTCGGGCGTCGCCCCGTCGACAATCGTCACGTCTTTAAACGTCGTTCCGCCGTTCGCCTCGTCGTCGGCTCCGGTCGCGATTAGCGAAATTCCAGACGACGCGGTCGTTTTTGTCCATTCGTCGATTCCCTTCGGCAGGCCGTCGTGAGAACTTACGCCCTTATACCGCCGATCATACCCCAACGCCCTGTCCGCGTTCGGCGTTACGAGAAGGACGTTCTCAAAGCGCAGCGGCGCGCCGTCAGCCCACTTGCTTCGAACAGCGATTCCCGTTCGATTTCCATAGAAACGCGTATTGCGAACAATCATCTCGCCCGTCTGACGCATGTCTTCGCCGTTGGCGACCGTTAATCCGAAGCCCATCCCCGCGTTGCGGACGGAGTCGCAGTCCTCGATGACAAACGAAAGTTCATGGCCACGGGAGCGCATCTGCGGAAGATAGAACGTTATTCCGTCGCCCGCGTTGTTAATCGCGACGACGCGGCGCATCACGACGTTCGTAATCTGTTCGTTCGCGCCGTTGGGTTCAAAGTCAATTCCCGCGGCGGGCGGCGTACCGTTCGTATCGCGAAGAACGCAGTCTTCGATAAGGAGCCCGTCGACGTTAATCACGCTGATTCCCTGTCGGTTATTCTCGACGCAATCAACGCGACGAATCGTCACGTCGCGGCACGGGAGTTTCACAGTTCCAGACGTTCCAAGATAGATTCCGTCGCCTCCCGTCTCCGCAATTTGGAGATTCTCAATGAGAACGTGTTCGGCGCTTCTGAGCGAAATTCCATGACGCCATTCCGATTTTCGATACGGCTCCGACCAATATTCGCGCTTGCGCATACGGAGCGTCGCGCCTTTGCCTTCGCCGCGGATCGTTAGATTCTTTGTATTGTCGCAAGCAAGGAGAACGTCGCCAATTCCCTTAAACTCGCCCTTTTTCGCCTGAACCTCGACGCCCTCTTCCAGAATAAGTTCCAAATTGTCGCGAAGCTTCAGAGGCCGAACAATCCATGGACTCGACTGTTTGTCGATCACGACGGTCTTCGCGCCGGAATCGATCGCGCGTTGTAACGCGTCGGTCGAATCCTCCGCGTTGAAGCCGTACTCTGACGCGACGATTCGCGACCGTTCCTCCTGAGCGAGCGCGTTCCCGCCCGACAAAATCAACGCCGCAAACGTTATCGCTACGACGAACGCCCATTCAAAACGCGTTTTTATCATTTGTTATTTCCTTTTTACGTCAATCCTTCGGCGAATTAAGCTGAAGAACGCGGCTCCGAGACGTTTTCGGAACCGCGTTCTTTACGACGTTCGACGTCTAAGAGGCGCGACGAAAATCACGCCTTTTTAGCGGCGGCTTCTTCCTTGCGTCGTTTTTCTTCCGCGATGACTTCCGGCGACGCCGTATTGAAAATCAACGCGAAGAGAATCAGCGCCGCGATCGAAGAGAAGACCAACATGCCGAAGATACGCGGCCAGCCAGCCCGAGAAATATGCGCGCGTTCCAGCGCGGCGACTTCCACGACGCGAGAAACGTCCTCTACGCGAGCTTTCGACGTCAACACGTCCGGCGACTCGCCCGTGACGTCGGCAAGGCAAGAAGTCAGTTTATCCGCTCTCGTCGCGAACTTCTCATGAATCTCTTCGTATTTTTCGGAGTTCTCTTTCCCTTTGAAATTCTCAAGAGAACGAGACGCGTCGTAGTACGCTTCGCAGCTCTTAACGAGCGCGGAGAGTTTTGCGGAGTCGGCAAGGAGCGCGTCCTTATCGACGCTCTCGAACTTCTCCGCGACAATCGTCGCCATCTGTTGATCGCGTTCCGCCTTCGCCGGAGCCGTCGCGCCGTCGACGAGATAGCCGACGCCAAAACCCGTCACGATCGTCGCAAGATAGCCGAAAAGCCCTGTCAATCCGCTCGACGCGGCGCCGGATTTCTTCGTCGCAATCGTTGACGCGACGCAGCCGATAAGACATTGCGGTCCGTAGATAAAGAACCCGATGAGGCTGAGAAGGAGAATGTTCAGAACAAGGGACTCGGAATCAAGACGCCAGAACCAGAAAGACGCGACGCCGCAACCGAGCATGTAAACGAAACACGCCTTCGCGCCGCGCCCGTTGAACACCTTGTCCATCAGGACGCCGCTCAAGACGACGCCGCACGCGCCGAAAATCTCGTAACACGCCGTCGCCCACCCCGCCGCGCTAAGATCGAGGCCTTTCGACTGCGAAAGGAACGTCGGAGCCCAGTCGAGAATGGAGAAACGAACGATGTAGACAAAGAAGTTCGCAAAGCAGAGAACCCAGACCGCCCAGTTCGAAAAAACGTTCTTGCAAAGATCCTGGAACAGCGAAGTTTTCTCTTCTTCGACGACCGGCGTTTCGGGCGCTTCGGCGGGCTTTTCGGCAGTCTCGCCCTTCTTAATGCCGCGGGTTCGCGCATAGTACGTTTCGACCGGTTCGAATCCTTCCTTCTCAGGAGAATCGCGAAGCGCCCAGAAAAGGAAGATCGCGCCCAGAAGGCTCAGCGCGGCGGGAACGAGGAAGCAGTACTTCCAGCCAAGCGCGACGACGAACGCGTTCAGAATGAAGAGACAGCCCGCGCCAAAGTTGTGCGAGATGTTCCACGTCGCAAATTTGATCCCGTGTTCGTGCGGCGCGAACCAGTGCATAAGGCTCTTTGCGCAGGGCGGGAACCCCATGCCTTGCACCCAACCGTTAATGATCCAGAACGACCCGATAATCCACGCGATGAGCGTCGCTCTCTCAGCTTCGGGCGCCGTCGGCATAAAGGCAGTCGCAAGATCGCTTGCGTAACCGCAGAACACGTTCGTCAGCGCCGCGAGGAACAGGCCGATCGACATAAAGTAACGCGGGTTGACGCGGTCGCTCCAGACGCCGTTGATGAATCGAGAGACGCCGTAGAGAACGCCGTGAATCGTCAGAAAGATTCCAAGCGTCGTTTTCGTCACGCCGACGGATTCAAGCCCCGGCATCGCCATCGTGATGCTTTTGCGGACGAAGTAAAAGAATATGTATCCGATCATCGTGCCGATGAGGATACGCCATCGCCAATATTCGTAACTCGAATCAGAATGGTTGCGAATCGAGACTTTGTTCGACATAATAAAACTACCTCAGGACGCTGTTGACAATGTTGAACCGCGCGGTCTCCTCGTCATTTGCCAGTCTTCGCTTTGACGAGCAGATCGGCGAGAACGGAGATATTGTCAAGGACAAGTTCCGGCGTCAGCCCGCTCTCTTTCAGCGATTCGAGCGTCGCTTCTCCTGTCAGCACAAGAACGCCGGGAATCTCGGCGCGACGCGCCATTTCCATATCCGTATAGATACGGTCGCCAACCATCATGATCTCGTCTTTCTCGAGATTGTATTTATCCATGATGCCGCCGATCATGTCTTTATCCGGCTTGCCGGGAACCGCTTCCGGTCGTCGGCCCGTCACGTTTTCGATCAGCGCCTGAACCGCGCCGCAGTCGACAAGAATCGTGTCGAGATCGGTCGGGCAAACAGTGTCGGGATGCGTCGCGACATACGGTTTATTCTGACCGACCCAGTACGTTCCTTTGCAAAGGCGCTCGTAGGTAAGCGTCGTGTCGAACGCGACGACGACAAGTTCCGGCTCTTCCGTCTCGTTGAACTCGTCGATCATCGTGTAGCCATGCTCGGTAAACTCTTCGCGCAAACTCGCCGTGCCGAGGACATAAATTTTTTTGACGTCCGGATAATGTTGCTTCAGGTAGAAGAAGGTCGCCGACGCGGACGTCGTAATATTGTCCGGGGTCGCCTTAAGACCGAGATTCAGAATTTTCTTGAGATAGTCCTTCGCGCTCTTCGACGAGTTGTTAGTCAGAAACGTATATTCAATTCCGATCTTTTCAAGCGTGTCGAAGACGTCGCGCGTGAAAGGAAAAAGTGTTCCGCCCTTGTAAATCGTCCCGTCCATATCGAACGCAACGCGCTTAATCTTCGTAAGATCAACCTTCGGATTGAGGTAGTGAACCGGATGACTTCCGAATGAATACTGATCGCTCATGCAAATAATCCTCGTATATGTCAGCGGCGACGACGCCAGAAGTTCTCTCTCCAAACGCCGCGTCTTCAGCGTCGCGACGTCCCGTCCCTTGAATTATACACTGCATAGGGTTCCGTTTTCAAGTCGAAACAGAAATCGCCGCGCTTCTTTTCCCAAAAAACGCGATTTCAACAACTTTAGAACTCTCGCCGCGTTTGAAAATCCCCTTAACAGCGCGCGTTTTTCTGGTATATTAACCGGGGCTTAAGAGGCGGAAATTACGGCGTGAGCGAGCGTCCGCGAGCTTTCGCGAAGAAAATGACGTCAGAAAGAAATATCGTTATGGAAAACCAATTCAATACGATCGAAGAAGCGATCGACGCGTTCAAACAGGGTGAAATCATCATCGTCGTCGACGACGAAGACCGCGAAAACGAGGGCGACTTCATCTGCGCCGCGGAAAAAGTTACGCCGGAACACGTCAATTTTATGTTGCGGTACGGTCGCGGTCAGACGTGCGTTCCGTTGCTCCCTGAAACATGTCGGCGACTCGAATTGCCGCAAATGGTTCAACATAACACCGCGCGTCTTGGCACGGCGTTCACCGTCCCCGTCGATCATGTCGACGCAAAAACGGGAATCACGGCGCCTGAAAAAGCGATGGCGATCCGTGCGCTCGCCGATCCTGAGACGAAGCCGACCGATTTTGCGCGTCCCGGCCATATCTTCCCCCTTGAAGCCAAAGAGGGCGGCGTTCTGCGCCGCGCGGGTCATACGGAAACGGCCGTCGATCTCTGCCGACTCGCGGGGCTCTTCCCCGCCGGTCTCCTCACCGAAATCTTGGACGACACTGGGGATCGCGCCAAACGCGACACGCTGATAAAAATGGCGAACGAGTTCAAGTTGAAGATTATCACGGTGGAGGAACTGATTAAGTACCGTCGTCAACGTGAAAAAATCGTCGAACGCGTCGCCGACGCTAATCTGCCGACAAAATACGGTCTGGGCCGTATTTATGCATACCGAATTAAGTATGAGACGGGCGAGCCGATAGCGATCGTCTACGGAGATCTCTCGACGAAGGAAGCGCCCCTTGTTCGTTTGCATTCCTCGTGTTTTACGGGCGACTTAGTCGCGTCGCTACGCTGCGACTGCGGCGATCAATTGCACCTCGCCCTTGAAAAAATACAGGAAGAAGGCGTAGGCGTTCTTGTTTATCTTCCTCAGGAAGGACGCGGCATCGGACTTGTCGAAAAAATCAAAGCCTACGCGCTTCAAGACAAAGGAATGGACACCTGCGACGCGAACCTTGCCCTCGGTTTTCCCGTCGATCTTCGCGATTACGGCGTCGGAATTCAAATTCTAAAAGACCTAGGATTACATAAGATTCGTCTCATGACGAACAACTCTAAGAAGGTCGACGCGTTTATTTATAACGGTTTCGACCTTTCCGTTACGGAACAGATTCCGATTCAAGCGCCTGTCAACGAATACAATCGGTTCTATCTCGAAACTAAACGCGACCGCATGGGACATTCAATCGGCGACGACGTCTGACGTTCAAGGCGTTGAAGTCTTTTAAAATAAAACGCGTTCCGTTCCTCTGTCGGCGAGGGACGGAACGCGTTTTTTTTGCAATCTGTCGAGCAAAGACGTTTACTTGGCGACCTCGGTCGCGCGCGTTTCTCGAATAACAGTGACCTTAATTTCGCCGGAAAACGTCAGCCGCTCGCGAAGCGCGGAGACAATATCGCGACACACTTTCGCCGCGCCTTCGTCCGACGTCTTGTTCGGATTGACCATGACGCGAATCTCACGCCCCGCTTGAACGGCAAACGCGCTGTCGACGCATGGAAACTCTTTGGCGATCTTCTCAAACTCCTCCATACGTCGAACGTAATTCTCCAACGTTTCACGCCGCGCGCCCGGCCGAGACGCGCTGCAAGCGTCAGCCGCGGCGACGATCGTGGTGTACGGGCTCGTAATTCGAGGATCTTCGTGATGATTGAGCGCCGCGTCGACGACCTCAGGCGGCTCGTTACAACGTCGTAATAGATCGGCGCCGACTTTCGGGTGACCGCCTTCTACTTCGTGATCAATCGATTTACCGATATCGTGAAGAAGTCCGCAGCGTCGCGCAAGCGCCTCGTCAAGTCCCATTTCGGCCGCGATCATTCCAGAAATAAACGCGACCTCGACGGAATGCCGCAATACGTTCTGACTATAGCTCGTTCTGAAGCAAAGCCGCCCGAGATAATGAACCAGCTTGCTATGCAAATATCGAACGTTTGCTTCTTCGCACGCCTCGACGCCCTGCTGTGCGATGAATTCCTGAACGTCCTTCTGGGTCTGCTTGTGGACTTCCTCGATTCGCGCAGGATGAATTCGTCCGTCGGCGATGAGTCTGGAAAGGGTAAGGCGCGCTTCCTCGCGACGAACCATGTCAAACGCGCTCACAATGATGACGCCCGGCGTGTCGTCAATCACTAAGTCGGCCCCTGTCACCCTCTCAAACGCGCGAATATTTCGTCCTTCTCGTCCGATAACGCGCCCTTTCATATCGTCGTTCGGAATATCGACCGTGCTCGTCGTCGCTTCGGAGGTGTGCGCCGCCGCATATCGTTGGATCGCCGTCAGAATGATATTGCGCGCAACCGTCTGACATTTTTCAGTAGCAGCCCTCTCGTGCTTGAGAATGATAGCGCCCTCTTCCTCGGTGAGTTCCTTGTCAAGGCGGTCAAGAATTTCTTTCTTTGCCTCGTCCTTTGTCAGATTGGCGACCTCGTATAACTTACGCTCCTGTTCGCCGAGCGATTTCGTTAGCGCGTCATTAATCCTGAGTTGTTCTTTAATCTTCATGTCAAGATCGGCGCGCGTCGCTTCGAGAGTCTTTTCTTGTGCGTAGAGTTCGGTCGCTTGACGCTCGACCGTCTCTTGACGGCGCGTTAAAAGACGTTCCTTCTCGGAAAGTTCGCGCTCCGCTTCACGCTTTTCAATCTCAAATTCCTCCTTCTGACGCATCGCCTTTTCCTTCATCGCGATTTCCGCTTCGCGACGGTAATTATCGGCGTCGATCTGGGCGCGGGAACGCGTCGCGTCGGCGTCTTTCAACGCCAGCGCGCGGAGTTCGTCCGCGTCTTTCTGCGTTCTCTCTGAAATTCGCCGCGCTTCGTCCTTTGCGCTGTCGACAATAATCTGCGCTTGGGTGAGCGCGTCGGCTTTCTTTATCTTGTCGAAATAACGGACTGCCAGATAGACGCCGCCGCCTGATATCAGCGCGGCGCAAACAAGCGTCAGGAGAATAATAAAAATAGTCGTGGGTCCCATGATGAAGATATTCCCAGCGTCGTCCCCCACGAGAGACTACGAAGCGATTAAAAGATACGTTTCAGCTCAAAGAATTACGCGCGACACGCTTGAACGCGTCGCGTTCGTCGTCCTTACGCTCCCAAAAGCGATTCCGACTTCGTCGGGCGTCTTTCTACCTCAATTCGCCGCGCGACGCTTCAAATAAAGCGCCCGCATGAAAAAAACTTCGACTGCTAAATCTCGGATACTGCGCTGGAAAAACAACGATAAAACTGCTGAAAACGGAATATGCCCGAGTTCGACGAGACGACGACGGCAAAACACGCGCGACAGCCGGACGACCAAGCGTTCCGACGAATATATAAAACTCGTCCCGCGGGACGAAAAACAACGCGCGGCGCACGCCGCAACAGGACGCGTTAAGAATTTCAACCGTCCTACGCCTGTCGACCCTTTATTCTAATATCTTTAAATCAACTCGCGTCGTCGTCGCTCGCGACGTCAGCGCTTTAAAAGTAAACGGACAAGGCGCCCCGCTCGTCACGCCACGCAGCGGATAACGATGGACGCTCTCCGACGTATTGTACCTTAATTTGACGCCAAACGCAAGAAGAAAAGACAAAACGTTCGCATATAAGAAGCCGCGCTCCCAAAGGCGCAGGAGCGCGGCGACGTCAAATTGTTGTCAGAATTTAGAAAAGATCCTTATTCGTCCATAATATCTTTTTCGCGATTCTTGGCGAGTTCTGTCGCCATATCCTCGTACTTTTTGGTCAGCTCTTGGATCGATTCTTTTGCGGAATCGCGTTCGTCTTCAGAAATGGTTTTCGCTTTCTCTTCGGCGTCAACCTGTTTATTGCCGTCGCGGCGGACGTTGCGAATCGCAATTTTACATTCTTCGCAAAAATCGCGAATCATCGTCGCCATCTTACGTCGGACTTCGGTTGAAAGGGGCGGAATATTCAGACGAATAACCTTGCCGTCGTTATTCGGCGCGTAACCGACGTTCGAGGCAAGAATTCCTTTCTCTATATCCTTAAGCGTGCCGACGTCAAAAGGACGGATTAATATCTGCTGAGGCTCCGGACAAGCGATTGTCGCCAACTGTTTAAGGGGCGTTTCGCACCCATACGCTACGACGCGGACGCCCTCTACTAACCCAGGCGTCGCACGACCCGTACGGACCGTCGCCAATCCCTTGCGGAGGTGAGCGACCGCCTTTTCCATCTTCTCTTCAACTTCGAATAAAATTTCTTCAGTCGACATATACGTTCCCTTATTGTCTGCGCGGATTAAGACGATGGACGACCGCGCGATAATCTCTATAGAACAAAACGCTCAGTCCACGCGATCCAAGCGGGTTCAATATAAAGTAAAACGGCGTCGTACGCAAGAGTCCGACCAAAAAAAACGTCGTCATAAAGGAGAAACGCCCCCGAACGGACAAAGTTCGAAGGCGTTTCTCTCAATTGTCGATAGCGTAAACGTTAATTATGACGCAACGATATCAGCTTGGTTTGGATTCAGAATTCTTTCCCTTTTCCTCTTCTTCGTCCGCGCCGTCGCCGTAGCCATAACCAGAGCCGTAACCGGCGCCATAACCGCCGCCGTAGCCGTTGCCATAACCGGCTCCGTAGCCGGCGCCATAGCCGCCGCCGTAGCCGTTGCCATAGCCGCCGCCGTAGCCGGCGCCATAACCGCCGCCGTAACCGGCGCCATAACCGCCGCCGTAGCCGTTGCCATAGCCGCCGCCGTAGCCGCCATAACCGTAACCGTAACCGCCGTAACCGCCGTATCCGCCTCCGCCATAGCCGTAACCGTAGCCATAGCCGCTGCCGTATTCGCCGGAAGACTCTTCTTCGATCGCCAATTCGTTATAGAAGTGGTGTTTCGCGTAGAGGTTGACCATGCAGCCGAGGAGATTTGCGCCAACTTCCGCAAGGCTCTTGACGCCGGTGATAACGTCGGGACGACCTCGACGACGAATACGGAAGATGTAGAAGACGCCGTCCACGCGAGGCGCGATCGATTGCGCGTCGTTCACGTAGAGGATCGGCGGCGCGTCGATGAGCACCACGTCGTACTTCTCACGAAGATCCGCGAGGAGTTGGTCAAAGTTTTGACTCGCAAGAAGTTCGGCGGAATTCTTACGCTTCGTTCCAGACGTCATGACATACAGGTTGCTAATCGGCGTTTCATGCGTGGTCGAATCGATATCGGCCGTTCCGGAAAGAACGTTGGAAAGTCCTTCGTCATTAACAAGTCCGAACCATTTGTGAACGTCCGGCTTCCTCATGTCGCCGTCGATCAAAAGCACCTTCTTGCCCGCTTCCGCAACCTTAACGGCAAGGTTGGAGATGCACATCGTTTTACCGTCGCCCGGGTGAGGACTCGTGCCCATAACGATCACGCACCCGCTGCCCTTACGTTGACTAAAGAGTCTGGTACGCACCTGACGGAAAAGTTCGCTCATCTGGTCGTTCGAATGATAGTACGCAAAGAGCGCGGGGTCGGGCAAATGCGCTTCGAGATTTTCTCGACGCTTCTTCGGCGTAATATCCTTGAACCGCGTCATAAAGGACGGAATCTGGACAAGAATCGGGATTCGGCAAGCGCGAACGACTTCCGTCGGCGTATGGAACGTCGCGTCCGTGACGTCGACGAGATACGCGATCGCAACGCCGAGAATCACGCCTAAGATGAAACCAACGGCGATGAAGCGGAACAGGTTAGGATAAACCGGGTTCATGTTTGCCGACGCCTGCGACAGCACCTCGACTTGGTACGTGTTGACGTCGCTCATGAGCGCGAGCTGTTTCAAGCTCTGATCCAAGTGTTCCTGCATCGACTTAAGAGATTCGATCGACAGTCTTTTCGTTTCAATCGTCTCGCGATACTCGGTAATAGCTCGAACTTCGTCGTCCTTCGCTTCGACGTAAGTGTTGATCTTCGACTTTTCTTCGCGCAATTCGCTCATGCGTTGTTGCAACGCGTCGAGATACGTTTGGAGCAACTGCGAGTACTTGATAAGACCGATTCGTCCCGTTTCTGACGAGGTTTCCTCTCGGCTTCTTTCGACTTCCTGCTCGAGTATACTGATCTGATCGCTGATCTGTTTAACCAACGGGTGATCGTCTGAATATTGATTCTTCGCCTTGAGCAGTTCAAGTTGAAGATTTTGAATTTTATCCTGGATAGAACCTTCAGCTCTGTTGATGACAAGATTGGTCGCCATCATTTCCGCGTCGCCGGAACCTCGCGCGGTCGCCATAAGAGTGCCAAGAACGCCCTCGTCCTCGCCGCTACTAAGAAGCGCCATGATTTCTGTTTCTGGCAAATCTTCAATCTTTCGATTGGCAATCGCCGTCTCAAGCGATTCCACGCGGTTTTCAAGTCGAAGAAGCTGGAAGTCGATGTCGACCATATTTTCGCTCATTTTAACGAGCGAGGTCAGGAGCGGGTTGTTCTCCTCGCTTCCGATAAACGTAACGTCGGAAGTCTGAATAAATTCGAAGAGATCCTTTTTCTTCTCTTCAATATCCGCCTCAATCTCCAACTTCGAGTCTTCAATTGCCGACCGAACGTCGCTGTTCGTGCGGTTATATTTCTCTGTAAAATATATCTGATACTGTTCGACGACCGTATTTACAATCATCGCCGCCTCGAACGGATTAAGCGATTCGCAAACAATCGTCAACGTATTAGCGTCTTTAAAGTCGCGCTGATCGCCGCCTATCTTAACGGAAAGCATTCCTTTCAGCGCATTAATCGCGTTGTCTTCGTTCTCTTTAACCCAGTCCGAATTAGGGTCGATCGTACGCATCATCTTGCGCTTGTCGGGATTGGTAGCAATTTCACGCCAAGCGTTTGCAAGAATCTGATACGACTTCACAATAATCGCGTGAGTTTCAATCTTCTCGCCACGAAGGTTGCTCGACGTGATGCCCGCGCCGCGTTCAACGCCGCTAAGAACCGTCGCAGAGTTTGTCGCCGGAATAAACAAACTCGCGCTCGCCGCATACCTCTTCGGTTGATTGATGAAAAGATAGCCCGCAACCGCCGTCGACGCGACCGCCATAAGAATGACGATCCACGCTTGACGTTCCAGAATGTTGACAAAGTCAAAGAGGTTTAATTCGCGACCAGTCCGCGGCGACGATTGCAACGTGCCCGAAACTGAACGTTGCATTGTTTCCGAACTACGACGACTGCTACGCGTTTTCGTTCGAGAATGCGTGGACTTAGAAGCGCCTCGTTGCGCCTGCCGCTCGGTCGACGATCGATCAACATTCTGACCGGAATCGCCGACATTCTTCGGCGTGTTGGACGATTGATTTTCGGGAATGTTAGCCATGTGCCTTACCTGACTTTATTGAAACTAACGCGTAAAAAACGAAGCTCTTAGTAAAATAACCTTGTGCGCTATCTGACGTTTTCGACCTTCCGTTGTTTCAGAAAGTTTAAGAGGATTCTCAAAAAACCAACCGACAACTCAAGGATTTTTAGTACGACAGTCAAGCTCCGTCTAGTTCGTATCAACTTTCTTCTTAGGAAAATTCCATCTTTCCCAAAAAAGCGAAAGAACCGCTATGAGTATAAACAAACATATCTTTTAAGAAAAGAGCGGTTTTTGATCCCTATATCTATCGACGTCACAAAATTTTACAATCAACTAAAAAAATAAAGCTATAACTAAAATAACAAAATATATAATATATTTAAAATATACAATTTATAACTCCTTTTATTATCAAAATTATCTTTAAACAAGGTGGTTTAAATAAAATTTAACAACAAATTAAAAGCGTTATTAAGAAAATAATAATAGAATATTCTACGGTATATAAAAAAGATATATAATAAAGAGAATATAGAAAAGAAAATATTATCAAATAAAAATTTTTATTTTTTCTGAAAAAATTTCTTTTTAGTTATGTAAAGCGACCGAGAAATGAATCTGAAGTCTCGCTTTTCACGATTTAAGTCGATTTTGGATTACTGCGTTTACGGTCTCATAACGACAAAAATCAAGACGTCATAACCCAAGTAACGACAAGGCGTTTCTCAACTTTGAGCCGTATTCTAATCGTTCATGATCTCAAAAGCGCTAATTACTTTTCCTTCTTTAACTTATCAATAATAAGCAATTAGCGCGACGTTTACGTTTTTCAAAACGCTTCAACGCAATCGCCGCATACTTTCAAAATTTGTTTCTGAATCAACAAAACGGGAATAGCGTCGCTTGATCGTCAACTAATTATCGCCGATGGTGTAAGCGCTTAGAGATGGAGTATTTACCGTCTCAAAACTCGTAGACTTTCGTTAAGAAGAAACACTATCTGACTAACTACTCTTATCTTTTTAACGACAAAAGGCAATTATGAGCCTTTAAACATGAGGAAATCTATACTTAACGACATTTCCCTTATCTATCCATAAAAACGTCATAGCTCTGTTTTGTTAGAGAACGCATTTCTACGAGGCGGTTATCGAACGCCACGGATGACAGATTAAGCGCTGAGCAAAAGCTTTCCTCAGTTTTTCATATGCGGCGCTTTAAAAAATGCAATCCGCTTCGTTCTTCGCTATAGACTGAGAAAACGTCAATCGACGTAGGTAATCTTGCAGAAATCGAGATACGACGTCGACAAACAGGCGTCAGCCCGTATAAGAATTATAGCATTACGTCAAGAAATAGAAAAAGGCGCAATAACATAGCAGTTCGTCAACTAAGACGACGTTGCTACGCTATACGCTTCTTACAACAAAAAACGAACGAAGAGAGGAACAGGAAAACTGTTCCCCTCGACGCTCATTTTATTCCTGTCTTGAGCCTAAGCTCAGTCCCCGTTCGGCTGAGGAGCGAAGGAGACTCATTCAGCGGTTTTACTGGCAGTGGCAAGCGCGACAGCGAGACCAGCGATACCGCCGGCAAGCCCAAGAGCGCCAAGAAGACCAAATCTTCTGCCGCCAACGCCTTGGCCATAACCATATCCGCCATAAGCGCCGTCATAATAACCGGGAATCATGCCCGCGGTATTCGTGGACGTGGTCGTAGGAGTCGAGGCGAGATAATTCGGAGTAGCGGCGTTGCTCGCAGGAGCGACCGGCTGAGCGGCGGCTTCAGGGTTGTAAACACGAAGTCCATCGGGACCAAGTTCAAGGTCGACAGGAGCGGCGCCTTCATTGTCGCCCTGCTGAGCTTCTTGCGAAACGACTTCCGTCGTGATGGAGCCGAAATAGCCGGTCGACTCTTGTTCGGCGGAAATGAAGTAGGTTCCAGCCGGGAGATTGTCGATCGTGACGCCTTCGCCCTCAGGAGCGTTGACGGTGTCTTCAGCGACTTTATTGCCGTTGAGGTCCATCACGGTGTAGTGAATGTCCTGAGACGGAGCGACGCCGTCGGAAGTACGAGAGAGGAAACGAACCTGATTCGCCTGAGCGACGGCGATGAACGCCAAAACAGCAACGCAGACGATCGTAGCAATGATTTTTTTCATGGTACCACCATTATCCTTCAAATTTTGCGTGTAACACGCCTTTAGCCGAACAAGCACGCAGGAAGACTCCCACCCACTTTTCATCAATTCTATATGCCGCTTCAAAAAAATCAATATACTGTTAGCTATTTTTAGAGAAATTCTACATATTCTTGCTATCTTATGCCGTCCTATTTTTAAAACGCTACATATTGTGTAAACTAGGTAAGATAGATATGCTTTTTTATTGGTCTTTCAATATCGTTAAAGGTTTTCTGGCCAACGTAACGCAAATATTACTCTAGGGACAAAATCGAATCAAAAAAATATTTTACATTCTAACTAATGAAATTACAACGAGATACGTTCTATTTCATTTCAGGCGTCTCGATTCGTCAAAACATATTTCAGTTTCTCTATAGCGTCCGAAAGCTCGACTGCTATTGGCAGTTTTCTTCGGGTTAGAATTCCTAAGAAGGAATCGTAAAACCACGTCTGAGCGTCAGGATTCGCCTTAAATTTCGACAAAACGACGTCGGCGTCGACAAGCCTTAGACTTCGCAGGAGCGACGTTACGTTGTCGAGTTTATCGCACGCGGCGACAAGAAGCGTGTCGGGCTCGACGTCTTTCAATCGTTCTAAATACGCTTCTTTCCGTTCGCGCCAGGGCGCTTTGCGCGTCGAGTCGCTAGCCGTTGAATCAGAAACGTCCAGAACAATTCTCGCGACCGTGTCGCCAAACGCTTCTCTAACACGTTCAAGCGTCGGAATCCCGCCGCAATCCTCCACGACGTCATGTAGAAGCGCGGCAATCGCGACGTCTTCCGAAGCGCCATAATCGAACGTCAGTCCCGAAACGCGCAGTAGGTGCGACAGATACGGAACGGCGCCGTTTTTACGAAGCTGCGGACGATGCGCGTCCGCGGCAAATTTCAGCGCCGCGTCATAACGCTCGCTTAATGGTCCCGAACCAAACTCTTTGCTGAAACTCATTTTTACCAACATAACGACAGTCAATCGACGTCTCGACGGTTACGCGAAGCTTTCTCGAATTTATCCCGCGCTTCAAGACCGTCAAATTCAATCGCGCCGACGCTGTCGAGCAGTCCAATCGTTATTGTCGCTTCCTTAGCGCGGGCTGGAACTGAAACGTCGTTTGAAAACTCTTCCCATGCGCACGGCGCCAAGGGAACGTCGACGACTACCGCCGACCCTACTGATTTACGACTGTGATCAAAAAAATCTATTCGAACAAGTTCCGCCGTCATGCGACCTTTTCGGGATTCTAACGAAGATATACGGTACGCTCCTGAAACGGCGAGTTTTTTTACCGTCGAACCGTCGACGGCAAAACTCTGACTCATCTGACAACGCAATTCGCGCTCCCGTTGATTGTTTTTAACCGCTTCGCCCTCTTCCGTTATTTCCACGCGCTCTTCAGGAAGCGTCGCCGCCCTTATCCGTTCTTCATTTCGATCCTGCTTCGCGTGATTGAGCGCAATCGACGCGTTTTCAAATAGGCAAGCCTTCGTCCCTTCGAAAGAGCCGACTTGATCGACGACTCTAAAATTCCAAGCGTCATACCATCCTTTAGGCGTTGGAGAAATCGCTTGAGAAGAGATTTTTTCGTCTTCCGCCGTCCGTTCCGCCGCGGCGCCTGAATTCACGCCGGCGGCGTTTTTGAGAAGAGGCGCGGGATCTAGCTCCTCGAAGCCGCCGCCTATAATTGAAGGCGAGGACAAAGATCGCGGCGACGCCTCGTTGTTTAACGGCTCGACGCGCGTCGGGATGAGAGGCGTCTCGTTCAGCGTTCCGTCCTCCATTTTTTCGCCAAGAACAAACAATTGACGAAAATTATCTCCCACCGGCGCGACGATTTTTCCCCCGTCTTTGAGCTGTTCGACCAACGACGAAGGAACCTCTTCAATAGCGCGCGTTACGAGAATTTTATCAAAAGGAGCGAAGTCCGGTCGCCCTTCCGAGGGATTTCCTTCTTGAAGAAAAACGTTTGTGTAACGTAACTTTTTACAGACGTCGGCGGCGTGTTTTACAGCGCCGCGATCAGAGCCGACGCCGTAAACTTCCGCGGCAAGTCCGCTTAAAATTGCGGTCGGATAACCGCTTCCCGTTTCAACGATCAGAACCCGGTCGTCTTTTTGAAGGTCAAGCGCTTCTACGGCAAACGCAAGGTCAAAGGGACGAAACTCGTGAAATCCGTCGTCAAGCAAAACTTCAGCGTCTTTATAGGCGGCGTCGCGTTGCTTCCTCGGAAGAAACTCCACTCTCGGAACGCGCGTAAAGACGCGAAGAACGCGAACGTCGTAAAGTTTTTTTGTCGGAATGAGCGCCTCGACGGTCATGCGCGTCGCGCCTAGATCTTTGGGATAACGTTTTTCCCATTCCTCGACCGAAAGAGGCGCTGAGGAAGAAGAAGGCCGGGCGTTTTTCTTTTCCAGCGAGCCTTTTTTAGATTTTTCTGTTTCTTGATTCTCCCTGGAAACGTTTTCCTTCTTCGGAACTCCGTCAGACGCTTTCTTTTTTGAAGAATCTCGATCTAAATCAGAAGACGTTTTGGGCCTGTTTTTCTCTGATTGAACCTGAGACTCGTCGTTTTTCGAAGTCGTTCGCGACGCTTGTTCAACGTTCTGAACGGGACGCTCGGGATTCTCTTGTCGAGTTTCCGGGGAGCGTAACTTGACCTCGACGGCGAGAGAGGAATTGAAAAAAAGACACGAACACAATAACGCGGCGAACACAATCGTTCTTTTCACAGTTCCTCCGGATTCAAAATACGACGTCTTCACGTACGTCAAGCGGTAACGCCGCGCGTCAACGTCATGAAAGCCGTTTCAAGGTTAATTTCTTCTTCACGGAAGGATTTCACGCGAAATCTACGTTCAATAAGTCGCGTAAGAAGCGCGGAATAGTCGTCAAGTCCTAATCCCTTTTTGATAAAAACGCGAATCGCGCCAGACCGATCTAGTTCTACGTTGTCGACGACGGCGTCGTCTGAGAGGAACTTCATGCATTCCTCGGTCTTCTTCTTGTTTGTTTCTGGGTCAGGTTCCGCAAGTTCGACGAGAACGGCAATTTGATCGCGTACGCGACGCATAACGTCTTCAACTTTCGCGTCTACGAGCAACTCTCCGCGCTCAATAATGCCGACTTTATTGCAAACGTCGGCGAGCTCTGGAAGAATATGGCTCGAAACCATAATCGTCTTCCCTTTGCCGCCAAGACGTTTTAAAAGTTCGCGAATCTCTATTCGCGCGCGCGGGTCAAGACCGCTCGCAGGCTCGTCTAAAAGGAGGACTTGAGGATCGTGGAGGAGAACGCGCGCAAGCCCAAGACGCTGCGTCATTCCACGACTAAGGCTGGTTACGAGCGCCTCGCGCTTATACCCCAAATCGACAAGTTCTAACACTTCGTTGCACACACGGCGACGCGCTTCGCCGCGAACTCGATAAGCGGCGGCGAAGAATTCGAGATACTCGATCACCTTCATATCGTCGTAAACGCCGAAAAAATCAGGCATAAAACCTATTATACGACGAATTTCTTTAGGCTTAGTGTAAATCGACATGCCGCATACGTACGCTTCGCCCCAGGTAGGTTGCAGCAGCGTCGCAAGCATTTTCATTGTCGTCGTCTTACCGGATCCATTAGGACCGATGAATCCGAAAAGATCGCCTTCGTTGAGTTCAAGCGTAAGGTTCTTCAACGCGAAGAGTTTGCCGTATTGTTTAGTTAATTCTTCTGTTTTAATCATCGGATTTTCAAGAGCAAACGTTAGGAAACGTCAAGTTATTGCTTATCGTTTACGGCGTGCGATCCTAAACGAATCGGGAGAATCAGTCGAGTTACGACGGTACGTCTTGAGGCGCGACGCTCTGAACCGTCGGCGACGCGAGAACGTGAAAGGGACGCGCACGACGACTCGAATTCAGGACTAGTGCCATAAAGACCGTACTTTTCAAGCGTTTCTGCTTTCACGTCGTGGTAATCCTCGCCCTTCTGCGCGGCAAGTTTCTTATTAAGCCGTTCAAGTTCCATCGAGTCGAACGAAAGTCGGGACAAATCCTCGGTCGGTCGATATTTTTCACATTCCGGGTCGACGATCACGCCAAAAACAACGGCGCGACCACAACGGAGCAATTCGCTGAGATCGACTTCTCGTTGTAACCGCTTCTCTATTCCAAAATTATCGACGCCGCCGGCGAAGTCGTAGAACGTCGCGGAACGCAGAATATACGGCAGACGCTCCGAGGCTGCGTTATAAGTCGTCGAATCCCACGTCGCGGCTCGATCCGTAGGAATTGAACTTCGTTGTTCATTAATGATCCGCATCGGCTCGACCCGCGCGGCGCCGCGATCTATTTTAGTTTCGCCGGGAGGAAGAACGCCAAGCGAATAAGCGCCGCCTTTATAAACTAGGCACGCGGAATAAATCGGCGCGTTAAACGGATTAACAATCGAACCTCGAAGACTCAATCCATCGTCGCTAAGCTCCGGCGGTTCAGGAAGATTAGTCGCGGTTCCAAGCCAGCTCGCGACAAAACTCTTACTGGATCGCGTCGCCATAGGGACGTCGCGAATCGACTTTGATTCGAGCCGATACGGCGCGTCCCATTGTCTTGGAATAAACGTTTTCTGCTCGGCGCCCCCTAATCCCGTTCCAGACAACGTCAAAGGCGATACGACGCTCGTCGCGCCGTCGGCAAGATCAAGTCCGGAAACAACAGGACTATAACTGACGTCATAGCGTCCGCCGACCGGCGAATAAACGCCAAACCACGAAACGTCGCGCACGACCCCGGACGTCATGTCGACGTCAAGTAAATCTAACTGATTAAAGGTCTCTTCGTCAGGCGTTCGCGCTTTAAAAATCGCGACGGCGATCGCGCCAAAAAGCACGACAAATATCGGAAACGTCGCCCAAGTAACCATCGGTCTTTTGAAAACTTTTTTGGCGAGAAACCAGTCGATCGGCGCGATAACGACGACATACGCTAGAAGAAGCGCGACGACGAGCGCAAAAGGAACGGGGCGAACACCGTCGAACTTATCGAGAGCGCTGCGTATCTGTCCGGAATAATCGACATACCCTCGTCTCACGACGTTCGACGCGCCGTTCTTCAGAGCCGGGGCGTCTGGATCGATTCCCAAAATCCTCAGCATAAGGCGTCCGCGACCGGACCAGTTGGCGATCGGCGCGTCCGCGAGATCTGCGGCAAAAAATATTACAGACCCAAGTCCTACTGCGCGAGAAACTAAAAGCGGAGTCTCAGCCTCTTGCATTTCGACAGTCGAACCGCTCTTAAGTTCGGAAAGAACTGGGGTTTGAAGAAAAGGATTCGATCGCGAGCCCGTCATCGCGAGGTTTTTGACGTTCTGAAGATCGTTAGAAAGCGCGTTAACAACGCGAAATTCATGCGTTTTAGGATCGACTTTTTTTCCCGGACTAAGTTCAAAAAACGCGCCGCCGTCGCTCAGAAGTTTCACGGAATTCTTGCCCGCGAAAATTACGACGTGGCCCCCGTTCTCTACCCATCGGTAAATTGAGGAAAACTGCGGCGATTGAGCGTTATAACCGTCGTATAGAGAGACGTCGGTCGTCGTGAGAAAAACCCGATCGACAACTTCCAACGATCGAAAATCTGTCGGCAACTCTTCGATCGATTCAACGGACACAATCTCAGGACGGCGTTCTTCTTTTAGACGTAGTTCCGCAAACGCTTCGGAAAAACCAGCTTTAGCGTCGCCCACAATCAAGTAAATAGGTTTAGCAGGGCTCGCAGGGAAATTAAATAAAACGTTATTTTCCTCGTCGTGTCGCGTGTTCGTCGGTTCAAACGTTCGCTCGTCGATAATTTCGTCGCCAGTCGTCAGTCGAACAGTCAATTTTCCAGACGCTTTTGGAAGGATAAATCCAATTTCAGCGCGCCCCGCGGCTATTTCTTCCGAGGTTGCGTCATGGCGGAAAATAAAGGGAACGCCGTCGGCGTCGCGCGTCTCGAGTTCGATCGTCACAGAAGATTCAGTCGATTCAAAAAAAACGACTATCGGCGTCTGAAACCCGTTTTTATACTTTCCCGCGATTCCGACATGCAGTCCTGAAATTTCGACGCTTCGTCCTGTCTCCTGAGACTCCTTCTTCGTCAAGTCTCGATCACGGGGTTCAATAATGTCGGCGCGACACGTTTCAACGAATAAAACGCCGAACGCCACGAAAAGAAACATTAGAAAAATCACTCGCGACGTTAATCGTCGTTCTATTCGACTTCGAGTCATGTTCCTTACTTTCCGGCCGTACAAACTCTCGGCGACGTGATATGTTAAATAAACAAAATCAAAAGGCGCGATAAAAAGTCGACGTCAAGGCTTTTCTGAGTCTGGACATTCACAGACAAGTTTGCCACACCCTGGACATCCGGCGCCGTATTTATCGATCAACGCTTTATTGAGGTCGACGCCGACAACGTTGGCGATCGTCGTTAGCCATGCAAGAACGTCGGCAAACTCCCCTTCCTGTTCTTCCTTCGTACCGCTACGAAGGGCCGTCGCGAGTTCGCCAACTTCTTCGATAAGCCACATAAACGTGCCGGCGACGCCGCGTTCCACGTCCTTTTCGCCATACATCGCGCGTATCAGCGCCTGAAAATCTGGAATAGAAAGCGCGGGGTCTTTTTGTTCGCTATTCATGCCGAACCTCAATGTTTATCTATACTCAAAGACCTTTTAAAAGCTCTTATTGGATCGATTAAAAATAAAACGCCTCTCAGCAACACGCAATTATAGCTTCAACAATCAATTAATGCCAGACCATAAACGCCGACTGATAAAAAACGGACTTCAACGTCCCTCGCGCACGTCGGGATTAAACGAAGAATCGTCTTGAAAAAAGCTTGTGGCATAGACGTCGACCTTATCGCCTTCATATGGAGGCTCGGCGTCGTCTTTAACCATGAACAGGACATATTCGAACGGCGAAAGTTCTTTTCCGTCGCCTATGCCCATGCGACGTATTTTTTCAAAGACGTCCGGCGCTTCACGGAGGCCAAGTACGCAAAGCGCGCTCGCAAGGGCGTCGGCAGTCGTCGCCGTCGGCGCGACCACGGTCGCGACGCAGCGTCGCGTCAACGGCTCGCAGGTCCGGGGATCGACGATATGAGAATAACGAATTCCGTTAATTTCTACGTAACGATTCGCGTCTCCAGACGACGCCACGCCGACGTTGGCAAGCTCGCGATAACATGTCGGTTCGTCGTTTAGCGACGCAATTCCAACGATCCAGCCTTTTTTTCCAGGCGGAGGGTCGCCGATTCTTAGATCGCCGCTCGCGTTTATAAGCGCGGAAGAAATTCCCAAGGCGTTCAATTCCTCTAACGCCTCGTCCATAACAATCCCCTTTGCAATCCCTCCTACGTCAAACCGCACGTTCTTTTCAACGCGTACGCCTCGTTCGTCGAGAGTCCAAACATGAAGCCCCACGTTCTTTTTAGCAGGAGCCAACACGCTTTCGGGCGGAAGCTCGTGAAAATACCGACTTCTACGCCAAAGTTTTACGATTGGTCCAACGGTCGGATCAAACGCGCCGTCGGTTAATTCGCAGTATTTTCGCGATTCTTCCAAAGCGTGTCTTAATTCGTCGCTAATCGGCGTAAAGTCGCCCGTCTCGCCAGAACGGCGGCAAACCTGCACGATTTCGCTTTCAGAATCCCAATCGGACAGAATTGCGTTAAGTTCGTCAAACTTACGCCATACGACCGCGGCGGCTTCTTCCGCGCTTTTATCGTCAGGCGCATAGAAAATCAGGCTTATCGGAACGCCCATTTTCTGCTCGTTAAACTCATACCGAGTTAAGTCGCAGGCAAACGTAAACGCCGCGCTAAACCAAAGCGCGTAACAAACGAGCGCCAGTAAAAAAACGCATGTCAAATTCAAACGACGAATCATAACGTCTTTCCTTAATTTCGGTTCGTAGACGCGTCGCCGATGAAAAACGAATCGTCCTCCAACGATGGCGAACGATTCGTTTTTTCAAGGATAGATTCTACGTCGACGCGTCTTATCAACTCAGTTGCATGACGACATACTGATATCCGTCGTTGGTCTCAAAGAGCGCGCGATAGTCGCTTTTTTGATCTCCAAGAACCGAGAAATAAAACCGAACAGTATCGTCTGCCGGCGCTTCGCGGAAAAACTCGTTAAGAAATCTTGAATCAAACCGTAATTTCTCGGGTTCGCCATCGTAAGCGATTGGCAACTCAACGCTTGATTCTCCCGTCGCCTCGCCGGCCGCCGTCACGCTAACCTTTCCGGTTTCAAAGTAAAACTCCAATCCAGGTTTATCTTGCGTCAAAACAATATCCGCCTGACGCACGGCGCGCGCAAGTTCTTCGACGATGAAATCGACATACTTCTTTTTGGTTTTATCGGGAAGAATCGCTTTCCAATCGGGGAAACGCCCTGAGTTCAACGTCGTCGAAATCACAACGTTTCCGATTTGAATCTGCGCGTTTACGTCACGAACGGCAATTAGCGCGTCAGACGCCGCAGAACTTGAACGCTTTATCAAATTAAGCGCCCTTGTAGGAAATATCGCCTTTTTCGCTTCAAATTCATGTTCCTCGCCGTTCGCGACATATTCAGAGGAACAGACCTGAAGCGCAAGTCTTCTTCCGTCCGTCGCGACCGCCGTCGTTCGCTCCTGTTCAAAGAGAAACATAACGCCGCGAAGTTCGAAATGCGTATTGTTTGCCTCAGTCGCGTAAATGGTTCGGCTGATCATACGATTCAACGAAGCGACGGAAAGCTTAAAACAATCCGTCTCTTGGAACGGCGCGACTGTCGGAAAAGAGTCGACGTCTTCTATTATTCCAAGTTGATAGCGAAACTTCGCGCCTTTGACAGTTAGACGCGTTCCCTCAATATCTAAGAGGATATCCGAATCTGTCGTCTCTGAAAAAATCTTCCCTAAGAGTTTAGCAGGGAGAAGCGCTTCGCCAACTCGATCGATAACGAAGGACTCGTCGACGGCAATTTCGCCGCGTGCGCTAATCTCGCCGTCAGTCGCCATCAAAACAACGGTCGACTCGTTTGCAATAAGTTTTACATTCTGACGCGCTGGATATAAATCGTTTGTAGACGTAAAGTTTGATATTAGCGTGAACAGAGGCACAAACTTGTCGCGTTGAATATGAATTCTCATAACGCCCCTCGTGAATCTATATATTAGTCAAAATGATTAACCGACCGTAAAAACGATCTAGTTTACCTATTCCCAATATATTATATCCACGCAATTCCAAATGTCTACAACCCTATATCTAGCGGCAATGTTCGCAATTGAAAGCTTCGTTGCAACCGTCGTCCACAACACGTTATTCGAGACCAGGCGTAATTTCTCTGACCAGATAAAGCAAATCAAAACAATAGGTCTACTACCTAGTAAATATCATAGTAAATATAACTAATATACTTTAATATAGAGATCTAAAAAGATAAATAATATATATTATGTAAATATATTTATATTAATAGTAATAATGTAAAATCAAATTTTGTAGACAAATCTATATTGATGTATTACAACTCATGATAATACAAGGGTTTATTTTTTAAAAACTCCTAATGAATAACTTGTTTTCTAGTTGTATTCCATATGTGTAAAAACGTTTCTATAATGTTTATAAAAAGAATATTTAAAAAACTATATTTTAAAAAATATTCTTTATTTACAAAACAGATACAAATAATAGACAGAATATTAACTACCGGTTTGGCGCTGGTTTTTAGGTTTTCAAGTGGATCTTATGGAATTAATTTTCTCGGGTTTTCGATTCCTCAAAGAAAACGAAAGAACATTCTGGTTTGTCGGAAGACGCAGATTTTCGTGGTTTATAATATAAAAATCATTGTCCTATAATGATTAAGAGAAAATAAAAACAACGTGCAGACAATAGTCTCGATTCGCTAAATTAAAGGTTTCTTGGACTCGATTTTGTTCTTTTCCTTTGATTGATACAGATATTACGTCATATTGTGACGTCAATGAAATGGCGTAACATTATATATGTAAACAATATTGACTAGTATTTATCCATATCCCCAGGAAAGGGATATTTGGCGATTAAATATTTAGATAAAAACGTTGTGTAGGAATGTATTAGAAATCAACTTTATTCATTGTCGAACAGAATCGTTTAGAGCCTCTTTCACGTCGGCGCGAGAGATAAGATAGTAGATAACCCCGATCAACGCGACTCCCACCGTCGCTAACCGGTAAACGACGCCGATAATCATTCCATAACCATGCTGAAACACTTCTTCTCCGTGAATTGGGAAGAGAGGATAGAGCTCGTCGAGAAAATATTCAAACGGACCGGCCGAGAGCGGTATGATAGAGCCGACGTTTCCCGAACAATATAAGATTATGTGCTCGGAAAGCGTCGGACATTCGTGAAAGAGTCCATAAGCAATGCAAAATAGCGACACGGCGAAGTTTAAGTGAACGACAAACGTGGCGATAAAAGACCAGAAGAGTATTTTTTTGCGGCGTCTGTATATAAGGGTGGCGTTTATAAGTTTGTTTAAAAAACCCCCGATCAGGGGAATATTTTTTGCCAATTTATGCCGCCTGTTCTTTTGACTTTCCGGAGTAAGGACGAACGCTAGGAATACGGTCGCGGCTAGCGTGAGCGCGATTAGCCCCTGAGTCGTGAAGCGCGCCAGCGGTTCTGATCTGCGATAAAAACCTGTGAAAAAGACGGCGACAATGCCTAGGATAAACATCGCGTACAGACCGACGACCCGATCCATCAGCACGCTTGCCGTCGCTTTATCTAGGGGCGTTTTGGTTTTATGGTTCAATAGATAGACTTTCACAGCGTCGCCCCCGGCTATTCCAATGGGAGACAGATTGAACATAAAGCCGATAAATCCGAAGCGTAAAGCGTTTGAAAGTGAAAGAGGCGCGTCAAGCGCCTGAACGAGCGCGCGCCATCGAATGATCGTAACGCATGTCGCGGTAAAGTTAAAAAAAAATCCAGCGAGGAGAAAACTCGGCGATATCTTGCCGGTTTGGAGTTCGTCAAACGCGGCGCCTTTTGAAGCGCGGATAAAAAGGTAGGAGAAGAGCCCTGCGACTAGGAACGTTTTGATAAGGAATGAAAGTAGTTTCATAAAGGACGTCTTTGGGGTTCGCAGGCGTGTCAAACGCCTAAGAGCTTATCGAGAGAAAGCCTGTTCCCTCGATTTTAAGGAGACTCTCGCGCTCTGCAAGACGTTTGGGAATTATGTCGGTAAAGATAAGAAAGGATATTATTAGAATCGTTATAACTCGGATTAATGGTAGATGAAATAGACGTTTTTTTACGGAACACACTTCAACTAGGGCGAAATGGGATTATAATTGGCAATAGGTTGAAAATGCGCGGTTTTGATAAGACGCGGGTCTGGCGTAATGTCAGATTTTGTCGTGCTCGGCGATTTGACAGTCGTGCAAGCGTTTTTAAGTGTCGGCAGAATTTAGGGTTAGGATTATGACCTCTCGAAATGTCAGCAGGAATACGGTCGAGGCGATTGTTCGCCAACTTCTTCGTGAAACGAACGGTTCTAAAGAGGGGGTTGCCGACGCTATCGTCGCGGCGTTTTCGGACGGCGCCGCCGCTCCAACTCCTGCGCCGGCTCCCGTAGAGACCGTAAAGCCTCGTAAATCGGAGCTTGTCGTTAGTATTTCCGCGCGCCATATTCACCTGACCGACGCAGACGTTGAAACGCTCTTCGGCAAGGGCGCAAAGCTCACGAAGATGAAGGACCTCTATCAGGATGGATTCTTTGCCGCTAATGAAACGGTAATGCTGATAGGGCCTCGACGGAGAATGCTTCCTTCCGTTCGTATCCTTGGACCGACGCGTAAGGAATCGCAGGTTGAGCTTTCTTTTACCGACGCTATTTCTCTCGGAATTGATCCTCCCGTTCGCGAGAGCGGAAAACTTGACGACACGCCTGGCTGTGTTCTTGTCGGACCGGCAGGGGTCGTCGAACTCAAGCGCGGCGTAATTCGCGCGGCGCGACATGTTCACATGGGGCCGGAAGACGCCGCGTATTATGGCGTTAAAGATAAAGAGATGATGAAGTTACGCGTCGAATCCGGCGTGTGTAGCGTCGTCTTAGAGGACGTTCTTGTTCGCATTGGCAAAAATATAAAATTAGAAGTTCATCTCGACACTGACGAGGGCAACGCGGTTGACCTCGAACACGCGACGAAGATTGAGCTGATTAAATAACGACGCAGGGATTGCGTGCGCGATTTTCACGGACGTGATCAATTAATAGGTAAACCAAAAAGCAAGGCAAAGCCGGACGCGGCGCGTTAAATGGTTGCGTTTTCCTCGTCGCGGCGGCGTTTCGCACAACCAGTATTGGGAGATTTTATAATGCAAGCGCTGGGTATTCTGGAAGGCAAAGGGTTTGTCACCCTGTTCGAGGCTGTCGACGCCATGATGAAGGCTGCGAACGTTCAGTTCCTCGGCTGGGATAAGCCGGGTAGCGGAATTGTGACCGTGTACGTCACGGGCGACGTCGCGGCTGTTAAGGCCGCCACCGACGCTGGCGTCGCGGCTGCGTCTCGCATTGGCGAAATCAGCGGCGTTCAGGTCATCCCGCGTCCGAATAACGACGTTGAAAAGGTCCTGCCGCAGATCAAAAAAGCGGCGGCGAGCAAGTGAGATTCTGAAAACGAATTTCAATGTTCGTTAGGGACGACGGCGTGTCGGACCTATTGTTGAACGAAATAAAAAATAAAGTGCTAGATTTAAGGATATTACAATGAACGACGCTATTGGATTGATTGAAACGAAAGGCGTTTTGGCTCTTGTTAGCGCTTCCGACGCGATGGCGAAGGCTGCGGACGTTGAGATTGTTAAGCGTATTCAGATCGGCGGCGGTTTTATGACCACGATCGTTCGCGGCGACGTTGGAAGCGTTCGCGCGGCTGTCGACGCCGGCGCGGCGGCTGCCGAGGCGTGTGGCGAACTCAAGGCCGCTCACGTGATTCCGCGTCCTTCCGCTGGACTCATTGAAGCGTTTACCGCTTGATCTTATTAGATTCGAACGGGTTAAAGCGTTCTTTTTTCGGCGTTTCGAACTTCTCATAGGCGCGTTGAGCGTCGTCTTTTGAGACGGCGCCGTCGCGGTTGAGCGGGGCTTCCAAGTCAAATGAAAATCCTAGTTGCAAACTTAGGTTCGACGAGCTTTAAGTATAGCCTTTACGATATGGACGACGAGCGTCTTATGGCGCGAGGTCGCGTCGAGCGTATTGGCGAAGAGTCGAGTCCGTGTCAAATCGTTATCGGCGATTTTAAAAAGGAAGAAGACGTTTCGGCGCCCGATCATGGCGTGGCGGTTAGAGAGTGTCTCCGACAGCTTGCCGATCCTACGACGGGGTGTATTAAAAGCGCTTCCGAGATTGCCGGCGTTGGATTTAAGGCGGTGTTTGCGAAAGGGTATTCTGGCGTTCAATTTGTGACGGAAGACCTTCTGGAAGCGATGGAGGAGTTCAACGCCGTGTTGCCCGCGCACAATCCTCCGTACGTGCGCGCTATGCGGATGCTCCGTAAGGCGCTTCCTGAGATTCCTCTGGTCGCCGCCTTTGAGACCGGTTTCCATGAGAATATTCCGAATCGTAACCGATACTATGGCGTTCCCTTTGAATGGGCGGAACAATATGGCGTTCGTCGTTACGGTTTTCACGGCGCAAGTCATCGTTATATTGCGACGCGGTTCCGGGAAATTTTCGGCGAAGACAAGCGCATTGTGAGCTGTCACCTTGGCGGTTCGAGTTCTGTCTGCGCGATCGCCGACGGTCAAAGTCGCGCTTCGAGTATGGGCGGCAGTCCTCAGACTGGCCTGATGAACAACAATCGTTGCGGCGATTTTGACCCGTTCTGGTGTAATTATCTCATAAAGAAGCTCAACATATCCTTCGACGAGCTTCTCAAAATTCTCGCGACTAAGAGCGGACTTCTGGGCGTTAGCGGGATTAGCGGCGACGTTCGCGATATCGCCGAGGCGCGCGACTCCGGCTCCGAACGCGCGAAGCTCGCGCTCGAGGTCTTCGTCGGCGACGTTCGTCGGTATATTGGCGCGTCTCTTGTTGAACTTGGCGGCGCGGACGTTCTTTCTTTCACCGGAGGAATCGGCGAATATCGCTTCGACGTTCGTGAGATGATTCTCTCAGGACTTGAAGATCTTGGAATCGTTATGGATCCTGACGCGAACGCCAAGACGTTGGGAACTGAGGCGAAGATCAGCGCGCCGAATAGCCGCGTTCAAATTTGGGTGACGCCGACGAACGAAGAAATTATCGTCGGACGCCAGACGAAAGCCTTGCTGGAGAAGCGTTAAACAAAGTTTTGACGGCAGGTAGAGATTAGATAAAAGTCGTTTAAGCCGTCGTCGGCTATAGAAAAGGCTGAAGGATGTTTATCGCGAAAATAGTCGGCTCGTTAGTGTCGACGCAGAAGACGGATTCGATGGTCGGGTCGAAGCTGATGATGATCGAGCCTTACGTCGTCGATCCTCAGACGCGCGACAGTTTTAAGACGACGAGTCGTTCCCTTGTCGCGGTCGATATTGTCGGCGCAGGCGAGGGCGAGTTTGTTCTTGTGGTTCAGGGGTCGAGCGCTCGAATGACGCCGGAAACGAAGACGCTTCCGGTGGACTGCACCATTATCGGCATTGTCGACACGGTGACGCTTGATCGCAAAAACGTTCCCCTAGAATGAGCGGATCGCGTTCGCGCGGCGAACGATTACTGAAAGAATACCAACAGAAGAAATGACGTCTCGACGTTCGAGGAGAGTACGACGGCGGTCGGTCGTTCATAAAGACGACGCTCGAGACGTTCGTTCCTTCTTTCACAGGAGTGAAAATAAAATGGCGGAAGTTAGTGAAGCTCTGGTGCGAAGCGTGCTTCAGGAAGTTATGTCTCGTCTCGGCGGGTCCGCGTCGGCGACCAGCGCGTTAGGCGGCGGCGCTACGAAGAGCTATGTCGGACGATATGGTCTCTTTGACGATCCGAACGAAGCGATCGAGGCGGCAAACGACGCGTACGATCAACTTTCACGATGTAAAATCGCCGACCGCAAAAAGATGATCGACGTGATCCGTCGTATTTGCATCGAGCAGAGCGTAGAATTAGGGACCAAAGAGCTCGAAGAGACGAAAATCGGCCGACTCGAACACAAAATTGACAAACTCCTGAACGTCGGTTACAACGCGCAGGGCGTCGAAGCGTTAAGTTCTGAAGTTTTTAGCGGCGACTACGGTCTGACCGTTATTGAACACGCGCCCTTCGGCGTTATCGGCGCGATTACTCCGAGCACGCACTCGCTTCCGACTATCGCCAATAACTCGATCAATATGATTGCCGCCGGCAATACGGTTGTTTTCAATCCGCATCCGCACGCTTGCAAAATTGCGGCCGAGGGCGTTAAGCGTTTCAACCAAGCGATCTACGCGGAATTTGGAATCGACAATCTGATGTGCGTCATTCCTAATCCGACGCTTGAGAGCGCCGACGTCATCTTCAAACATCCGAAGATCAATCTTCTTGTGGTCACGGGCGGCGAAGGCGTCGTTAAAGCGGCGATGGCGCAGTCGAAGCGCGCGATTGTCGCGGGACCGGGCAATCCGCCGGTAGTCGTCGACGAGACCGCCGACCTGGATCGCGCCGCGCGTTCTATTATTCTCGGCGGCGCCTATGACAACAACCTTCTCTGCCTCGCCGAGAAAGAAGTTTTCGTCGTCGATTCTGTCTTCGATAAGATGATGGACGCGATGGAACGGGCGGGCGCGGTTCGCTTGAACGCCGCCGAGACGGCCGCAATGACGCAGCGTGGAATCGTGCAAGTTGGCGAAGGGGAACGTCGTCACGACGCGCCAAGTCGAGAATTCCTCGGCAAAGACGCGGCCGTTCTCGCCGCCGGCATTGGGAAGAACGTTCCGAACGACGTCGAGATGCTCTATGGCGAGACAGATTATGAAAACCCGTTTGTTCCCGTCGAGCAGATGATGCCCTTCCTTCCCTTCGTCCGTTGTCGAAACGTGGACGAGGCGATTCAGCGCGCTTATGAAATGGAACACGGTTTCCATCATACGGCGATCATCCACTCGAATAACGTCGTCAATATGACGAAGATGGGCAAGTTGCTCAACACGACGATTTTCGTCAAGAATGGACCGAGTACCGCCGGCAACGGCGGCGGGGGCGAAGGATATGGATCCTACTCCATCGCCGGTCCGACAGGCGAAGGCATCACGCGTCCGTTGACCTTTACGCGTAGCCGTCGTTGCGCGATGGTCGACAGTCTCCATATTCTCGGGAGATGATCGAATAGAGACGTTCTTATGTCGACCGCATGTTTGAGGAAAACGGCGCGCGACCGCGTGTTTCGCGCCGCTATGAGCTGGGATAGAAAGACAGACGCAATTCTAGACGCGAAAAGCTCAGGGCGATGAACATCAACAACTTTGAATGGTCGGAATTCCGTTATTCGATCCACACGTTTAGTTGGTGGGAAGCGGCGATGATGATTTGTTTTATCATCGCCGGGCTAGTCTCGCTTCAATGGACGAAAAAGACGGAAGTCGTCGACGGTAAAAGCGTGAACGCCCTTTTTTTCCTCTTGTTGGGTTCTGCGATGGGATTGGGATTTAAACTGTTCATGTACCTTAACGTGACGGTTTTCCTTTACATAGCTCTTGTCGTCGTCTTTTTCCTTGACTATAGGGCCACCAGGAAGATTCGAGTAAGTCTTCTTCAAAAAGAAAGTTCCCTCAAGTTGAAGCAGCGTCGGGCGTCCATTATGGACGCTAGCGTGGGCGGGACTGGTCGAGACGCTCTCGAGCGAGATACGCAATCCTCTCGGAGACACAGCGGGGAGCATATCCATTCCCATGGCTCTCATGAGCATCGACATAGGCATGGACATAGTCGTTCCCACAGTTCAGACCATGTCTCCGGCGATCAGTCGGACAGCCCTAAAGAACCTCTGTACGTCGATCCGTTGAACGACGAGAAGTAGTTGAAAGATTTCGCTTATGAATCGCGCCCGTGTCATTGGTTATGCGACCTCCGTGGTCAAGCATGAGTCGCTTGTCGGGCAAAAGATGCTCATAGCGCAGCCCGTAACGACCGACGGCAAGCCGGAAGGCGACCCTTCGATCGTTTACGACAAACTTGGCGCCGGCGTCGGCGACCTTGTTTTGATTACAAGCGACGGTTCATACACGCGTTCAGAGATCATCGGCACGAAACTTACTCCGGCGCGTTGGGCGATTGTGGGAATTATCGATTCGGTTAAGAAACCGGGATCAGAAGAATGACGAGCGGATTAGATTGGGATATAGACGCGTTGGTCGGCGCGATTATGACCGATCTCCGGCGGAATACCTCCGTTTCGTCCGCCGACGACGTCAGCAAGACGTTGTCCCGAGATTTCGCCGACGTTCGTAAGTCGTCAGGACGGCCGACGAAAGAACCGGACGTTTTCGACGTTGTCGAGCGAGTGATTGTCCTTGATACGGTTGTGAAAACGTCGACGTCGACGGATTTGAAAACGTGGCGAGTACGCGACGACGCCGTAATTACCCCTTCTGCGTACGACGAGCTCGCTCGGAGAGGCCTGCGTCTTATCCGAACGGGAAATTCCGCCTCTGGCGCCGCGCAGTCGTCAGCGACTGTTCGCACGACGATTTCCGCGTCCAACACGTCGCGCGGCGCGGAGGACGTCGTCCGTCAGAACGTGGAAACGTCGAAGTCGACGGCGCGAACACAGACGCTGCTCGCGACCTGTTTGCCTGAGAATGAGCGCGCCCCTCGCGGCGTCGTCGATTACCTTACGCGTAATACGGACGTTGCTCAGGCTTGTCTCGATTGCATGAAGAAGACGACGGAACTTGTCGCCGAATCGATCGCCGCTAACGAAAGTTTGAAGGTTGTGATCGCGACGCATGACGGCGCGGTCGGTTGCGTATGGGCGAACCGTAAAAAGGGCGTTCGAGCCGTCGTCGCCGTGACCGTCGAACAGACGAAACGCGATCTTTCGGCGACGAATGCGAACACGTTGATATTTGACCCTCGCGACCTTGGTCCTTATCAAGCGCGACAGGTCGTCGACTTTTTCGTGCAAATGAAACGGGGCTGAAACGATGCGCATAGGACAAGTTGTCGGCAAAGTCGTGCTTAGTCGCGTTCATCCCTCGATGGTCGGCGCTCAGTTTAAGATCGTCGCGCCGTTGACCTTTAGCGACCTAGCTGAACCGGATCCGCTTGAAGCGGCTCAGACCGTCGGCGACGACGAAAGCGCGCGAGGGCTAGACGACGTCGAGCGAGTCGCCGCGGCGACGAATCGTTTGACGAACCACGCGATTCCTCGTCAACGCGGAAACGAGATCGTCGTCTATGACGATTGTTCAGCGGCGATCGGAGAATGGTTGGCGTTTAGCGAAGGAGCCGAGGCGGCTGCGGCGTTTGGCCCCGAGAACCCCCATCCTGTCGACGCGTTTGGCGGCGCGATTATCGACAACGTCGAGATCGACGCTCAGGTTGTCGCGGAACTCGTAGCGGCAAAGAATAAGTAAAAGACTCCAGTTTTTTCGTTTCTGAGAACAAGAAAAAAAAGACTGGAGACGTGGCGTCTTTCGGACGTGATTATGAATAGTTTGACGCTTGTTCAAACGAACAGAAATATTTTTTGACGATTATATATTTGACGTCTTCGCGGCGACGCGACGAACGTCATGGCGTTATAAAAGCAAAAGGAACGGCATATGCTCAATTTGCACCAGGTTAAAGACGAAATCTGCGACATCGGTCGTAGGTTGTACAATCGGGGCTTTGCGGCGGCGAACGACGGCAATATCAGCTATCGTATCGACGAGAATCGCGTCGTCTGCACCCCGACGCAAATCTGCAAGGGATTCATGAAGCCCGAGGATCTCTGCATCGTCGACATGGAGGGAAATCAGATCGCCGGAACGCGCAAGCGCACGAGCGAAATCTTCCTTCATCTGACGATCATGAAGGAACGTCCTGAAGTTCGTTCCGTGCTCCATTGTCATCCGCCCTATCCTACCGCTTTCGGCATTGCGAAGGAAGCGATTCCTCAGTGCGTCCTTCCCGAGGTCGACATCTATATGGGCGACGTTCCGATCGCTAAGTACGCGATTCCGGGCGGTCAAGAATTTGCCGACACCGTTCTGCCGTATATCCATAAGTCCGATATTATCGTCCTTGCCAATCATGGCACGGTGAGTTTGGGACCGACCGTCGAGAAAGCTTACTGGCTCACGGAAATTCTCGACGCCTACTGCCGTATTCTGATGATCTCGCACGATCTTGGCAAGACGAGCTACTTCACCAAAGACGAAGCGGAAGCTCTTCTCCAGCTCAAGACGAAGTGGGGAATTAAGGATCCTCGTCTCCAAGCGGAGAACTGCGAACTTTGCGCGAACGACATGTTCCGCGACAGCTGGAAAGAAACGGGCGTCGGGCACCGTGCGTTCAATCCTCCGACCTTCCGTCGTGGCGAAGAACCGTGCGGCTGCGCTTCTAATCCGATTCTTAACAACAACGTCGAAGTCGGCAAAGATCCGGAGACGGAAGCGCTTGTTAAGGCGATTGCCGATCGCGTCATTGAGATGATCAATAAGAAGTGACTTTTTCACGCGGTTTACGTCGCGTTATGAGTTAAACGATATTCGAAAACGGAAGGCGTGAAGACTGGTTTCGCGCCTTCCGTTTTTTTGTTGCCGACTATGGCGACGCGCGATTACGTCGCGCCGCGTCGGATATAAAACAAAGGATTGATCTATGGGAAAAAGAGAAGCGTCGCGTCGCGATCAGGCGCTTGCCGTGATGAACGAGGCGGGATTAGACGGTTATTTAATAGAGAATCCAGTGAACGTGTCGTATCTTACGGGATTTCGCGGGGACGATTCTCTCCTCTGGATTGGAGACGCCGGCTTTTGCTTGCTGAGCGACACGCGTTTTGAAGAACAGATCAAAGAAGAATGTCCCGACGTCGCCGCTTTGATACGTCATAGCGGTCAGACGACGAGAGATCTGCTGAAAATCGCGGTCTCTGACGTTCGTTTTTCGTCTTCACGTCCTCGTCGTATAGGATTTGAATCGGCGACGACGACCGTCGCATATTTGGATAGTTTGCGTAAGAATCTGCCAGACGTAGAATTTGTCGGACGTTTTCAGGACGTTGAACGACTCCGTTCGATCAAAGACGAAGATGAAATCGTCGCTATCCAGAATGCGATCGACGTGTCGACCGACGCTTATCGCGACGTTCGCGGATGGATAGGCGCCGACGCGAACGAGGTAGATATTCGAGACGAACTTGAGTATCGAATGCGTAAACGAGGCGGCGACGACGTTTCTTTTCCGTCAATCATTGCCTTTGACGAACGCGCCGCCCTACCCCATGCGATTCCAACGCGTGGCGGACGATATGGCGACGCGAAAATGGTTTTGATTGATTGGGGCGCTAAAAAGGACGACTACGTCGGCGATTTGACGCGTAGTTTCTTGACAGAGAGAGGCCTTTCCGATTTACAGACGGCGTATCGAAAGAAGTTTCAGGAAGTTTTCAAGATAGTCCTTGAAGCTCATGACAAAGCGATTGCGGCTATTAAACCGGGAGTTCCCTGTTGCGATATTGACAAGATCGCGCGCGATACGATTCGAGACGCCGGATATGGAGATTATTTTGGTCATGGACTAGGTCACGGAATTGGCCGCGTCGTCCATGATTTTGGCGGGTTCTCGCCGAGCGCGTCCTCGTTGATAATGAAGAATATGATCGTTACCGTCGAGCCGGGCATATACCTGCCGGGCTGGGGGGGAATTCGCATTGAAGACGACGTCCTAGTGACGGAAACAGGGTCGAAGGTCCTTTCTAAAAGACTTTCCGTCGACGAATAAAAAAGTTGTTTTTTCTGCCAGAGGTACGGTTTTAAGGATTGTACCTTATAAAGCTAGGAGCTTTTGTTAGGAGAGTGTTTTTAAAAGCGATTTTTAGAAGTTGGGGAGATTTTGGGGACGATATATAGACTGTTTAGCGATGATTTATTTGTCTAGGTTAACTATGTTTCCTAGATTATTATTCGCCACTCCCCTCCCCCCTGACTTGGCCGTTTTCTTCTTACCGGGCTTCCCCTCGACGATTGAGAAGAAAACGCGCTTATACGAGCGTTATAATGAACACTAGTCCGAGCGTGCGTTCGATGGACGAACTCAAAGAGTATGTTTACGCCGTCCTTTGCAAAGACAACGATCTCCTCGCCGACGCGTTCCCAACGACGGCGACTCCTGTTCGTAAAAACGGCGAGCTATGCGGGTTAATCTTTTGCGTGCATGGACCTCGACGTGTAGATTTTAGCGCAATTTGGGAAAAGAAAACAAATCGCGTGTTGTTTTACCGCCCGACGGGCGAACGTTATCGTCTGGTGACCCTTGACGGTTTCTCGCACGTCGAGTAACGCGCGAACGTTTTTATATACATAAGTGTGGACTCGGTCGAAAGGATTCGACTTAAAGAAGCGAAAGGAGACGATATGCTTGTAGTGTCCCGTAAGCCTGGCGAAAGCGTTTGGGTTGGAGACGGTATTACTATCACCGTCGTTGAGATTAAAGGCTCAAAAATCCGACTTGGCGTGACAGCCGGCAAGGAAACGACGATTCTTCGCGGCGAAATTTGCCAATCTAAAGATTCTCCAAAAGAGTCTTCGAAGAAAGTCGCCTGATCCAAGTCAGGAACAAAAAAACGCTCCGAGACCGCGCTGGTTTCGGAGCGTTTTTTAATTAATTGTCGTTGGAGTTAGACGACGCTCGAGACGAGGTCGTCATTTTTGAGCGTCTTCAGATTCCCCGGAGGCGTCCTCGGAACCCTTAGCGTCCGCCGCAGCCCTCTCTTGAAGTTGCTTTTGAATCGCTTGCATCTGTTCCTGATACGATTCAAGTTGCTGAGCGTAGGCGTTAACTTCTTCGTTGTCGGCGACTTTGCAGAAGTTGAGAATATCTTCGAAAGTCGTGTCAAACAGGTCTTCTTTATTGTTCTTTTTGCCAATTTCGACGATGCTGGATCGAGCGAATAAGAGACCGCCGACGCAACTCGGACATGTGAGAATATCCTGTTTGAACTGTTTTAACGCGGCGTTGAAGTCGTCGAGGGAACCGTCGTTTTCGGCGATTTTGTTGAGGGACCCGACAAATCTGGCGACGTACATGGTAGAAACGGCGTCCGCGTTTGCCTCGTCTTTGCCGAGTTCGGCGATATATTCGGCGTGTTTGTCGAAAGCGGACGGATCCTTAGTGATCAAATCGGTTACGACAGAGAGCTTAACTTGGTCGAGCTTGGGCTTGAGATCTTCGTTCGGATCCTTGGCAAGTTCTTCTTCGACGAACGCTAAGAGCCCCTCGCGATTTTCTTGAAGATTGAAAGACTGAATTTTCAAGCCGATCGCCTGTCCAAGAAGTTCTTCCTTTTCCTTAGACTGCTCGTAAACTTTTTCGGCATACTCGGTTAATGCGTCGACGGCGTTTTTGTCTTTACGCGCGGCGTTAAGCAATAGTTCGCCCTTGACGGCGACGCCAAGCGCGTAAAGCTCTTTATCTTCGTCTTTTGTAAGCTGCTCGACAAGAGCTTCTAGTTTTTCCGTCGCCTTTTCGTCGGTCGTATTAGGATCGAGAAGCGTCTGAACACGGAGCTGGCAGACCATCTTGCGAAGGTCGAGCGAATATTTTCCTGGCGTCAAAAGCGATTCGAAGAGCTTTTCGGCTTCTTCGGCGTAAGATTTATCCTGTTCGGCTTCGTCCTTTTCTTTTTCGAGCTCGCTGGCGATGACGTAAGCGACCAGTTTGATTTCCAACGCCTTCTCGCGCACCGCTTGATCGCGCTTCTCGTCCTTAATGACGCCGTCGACGAATTCTAAAAGGTTCTTGTCAATTTCGCCGGTACGCTGAACGTTAGCGAGAAAAGCCTGCGCCTTGACTTCTAACGCAAAGATTTGAAGATCTTTTTTGTCGAGCGCAAACATCTCGTCGGCGAGTTTTTCAATCTTAGCGATCGAGTCGTCGCTGGAAGCGTCGATAACCTGGAGTTTGAGCTGATACGCCTTAATGAGTTCTTCATCCGTTTTGGCGTTTTTGAGATTCTCCTCGACGAACGCGTCGAGTTGATCGGCGGCCTCTTCGTCGATGTTGGCTCGAGTTGTGAGCGCGACGACCTTAAGTTGCACGGCTCTCTCGCGTTGCTCAGGCGTGAGTTCCATCGCGAGGAGCTTGTTGGCGACGGTTAGACAGGTCTTCGAGAAGGCGTCGACGACGGCGAAACGCTCCTGCTGGTTCTTAGGGACGGGGAGTTTGGTCTGAAGACCTTCGATGAATTCAAAGTATTCGTCGAAAGACGCTTTTTCAGGCGGGGTGAGAATCTTTTCGTCGATAGTGAACGGCTCAGGATCTTTCGGCGGTTCGACCATGAGGGAATCGAGCGAGAGCGCGGCAGGAGCCTCGGTTTTAGGCGCGTCCGCCTTATCTTGGGCAAAAGCCGCCGTCGCGCTGAACGCGAGAGAAACGGCGAGACTTAATGAGCACAGGGAAGCGCGTTTAAACATAGATACACTTTCTTTTGCGTTGTAGTTTAATGGGATTGTCTTAATGTTAGCGAGATTCGAAGGGAACGACGTTTAAAGAGTCTCTCAAAACGACGTTTTAAAAGGACTCTCGATCCGACAAATCACGACGTATTTTATTCTTTTTAAAAGATTGTTCCAAGATGGAACAGGAAGGTTTTATTGATTTTTTAAAATTTTCCGAAAAAACACGACGTCGACGCGACCGGGGGAATAGAGACTTGCGGACAGACGACTCTTATCTTGAAAAAACGACGCGTTTAGGCGTGGCTATTGCGTGGACGCGGAAATCATGCGCGTCTGTCGGCGCGCGCTCGACAATTTGCTCCTCGTAACATATTCCGATTGCAAGCGCGTCAGGACGGATTTTAGGGAGAAATTTGTCGTAATACCCGGCGCCGCGTCCCAAGCGCCCGCCACGAAGATCGAAAGCGAGTCCAGGCGTAATAACGACGTCGATATCCTCAGGCGCAAGGATGTTTTCTGGATTATTTCGGAGTTCTGTTCGCGGTTCAAGAATGCCAAACGCCATAGGAACAAGATCGTTGAAGAACGGTTCCTTTGTTTGAGGATCGAGCGTTGGGCGTAAGAGCTTATAGAAATTCATTTCTCCGTCGGTGCAAAACGGAACGCCGATAGTACGTGTAAATTCTTTAGCGGTAAATAATTGCGGAATAAATCGTCGTGTGGATATTTCCGTTCCGAAATCGACAAAGACGGCGATCGTTCTCGCTGATACGACCTTGGGAATCGTCATAAGATTGGCATATAGCGAGTCGGCTGCGCTTGCTCTATCGACGTTTAACGCTTTTAGTCGTTCCTTCGTCTGACGACGGAGTTCTTTTTTATCAACCGTGAGTTCGACGTTCATAATCTAATATCTCCATTAGGCGAGACTCGGGTATTATCCGCGAGTTTCCGTAAAATTCAAGCGTAACGTCGGGACCTGAGACAAACGCCGCAAAGCTTGACGATAGTTTTTTTAAAGAGGGGTAGGTTGGCGTCGAAAATGCATCGTGATTTAATGTATTACGATTTGCGAACGCCTGACTGTCGTCGAGGCGAAAGACTTCCTAATCAAACCTGAATCGATTGAGAGGAAATCCTATGTCCGAAGAGAATGAAAATGAAGGCTGCGGTTGCGGATGCGGTTGCGGCGCCGAACACAAAGACGCCGACGGTTGTGGTTGCGGTCACGACTGCCAATGTGGCGAGGGAGAAGGGAACTGTGAATGTAACCACGCGCATGACGAAGGCGGACGTTGCTGCGGTCACAATCATGGCGCGGCGGCGTCCGACGAGGATATCGACTATTCGCAATTCGACGTCGATCTTCCGAAACCGACGCTCATTATGATTGTTACAACCATTGCCCAGCAAGCGATGGTTTCGATGGGAATTCTTCCGAACCCTGCGACGGGAAAGTCTGTTTTCTTAATGAAGCAGGCGTCGTATCTTATCGATTCGATCGACGTGCTTTTCGAGAAGACAAAAGGCAACCGTACAGATGAAGAAACGCGAACGATATCGAGCGTAATGAGCGAACTGCGGATGCTATACGTTAAAGCGTCGGAAGAGAAGAGCCGGCGCGACGCCGCTAAGAAATCCTAACTTAAAGTAGAGGAAGATATTTCCTCATACGCCGCCGGTCTTGAAGACTGGCGGCGTTTTTTTATATAACGTGAAGTCTGCTTTTGAGACAGGGAAGGGGAGTCCGGAATGAGACCGTTATCTGAATAGACAAAAAAACAGAGAGAGCCGTCCCGCGCCCAAAGGGGCGTAACCGCGGCCTTCCCCAGGCGTCGCGGTCAGGTCGACTCCTCTGTCAAAATACTCGTTTTTTCGACGTTGAACGTCGTCGTGTCGCTAAACACGCTTGAAAATCAGGTTCCGCTATACGCTGAAGTCGGATAACCAGCCGCAGTCGTGCCCGCGCGACCGGCGCTTGGCGAGCAAGGATCGCAGGGATTGCACTGCGTCTGGAGCGGCGCGCAAGGTTCGCACTGAGAATAGGCGCTAGCTGCGTTCATCATCATAACTTCGTTGGTCGGATACGCGTTGACGACAGGCGTTCCTGTCGGCGCGACGGCGACTGGAGCGCTATAATCGCTAGCAGAGGAGGAACCGAGAATCGGAACGCGCGAGCCGTTGCGCGTGAAGCAACTGGTTCCGCCCTTGCAACCGACAAAAATTGGGGAAGCGAGAAGTACGATTAACGTGAACGTAAGAGCTTTTTTCATTTGAACAATCCGTTGACTTAATAAAAGTAACAGGGGGGTCGCGTCGCTACGACGCGTACGTCAATAACCGCAACGACAACGCAAATCAGACGTCTGCGCACCCAATTATGATAACGACAAAACGAGGAAACCGCGAAACGTTTTTTTCGCTATTTTGACTCTTTCCACAAATTTTGAATGCTTAAAATCCACGAATTCCGTACAAGCGTTATTTTCATCGAGCGCTAGCCCGTTAAGAATGTTTGAACTTGTAAATTCCATATAATTGACAGATTAAGTTTTATTAAAATATATTCTATTTATTTTTTATATTTTATATAGTTTATATATTTTTCTTATCGTGTGCTTTCTTTAACCGCCGTTTATTGAAATATGCGCTCTTGTTTCCTAATTTATCCCTCTTCGCAAATTAACCTATATATAAGCGGAGACGACAGGGGATGGAAATAGGACTGTCGAATAAACTGGAAAGGAACGTCGAACATTTTTTCGTCGTCGTTCCTTATATATTGCAATGTAGGCGAAGCCATGGTCCACTTTAAAAAGCTTTTGTTTTATTTGTTTCTGATGCTCGCGTTATCCGCGGCGTCAGTCGTGTCCGTATTGAAACTGTCGGGCGGCGACCCGGTAAACGTCGATTTAGGTAGGAACGTTCCAGAGGTCGCTTCCGATTCTAATTTGGAGGAGACAATCGTCGATCCTATTGTCGGCCCCGACGCTACGATCGGCGTCGTTTCCTCTTCAGATTCTCCTGTGAGCGAGGAAACGATCGACCTTGCCGCTGTTGACATGGAAACTGTCGGCAATCAGCTTCTAGAGGGCGAGCAGGTTGAAGAAGCGAACGATCTGTCGGTCGACTCAGACTCAAAAGCGCTAGACGACCAAACCGACGAATCAGAGTTCAACTTTGTCGACGCCGGCGTTTCGCGCGCCGCTCAGAGCGAAGACGAACCGATCGTCTTTGACGAAAACGAAGACGATCTTGACGCCGAGGAAGATTTAAGCGCCGTCTTTGACGACGTCGACGAGGACGTCAAAGACGAGGAAATTGCCAATAGTCAGAGCGACGTCTCTGAGACCGAAGAAGAGTCAACGGCGGAGAACGCTTCCCTGAACGAAGGGATCGTCGTGGAACTTGCTCCTGAGGACGAGATAGTTTTTGATTCTTCTGACGATGACGAGATTGTTTTCGACGACTCCACGTCGACGAACGAAGGGGACGAAGAAATCGTCGCCGACGATTCCGATTCCTCTGACGACGTTCTTTTTGACGAAAACGAATCTTCCGAAGAAGACGTCGAAGACTCTGAAAACGTCCTTGATTTCGGTTCTGATTCCGAACGTGAGACGGACGCTGAAGAGTCGACAGACGAAGACGACGACATAACCGTCTTCATCGACGCGCTCGAGGCAAACGATATCGAAGAGGAGATTGTCTTTGACGACAACGACGACGCAGACGGCGGCGATTTGTCCTCTGTTTTTGAAGAAGACGAAGCCGCTGACGACGTCGACTCCGAAGAGTTGGAGGAAGACGTTCTCGAAACGTCAGAGACTGACGACGAAGAAGCGAGTGAAGGCGATTCTGACGCTAACGTCGGCAAGGTTCTCTTCAAAGCCAAATCCACCGACGGCGCGCAGAGTTCTTTTCGAAGTTTAGACGTCCTAGAACGTGAAGCCGAGTTCTTCAACGGCTCACTTTCTATGGATGTAATCACAGAGAGCGAAGAATCGTCTAGCGCGACCGACTCTCTCGAATCGGTTAAGACAGACGACGCGTATACCGGCGAAATCGTTTACGATTCGGACAAGGAATTTGAGCCTGATGAGAAATTCGTTTCTGAAACCGACGCGATAGATTCTACCGACGCGACAGATTCTACGGAAGATTCTGTATTGCAATCGGACGACGAAGAATTGGACGAGTCAGACGCCGCCGACTACGAAGAAGACGAATCCGACGAGCCGGCTGATCCTTGCGGACCTGTTATTCTTTGTCTTCTTGACGACGAAAAGGCTTCGGAAGAAGAGAGCGTCGCCGTTAGTGAGAAGACGCCAGTTGTCGAGCGCTCTCCCTATAAAACGGCGCCTACGACGGTTCGCGTAAGCTCTCAAACGACGATCGAATCGACGCCGGCTCCGACGCCTGTCCAGGACGAGTTGTGGATCGTTACAGAGGGCGGATCGTATATGCGCTTTGAAAACGGATCTTGGAACAGAAGGGAAGCCAAACATTTTTTTGGGGAAGACGATCCTAGACGAGTTACCATTATTTGGGCGCACGGGTATCAAACGGACATGACCTCCGCGTCTCTTAGCGGCTTTAACCTGAAAGCCGTTGTGGATTCTGCCCGCGCAACGTCTGGGGTCGATAGAAAATATCGTATTGTCGTTTGGAAATGGGAATCGGAGCGCAGCAACGCGAGACTTCGACTCGACGCTAAAGAGAAAAAAGACCTTGCGTATTATAGCGGGATTAAACTTGGCAAGTTTGTCGGACGTCTGAATCCTAAAGACGACGTCGTCTTTGTCGGCTTTAGTTTTGGCGCCGTTGTTACGGGATCCGCGCTACAGACGTTGGCGACGACCTCTAATCAGTATATGACGGGACGTAAGAGGACGGCGTTTGCGACGTCGGGAGCCGGGACAGAAACGGCGCCGGAAGTCGCGTCAGGAAGAATATCGCTTCTCCTTATTAGCGCCGCGTGCGATCTTGGCTCCTTTAACCAAGGCGGAATCTTCCGCTCAGGCGCCGAGTTGCCGACTCGCGTGCTGAATGTCTACAATCCGACCGACTATGCGTTGAAGTTTTATCCTTTAATTTCAGGAACCTCTCAGGCTGTTGGAATCGCGCCCCTCATGGGAAACGAATTCCTTAATGCGGGAGGGGCGACATTCAACCTTAACGCGAACGGCTATCTTGGAAAAGAACATTCGTTTGACGACGCGATTGAATATATCTCGTCGTCGACCTTAAGCGATATGATCTTTTGATCGTTCTAGAACGTCGCCTCCCGGTTTCCAGTTCCGGGTTGCAATAGCGACAGGACTTCATGAGACGGCGTCCGTCTTTTGAAGTCCTGTCGTTTTGTATTAAGTCCAATATGCGCCGACGTGTTTCACGTGAAACCCTTCGTTTGGGACGCAATTATCTGAGAACAAGCGCCATGAGAGTGGCGAAGCTAATGAAATTGAGCGTCATATGCATGCCGAGGACGACGGCAAACTTTCTTATCCTGTAGTAAACGTAACCGAGGTATAAGGCAAAGAAAAAGATTGGAATTGGCGCGACAATGACGTCGGGGAATAGACTTTCGGCTGCTTTGTTTAACCCTAAAATGAACGGCGCGCCGAGTATCATGAGAAGAACGCCTTGTCCCCAACTTTGGAGGAAACTGACGGCTCCTTGAAAAGAGAAGCTTTCCGGTATTCCTAAATCCCTGCTAGTCGCCCCCGCAAAACGAATCAGCAAGAGCGTTCCGACAACGAAGGTCAGCAGGTTCGCGATTCCAGAACTGACGAGCGCTTGAAAAAGTTCGTTAAGAGGCGTAGGGCTCTCTGGATTGTCCGGAGACGTGACGTGAAGAAGCGCGAAGAGTATCGCGGGAAATAAAATGGCGGCGCAAACCCTGACGCGACGACTGCGCGCCGTTGAGGAACTCGTTTTTTCAAATTGTAGTTTTTCTTCCGACGAGAGTTCCAGCGTTGAGAGAGGAGTCGAAGGATTATCAGGATCGGGCTGTTTCTCGTCGACTCCTAAGAGGTCTTGCGACGTTCCTTGCAGAACGACCCGAAAAACGAATTCCTCTGTAAGAGGCGCGGCGCAGACGACCGTTATAAAGAAAAGCGCCACGACCAACGCGAAGTAAGGCGTCGAGTAAGACCTGATGAGAAGTCTTGCCAAGGGATGTTGCATCGCGACTTGGTCGGGCTGAAAGACAGAGTCGGTTTCGGGGCCGTTTTCGGTCGCGTCGTCAGAGGACGATTCTTTTTCCGCGTTTTGAAAATCGACGGCGACAGGAGGTTCTTCAAAGACGGGAAGTCTTTCTTCGAAAAGATAGACGACGCTTTCCGCTGTGAAAGGAAAGACGATTAGGTATAGGAGAAAAATAGAGAAAGCTAGACCGAGCGACCATGGGACCTGACGGTCTAGCCGTAGAAACCGCGGCGACGTTAATGGAGGCGGGCTTATCATCGGGACAGCGTTCTATGGAGTCGTCAGGCCTTGTCCGTTTCGGCGGCAGATTCGGTAATGGAAGATTGCGCTTTCTTATTCATGTTGAGCGCCGCGCGAATATAGATCCAACCTGAATAGAGCGTTAGGAAAACGACGACGTAAAAGCAGAGAAGAAAAGCGAGTCTGAGCGTGCAAGACGCGCCGCTTCCGTAGATGAGAATCAAGAATCCCAGCGGAATATCGACGCACTGCAATCCCGTCTTCCATTTGCCAACCCATTTAGCGGAAAAATCGCCGCCGCTCGATTCGACCATCGAGCGCAACATTGTTACGAAAAGCTCGCGCAAGACGATCATTATGACCATCCATGTAGCAAGTCCCAGAGGAATTTTTGCCAGCGGACACGCGCACGTCGGCGCCGAGGAATTAAAGAGGTCGTGCAGTTCGGGAATCGAGACCAAGCAGATGAAGGTTCCACATACCAACGCCTTGTCGGCAAAAGGATCCATAATACGGCCGAACTGAGTCTTCTGGTTATATTTTCTCGCCCACCATCCGTCGATATAGTCTGTTAAAGCGGCGATGATAAAAAGGATAAGACAGGTAATGTATAACTTGAATGGAAAAATAAAGAAAATAACAAACGCAAAGACGATCCTTAGCAACGTCAAGACGTTGGGGACGTTCCAGAGTTTTGGAGACGGATTTGGCGTTTGATCGGTCATGACGTCGTCGTCCTTTGGAAAATGCTAGGATAGGAGTGAAATAACGAAAGGAACTATGGCAGGAGACACGATCTTTCATGGAACGCGTCGAGATTTGAAATCTGAGCAAGCGCTTGAACGAGCGCGTGGACGCCCTTTCGTCCGCCTCCTTGAGCCATGAGCGCGAGGTAGAGTTGACGAACAAGGGCGAGACCGGGAAGGGCGATCTTGAGTTTTTCCGCGTCCTCAAGCGCCAGTCCCATGTCCTTTACGAAATGCTCGACATAGAAGCCGGGCTCATAATCTCCTTGGATAATTCGCGGCCCGTAGTTGGACAGCGACCAACTGCCGGCGGCCCCCGTCGCTACAGACGCGAGCGTGTCTTCAAGATCAAGGCCCGCTCTGTATGCATAGAGAAGCGCTTCGCAGACGCCGATCATCGTTCCGGCGATGATGATCTGATTAACCAGTTTCGTTCGTTGACCCGCCCCAGGTTCCCCGAGTCGACGGATGTTCGTTCCCATGTGTTCGAAGAGCGGCATAAGTCGCGTCACGACTTCTTCGGGACCGCCGATCATGATCGAGAGCGTTCCGTTTTGCGCGCCGACGTCTCCTCCGGAAACGGGCGCGTCGAGCGCGGCGAAACCGTTGGCTTCCGCGGAGTCGGCGATCTCGACGGCGAGTTCGGGAGAACTGGTGGACATATCGACATAGACCTTGCCGGCGCCGCGTCCGTCAGACCATGCGGAGAGGACGCCTTTCGCGCCAAAGAATACGTCGCGAACGTCGCGAGGGTAGCCTACGCACGAAAATACGACGTCGGAATTCGCGGCGACTTTTGCTGCGGAATCGCCCCATTGAGCGCCCGCGTCAAGCAGCGGTCGCGCCTTGGAGCGAGAACGCGTCGTGACGGTGAGACTATAGCCAGCTTCTAGAAGACGTTTGGCGCACGATCCTCCGATCACGCCCATTCCAATCCAACCGATTCGCATAGTAATTGTAGGTTCCTTACTCATAGGGTTGATTTCGCCAAATCGACGGCGAGGTTTTTCGAACTTCATTGTTCAAAAAAACGTCTCGACGTCAAGTATACGCCCGCCAATTCGGGATTTATTGTCTCATGGAAATTTGCGGGAAATTTTAAATTCGCCCCTTGTCAAAGGAACGGCGAAAGGTATACTAACTGCAACGCTTGCGGGCGTGGCGGAATTGGCAGACGCGTCAGGTTGAGGGCCTGATGGGAGTTAATCCCGTGGAGGTTCGAGTCCTCTCGCCCGCACTGCGAAAGGGTCAGGTTCTTACCTGATCCTTTTTTTGTTTCTTGTCCCGACTGTTGTTTCACGGGAAACGTCGCGTTTTTCTGCGTCGCGCGTCTTGATTTTCGACGTCCGCCTGTAGTATCATACAACGCGGCGGACGACGCGGTCGCCGAGTAATCGATACTTTTATAAAAAATAGTAAAGAATATGAAAAAAGTTCTATCAGTATTGTATGTGTTGTGGATTTTGAGTTCTGCCGTTTACGCCGACGACAATATGGCTGCGGCGAACGAGTCGCCGGTTATTTCGCGTGAATTTGTTTTTGACGAAGCCCCCTTTGAGTCGTGTCATGCGTCGACGATTGTGGAGACAAACGACGGAACTCTTGTCGCGGCGTGGTTTGGCGGAACGAAAGAAGGAGCGGACGACGTCGCTATATGGTCTGCCTATAAGGAAAAGAACGCCGAAAAATGGAGCGAGCCGCGAATCGTCGGTAACGCGGACGACGAGACCGTTCCATGCTGGAATCCCGTCCTCTTCCAACCAACCGACGGGCCGACAATGCTGTTTTATAAACAAGGACGTGAAATTGCGCGATGGCAGGGAGTTCTTCTCGTTTCGCACGACGGAGGTCGAACGTGGAACGAGCGCCGCGTTTTGCCCGAGTTTTTTATCGGTCCTGTTAAGAACAAACCGGTTGAACTCGACGACGGGACGATTCTCTGTCCGTCGAGCACGGAGCACGACGGATGGCGCGTTCACTTTGAATTGATACCCGCGCTCGACAAGACCTGGTTACGAACACAAGCGATCAATACGAAGGAAGAGGGCGGCGCGATTCAGCCGAGCGTTCTTTTTCATTCTGACGGAAGACTCCAGGCGATATGTCGCAATCGCGACGGGATGGGAACCCTTTGGCAAACGTGGTCAGACGACAAAGGACGGACCTGGAGTAAACTCGAACCGACGTCTCTTCCAAATCCTTGTAGCGGAACCGACGCCGTCACGCTCCGAGACGGTCGGCAGCTTCTCGTCTACAATCATACGACAACCTTGACGGGAGGGCGCAATATTCTGAACGTCGCGGTAAGCGACGACGGAATCGTTTGGCGCGCGGTCGGCGTTTTAGAGAATGCGAAAGGCGAGTATTCGTATCCCGCCGTTATCCAAGGGAAAGACGGGACGATCCACATCACGTACACTTGGCGTCGTAAGAAAATCGTTCATATGACGCTCGATCCCAAACTCGTCGTCGGAGGAGAGATTGTCGACGCGTCGAAACCCTTCGTCGCGCCGATGTTGCGTTAGAATGCGCCGCGCTGCACGGCGTCTAGGGTATTGCGCGCCGACGCTAGCGCCGGTCTGTACGAATTTTTTCGTGATAATCCTAAGGATTAGCCGGACGCGTCAATATTGTCGAGCAAACAACCGTCGTGAAACAGTCGTCTATTTGGGGGCGTTTTTTGTATCTTTGACGCGGTTTTAAACGACGTTTTCGCCGCTAGAATACGTTTCTCCGATCTTGTAACGCGACTCGCCGCACGATTTTCGGCGCGCGTATTTACCCGCTTTGCGTCCTCCGCTCCGGATGATTGCGCCGAGCCGACGCCCAAGATTTGCGCGACGCTGGATTTTCATGAACGTGTTGATCGTGGAAAGATAAGGGCGGCTAGCCCATGACGCTCCGTTTAACGCGTCTCAAAAGAGGGAGAACGCATTGCTTTCGTGCGATTGTTATCAAAAATCGTCTGCGCCTGAGGAGAAAAGAGCGCAGCGGAAAAATGGTTTGCCAGACGACGCAATACGCTCTGTATCGCCAATTTGCGACGGAGTATTCCTTGCCGTTTCTTACGAACGACGTTAAAACGCCGAAGACGTTTTGTATGGGAATTGTTTCCGATAGACAGTTGGCGTCGCCGCGCAGGACGTACGAGTCTGATCGCGCCTTTATAACGCGGTGAAGGACGTAGTTGTTCCCTATTCTGTACAGGGCGACGTCGTTCTTTCTCAATCGCCCTGAGACAGCCGAGATGACGACGATATCCTTTCGCTCGCGCAACATGGGCGTCATACTGGAACCCTTGACTTGATAAACCAGTTTTCCGTCGCGACGCAGGAGTTCTTCGAAGGTTGTCGTTTTCATATCGACGGGCGCTTCAGACGCCGCGTCGGATCGATCGGCGGAGTTCAAGGAGTATTCCTCGATCGCGTTGATTTTGCGGAGCGTGTCAAGAATTCGCTCGACGTCTTTCTGAACCGTTTCGCGGTCCGCGTCGTATTCTTCGAGCATCGCGTCGACAATCTCTTCCTTCGTGACGTCGTTCTGTAAGCGATCAATGATAAACGCCGCCGTTTCGTTGTTTCCGACGATTCCGTTGAACGACTTGCCCCCGACGGAAAGGAGAAACTGCGTGTCTTCGATCGTGTGCGTGACGAAATCGGATTTGAGTTTCATGGCGATTTTCCTTAACAGACGTCGGCGTCTTCACGGCGAAGACTCGAATTGTCGCGAAGTGAAGAAAGGCTCGCGACAAGGTCGTATTCAATCTGGAGTTTCTTGACTTCGCGGCAACGTTGGAGTTTAATCGGGCAGCGACTGAAAGTCGTGCATTCGGGCAGGAAGGGACATTCTCGACATTTTTCCCGCGCCGACTCGGGGTAGAGGAACGATTCTAAGACGTCTTTTTTGACAAATCCGTCGTCGAGCGATCCGACGTCTGTTCCGGGGACGCAGTGTTCGCAGTTGTAGAAGAGCTTGTCGGGCGTGATGACGACGCTCGAATAAGGGGTCTCCGCCATGCAGAACGCGACTCTATACGTTCGAAGGTTCGTCACGTTTACACGCGCGAAGCCCAGTGAGAGACTCCTCCGCTGAAATTGCAGACATTTTCCCCATATCTCGGCGGATTGATCGGAGTCTTGCACGGCGAAGAGCGGCGTAAGGCAAATCGCGACTTGGCTTTTATCCGCGACGCCGTTCGCGACGTCGTCGAGAAAACAGTCCATCCCTTCGAGATTGTCTTGATCCGCATTGACGCGGATGGTCGTTTGAATCTTCCGTTCGGCGAGCAGATTGACGTTCTCAATGACTTTCCTGTAATTGTTCTCGCCACGTAGGTAGTTTTTCCTCAAAATATAGTCGTTTTCGGCGCCGTCCATCGAGACTTGGACGCGCTCTAGATTCCACGTCGTTTGTGCCTTTTCGATCAGCGAACGATTGAGCAGACTGCCGTTTGTGACCATTGTAGAGTAGAAATCAATTCCGTTTTCAACCATCCCGGCGCAAATCTGATCGATAATCGCTTCTCCCAAAAGCGGTTCGCCGCCGAACCATGCGAGGTGAAGCGGTTTGTCTTTGCAACGCGTGGCGACGATGAAGTCGACGACTTTCTCCGCCGTTTCTCGCGTCATGGAAACGGTTTTCAAGCCCTTTTCGTAACAATAGACGCATCGCGCGTTGCAGGCGGTCGTCGGTAGAATGGTGTATGCGGAAACGGTCCTTCTTTGCAACGCGACTCGGATGAGCTTTGAATAACCTTCATAAAACGCGCATTCGTCTCGAGAGGACGGCGCTAAGAAGAACCCCTCGGTTAGCGCTGTTAAGTCTGGAGAAGACGCGATCCTGGAAGGCGTGAAAATCTCGTCCTTGTCGAACGGGAGATCGGTTTCGAAACACTGTTTGGTCCACAAGTTGAAAAGATAAGATTTGCCGTCGACGACGATGGGCAAAACGAACTGCGACCACTTGTAGTTTTCGTTGGTTCTGATTTTTTGGCTGCGGATAAATTGTCCTAACTTTATGTCCCGCGCCCAAATTTCTTTCATAAAGTTACCTGTCGCCTTAAAAGTTTACGGCGTTTGTCGCCAAAGCGACGCGCGCCCCTGCCGACGGGGAGCAACGTTGGATGAACGCTAATTTCTCGACGTCCTTCAATGGGAATTTATGCGAATAGCCCGCCGACAAGAGCTTATGATTCCGAACGTAAAAGCTTTTACGACTTCGACGTTTAGGCTCGACGCCAAGTGTTCCAAACAGTCGGCGTAGTAGTCGTGTCCGCAATAGGCGATCTTAAGCATGCGAATGAAGTCTTTTTCAACTCGAACAAAAGCAAGGGAAACGCGACCCATAGAATAATGATCGAGCAGCGGTTCTGGCAAACAATAACGCAACTATACGAAACACCCGCCCGTTCTCGATTATACTCCGCCGCGTCGATATTGTCGAGTTTGATTTCTAGAAACGATATTGTTTTAAGTTATGGCGCTGTCGACTTGTTCTCGTTTTCTCGTTGTTAAACGTCCGAAGCGTTAGAGTGGACGATTCCGGCGTCGTCCAATTCTTGTCGACGCCTTGAAATCGAGAGGTTAAGACGTTAGAATGACTTGGGAATTGTCTCCGCGCGAAAGAGAGCGGAGAGACACACTCTCTAACATTGAATGCGAGCGTGGCGCGTGAAAGACGCGGCGTTTGCTAGAAAGAGTTGCGATAATGCGTTGTGAAGAACAGTTTTATAAGATTTACGGGCGCGATCCGGAGTCTCGAACGTTTTGTCCTTATCGGGTTTGTCCAATAGGGGCGCATGTCGATCACAACTTAGGGAAGATTACCGGCTTTGCGATCGATCAGGGCATAACGTTCGCGTATGGACCGAAGATGAACGGGGTTGTGGAAGTGACGTCGCTTCAGTTCCCCAAGCGCGCGCAGTGGTTCGTTCACAACCCCCCTCGACCCGAACGAGACTGGGCGGACTATTTTCGCGGCGCAACGCTCGCGCTCGGCACGCGATATCCCTTGAGCGTCGGGATATGCGGCGTCTTCGACGGGTCGTTGCCGATCGGCGGACTCTCCTCGTCGGCGGCGGTGACGATTTCATTCCTCGCGGCGCTTGCTCGCGTCAACAAGATCGAACTTCAGCGTCAGGAGATTATCGACCTTGCGTACGAGGCGGAGAAGGATTACGTCGGCGTCTCCGTCGGAAAGCTCGACCAGTCGTGCGAGGTCCTTTCCAAGGCGAACTCGATGCTCTATCTCGACACGCTCGACGGCTCCTACGAGGTCATTCCGACGAACCCCGTCTCGAAACCGTATATTTTCGCGATTTTCTTCTCCGGATTGGAACACAATCTCGTCGGGTCGAAATACAACATGCGCGTCGACGAGCTTCGCGCGGGCGTCTACGCGCTTCAGGCGTTTGCGGGGATTCCGTATGGGAAATTTGGCGAATCTTATGCGAGAACGACGCCTCTCGAGGTCTACTGGGAGTATCGCGAGAAACTTCCGACTCCGTGGCGCAAACGCTGCGACCATTGGTATTCCGAGCAGGATCGAGTCGAACGCGGCGCGGAAGCGTGGCGGCGCGGCGACGTCGAAGAATACGGCAAGCTCTCCTTCGAGTCGGGGATGAGCAGCATCGTCAACTGGGAAAGCGGCGCGCCGGAGCAGATTAAGCTCTATGAAATCATGCGCAATACTGACGGAATCTACGGCGGACGCTTCGCGGGCGCGGGTTTCAAAGGATGCTGTTTGGCGCTGATTGACCCCGCGAAGAAAGACGACGTTCTCGGCTCCGTAACGGACGCGTATCTGCGCGAATTTCCACATCTTAAAGAAAAGTATTCTTGCTGCGTGAGCGCGGCGTCGGAGGGGATCGTCCTATGAAATGTCTTTTTCTTGCCGCCGGTTACGCGACGCGGCTCTATCCTCTTACGGAAAACTTTCCCAAGCCGCTCCTTAAAGTCGGAAGCAAAAACATCCTCGAACATCTTCTCGACGACCTTGCGTTGGCGAACGAGATCGATCAGTTTTACGTCGTGACGAACGCGAAGTACGCGCCGGTCTTCCGCGAATGGGCGGCGACGCGTCCAGAAAAGATCGACGTCGTCGACGACGGAACCTCCACGAACGAGACGCGTCTCGGCGCCGTACGCGACATAATCTTCGCGCTTGAAACGCGCCAAATCGACGACGATCTCTTCGTGCTCGCGGGGGACAATCTCCTCGATTTCAGTCTTGTCGGGTTTCTGAACTACGCGAAAGAGAAGGGCGCAAGCTGCGGGATGCGGTATTACGAGCCTGACGTTGCGAAGCTTCGGAAGGCGGGCGTCGCCGAAATCGACGCGGACGACCGCATCGTCGCGATGACGGAGAAGCCGCAAGACCCGAAATCTCACTGGTGCACGCCGCCTTTTTACTTCTATCGTCGAGAGGACCTTCCTCTGGTGAAGTCGTCCGTCGACGCGGGGTGCGGAGTCGACGCGCCCGGTTCGCTACTGGCGTGGCTTTCGTCTCAAATCCCGGTCTACGCGTATGTTATGCCGGGCGAACGACATGATATCGGCGATCTTGCAAGTTACGAAAAAGCGCAAAAACTCTTTGAGGAACGCGGATTATGACGAACCGTTCGATCTATCTTTCCGTCCTGCTTTGCTCGTTTCTAACCGTCGTGCCGACGTTCGCGCAAGAGACCGGTTCCGCCGCGACGCTAGAGAAGATTCTCGCGCTTCCCTGCGTTACGGGCGAACGCGTCGAACCTGTCGACGGATTCGTCGCTTACGGAGGAACATGGCGCGTTTCCGACGACGGCGTCGTTTCCGCAGCCCCGGATTCCGGCGCGAGGTTGACGTGGAACGATCCCGCGTGGCAGACGGCAAAATCAGGCGATATCGAACTTGAACTTCGTTTTCAAACCGCTTCCGAAGGCTTTAGCGGACTGTGCTTTAAAATCACTGATTCCGCGACGGGAGCCGACGCGTTCAACGGCTACGAGATCGGCTTCAACCCCGCGCAGAAAGTCGTGAACCTCGGCGCGCATCGTCAGAACTATTCGCCGTTGGCGCGCGTTCCTTTCGACGTTCCGATCGGCGAGTTCTTTAAACTCCGCGTCCGCTTCGACGAGACGGGCTTCGTCTTCTATCTTAACGGCGAATACGCCGGGGAATACCATGAGGTCGCGCCGAAAAAGGACGATCCGCTTCGCGCCGGAACATTTGCGCTTCGAATTTGGCAGAACGCCGTCGAATACCGCAATCTCCGCGTCCGACTCGGCGACGTCCTTGACGCGCCCGTCGTCGCCGTCCACTTTGCGTCGCCCGCGCTCGACGAATCTGACGCGCCGGAAACGCTTGACGTCGAAGAGCTTCCGCCTTTTATTTACGTCGCGCGGTCGCTTCTCAACCGTCCGAACTCCGTCGGCAACGACCTATGGCAGGCGACTCCGAAAAAGCCCGGTTGCGCCATACGTTACGTTGATCCCGCCTGTCCTGAGAAAGGAATTAAAACCCTTTTTGAAGATCCCGACGGGTCGATTTACGACATGAATCTGTCTTTCGACGCGAAGACAGTCTTCTTCTCCTATCGTCCGAAGGATTCCGCGTATTGGAATATATGGCGAATCGGAATCGACGGTTCCGACCTGACTCAGCTTACGCACGGTCCGTTCTTTGACGTGTCGCCCGTCGAACTTCCCGACGGCGGGATCATGTTCGTCTCGACGCGACGTTTCGGACGCACCGTCTGCCAGCCCGGTCCCGCGTCGAATCTGTTCCGCATGAATCCCGACGGCTCAGGGATTACGTGCGTGAGTATGAACACGCTTTCGGACTTCAACCCGCAAGTTCTGCCCGACGGGCGCGTTCTCTTTACGCGCTGGGAATACGTAGACCGCGACCTCACGTATCGTCAGTCGCTGTGGACGGAAAACCCCGAAGGAACGCTCTATCAGCTTTTCTATGGGAACACGCTGCGCGATTTCGGTTCCATTCTGCAAGCGCGTCCGATCCCCGGCGCGCCCGCGTCGAAAGTCATCGCGTCCTTTACGCCGCATCATGGGTATCCGCACGGCGCGATCGGCGTCGTGGATCGGTCAAGGGGAATTGAGTCCGGACGCGGCGAGGGTTACGTCTTCTGGTCGAAAGAGTTTGACGTCGTTCAGGATACGTCGCGCGAATACGCGTGGCGCGATCCGTTCGCGCTCGACGAGGAACGCGCGATTTGCGCCTTTGGCTCCGAAGATCGAACCGTTTTGGGGCCTAATTCCACCGGGTCGAGTCTTCGCTATCGTATTTGGCTTCTCGACTGCGACGGAAACCGCAAACTCCTCTGCGAAGAGCCTGAACTTGACTGTTTCTGCCCGATCGCCGTTGAAGAGACGTCGCGTCCGCCCGTCCAGCCGTCGCGTATCGCCAAGCCGGATCTTAGAATGAAGTTGCGTCCGCGTCTCAAGCCGGACGAACTCTTTTCCGGATTGCGCCAGACCGACGGCGTCGAGCCGTATGGCGAATATTCCGCGCTTGTGAAACGTGTCAACGCGAATCCTGACGACGAGACATGCCGCGTCGACGCCGACGTCTGGGGAATTCCCGAGCGAATGAACCTCATGGACGGCGACCCCGTCGGACAAGTCGCGCTCGCCGACGTATATCAGGGGTTGGAGCCGACCGTCAAACGCGGCGCGGTCAAGAAGTTGCGAATTATGGAGCAAATCCGCAAGACGGAGGAACTTTACGATCGCTCCTTCGACCAGTCTCCGTCGATGGGAGTCGCGACTTATTACGCCAAACGCTGCTGGGGCGAGGTTCCCGTCGAAGAGGACGGGAGCGCGAATTTCTACGTTCCTGCTCTTCGAGAAATCTATTTCCAAGCGCTCGACGAAAAGGGACGCGAAATACAGCGCATGACGAGCGCCGTGCAGTTCATGCCCGGCGAGTCGATCGGCTGCGTCGGCTGCCACGAGGATCGCGACGCGACGCCCGCGACCGCCCAAGAGTCCAGTCGCCGTCCGACTGCCGGACTGCGCGCGCCCGACGTTCCCGTCATTCCTGACTATCTTTACGACGCCTACGAGGAACGCCTCGCAAGCGGCGGCAATAGAACGCTCGACGCCGGAGTCGTCGATTATCGATCGCTCGTTCAGCCCGTTCTGGACAAATACTGCGTCTCGTGTCACGAGGGCGCCGACCCTGCGGGCGGGTGCGACCTGAGCGGCGACCTGACGCGGTATTTCTGCGAGTCGTACGAGTCGATACTGTTGAGGAGCCGATCTTATCGTCAGGCGGACATGCTCACGGGCAAAATGCCGGAATCTCAGCAAAAGCTCGGCAAGCCGCTGGCGCAGTTTTACTGGCTCCTCTTCACGACGAGCGCCGTCAACGAACCCTATACGACGGGAACGCTCGCGAGTCGATTGCCCGATTACTTTACGGAAGAGCATTGCGGCGTGAAAGTCGACGAGAAATCGATGGAACGCGTCGATTTTTGGCTCGATTCCAACGCTATTTACCAAGGAACTTACGCGCATTCTCGACCGCAATCCGCAGGAAGACGCGACCGCTGGGCGCCCCTCGACGGCAAGGGACAGGCGAAATGGTTCGACGACGAGTTTAAGCCCGTCTACGACCGGAAGTGCGCCGAATGCCACAAAGATATCCTTGGCGGCAACCATGATCTTGAAGGCGTTCACGACGCGCGCAACATCGACTGGACGGGGCGCTTCGCATGGCTTAACCTGACGCGTCCCGAATTCAGCCCGGCGCTGACCGCGCACCTCCCGAAAGAGCAGGGCGGACGAGGACTTTCGGTCGAACCCGGAGGCGCCGCGCCGCGATATGTCTTTGAAACGAAGGACGACCCCGATTGGCAGACGATGCTTCACGCGATTGAAAAAGGCCGCGCCGACGCGCTCGCGCGTCCTGAAGCCGATCAACCGGGCTTCACAGGCGCGCGACCAGAACCGTAGCGTCTGATTTGCGACGAATAACGAAACGCCGAATTGTAAATTGATTCCGCGATCAGTTTACGGTTTGGCGTTTTGTTTAAATCGCCGGTTTTACGGCAAAGAACGGCGTCCGACGCCGTCTTTTTTTGAAATTGCGCGACATAACGCGGTGAAGATCGAAAAGAGAACCGCCCCGAGACAAGCGTTTTTTTAGACGCGTTTGGCCTTCTTCAACGCCTTGGCTTCTGCGAAAAAGCGCCCTCTCATGACGCTGCGAACAACGCGGTAAAACGGGAGAAACGGGAGCAGCAGTTTGTATTTATAGAACGTCGGGTATCTCGACGCAAACGATTTATACCGGGCGTTTTTTCGGCTGACGGGAATGAAGAACCGGCTCGCTATGTAGCCGAGTTTTCCCCACTTTCCAAGCCCGTTCTGAACAACGTTCAAATAATTTCCCTTAAAGCCGGACGCGAGGAAAAAGTCAAGCGTCTTGGATTCCTCGACGTCGAGTTTCTCGCGCGCAAAGAGACGCGTCGATAACGCGCGGTTCGACGCTTCAAAATCGGCGAGTCCCATCTTTTCCGCTTCTCGCGTTACATATTCCAGGTCGAGACGTTCGTTTTTCAGATAGAGACACGTGTCGACAAGCGAACGCAACCCCGTCCCTTCCATAGAATAATGTTTGTGTTCATGCGCGATCATGTAGAGGTAAAAGTCTTCCGGCGTGAAGCGTTTTGTAAAACCGTCGCCAACGAGGCGCTCCTGGACGTTTTCATAGTATTCATATACTTCTTTATTTAGGTAAGGGAGAAAGAGCGAGCGATGCATCTCAAAGGTTAAGCGCGGTCCTTTGGAATAGATATCGTGACAGTCTATCCCGAATTCTTCCGTCTTAAAACCGAGTTTTTCCATGATCGTTTTTACGTCTTGAGCTCGCGTCGAATCGATAAGGACGTCGTAATCCGCCATTTCCCTCATGCCGAATATGGGATAGTACGCTTTTAGCTCGGCGCCTTTGAGCGCCGCATGCCATATCCCTGCGGACGTTAGTTCGGACTTAATCTGCTCGAAAGCTTGTTGAAAGAGCGTGGCTCGTCGCAATGCGCCCGCGATAACGACAAGGGAATAGGCATGGCGAATTCCCGACTTTTCTAGCGTCATCGCGACCAACGCTGAGAGCATGTGGTATGAAGCGACGTTAAAGACGGCTTCAACGTCGGCGAGTCGGCTCGAATCCGCGATTTCGTCGTTTATCGCGCAGGTCGCCAGATAGATCAGATTCTGTCTCGCGCACGCTTGTTCTTCTTTGGTTAATATCCTTTTCTTTCTCGTCGCCGCAGTCATTTTCTTTCGCCTCAACGGAAAACGCAAGAAGCCGCGCCGTCCTTTCGCGGGACGCCTCATGAGAATCTGTGATTATAGGGAACGATTCTCCAGCCGAACGCAACGACTTTTGTCGCTCAGACGTCGCGTGATTATACAACGTATTGGACAATTCAAAATCGGCGCTCTTTTCGAAATCTCGCCGTAGACGCCAAAACGGTACGGCGCGTTAGAAGGAACGCCGTTATTGACCTCGCGCTAAGACGGAGGTTTGGCTCTTCAAAAACGTCAAGCGGTCGCTCTCTGAATGGGGTGATCGCTCTTTTCAGGACGAATGATTCAAGAGGTCCGCGCCTCCGGTCGCAATCGCTTGACGGCGACTCCGAATTTAGCTATAATTAAGGAACTGGTCGTTGGTTAGACGATGAAGATTCGTTTCCGTTCGTTCGCCGCGTTAAAACAGGGGGCAAGTTTGCGTATCGATGAACGTCGTGAAAGTTCGTAATTCGTAAGAAACAGTAGAGAATGGCAAAGAGTATTGTCGTGGAGCTTGCGGGCGTTCCGGTTGAGGTTGTCTGCAGAACGAGGGAAAACTACGAGTTTCTTAAGGGCTACGAGACGGACAAAGCGCCTCTCGCACATGTCGAGCCGACCGACCACGACCTTGAGTCAGTGGGCGCGTTTTTGCGTTATTTTTATGAGAGCGAAGGCGACCTGCGTCATGAATTGACCGACGTTTACGTCGAAAATTTCGAACTCGAATCGCAACTCGCTATGACGCTTGTGCCCTACGGAATTCTGCAGTTACACGCTTCCGCACTCTGTATGGACGGCGAAGGGTACGCCTTTACGGCGCCGAGCGGAACCGGCAAGAGCACGCACTCGAGACTGTGGCGGGAAGCGTTTGGCGATCGCGTCGTCATGATCAACGACGATACTCCGTTGATTCGCGTTGAAGAAGACGCCGTTTTCATATGCGGCTGCCCGTGGAGCGGCAAACACGGGATCGCAGCCAACGCGTCTGCGCCTTTGAAAGCGATCGTAACGCTGGAGCGCGGCGTCGAGAATCAGATCGAGAAGATTAGCGCGGCGGAAGCCTTTCCCGTCGTCTTCAAACAGACGCGCGCGTCCGGCAATCGGAGAATTCTTATAAAGATTCTGGATCTAGAACGTCGCCTCCTCGAAAGGGTCAAGTGCTTTCGGTTACGTTGTAACATGTCGTCCGACGCGCCGCTTGTCGCGTGGCGTGGACTGAGTCAATCAACAGAATCGCATCCCTTTTAAAAAAAACAAAAACCTTCCGTTTCCTTCTGAAGAAGGAGTATTCCTATGAAAAAATATATTGTCCCGTCGATGGAAATTCTCGATATTAGAAACGACGCGATTTATACGGAATGTTACCTTGATATGTATAACCTTCTCAGTAACGACGGCGGCGGAGGCTCTTGCGGTTATCACGATAATGGAGCATGCCCCCATTTCCGTTCGGGTACAGGTCATTGCGATCCTCATCATAATCCCCATAATCCAGACTAAGGCGTGTTGACGCAACAAACTAAAGAATTGTATATCAACGCAAGGCGGATCGTTGCTAAATATGTTTTGTCGAGTTTTCGTATCGCGTATCAACGCGTCGAAAACGCTTCAACCTTCGAAAAAAACGTTCCGTTTCGTCGCGCTGTTTATATAATTCTTTGTCGTAATCCCAAGGTTTGAGTCGGTCCATTTTAGGAGGCGCCACAGGAATCATTCCGCAGTCGACGACGTCAATTTCTGATCGCCTTCATAGACTTTGTCCATCAGAAAACTTGATCCTGAAAAGCGTCCTGTAATACTCCTAACGAGCGCTCGACCTTGCGGCGCGTCGTACAGATTTCCCGCCGATAAAGACAACGCAACCGCCGAGGAGGAACAACTGACGATCGCGTGAATTTTGGCGTCGGAACCTCCCCGCGTTTTACCGAGCGACTATTTTTCGTTTATTTAAGGCGCCGGCGGCGTCTGGACTCGCTTTGACGCCAGACCGTCTCTGTCTGGTGGTTGAGAAGCGACGTTTTATAGGGTTGCGCAAGGAGTGGATTCAACGTTCGTCGCCGCGAAGAAACGACGGCGGAAGCGCTCGAAACCGTTTCCAATTGTTAAGGAAAATCCACCGTGAAACTGAAGTCCGATTTTATCACGCAAACGATCGAAGACTCACAATTTCTCCTTTCCGTCGCGGGACGCCACTTTAACGGGATTATCCGTAGCAACGAGACGGCGGCTTTTATCGTCGATCAGTTGAAGGAGGAAACGACCGAAGCTGCGATTGTCGACGCGTTGCTCCGCGAGTACGACGCGGAGCGCGAAGCGGTCGAAAAGGACGTCGCGAGGATTATCGATCTCTTGCGATGTAATAACATCTTGGAGGAGTAGCGTTCGACGTCGAGTTTCGCCCGACGCAGAAACGCGGCCCTTTTGCCTATCTTGCAATCTCTTCTTGCCGAAGCGACCAGCGTCGGCGACGCGGCGTTCATTCCCGGAATCTTTGCAAAGCGCAAAAGGCGCTTGAAATGTTGAAGGTTTTCTTGTTTAATATCGGTCGGTTCTTTTCGCCGTCCTTCACAAAGAGGCTTGTCCTATGAACGCGCGTATCTTAACTCTATGTGTCGTCGCGACGATCGTTAGTTTCGCGACTCCGAACGCCAAGGCTTATGATCCCCGCATTTGGGTCGACGCGACGGGCGAGTTTTCCGTCGTCGGCGCCTTTGATCCGGAACGTTCTTTTGCGAACGGTTCGGACTCCGTTGTGATTGTCGATAAGCGCGGACGGTCTTATCAGTGTTCCGTAGGGAATCTTTCGGAAACCGATAACGAGTATCTTGGAATCGCGAAAAAAGTTATGGCTGGCGACGTCGCCGCGGAAGAAGAACTCGATTGGATTCTCGACTCCGCTCGAGAACAGGGCGTGCGGCGCGTTATAGAAATCGACGGGGTCGAATACGCGTTCCGTTGGGTTCCGCCTGGGAAATATTCCGAGCCGACCGACGTCTTAGATCCGAACCTCCCTCGCTCTGTGGCTGCGAATTATTCCAGCGCGAAAGCGAAGAAAGCCGCCCCGAAAAAGTTCGTGAAAACGGGATTCTGGATGCTCGAGACGGAAGTCACGCTGGAAATGTTCAACCAGTTTGTGACCGAGACAAAATACAAGTCCGGTCCAACGGCTGACGGACGACCCGCCGTTCTGAATTTGCAACCGAGACGAGAATCCGATTCTCCCTACGAAGAATACGACGCCGCCGTCGAAAAGGCGACCGCAAAGCCCGCGCCGCGCCAGCCTGAGTCCTCTGAAAAGAGCCGAATGATCGGGTACTCTGCGACTCCGCAAAAAACGGCTGGTCTCAAACGCGGCGACGAGTTCACGTGGAAGAATCCCGGCTTTACTCAGACGAAAAAGCATCCCGTAACGCTCGTGACCGCCGCCGACGCGACCGCGTTCTGCATGTGGCTCTCAAAGAAACTTGTAAAACCGGTCAAACTTCCGACGACCGAACAATGGTACCTCGCGGCGCAGCCTGAGCTTCTTTCCGTCGCCTATTCTTCGCTCTTTGAATTGTGGTCCTTTGGCGGTTCCGAAAGCTGGGAACGCGGCAACCTTCCCGACGCGAATTATCCGGTCATTTGTCCGAGCCACGTCTATCTTATGGATCGCATCCACTTCGTCTATCGCGATTCTTATCGCTTTACGGTTCCCGTCGGCAGTTTCAAACCGAATCGTAACGGGCTCTTCGACATGGTCGGCAACGTCGGCGAAATTGTCGCCGACGATCCGAACGTCGTAGAGAGTCTCGGCGGAAGCTGGTTCCATCTCCCTGGCTTCAACCCGATCTGCTGGATTCCAGTCAACGCGTTAGGGTACGAGTCTCTCGATCGCGCGATTCGCGATTATCAGGCGAGTCGGACGGAGCCTGCCTTTACGGAACCCGTCGCGCAGGATCCTTATTACGATACGTATTCCTCCGATCCGAATTCTTACGACAGTTCCCTAGTTGGCGGTTCCGTCAGTCTCCAAGGCGGACAAAACGGCGGACGTCTTCAAGGAAATCCTTTTGCGCAAGACAATAAGGCGAAGCCGTTTATACACGTCGATATTCTCGACGTCGACGCGACGTGTTATACAGGCTTCCGCGTCATTATTCAATGAGACGCGACGCGAACGGACGCGACGTTAAAAAAAGACCGGCGCTTTGATTGGAGCGTCGGTCTTTTTTTATCCTGTTTTATCGATTGCGCGAGAGGTCGCGCGGCGCTAAAGCGCGTTACGCAAGCTTTTCCGCGAGGAACTTCTTCGCCGCCTCAAACGCCGCCGGAACGCCCTCGGGCTTCTTGCCGCCGGCCTGCGCCATATCGGGACGTCCGCCGCCGCCCCCTTGGATATGGGACGAAACCGCCTTAACGAGTTCGACTGCGCTGACCTTGCGTTCGACAAGATTGCGCGTCATAGCGGCGATGAGCGAGACTTTCTTCGCTTCGGAATCGACGTTTGCGAAAAGAATCGCGGCGTTTTCCGACTTGCGACGGATTAGGTCGATCGCTTCGCGCAGCGCGTTCGCGTCGGCGTCTTGGATTGTCAGCGTAACGAAATCGACGCCGGCGACTTTCTCCGCGTTCTTAAGGAGTTCGTCGACGGAGACGACGTCTTTCTTCGTCGCCGCGTCAAGTTCTTTACGGAGCTTCTTGTTCGTCGCGGCAAGCGTTTCGACGCGCGTTACGATTTCCGTCGCCGGGACGCGCAGCGCCGAGGCGAGTTCCGTTTCAACCGCGTCTGCTTCCTGAATCTTCTTGAGCGCTTCAAAGCCCGTATACGCCGTGATACGGCGAGTGCCGGCGCTGACGCTTTCTTCCGCGACGATCTTGCAGAATCCGACCTGCGCGACGTTCTTAAGGTGCGTGCCGCCGCAGAATTCGAGGGACGGGCCCATCTTCACGACGCGAACGACGTCGGGATATTTCTCGCCGAAGAGCATCATCGCGCCGAGTTTGCTCGCTTCTTCCTTGCGCATTTCGTCGCAGGAGACGGGGAACGCTTCAAGAATCATCGCGTTGACGTCCTGCTCGAGGAGAACGAGGGTTTCACGATCGAGGCCTTTGTGGTGCGTGAAGTCAAAACGGAGCACGTCGGCGTCGACCTTTGAACCCTGCTGGTTCGCGTGTTCGCCGAGTCTTGCACGGAGCGCGGCGTGGAGTAGGTGAGTCGCGGTGTGAGCGCGCGCGATCGCGGCGCGGCGTTTCGCGTCGACGGTCGCGGTCGCCGTCGCGCCGACCTCGAGAGAACCGGCCGCGAGCGTTCCGACATGAACGATGAACTCGCCGTCATACTGCGACGTCTCGACGTTGAAGACGGCGTCGCCGCTCGTGATGACGCCGGAGTCGCCAACTTGACCGCCCTTTTCGCCGTAGAACGGAGTTTTGTTCAAAACGACGCGCAACTGCTTCTTCGCGTCCGCTTGCGCGGATTCGACGAGTTTGTCGCCGTCGAGAATCGCCAAGACTTTCGCGTCGGCGGTTTCCGTCGTTTGATAACCGAGGAACTCGGGGGGATTGTTCGTCTTCTTGATTCCTTCGAGCGGGTCGCGCTTAAAGAGCAGGTTCTTTTCCGCCAGACCGGAAAGCTCTCCGTGGCGTTCCATCTCTTTTCCGAACCCTTCCCAGTCGAATCCGTAGTTCTTTTCGCCCGCGAGCGTTTCGAAGAGTTCGGGCGGGAATCCGTAGGTCTGATACATTTCAAACGCGTCGGCGCCGGCGACGGTCGCGCGTTTCTCTTCTTCCATCGTCTTGAAGACGTGGTCGAGTCGACGCAGACCGCCGTCGATGTTGCTCATGAAGCGTTCTTCTTCCGCCGAAACGACGCCTTGGACTCGTTCGACCGTCTCTTGAAGCTCCGGATAGGGAACCTTCATAAGGTCGGCGACGACGGGGACGAGATGATAGAGGAACGGCTTCTTCATGCCCATCTGGACGCCGTCGAGCACGGCGCGGCGGAGCAGCCGACGAATAACGTATTTTTCCTCTTTCGGACCGGGGTAGACGTTCTCATGGATCGCGAAGGTGCAGGCGCGAATATGGTCCGCGATGCGGCGCAGACGGCGACCGTTTTCGTTCGTTAGATCGACGTCGTCGTATTTCACGGAGCAGACTTCCGCCGCCGCGTCGACGAGAGGACGGAGCGAATCGATGTGGAAGTTCGTTTCGACGCCCTGTAAGACCGACGTGACGCGTTCCAGCCCCATGCCCGTGTCGATGTTCTTGCTCGGGAGCGGGCGGAGGTTGTCGGGCGGGTTGCCGACGCGATTAAACTGCGTGAAGACGAGGTTCCAGATTTCGACCTCGCCCTGCGGGGTCTTGTGGTAAATTTCAGAGCAGGGACCGCATACGCCGTCGGGCCCTTGACTCGGCGCGGAGGCGGGCCAGAAGTTTTCGTCTTCGTCGAGATACTGGAGTTTCGAGGCGGGCAGTTTGATCTCTTCGAGCCAAATTTTCGCCGCTTCGTGGTCGTCTTTATAGACCGTCGCGGAGAGCATCTCGGGATCGATCGCGAGCCAATCTTTACTGGTCAGAAATTCCCAGGCCCAGTGAATAGCCTCGCGCTTGAAGTAATCGCCGAAGCTGAAGTTGCCGAGCATTTCGAAGAACGTATGGTGGAACGCGGTGCGTCCGACGTTGTCGATATCGCCGGTTCGCAGACACTTTTGACACGTCGTGGCGCGCGTGAAGTCGAGCTTGCAACGGCCGAGGAAGTGATCCTTGAACTGGTTCATGCCCGCCGGCGTGAAGAGTACGGAGGGATCCCAGTAGGGCACGAGCACGTCGCTTGGACGGCGAACGCAGCCTTTGGATTCAAAGAACGTCAGATATTTTTCACGAATTTCGTTTGTGGTGAACATAATAGTCGGTTAAAGCGAATTGTTTATTATTTGCGCAAACGTCTCGAGGACGTCAGTTTTCAAGCGAACTGCTTGGATCGTCAAAGAGACGGTCTCATTTTCCATTCTTTTTCGCGGCGTAGAAACGAGCGTTGGTCTTTCGTTCATCCTCAAGTTGCGCGGTCAGCGTCTTGGCGACCTCGTCGACGGCGACGAGCGACGAATCGGCGTCCCAACGCCATTTGACTTCAACCTTGCCGTCGGCGAGACTCTTGCCGATCGTGACGCGAACGGGGAACCCGACGAGGTCGGCGTCCTTAAATTTAACGCCGGGACGCTCGTCGCGATCGTCGAGAATCGCGTCGACGCCCGCCGCTTCAAGGTCGGCGACGATTTTTTCCGCAGCCTTCATCGCCGCTTCGTCCGTCGCTTTGACGGGGCAGACGCAAACTTCGTACGGCGCGAGCGCGACGGGCCAGATTATGCCGGAGTCGTCGTGACTCGTTTCCGCGCAGCCCGCAATGATGCGGCTGACGCCAATGCCGTAGCAGCCCATAATGATCGTTTGAAGCGCGCCGTTTTCGTCGAGGTATTTCGCATTAAGCGCTTCGGAATACTTCGTTCCGAGTTTGAAGACGTGTCCGACTTCGATAGCGTTCTTCATCGTAATCGGCTTGCCGCAGCGCGGGCAGAGGTCGCCGAGAATCGCGTTTCGAACGTCGCCGTAGAGATCGACGGTAAAATCGCGATCGACGTTGACGTTGACGAGGTGCGCTTCCGCCTTGTTTGCGCCGACGATGAAGTTGACCATCTCTTTAATCGTCGGGTCGGCGACGACCTTGACCTTCTCCTTGAGCCCGACGGGGCCCGCGAATCCGACAGGCGCGCCGGTAACGCGTTCGATCGTTTTTTCGTCGGCGAGCTCGACTTTCGCGGCGCCGAGGAGACGCTTGAGCTTGTTTTCATTGACGTCGCAATCGCCGCGAACGAGGACGGCGACGGGCGCGTCGTCGACGCAGTAAATCAGCGTCTTGACGACTTTCTTGGGCTTTGCCTTGAGGAACGCGCAGACTTGGTCGATCGTGTGCGCGCCGGGCGTGGCGAGTTCTGCGACCTCTTTGAGAACGGCGTCGCTAGGACGCGCGTATTCTTTTTCGCCGATTTCCGCCTTTTCAACGTTCGCCGCGTAATGGCATTCCGGGCAATATACGACGTCGTCTTCGCCGTTTTCAGACGGGATCATGAACTCGTGGGACGCGTCGCCTCCGATCGGCCCCGATTCGGCTTCCACCGGCAGGTAAGGAACGCCGCATCGCGTGAAGATCTTGCAGTATGCGTCGTACATCTGCTTGTAAGTCGCATTGAGAGATTCAAGACTCGTATGGAAACTATAGGCGTCCTTCATCGTGAATTCGCTGGTGCGCAGCACGCCGAATTTCGGACGTTCTTCGTTCCGGAACTTCGTCTGAATCTGGTAGAGGACGAGAGGGAGCTGACGATAGCTAGACACGTACTGAGAAACGATGCTCGTGATTTCTTCCTCGTGGGTCGGACAGAAGACGACGGGCGTTTTCGCGCCGCCGCGAACGAGCGTCGACTTAATGAGGACGTTTCCAAACGCTTCGACGCGATTTGTCTGTTCGTACAGAGACTGTGGCGCCAACGCCGTCATGAAGAGTTCGACCGCGCCCGCTTTGTTCATTTCGTCGCGCACGATATTGATCGCCTTATAGAGCGAACGCCATCCGAGCGGAAGGTACGCGTAGGCGCCTGCCATCACTTGGGAAATCATGCCGGCGCGCAGCATAAAAATATAGCTCGGAATTTCCGCCCCGTTCGGGGTTTCTTTCATCGTCGGAATTAACGTTTGCGACCATTTCATGGCGAAATCTCTCTTACTAACCACAGACTGAATCTACAGGACGACGGTCGTTCGACGCGTTCACGCGCCGCAAAACGCCGCAATCTTATTATATAGCGCAAGTATTCCGTTTCAAAGGGGCGGCGTCAAGGTGAGAAACGAGAAAACACGGGGCGTTTGTACGTTTAGAACGAAATAACGGCGTCCTCTGTAACAAGGACGCCGTTACTGCTTCACGCCGGTTGAACGCGTAGGATTTTAGAGCATCCGTCCGCCAAAGAGACCGCCTCGGAACAGTCCGCCGCCTTCGCCGCCGAAACCGTCGTTCGCAGAAGGATTGAACGCGTTCGGGCCGCTGCTAGTCGCGTGAGGCGTCGTGTCGTAGAGCGGCGGCGGAGCCGCCATCGTCTTGATGGAAGAAGGTTTGACGCCGTAGCCGCTGGCGAGCGTGATCGCGTCGCGTTTTCCAGACTTCGCAACGGCGACGTTCTTATCCTCTTCCGGAGCAGGACGGTCGACAATCATTCCCGTGATGTTGCCGCGTCGCGTGACCATGTTGTTACGGATCGACTGACGGTAGCTATCGGAGCCGCCGTACGCGTCTTGACCGCCATGATCGATGACAAAACTGAAGTTTGATCCGCAGTTGGACGGCGCGTGATACGTCAGCTGATTGTTGGAATACCCGACGTAAGAACTATTATACGCGTCGTCGCCGCGATAATTCATAATGACGCCGATACTTCCTTCCGCGCCGCAACCTTGCGTTAGACCGCCGTTGGCTTCAAACGTGTCGTTTCCTTGGAAATCAACGAGGAAGCCCGCGCCAAGGTCCCAACCCATGCCGACGCCCATAATCGTGCCGCCATAGACGTCGCTGCCTTCGTCGTCGAAGAGATAGCCGATCGCATAGTGGCAACCGAAACCGGTCCCGAAGCGTTGCCAGCGGCGTTCACGGCGCTGCGAGCCGTCGTACATCGTCGACGTCGCGGCGTAGCGAATATCGTTTCCGCCGAAGTCGCGCGCGATTCCGACGCCCATCCAGTAGCCGCCGCCATGACCGAAGTAGTCGTATTCATACGCGTCGTCGCCGCCGCCGTCGAGAAGAACGCCGATTCCGCCGCAAGCGACGCGACGAATGCCCGCGCCGACGCCTTGACCCCAGCCGTCGTAACCGGGATGTTCTGGATAGGAGTCGAAATAATACCCGCCGACGTAATAATGGTCTCGTCCGTCGCGATCGACAATCGCGCCGAATCCTCCGGGACCGCCGACGCCCTGCGCGAAGAGCGCGCCGCGATAGTCGTCGTTTCCAGCGCGGTCAATCAAAACGCCAAAGCCGCAAATCGCGACGCCCTGTTCGCGAAGGAAGCCAAGGTAGCGGTCGTCGCCTTCGTCGTTGATGAGGGCGGCGAATCCGCCGATCGTCGAACCCTGGCAGACGTCCTTCGCTAGGTAGGAATCGTTTCCGCCGTCGTCGTACCATACGGAGACGCCGAGGATCGAACCGCCTTGAATCGCGACGTTTTTACCGACGTAATCGTCGTCGCCTTTTCCAAGGTCGATGATGACGAGAAGAGGACGGTTCAGAATGCACGAACCTTCGCGATAAACGTCGTCGCCGCCAAGATCGACGACGCAGCACGCGTTCGGATATCTGTCGAGTTCCCAGACCGTGCGGTTCGTATCGCCGACAAGAATGTCGCCCGCCTCGCTGTGAATGAGACCGACTTCTTGATTGTCGCCGATCCGCACTTTCTCAAGGGACGCAAAATCGAGCTGACGCAGCGCGGCAAGCGTCTGAGGATCGAGCAAAGACATGATAGACTCGCCGGCGTCGTACATCTCGCTTTTATTCATCTTTTCCATCGCGTCGATGAGATACATGGCGCGTCCGCGCATCTCGACGGTATGGCCGCTTCTGACTTGCTCGCAGAAGATTTTATGCGCTTCTTTAGAAACGGCGGCGAGATCGTTTTTGTTCATCGGCGAGAGCGCTTTAGCATGATGCGAAGCCGCTTCGACAAGCGCGGCCTTAAGCATGTCGAGCGCCTCGTTCGCGTTTGTCGCAGGACGGCGTTCGATCCGATTCTGACGAACAGGAACGTCGGTCAGAAAGCGCGCGTAGCGCACGCCCGCGACGACGTCGTCGCTCGAACCCATAAAGCATTGACCGAGAAGGTTTGACGACTTTTCAGCTTCTGTGACGGAACGCAAGGGGTCTTGATAAAGACGCTCGTACCATCTCAACCGGCAACGCGAGTTAAGCTCGTTTCCCGTCTGAAGACTGTTCGTTCGCCGACGTATGCTCGCGTTGTATGAACGCCAACGTTCATAGAGTTCGTTTCCGCCCGCGTTTTTGAGGTTGGCGAGCAGATCGTTTGACATGTCGATAACGGCTTTTTCCGCGTTGGGATAGCGCCAGCTTTTAGTCTGCTGCCGAATCTCGTCGGTCGTTTGAACGGCGACGGGCTCTTCGGTCGTCGGCTGTTCCTGAGCCGCCTGACGGTCGGCTTCCGAGACGGTTCCCTCAGGTATTTGAACCGCCGCGTCCGGCGCGTCGGCATGTTCGTTGCCAAGGTCGAGATCGTCGTTAGTTTCCGGAGCTTCTGTGCCTGGAACCGGCACGTTGGACGTGTCGGGCGCGACGCCGGGATCAGGGTTGTCGTCGTCGGCGGCGTGAGCCGCTTCGTCCGCGGGCAGCGCGGGAATCTCTGGCGGATCGACGTCGGCGACGACTTCTTCCGCCACGGGCTGCGGCTGCTCTGCGGCGACAGGCTCTGCAGGAGGATTAGGAGCGGTCGGAGCGTCAGATGCAACCGGGGCTTCAGAAGTATTAGGAGCGTCGGAGACCGCAGGAGCGTTGGACGGCGCCGGCGTGTTGGGAGTCGCAGGAGCGTTAGACGGCGCGGGAGCGTTCGCGTTTTGACGCGGACGAATTCTTGTGATTCCTAGCGGAGGTTGGGGAGACGCGTTGGAATTATCAGGCGCGCCCAACCCGAAAAAAGGTTCCAGAATAGGACGAATTATGCCCGGAGTCCCTTCGCGATTGGCGTAAAACTGAATCGGAACGAGATTCGCGCGTTCAACGACGTTGGTTTTGTCTGCGTCGACCGCAAGACGCGCCGTGACTTGACGAACGTTCGTCGTCCCGTTTGAATTGACGCTCGCCAAGGACGCAGACGCCGATTCTGACAAAAACGTCAAACCGATCGCAAGACTGCAAACGACGCAAAATAGAATGCGCTTGATCATCATAATAAATCTCGTTTTTCAACGAGACGCCGCAATAGACGCGACGGCGCGTCTTATCGACGTCTCTTTCAAATCTACGTTGTCGACAGGAGGGTTTTCTTTCGAGCCTTCCCTGCGCCGGGCGGAAGTCGGCGTTTTTGCCGACGCTCTCGTTATACGTTGGCGGCGACTCCGAGCGCTTTCGCGCAAAGAGCTTAAATAATATGTAAAAACGGCGGACGGCGCAAGGGAGACTTCATGTTCTCTCTGACTTTTACCTGCGATTAAAAGACAAAGAGTCACTATCCCTTTTCGACTGGGGTTGAGGATAACTTAAGAGGTCTTTAGAACGTTGTCGCGGAAAATCTTTGGCATAGGAACGAGCTCGCTGACACAAAGGGAAAAGGGTGGTTTTCTTGCCAAAAAAGAAAAGACCGTTTTCTTTGCGCAACCTGAATCGTGCGCGCAATCGTCAACTTCGTTGATTTTGACATGGCGTGAGACGACAAGGCGAGACGCCGTTATAATCGGCGCTTGTGGGAAATCGTCTATTTTTTTGGTCAAAAAATTTGAAATATCAGAGTTAATACTTGCCTATCGAGACGGGAGAAATTATCATTTCAGAGTAGCGTCAGAGGTTTTGCGTCGTCGGGTCGGCTCGATAAACGCTGAAATCAGACGACTATTTTGAAGCGCCTAGGATCGGCGAGTCGAATCGTCGTTCCAGACGCCTACTCGCGTCGCCCTTGCTGTCGGGATTTTTCAGACGGCGTTTGAACGACGCTTCGAGAAATTGCGCTTGAGCGTCTGCACGGCGACCGTTGGCGTCAGAACCTGATTTTACGTAAACCTAATGGTTTAGGAGATTCTCATGGGTCGGAAGAATATTGTCCTTCAGATAAGCGCGATCTTGGCGCTGATCGTTCTCTTTGCCGTTCCTCTCTCAACGGCATATGGACAAAATTATAATAATAACAATAGTAATAACAACAATAGAAACAACAACAACAGCAACAACAATAATAACAACAACAGAAACAACAATAACAGCAACAACAACAATAACAACAACGGCGGAAACCGCGGCGGCGGCGGTTCGACGGGCGGCGGCGTGTTCATCGACGCGAACGGCGTGCTTCAGCGCGTCTTGGTCGACGACGGCGTTCTTGCCGAGGCTCGTAACGAAGCGTTCAAGGCGATTCCGTCTGAAATGCGCGCTCCGAGCAAACTCCGAAAGGTTTCGCTCAACCGCCTCGAGGCGCAGATTGCCGCGAACGACGGCGTCGTAACCGACGAAATGGCGAATCTTGCGGGATTGACGAGAATCGAAAACGTCTTTATTTACCCTGAAACGGGCGACGTCGTGATCGCCGGACCTGCGGAAGGTTGGAAAGCCGGCGTGGACGGCGCGATCGTCGGCGCGAAGAGCGGTCGTCCGACGCTGCGACTTGAAGACCTTGTCGTCGCGCTCCGCGCTTATCCGGCGGAAGGTCAAAGCGCGAATTTCGTCGGTTGCTCGATCGATCCGACCGAGGCGGGTTTACGCGACATGCAGGCTTATCTCAAGACGACCGCGCAGCCGCAGACCGACGCGGAATGCCTCAATTACGCGGCCGGTATCCGCAACGCTTTGGGACTTCAAGACGTCAAAGTCTGGGGCGTCTCTCCTCGCACGAATTTTGCGGCGACTCTCGTCGCGGCCGACTACCGCATGAAACTCATCGGAATCGGTCTTGAAGAAGCGCCTGTCAAACTCACGACTTACGCGGAAAAATCCAATCCTCGCCAAAACGCGTCCAACGGTTTGGTTCGTTGGTATTTCGAGCCGAATTACGACTGCGTCGTGGAGACTGAAGCCGGAGACGCGATCGAGTTGGTCGGAAACGGCGTCAATCTTGTCGGCGCGGACGAGCTTGTCGGAGCCGACGGCAAACGAGTCGCCAACACCGGACGCGGCAACCCCGCGACGCGCGCCTACGCGAAGAGCTTCACGGCGAAATTTGAAAAGATTGCCGACGAAGTTCCGGTTTACGCGAGCCTGCGCAACCTGATCGACATGACGATCGTCGCCGCGTATCTCCAGAAGGAAGGCGTTTACGCCAAGACGAACTGGACTCCCGAGTTCTTTGCGGACGAAGAGAAATTCCAGACGGAAAACCTTAACGAAATTCAATTTGCCGAAACTGCCGTCAATACGATTCGACACAACGGCGGACTGACCTCGTATCCGACGGGCGGCGGCGTTCATATTGAACCGCAGATCGCGCTTGACGTCGATCATCTCAAGTATGATGAAAAGGGTTCCGTCGAGGAAAAACGCGAGAAGGCGGAGAATACCGACGCTTCTCAGTGGTGGTGGGACTGAGTTTTTGATCGCGTCTGACGATTCGGCGCCGTTGTCGTTACGGCGTCGATAGAGGCAGACGTAGAGTTGAACCAAAGAAGACGGGCGCGCCTAGCCGTTAGGCGCGCCCGTTCTCATTAACGGCGGCGGCGCCTCGCGAGACAATCTTGAGAATTGCCGAACGAGACGCCGACGTCGCGCTAGATCAAGAAAAAAAAGAAGCGGGCGCGACCTCCATGCCGCAACCCGCTCTAAGAACGACAGACGAAAGGAGGAATGAAACCACAATAAGCCTCCATGCAGTATGTGGTTCCGACTGTCGTTCAGCTTTATCGGTATTGGACGACCTCAAGCCGCCAGAAATTCTGCGATGAAATGTCGCCATGCTCTTGCAGCCGTGCAAGAGCGTGGCGACGCTCGACCATCCGTGCGAGAATCTTGACGTCAGCGCCAAGACTTGGGCGCGTAATGCGCCCCATCCTTACGCGTTCCGTGCGTAGCCGGACCTCTGTGCCGGCGTCGGGCGAGAATCGCCCCCATCCATGAAACGAGAACGCGTCTTGCGTTCTCACGTCTCTTGCGAGACGCGCGCCTCTAGCAATCCATTCAGCGCGTTGTTTTGGTTTCGTCGACCTGAGAAGCGACGCGTTCGACACGCTCGACGCTTGGCGCGGCGGGCGCTTCTTGGGCGACGATGACCGACTTCTCAAAATCAACCGCGACTTCTCCGACGTGGAACCCGGAGATCCGCCAAATTCCGCCGTCGTCCGCCAACGCAAACGACAGCGCGTCTCTCTGAACCTCGCCGTTGTCGGCGTAATCTTCAACTTCGACCCAGACGTAAACTCGTCCGCGACTCGTCGGCTTCGTTTTTTCAACGACCCGCCAGCGAATCGAGTTGCTCGACTGGGCGACAAAATTTTCGCTCTGCGCCTCCTGAGCCTTCTTTGACAGCAACGCAAACGCGGCGTCGCTGTCGCCGCGGAAGAACGCGCGGAAAAAACTGTTGACGACGCCTTCAGGCGTTTCGGCGCTCTCGACGTCGAGAGGCTCGTCGTCCTGCTCCAATTTTTCCGTCTCTTGTTCTTGATCCTGATCTTGAACTTCCGTAGCGTTTTGGAGTTCAGAGTTGTCCTTCTGCCCTCCGCGTTCGCATTTTCCACATCCAATCGCGAAGGCTAACGCGACGGTCGCCGCTAGGCTCAATGCGACAAGCGCTCTCATCTTTGAACTCCATTTCGTTGTTTCTGCGCGCGACGCGCGGCTCTATACCTGCGTCTTCCATCCTTCTTTCAAGGACGCTAATGTATACAGAATCAACGAAATCGAGGCAAGGTCGAATTTACGTTTTTTCTCCCCTTCTCTCAAAAGCGCGCAAAATGAACGGCGCGTTCCTAATCAGACGGAAATTCCGTTTGTTAGGATTGGAAGGTTCAAAACGGATCTATTGACACTATAACAAAAGTCAATGAAAAAATCCAGCAGTAAAAAGCGAGAAAATTAATATTTTATGAAAATTTGTTATTTTCGCTACGTTCCTTTCAGCGTGACGTAAACCGAAGAAATTACGCTAAAAACAGATGGACGCGCGAGTTAAAAAACGCGCTTGCCCCGTCGAGAAGGAACAAGCGCGTTGAAGAATAATTTTGACGTCGAGGATCACTTTTTCTTTTCGACGTGCATCGTGTGCTTTCGCAGACGCGGATTATACTTCATGAGCTTGAGCTTCTCGCCGCCCGGCTTACGACGAACGATGTAATCATAATCGCCAGTTTCTTCGCAAACGAGGTAGACGGTCTCTGCCTTTTTCTTATTCTTGCCTGCCATTGCTCAAATTCCTTACAATTCTGACTTTATACGCGGAGACGCGTAACGCGTCTTTCTTGACCTTAAATCGAGTTTACGATTTGCAAAATCGCCAATCGCCGCTCATTCTAACACTGCCCTTGTTTTCGACAAGCGCCAACGGTACATTTTTTACTCTTTTGTTGAAATTTTCGATAAAATATAAACGAGGATAAAATAGAAAAAATAAACAAGTTAATTTTCCTACGCGACGAGGGGACGCTAAGTCCGACGCTATTCTTTTCTTTCAGTATTGGTCAAAATAGGATTTAAAATCAAATCGAGGTCTTTTTGTAAATTTTTCCTTTTGATTCTTTCGACGAATGGAATTTTACATTAAAATAGCTTAGACACACGGATTTCACGCCGGAAGAGGTTCTGGCGGGCGGACTCTATATGCTCCGCTTAAGGTCTAAGGGCGCTTTTCAATGACAGACGATTCTCACCTCAGCAGCGACGGAAAAAACTCCGGGCGCGTCGACGCCGTCGGCTCGGAAGACGCCGATCTTTTGCGCGCGCTTCGAGAGAACCCGGAACTTCGCGCGAAGCTACGCGAGATCGTCGGGACGCCGCCGGAATCGCGTTCGACTCAGAATCCGCCGCCCCCGTCGCAGAAACGCCCCTCTTCGACGTCCGCTCCTCGCGGTTTGCCCGTCGCTTCGCGCGCGCCCGCGAATTCTCGCGCGCCGTCAGGACTACCGTCTGCGTCGCGCTCTAACGCAGGTTTTTCGGCCCTTCCCGACGCCGCTCGCCGCGACGATCTGGGACGCGCGTCTCTTGATCCGTTCGCCGCGCCGAGCGTTCCGACGCCTGGCGGTTCGTTGGATTCAAACGCGCCTCAGCGCGTGCCTGTTCCTCCGCGTCGTTCTGACGCGCCGGCGGCGGAAGTCGTCCCTTCCGCGATCCCCACGCGACGCGAGGGAAAGGCCGCTAAGAAGGCGTCCGTCGATCAAACGCCGGAAGCAGCGCCCGATCTTTCAGGAATGGCGCCGCTGACGAAGCGCCCTGAAGCCGACGTCTCGTCTCTTGGCTCGATGGTCGTTCAACCTCGCGTGAACGCGTTTGTCGCAACCTCTGCGGCGACGGCGGACCCTTTCGGCGCGCTCACGACGGAAAACTCATGGGACAAGTCCACGCCGGACGCCTTTCTAGAACTGCTGGAAAAACGCAATCCTCAACGCGCCGAGACGGCTAGCGCGACGCAGGAGGTCGCGTTGCTGCACGATCAGTCGGCGCTTGAGCGCGCCGCTAACGACGCGCCGATGTGGCTGGTCAGTCTCTTTTTGCACCTTATCCTGATCATTATCCTCGCGTTCCTCGTTGTAAACGTCGAACTTAAAGATCTTTTTCAAGTCGTATCAGAGCCCGGTTTTAGCGACGAAGTTGTTCTTGACGACGTCTTTGATCCAGACGCGGCGTTTGAAACGGTCGAAGACGTCAACTTCGACTCGACCGACATGCCCGAGGTCGACTCCGAGGTCGTCGAGGACGTTCCCGACGTCTCCGCCTTTACGGAAGAGACCGCCGCGCCGTTAACGATGACCGAAACCGCGCTCGCGCTCGACTCGGCGCCCGTCGGCGACGTCGAGAATCTGCTCGGCTCTCTCAACGGCGACGATCTTTCAGGGCGCGGACAGAACAAAGCCGCCGCGCTCGCGGCCGGCGGCGGAACGGAAGGAAGCGAGAAGTCTGTCGCGCTCGCGCTTGCCTGGCTCGCGGAGCACCAGCTTCCCGACGGTTCGTGGTCTTACCAGCTGGGACATTGCCCCTCTTGCGGCGGAAAATGTCGAAATTCCGGTTCGAATAACTCGACAATCGCGGCGACCGCAATGGGCGTGCTGCCTTTTCTTGCCGCGGGGAATACGCCGACGACGGGGAAATACAAGCGCGTCGTCGCGAAAGGCGTCGACTATCTCATAAGTCAAGGTTCTGAATCGGAAAACGGCATGTCGTTCCGCGACGGACCGGGCAATATGTATTCTCACGGGCTGGCGACAATTACGATCTGCGAGACGTACGCGATGCTTTCGCCGCGCGAGCGAACGAGGTATCGTCATCTTGGATACGTCGCGCAGGAGGCGACGCGTTTTATCGAATACGCGCAGGCGACTGACGGAGGATGGCGTTATACCCCTAAGCAGCTTGGCGACACTTCTGTTTCGGGCTGGCAGATGATGGCGCTTAAGAGCGCGGAACTCGCCGGGCTCGACGTTTATCAACCGACTATTCTGGGGATGCGTTCTTTCTTGCGCGACGTCGTCGCGATTGAAGACGGCGCGCGCTACTGTTACATGCGAGGGTCTTCAGAGTCTCTCGCGACCGACGCCATCGGACTTCTGTGTCGCCTGTACCTAGACTGGCGCGTCGATAATGCGACGCTCGTTAAAGGCGCTAAACGCCTTGCCGGCGAGGATCGTTCTTTGAACAATCCTTACTACATTTATTACGCCTCCCAACTTCTGCACAACATCGGCGGGAGCGTCTGGAATAAATGGAACCGTGAGATGCGCGAAAAGCTCATCAACGCCCAGCGGATGGACGGACACGAACGCGGGAGTTGGTTCCCAGAGAATCCGGACGGACACTGCTTGACGGGAGGACGCCTTTACGCGACGTCGTTAAATTGCATGGTTCTCGAAGTTTACTATCGACATATGCCTCTTTATCAGAAAATGGAGGCGAGCGAAGCGTTTCCTCTTGAAGGGCCCGGCGCCGTTAAAGATTCAGAAAGCGCGCCCGACGAACCTGACGAGGACTTCCCCGTCGAGGAATTTACTGCGGACGACGACGCCGAATAATTCATTTTCTTATCTTGCCTCGTTTGACGCCGACGCGCTTTCGACGATAATATCGCGTTGCGCGGGCGTTCCGTGTCGCGGACGCGCGTTTGTTCTGACGCGGCGTTAAGTCTAAGGGGCGTACGATGAAGTTTTGTGGAAATTGCGGCGGCAGAAACGCGACTGGCGCCGGTTTTTGCCAAAATTGCGGCGCGCCGTTTCGCGTGACCGACGCGGAGTCGCTCGGGGCGAGCGAACGTTACGACGCCGAGAATTCGCGCGAACCTTCCGGCCGATCGCTCCAGGACGTTGACGTCTCGCGCCGGCGTGACGACGCTTTCGGCGACGCGACGAAAGAGTTTGCCTCCGCCGTCGGAACGAGCGTTTTGACGATCGTCGTCGCGTTCGCGCGGTGGTTTTACCACATCGTTCGTCCTCTTGCGCGGATGGCGTTTGGCTTTGCGTGGGGGCAATTCAAAACTACCTTTTCGCCCGCGTCGACTTGGCGGCCGGATTACGTTCCGAACTTCCTGCTTTGGGGCGTTCTTGGCGCGGTTTTGTGGCGGTTGCCGACGTCGCTGGTTGGAATCGTCTACGCGGTTCTGGCGAACGAAGCGCGGCGCAGTCAGGAATTTGAACTGGCGCGAACGCGCGCGGAATCGGCAAAAAATTGGTTGATCGCCGACTTTGTCGTCGGTCTTGTCGTTTGCGTTTTTCGAAACCTTGTTTTTTAACGACTATGGCGTCGAACCCTATTCTACAATCTGCCGATCGTCGCGGCGAAAAGGACGACGCTTGTGAGAAGGACGTTCTTGCGAAGGCCGCGTCTGATTCTACGTTAGCCGGGAGGCTTTTTTGGGCAAACGCGCTCCGCGATCCGTCTCTTGAAGGCGCGAACTCCGAAGAGCGGTTACGCGCCCGAGCTTCGCGCGTTTCCGGCGCCGCGACAATCCTCGCTCCCAACGCGTTTGAACGCCTCGAAGCCCCGCCGACGTCGGCAAATCGCTACGAACTTGTCGAGCCGACCGTGATTCCTCTTCCCGATTTCGGCGAATCTCAGACGGCGCCGCGCGACGTCGAGCGTTCGCCGGAACCGACGGGCGTCCCGTCGTATGACGAACCCCCGGAGACGCAAGACGAGAGCGAGGTCTCCGACGAAATTCAGACGCCCGACGAGACGCCGTATGAGCAGACGGAAGAGCCGTGTTTAGACGATTTTTCCGCGAGAACCCCCATTGGCGATCACGTTGTAGCGCTCGCTAAGAGGCCGGCGTTTTACACGGCGATCGTCGAGCTTTTTCTTTGTCCTCCCTGCGGCCTATGCGCGCTTGCGTTTTTGTGGCAAGCGGCTAAAGAAACGGCGCGCGAAAACTACGGCGCCGCTACGCGGCACGACGCGTCGGCGCAGACGGCGCTTAATGTCGGCAAGGCGTTGATTCTCGTCGTGTTTTTGTTCGCCGCGGCGACGATGACGGCGGAGCTTTTCACCGGAGAGTAGCGGCGTCGGTCTTTGCCGTTCTCTTTTCCTCAGACGCTGCGTAAAAAAAACGCCCTTCGGCGACGATCGTCGAAGGGCGCGATTTTTAGAGAAAGACGGCGATCATTCGTCTTCCGGCATGCTTGCGGGCGCCATGAACCACGCGCAGCTTGCGACGATTCCGCCAAGAATCAGTCCCGCGCCAATGATCATCGGGAATTTAGCGTGCTTGACGCCAAAATAGGTTCCAAAAGCCGCGAGCATGAATCCGAAGTTAAAGCAGACAAGCGCGAGTTTGACGCGGTTTTTCTTAGCCGCCTTCGTATAGACTTTTCCGGCGCCGGCTGCTTTTGGCGACTTGTTCTTCTTCTTCTTTTCGACGACTTGCGCTTCGCCGTCGTCGTCGCGTTTAACGATCTTCTGCACCGCGTCGCGTGGATAATACTTGGCGATCGCGGCGTTTACCTGCTGCTGCGTGCAGATCGCATAGCTTACCGGCATGTCGAAAAGCATTCGAAGTTCGTCTTCCACGTCGACGCTAAGCGGTTTGGGGGACGCGACGATCAGTTTGCCCATATCGGACATGACGGGCACAAAAGAGTTTTGGCGCGCCATGGTAGGGTTGATTTGCGGCGCGTAATATTCGTCGACGGGAACGTCGTCGAGGCTGATGAAAGGGACGCCGATCGATTCGGCGTAGGCGAGCATAATCTTCTCTTGATCCGCGACCTTCTGCTGAATAAGCGCCTCATGAAGTTCGAGACCGATCGCGTCGGCGAAGCTTTTCGCCTTCTTGATCTGCTCCGGGGACGCGATGTGGTCGTCGCGCAGAATCGTTTCGAGGGTGCGACGACCGTAAACGTCCGTTTCTTCTCTCCCCGCGATCTTGCGACCGAGGCTGTGATCGTATTCCGCCTTGCGTTCGGCGTCGGTGAGACAGAGCATCGCCTTCGCGAGTTCGTTGAGCAACTCCTGAGATTCTTCGATGTAATCTCCCGTCGCAAATTTACGAACGTACGCGTTCAGTTCGCGATAGCGTTGACGAATCACGTTGGGATCGTCGACAAACTTGTTGAACTTTAAGAGCTGGTAATAATTGAGGGGACGTCTTGTCTCTTCGATTTTCAGCCATTCCTTGTAGACGTCGATCTTTGCCATGTCCAACTCCTGCAACGCGAAAGTGATAAAAGAAGCGAGCGAATTTGCGTCGCCGCGTCGTAAAACGCGCCTCCATTCTACTTCTATGTTTCGTTCTTTTCAAGCGCACGACGCGTCATTTTTAAGGAACGACTCTCGCGTAATTGCCGACGTAGATTTAATTGAAATCTACGAGCGGTTGCGTTTTCCTCTTTATCAACGCCGCGTCTCCGATATAATGAGAATCGCGAGCAGACGCTGTTTAGTAGTTCGCGACGAATTTTACGCGTTTTAATTGGGGAAGGCTGTCATGCGACGCACTATGTTAAAATCCAAGATACACCGCGCGACGCTTACCGAGTGTTTTCTAGAGTACGAGGGGAGCGTCGCGATTGACGCAAACCTTTTGAAGGCCGCCGATATCCTTCCGGGCGAGCTAGTCCACGTGCTCAACGTCAACAACGGCAAGCGCCTTGTCACCTACGCGATCGAGGCGCCCGCCGGTTCGGGAACGGTCATGCTCAACGGTCCGGCTGCGCGCGAGGGGTATAAGGGGGATATCCTCGTGATTATCACCTACGCGGAGTACGAGGAGTCGGAACTGGAGCATTATCGCGCGAAAATCGTGAAGGTCGACGCGCAAAATCGCGTCAAAGAATGACGCGCGGCGCGATCGTGGAGGACGCGAGATGGAAACCGGCGCTTTTTTAAAAGAACTCTTTGGCATGGACGGTCAAGTCGCCGTGATTATCGGCGGGACCGGCGCGTTAGGGCTGGCGCTTGCCAGGGGACTGAGCAAGAACGGGGCGAAGGTCGTCGTCGCGTCTTCAAAGCAGACGTCGTGCGACGCCGCGGTTGAGACGCTTCGCGGCGAAGGAATCGACGCGGTTGGTCGTCAGGTCGACGTTACGAGTCGCGAATCGCTCGTAGAGCTTCGCGACGCGGCGCTTCAGTTCACGGGCAAGGTCGATATGCTTGTAAACTGCGCGGGCGTAAACGCCGCCGATTCTTTTCTTGACGTCGACGCGGACGCGTGGGATCGGATTATGGCGGTCAATCTGAAAGGGACGATGCTTGCGTGTCAAGTCTTTATCGAATCGATGCTTAAGAACGATAACGGCGGTTCGATACTCAATATTGGGAGCGTGAATTCCGACCGACCTCTTTCTCGCGTTTTCGCCTATGCCGCAAGTAAGGCTGGCGTCGTTAATCTTACGCGCAATATCGCGCAAGAGTTTGCGGAGCGCGGAATTCGATGCAACGCGCTTTGCCCCGGTTTTTTCCCCGCCGAACAGAACCGTAAAATTCTCGACGACAAGCGTGTTGAAAATATCATGAACGGCACGCCGATGAAGCGCTATGGCGATCCCGGCGAACTCGTCGGCGCCGCGATTCTGCTCCTCTCTCGGAACGCCGGGAGCTATATAACCGGCTCCGCCGTCTATGTCGACGGGGGATTCACCGCGAGTTGGTTCTGAGATTCTAAAACCCTCTCTCCTTTACGTCGTCGCACGGAGATCAAAAGCATGGCTAAGACGCAAGCTCGAAAGGACAAGGCGCCTAGCGTCGCGTCCGCAAAAACGGAAGTTAAAAAGAATACGGCGACGACGAAAGCCAAAGCTTCTGACGCGAAGAAAAAAACGTCCGTCGCCAAGTCTAAGCCGAAGGCGGCGTCAAAAGAAGTCTCCGCGTCTAAAGCGAAGAAAACCGCCGGGGCTCGAGGAACGTCAAAATCTCGAACCGCCGCCAAGTCCGACGGAAGCTGGCTTCTCAATCTTAGAAACAAATCGCGAGTCGAACTTGAAGGAAAGACGATTCTTGTGACGGGTTCGCCGGGGTTTGTCGGCGCGAATTTGGTTCTCCGGCTCCTCAAAGAGATGAAGACGGGGACGGTGATTTCGTTCGACAATATGAACGATTATTATAATCCGACGTTGAAAGAATACCGTCTCAAACTGATAGACGAGGCGGTCGCGAAGTCGGGCGTTAATCATCTGTTCATTCGCGGGTCGATCGCCGACGCGCCGCTCGTCGAACGCGTTATGTCGTCATACCGTCCCGACGTCGTCGTGAATTTGGCGGCGCAGGCGGGCGTGCGGTACAGTATCGACCATCCGGAGGTTTACGTCGAATCGAATCTTGTCGGTTTCTTCAATATTCTCGAAGCGTGCCGCCGCTATCCCGTCGAACATTTGGTCTACGCGTCGTCCTCATCCGTCTATGGCGGCAATAAAAAAATCCCCTTCGCCGTCGAAGACAAGGTCGATCATCCGGTTTCTTTATACGCGGCGACCAAGAAAAGCAACGAACTCCTGGCGCATTGTTACTCTAAATTATACGATATTCCGACGACGGGACTTCGGTTTTTTACCGTCTATGGTCCGGCGGGGCGTCCGGATATGTTCTATTTCTCCGCCGCCAAGAAGCTCGTTTCAAGAAACGTTATTCAACTCTATAACTACGGGAACTGTCGACGCGATTTTACCTATATCGACGATATCGTCGAAGGCGTTTTTCGCGTCATGCAGGGCGCGCCGGAAAAGAAAAAGGGAGACGACGGACTGCCGATTCCTCCTTACGCCGTTTACAACATCGGCGGCGGCACGCCGGAAAATCTGCTTGATTTCGTTTCGACGCTCCAAGAAGAGCTTGTTAGAGCCAAGGTTCTTCCGAAAAATTTCGATTTTGAAGCCTACCGAGAACTTGTCCCGATGCAGCCCGGCGACGTGCCTGAGACCTATGCCGACAGCCGCGCTCTCGAAGAAGATTACGGATTCCGTCCGACGATCGGAATTAGGGAAGGGCTTCGTCGCTTTGCCGAATGGTTTTATGAATATCGCCGTCGATACGGCGATAAAGATTGAAACGGCAGTTCTGTAATCGCGGGCCGCGTATGACGGGCGACGACTTCTTTCGTCGCCCAATTTTTTAATGATTCTATGTGAGCTAATTGTCTATTTTACCGAATTTATCTATCGTGTAATTTTTGTTCATAAAAACCGGAAACGCGCCGAAAAGTGAGATTATAGGGCGCGCGGGCGTTTCGAGCTGATTTGTTTTGCGCGCGTCCTTTATCTTGAGCGCGCAACGTATCCTATCGCGCGTAGAGAGCCGATTCTGGGCGCGGTCGGGAGACTTTCTTTGCTGAGAGAAGACGACGTTTAGAGTCGGCGCGTTCAGGGGAAGCGTATTTTTTTGGCTCTGAAACAGAATCGGCAACGACGAGGCGCGAGAGAAATGGAGACGTCAAAGATAATTCGAGCGGCGGCGTATTGTCGCGTCAGCACCAACCGCGACGTACAGGACGGTTCTTTTGAACTTCAACGCGAGCATTTCGCTAAGTTTGCGGCTGAACGTCCCGGAATGCGACTGATTGGAATTTATGGAGATTCGGGCAGAAGCGGACGCGCGATGAAAGATCGTCCGGAATTGACGAGGTTGCTCGCCGATTGCGAGGCTGGTAAAATCGACCTAATTCTGACCAAAAGCGTGTCGCGCTTTGCGCGAAACTTGCTGGAATGCGTTGAAACGGTTCGTCGACTTTCCGAGATTGGAGTCGGGATTCTCTTTGAAAAAGAGGCGCTTGACACGCGAACGGCGAAAGGCGAGCTTGTTCTGGGATTTCTTGCGGCGATCGCGCAGGAGGAGAGCGCTAGCATTTCACGCAATCTACAATGGGGACGAAGGAAACGCTTAGAACGCGGTCACGTAGACTGTCCCGCGCGATATGGATACGTCGCGGTCGGCGCCGAGCGACGCTGGGAGATTGTGGAACGCGAAGCGGCGATCGTTCGGCAGGCTTTCTACATGGCGGGAACGGGAAGCCTCTATCCTGAAATAGTCGCGACGCTCACGCGTATGGAACGCGAAGGAGGAAGCGCGCGCGTTTGGAATCGGATCCCCGTTAGGAACATGCTTCGCAGTCGCGTTTATATCGGCGACTATTTATCGAACCAGAAATGCGCCGTCATGAATCTAGACGGTTGCGTTAAGACCGTTCCGAATAGCGGACAGGTCGAGCAGTTTCTTATTGAAGGCCATCATTCGGCGATTGTCGGACGCAAACTGTTTTACGCCGTTCAATCCGTTTTAGACGCGAGGCTTCTCTGGACGCGCCGAGAGCCTCTTTCAGAACATGACCGTGAAATTGCGGCGACGGCAAAGGCTTTAGCTCGGAAGGAGGCGGCGCGATGGCGATCGATCACGTCAAAATAACGAAGCTTCAGAAAGAAAAAGAAGCGGCGGATTTCGTCGTTCAAAAGCTGCGCGTCGCCGCGTATTGTAGAGTCTCGACCGATCAAGAAGAGCAGAGGGGGAGTCTAAAAGAGCAGATTAGAGCATACAAAGAGTTGATCGCAAAAAAGGACGACTGGACGCTGGCGGGCGTTTACGCGGACGAAGGCGTTACTGGAACAAGCGTTTCGCGACGATGCGAATTTATGAGGATGATTAAAGACTGCGAAAGTGGGAAAGTCGATCTGATCGTCACGAAGTCGATAAGTCGTTTTGCGCGGAACACGCTTGAATGTCTGACTTATGTTCGGCGTCTTGCCGAGATGGGAGTCAACGTCGTTTTCGAGAATAACAACATCGACACGCGCGACTCGTGTTCTGAAATGCTGTTGACCGTCCTTGCCGCGTTTGCTCAAGAAGAGAGTCGGTCTATTTCGGAGAATACGATTTGGGGTATTCGTAAACGATATGAAGCGGGAATACCCCGATGGAGCAAATTGCTCGGCTATGCGAAGGTCGACGGAAAGGATCATCAAATCGTGCCGGACGAAGCCGAGGTCGTGAGGCTCGTTTTCGATCTTTATGAACATGGTTCGTCGTACGCGGAGATTATCAGAGAACTTGAACGTCGGCAGATTCCCAGTCCGAGAGGGCGCGCGCGGTGGGGTAGATCGTCGATTTTATCGACGCTTTCAAACGAGCGTTACATGGGCGACCTCGTTCTCCAAAAATATCGCGTAGAAAACCATATAACTCACAAAAGGAGGCGCAACGATAATCTGGACGTCCCTTCGTGGCGGCTGGAAAACCACCATCAAGCGCTCGTGTCAAGGAAGCAATTTGCACGTGTCCAAGAGATACGTACGATGCGCCTGAACACGCGACGTAGCGGAACTCTCGAGGTCAATCAATATCCTTTCGGGGCGAAACTGGTTTGCCCGCATTGCGGCGCTTCGCTTTATCGACGGCCGTCGTTTATTGTTCCTCGCATGGCGGACGTCTTACATTGCGAGCGCGGCGACGCGCCGTGCGGTCGTTTCTTCGTTCGAACGTCGGATTTAGAGCAAGCGCTCTTGGACGCGTACGCAAAGCTTGACGTCGACTCCGTCGAAACGCAAACGAAACGGGACGAGTATGCCGACGCGGCAAGGACGACGCTGGAGGTCAAGGAAAAAAGCCCTCTGTTTAAACGCGTAGATTACTGGTGGATAGACGAGTTGATCGATCGCTTCGCTTTCGCCGATTGTTGGGATTTTCTCTCAGACGCGCCGCCGAAAGAGTATGAGATCGTGTCTCCGTTGACGATATATTGGCGTTGCGGAATTGTTACAAAGATCGACGTTAAAACGGTTTGGGCTTTGAATTCAAAGATCGTGCGAGACGTGGCTTCTCTAAGAATGGGGGAACGATATGAGAATTACGCGTATTCCTAGAAGAAGAGATCTACGTAAACGGCGCGTCGCCGCGTATTGCCGCGTTTCAACGCGATACGACTCCCAGGAAGAGAGCCTCGCGACGCAAACGCGATATTACCGCGCCTTGATAGGAGGAAATTTCGACTGGGAATTTGCGGGAATATACAGCGACGAAAAGTCCGGGACGAAGTCGAAGAACCGACCGGGATTTCGGCGCCTTGTTTCTGACGCCCTCGCCGAAAAGATCGACTATATCATCGTGAAATCGATATCGCGCTTTTCGCGCAACATCGTCGATTGTCAGCTCTATTTGAAAGCCCTTGTCAGCTCCGGCGCCGACGTGTGGTTTGAACGCGAGAATATCGTCGCTTCCGACCCGTCATGCTCGACGGTCCTAGCCTTTTTATCGGTAATCGCGCAGGACGAGAGCCGTTCGATCTCAGAGAATATAAAATGGAGCTACCGACAGCGTTATCGGCGAGGAGAATATAACCTTGGTTCCAATCGGGTTCTCGGGTACGATTGGTCGAACGGCGCTCTTGTTCCGAACGCAGACTCGAAGTATGTTCGATTGATCTTTCAGCTTTATGCCGACGGGATTTCAATCGACGGAATTCGCCGCGCCGTCGCCGCCGAAGGATATCTAACGCGCGGAGGACGTCCCGTTTCATGGAGCAATATTCTTTACATTCTCCAGAACGAAGCGTACCGAGGCGACAGAAGGCTTCAAAAACGCCCCCCTAAAGACTGGCTTTACAGCCGACCTTCAGAGCGCGACGACTACGAGAGTTTCTACTTGTCAAACGACCACGAAGCGATTGTCGACGACGCGCTTTGGAACGCCGCGCAGGCGCGACTCCGCGTCGAACGGGAAAAATCGGCCGTCGTCGGTCGTCGTGGAGGACGTTCGCATTTTCTCTACGGCAAAATCTTCTGCGACGAGTGCGGCGCGCCGATGACGCGTCGAACGTTGATCGGATCCGGCGGCGTCAAATACAAAGCGTGGATGTGTCGCGAGCGTCGTAGAGGAGGTCGCGGCAACGGTTGTCAAATGCGAACGATCCGTGAAACGGAACTCCTTCAATATCTTTGTCGAGAACTTGGATACGACGAATCTGCCGAATTCCCGAAAGAGAGGTTTTGGAACGAGGTTGAATCCGTGCGCGTGGGATGAAAAACGCGAATTCAGCCGCGAATTCAGCCTGTTACAAAAATCTGCGCGTCTGACTTGCGTTCCAGCCGTCAGACGCGCGGTTTTTTTGTTTGTCCCCAAAGCCGCAATCTCGCTTGAAAAGCGTCGGGGCTTAGAAATCGTTCTCGTTCGAAGCTTTCTTCGCCATGAGAAGCCGCTCAAATCCGTTGGGCATAACGATACTTCCAACCTCGCGATAACCGCCTTTCGTGAAGTTGCCGCGACTTGCCGAATTATATGGCGAGACGAGTCCCGTGAAATAGCGCGCGCCACGCTGCGCGAGCGCCGATTCTAGGGCGTGAAAAAGCGCGGGCTGGATTCCCTTGCCTCGTTCTGATTTGACGACTTGGATGTACTCGATATATCCAACGTGTTCAACGGGAACGCGTTCAGGGAGCCGCGGCGCGAAGAGTTCCGCCTCCTCTCGACGGAAAGACGCGGTTCCGCAAGCGACGAGCCTATCTTGACGGACGACCCCGAGCGTGATGAAATTTGGATCGGAATAGTAGGAGCGGAACTCGTCGTCCGTCTCGCTCATGTAGTAATATTCCTCGCGTCCGCTTGCGGCGAGTTCCGTGAGAATAGAGCGGAGCATCGCGAGCGCGTCTTCGGCGTAACGCGCGTCGCATTCGACGAGCCGATAGCTTTCAGGAAGTCTTGAGTCGATCATGCGCTCGCCTCTGCGCTTGGGTTCCACGATTCGCCGAGGCTTCTCGCGACGGCGACGCATTCGTTGGCGCTTTCGCTGTAGCCGTCGGCGCCGATTTCGTCGGCGAACGCCTGAGTGACGGGCGCGCCGCCTACGAGCGTTTTGACCTTGTCGCGAAGTCCCTCGGCCTCGAGAAGGTCGATCGTCGTTTTCATTTGCGGGATCGTCGTCGTTAGGAGCGCGGACATGCAAAGGAAAAGCTTTTCGCCGACGTGGCTTTTGACCGTTTCGACAAACGTTTCCGGCGCGACGTTACATCCAAGGTCGAGCACTTCAAAGCCCGCGCCCTCAAGAGTCGCGGCGACAAGATTCTTGCCGATGTCGTGCATATCGCCTTTGACCGTCCCGATGACGACGAAACCTTGACGTTCGACTCCCGCCTGTTTGAGCGCGGGATTGAGGATCGCCATCGCCTCCTGCGCGGCTTTCGCCGCCATGAGCAACTCCGGCACGAAATATTCGCCTTCCTCGAAAAGTTCGCCGACTTCGCCCATCGCGGGAACGACGTGATTATCGAGGATTTCAACGGGAGTCGCGCCTGCGTCTAGGAGCGCCTGCGTCTCTTCGGCGGCGACGTCAAAGTCGCCGTCGACAATCGCCATATATAGATCAGATTTGTCTTCTTCCGCCATAAACAAGCTCCGCGACGCTTACCGTTCCGGTTTGGGGACGCGGCGTGAAAAACCTGTGCTTCCGCCCCCGCCTCGTTTGCGCCGCCCTCGAGATTTCGACCCGCCTCTGTAAGTCTTGTCGAACTGGGAGACCGTGAGTTTTTGCCCGTCGTTGAGGAGGTCGAGCGCAAGCTCGATGCGATCCCGAAGTTCCGCCGCGATTTCGAACTCCATGTTTTCCGCCGCGTCGAGCATCTCCGTTTCCCAAGTCTTAACGAGATTGTGAGTAATATACACTGAATCGTTGTGTGTGGCAACCGCCTCATAGGCGCGTTCGAACGCCTCTCTTCTGGCGTTTTCCGTCTCTTTGACGCTTCGCTTGACGGTTTCCGGCGTGATCCCGTGTTCCTCGTTGTATTTCCGTTGCAACGCGCGGCGTCGTTCCGTTTCAAAGATCGCCTTTCTCATCGAGTCCGTGACCTTATCGGCGAAGAGAACGACTTTGCCGTTGACATTGCGCGCGCAGCGGCCGATCGTCTGAATGAGCGACGTTTCGCTGCGCAGGAAACCCTCTTTGTCCGCGTCGAGAATGGCGACGAGCGAAACTTCCGGAAGGTCGAGCCCTTCTCGCAGAAGGTTGACGCCGACGAGTACGTCGTAGATCCCGACCCGAAGATCGTGGAGTATCTCCGAACGCTCGAGCGCGTCGACGCCGCTGTGGAGCCAGCAGCATTTGACGTTGTTCTTAACGAAGTACGCGGCGACGTCCTCGGCGAGACGTTTCGTCAGCGCCGTGACGAGGACGCGCTCTTTTCGCGCGACGCGTTCTTTAATCAGACCGTGCAGCAGCTCGATCTGTTTGTCGTACGCGGGAAGTACTTCGATTTCAGGGTCAAGCAACCCCGTCGGACGAATCGCCTGCTCCACGACGTGGACGCCGGAGAGTTTCCTTTCGTATTCTCCCGGCGTCGCGCTCACGTAAACGACTTTGTCGAGTTTCTGCTCCCATTCTTGGAAGTTGAGCGGACGGTTGTCCAGCGCGCTCGGCAGTCTAAATCCGTGTTCGACGAGCGTCCTTTTGCGCCCCTGATCGCCGTTGTACATGGCGCGAATCTGAGGGATCGTGACGTGCGACTCGTCGACGAAGAGGAGAAAATCCTTCGGGAAATAGTCGAAGAGCGTGTAAGGGGGCGTTCCCGGCGCGCGTTTCTCGAAAATGGCGCTATAGTTCTCGATTCCGGGGCACCGGCCCGTCTCCCGGATCATCTCCATATCGTATCTTGTTCGCTGCTTGAGTCGCTCCGCTTCAAGAATCTTTCCCATGCTTTGGAGACGATTCAGACGATCATGCAGTTCTTCGTTGATCTGAATAAGCGCTTCTTCGATCTTTTTTTCAGATAGGACGAAGTGCTTCGCGGGGTAAATGAACGCCTGGTCGAGTTGCGCGAACGGAACGCAGGATTCCGGATCGATACATGAGATTTTTTCGATTTCGTCGCCCCAGAGTTCGACGCGAAGCGCATATTCTTCATAGGAAAGTCGGACGTCGATCGTATCGCCGCGCACGCGGAAGCGTCCGCGTTCCAGCTCGTCGTCGTTGCGCTCATACTGCATCTCGACCATGCGCTTTAGAAATCCGTCGAGGTCGAGCGTATGCCCGACGCGAAGTTCTTGGGATAGATTGCGATACTCGTCGGGCGAGCCGAGTCCGTAGATGCTGCTGACGCTCGCGACGATGATAACGTCGTCGCGGCTCACGAGAGAACTCGTCGCCGCAAGACGAAGCCGGTCGATTTGGTCGTTGACGGCGGAGTCTTTTTCGATGTACGTGTCGGTCTGCGGCAGGTACGCTTCCGGCTGATAGTAGTCGTAATAGCTGATGAAGAACGAGACGGCGTTGTCGGGGAAAAACGCTTTGAACTCGTCATAGAGCTGCATCGCGAGCGTCTTGTTATGCGACAGCACGAGGGTCGGACGTTGTACCTGCTGAATAACGTTCGCCATCGTGAACGTTTTTCCCGAGCCGGTCACGCCCCATAGCGTCTGCCGCTTCTCGCCCGCGTTGATTCCGTCGACGAGCGCTTGAATCGCTTTCGGTTGGTCGCCAGAAGGTTCGTAAGGTTTAACAAGATTGAACATAATGGTTTCGCAGAAAGTCGTTAGTCGACAAATCCAAAGATCAAGATTCTTTAAGCCAGGCGTATCGATTGGTTATCGCCGACGTTTGAACCGCGTTTAACACGTTCTGCACCTCGATCGCTTGCTTAAAATCGGGCCCGTAAACGCGTCCGTCTGCGATTCCACGATAGAACGACACGAGCGCCGCGATATGCGCGCGAAGCCATCCGGTCGTCGATTTCGGGGACGGAAAGCCGGATTCAGGAGACGGATAACGCGCGCCGCAGGCGATTTTAGTCCAGCCGGATTCCCCGCCGTATGTTCCGCTGGGGAGCGTCGCGTCAAAGAATTCAAGGTAATGCGGATCCATAAGAGAAAAACGTAACGAACCGCGGGTTCCGTCGATCTCCAGCGTAAGTTCGTCTTCCGCGCCCGCCGCGAGTTTGGTCGCTTCGACGATTCCGACAATCGCCGCCGATTTTTTCGGATCGTCGACGGTGATCGGCATGGAATCGGGGTCGGTTCCTGTAAAATCTCGATATTCCATGATTTTTGGGCAAGGTCTTCTCGATATAAGGCGCGGCGGGTCAGAAAGGCCTCGCGTCATAACGAGGATTGAATCTTCGCTCTGAACTCTTTGAGAAGGAACGTCGGAAATAAGTTCGCCGGGTCTTAAGGGACGCGTTGGACGAAACGGCGCGCGTATCGTGGATTGAGCGATTAAAGTCGCGGGCGCCCCGACGAGCCATAGAACGAGATCGAAGAGATGGGACGCAAGGTCGAGAATCACGCCGCCCGACGCGCTGTTTTTCCAGCGCCATGGCGTCGTTGGGTCGAGCATGCTCGAATGACGGTACGCTACGCGATATTGCACGAGCTGCCCGAGATTTCCGCCGTCGATAAGCTCTTTGGCGCGCCTCAAAGCGGCGAACCCGCGGAGATGGAACGCGACGATGTTCGCTTGGGCGTAGCCCGAATAGCGCATCTCTTTGGCCAACGCGCTCGCTTCCGAAACGCCGGCGACGATCGGTTTTTCACAGTAGATATGCTTTTTGGCTTTAATTGCGTCCGTCAGAATCTTAAAATGTTCGGCGTTTGGGACGCAGACGTCGACGACGTCGATCTCGGGATCGTCGATAATTTTCCGATAGTCGTCGTACGCCTCCGCGCACCCGATCTGTTCGCGCGCGGCCGACGCCGTTTCCATGCGCGACGTCGCGACCGCCTTAATCTTGCCGACGACGTCAAGTTCGGGCGCGTACCACGGCAGAACCGCCGTCGCATAAGCGTGGACCTTGCCGATCATCCCGTATCCAATAAGCCCGACGTTAAGCGTTTTTTTTGCCATATAAATCCCCTCGGAGTCAACCGAGCCTTATTTGATTATTAAAGACCCAAAGAAAGAAAACGACGAACTAGCCGACCGACGTTGCGTACACGAAACAGAACCGACGGCGAACCGCCTACAAAACAGACGCCATGAATCGCGTCGACAACAACAGAAGAAAAGAGTTTGAACTCGAACTCCCTCAAATGGGCGCACATGGATTCGAACCATGGACCTCGTCCTTATCAGGGACGCGCTCTAACCAAACTGAGCTACGCGCCCGACGACCAACGGAAACGATCTCCGCTCACGTCGGGGTCATTCTAACCGAAAGCGACGCTAATTCAAGAGGATTTTTACACTTTTTGCGAATATTTGTTTCTGTCCGGCGTCGGCGCAAACGTTTCAAGAATCGCGTCGTCGAGAGTCATGTCGCCATAGGCGGCGGCGAGGAGCTTGACGACGTGCGAGGCTTCCGCTTTCGTTTGACCCGCCGCCGCGGCGCGCGACGCGAGCGCCTGCGCAAACTGAAGATTGCAGAACGAACATTCCGAAAGACACAGGTCGAGGTCGGGGCGTCGCGCCGCGAGGAAAAGCCGAGATCCTAGTCGCAGACTCTCGTTGTATCGGCGTTTCGTAAAGCCCGAGAAACACGCAAAACCGCAGCATCCGCGTTCTAGCCTGCGAACCTCAAGGTCTGGAATTAATTCCAGCAGACGCTGAGCGCCGGTCTTACAAGGCAACGCGTCTCCCGAAAGCGCGAGCGTCGCGCAAGGCGCGTGATAACCGACGGCGCGCACTCCCGGCGTCGGACGCAGATCGGCGCGATTGAAGTCGCCGCGTTTTTCAAGCCGCGAGAGGAAACCGACGACGTCGGTCATGTTTTCATAAACGGCTTTCGCGTCGTCGTCGTTTCTAAAGTAAGGATAGTCTTTAAGAACGCACGCGGCGGTCGCCGGTTCGATAGCGACGAGAACGGAACCGTCGCGCATCGCTTCGCGGAGAATCGAAACGTTGCGATTCGCGAGATCCTCGGCGCGGTCATAGTCGCCGAGTGAAAACGCGGCGAGTCCGACGTCGCGAGGACGTTCAAGCGCGACGACGTCGACGTTGTTGCGTTCGAGAACCGCGACCGTCGCGTCGACGAGGCGCGAGTCGAAGAAGCGTTCGAACACGTCGAGAACGAGCGTCGCTCTTTTTTTGGCGACGCGTATTCCCGGCGCGGCGACTTCGTCGAAAAGAACGAGCGACGTTTGACGTTCCGCCGTTTGCGCGCGGAATTTTTCACGGCGTTTTCGCCGCTCTTTAGGGGAAAGAATACGGGGCGTCCGTCGCGACGGGGCGACGCCGAGCGTCAATTCAAGGATACGGCGCCCAAGTCGACTTTTGAGCGCTTGGTTCGTGATCGGCGCGAGCGCGGACGCGACGCCGAGCGTCATGGTAAGTCTCGTCTTACAGAAATCCGAGACGCTCAGTCCGCGCGCCGCGACCGCCGCCGCGCGTAGACGGAACGCAAGCTGCGCCGCGTCGACTTGCGCGGGGCATTCGTGCGCGCAAACATGGCATCGAAGACACCGCATTCCGAGTTCGACCGCGTCGTCTTGCGTGAGTTTGTCGAGGGAAAGGGAACCGTCCATCGCGCCGCGCAGAAGGTTGGCCTTTGCGCGACACGACGATTCTTCTTCGGGATCGTATCGAAACGCGGGACACAACCGCGTTTCCGTCGTTCGGATGCGACAGTGTCCGCAACCGTTGCACTGTCTGACGGGGTCGAGGATAAAATTCGGGTCCCAGGAGAGCTGAAACTCAAGTTGTCGGCGACTGTATGCCTCGTCGCCCTTGGGAAGGGTTTCGAGAGTTTGAGGAGCTTCGACGAAAGAAGCGCGGCGCCGGATCGACCGAGAGTGAAGCGCGGATTCCCGGAGCGCGGCGTCGGCTTCGGGCGCGAGGATCGCGTCGTCGTCGAGGGGCGAGGCGTCGTTTGACTCCGTAGAAGACGCTTCGTTCCCGCCGCGTTCACGAGCCGCGTATCGACGCATGTCGGGCGAAACGACGCAGTCGGGATTCAAGAGGTTATTCGGATCAAAAACGTCCTTTATCGCGACGAACGCGCGGCTGAGATTGGGAAAGCGCTTCACGAGCGCGGCGGTGCGGACGCGTCCGTTGCCGCGCGCCGAACCGATTTCGCCCCCATAACGGAGAACGAGATTTTCAAAATCGTCTGAAAGCGCAAGCGCGCGGCGTTCTTCTTCGACCGAATAGGGAACGATAGGCTGGATCGAAATCTGACCTGATCCGACATGCCCGCTCACGGAGTAGACGAGCTCCGCCTTCTTGAAGAGCGTCTGAACGTCTTGGAGAAAATCGGGGATCGCTTCGACGGGCGTTTGAACGTCGTCCCAGTACGGGAAAGTCTGAAACATCGGCGAAACGCGAAGTCTCGCGCAGCTCGAACGGCGTAAAAGGTCGCGGAAAAGGTTGCGATCCTCCTCCGTATAGGCGATCCACCGTCCGAACGAGCCGAGTTTTTCGCGGGCGACGCGTTGGAGTTCGTCCATGCGTCGCCGGACGTCTTCGTCTGAATCGCCGTCGAGTTCGACGACGAGCGCCGCCTCGGATCCCTGTGGAAACGCGGCCTCGAATCGCGCGTCCCAGTCGCGGGTAAGCGTCACGACGCGGCTGTCCAGCAGGTCGCAAAGCGTCGGGTCGAATTGCAGCACGTGAGGAACGGCGCGGGCCGCAAGGTCGAGGGAGTCGAAGAGCAAAATCGTCGAACCTCGCGCCTCAGGATCTAGAAAGGTCGAGAGCGTCGCTTCGACAATGATTCCCAGCGCGCCTTCGGAGCCGGTGAAGAAACGCGTCGGATCGAACCCTTGACGAACGACGTCGCGGAGCGCGAAACCGCAGCGGCATGGAGACGTTGAGGTTTGCTCGACGTCGAGGCTCGACTCATATCGTCGAATTACACGCAGCGCGGACGCCCAGGGATCGACTCGCAGTAGTTTCCGCAGCGCGTGAGCGTCGGAGCCAAAGGCGCGGAGAAAATATTCGTCGCGGACGAAATCGGAACGGAACGAACGAAGACCGTAGCCGTCGTGAAAATCATGCCCGAATTCCGATTTCTGGAGCGGATCGGAGAGCGCCGCGGCGAGTTTTGCGTCAAACTCTTCGTCGAACGCGGGCGCCCCGTGTTCGTTTTGAGCGGCGGCGACGTTCGCGTCGACGAGCGCCGCGTTGAGAAATTTTCGGCGCGCTTGTCCTGACGTGATCTTGATAGATTCCGCCGGAAGCGACTTGAAAGGACGCAGCGTTTGGATCGAACCGTCCGCTAAAACGACTTTAAGCTCTATGACGCTTTCGTGAGGAGCGCCGTAACGCAGCCATCGCGGTCCGATGTTGTCGACGGAAAGAATACTGCCGATCGTTCCGGTCGGCACGTGTCCCGAACTTGGCGCGAAGAACTCTTTCCGCGACGTGCGCAGTTGATCGTTGACGCGTTCGCGAACGGCCCCGGGTTGGACGCGAATGAAACCGTCGCCGGCGTGAAGAACGCGGCGCATGTGTCGTGAGAAATCGAGGATGATTCCGGACCCGATCGATCCCGCCGCGGCGCTGGAACCCGCCCCGCGAGGATGAATCGAGAGCCCGTTTTCGCGCGCGTAATTGACGACGTTTACCACGTCTTGGACAGAGCGCGGCCATACGACGGCGCGCGGTTTCTCCTCAAAGGGACTGCCGTCGGACGAGTAGAGCTGACGCGCTACGTCGTCCGTCCGAACGTCGCCTGAGACGAGTCCGAGAAGGTCGTCTTGAAGCCATGCCAGCGCCGGATTTTGCGGTTCCCTTGACGTCATGAAGTCGTTTCCTTTCGTTTCGACTTATTTTACGCCCAGAACGCTACGCATGCAAGCGCCAAAAGAAAAGGTCGTTCCTCGGCGGTTTCGCTCAGGAACGACCTTTCGCGTTACGACGAGTTTCGTTCAAACGGAACGCGGCTCGTCGCCGGAGGTTGAACCGCCGCCCTTTTGCCGCGAGTTACGGAATTTCGGCGATATTTTCTGGAGACAGTAGTAGAAGACGGGCGTGAGGAATATCCCGAAGATCGTAACGCCGATCATTCCCGAAAAGACCGCCAGTCCGAGCGCGTAACGCATCTCGTAGCCGGCGCCGCGACCGTACATGAGCGGCGCTACGCCGAGAATAAAAGCGAGCGACGTCATGACGATTGGTCTTAGGCGTAAACGACAGGCTTCGAGCGTCGCGTCGCGACCGTTTTTCCGTTCTTTAAGCTGTCCGTCCTTGGCAAACTCGACAATGAGAATTGCGTTCTTGCACGCCAGTCCGATGAGAACGAAGAATCCGACCTGCGTGAAGATGTTGACGTCCGACCTGCCGAGGTTTACGCCGACCAGCGAGCAGAGGAGGCACATCGGCACGACGAGCACGATGGAGAAGGGGAGCGACCAGCTTTCATAAAGCGCCGCAAGGAGCAGGAAGACGAGCGTCGTCGCCAGAATGAAGACGTACGTCGAGGTGTTGCCGGTTCTTTTCTCTAGAAGCGAAAGCTCCGTCCACTCGTACGTCATCGAGGGGGGCAGTATGCGCTCAAGGAGGTTCTCCATTGCGGTCATCGCCTCGCCTGAACTGTAGCCCTGCGCCGCCTGTCCTGAAATCGCAGACGACGGGAACTGGTTGAAGCGTTTGATCGACAGCGGTCCCGACGAGTCTCTAACCGTGACGAGCGAGCCGAGCGGGACCATTTCTCCCTTGGCGTTGCGAACGCGCAGACGGTAAATATCGTTCGCGTCGCCGCGTTGGGGCCAGTCGGCTTGGACCATGACGCGGAAACTACGTCCAAAGAGCGTTATGTCGTTGACGTAGGAACTTCCGATATAGTCGCCGATTGTATCGAAGACGTCTTCGAGGTCGACGTTCATTGACTTGACCTTTTTGCGGTCGACGTCGAGCCAGATCTGAGGAACCGCGCTGCGGATCGCGTTATGAAGCGAGAAAACCTCCGGAATCTTAGAGCCTTCCTCGACGATTTGGTCGCCGATTTCTTGGAGCGCGGCGAGATTGCCCGTTCCGCTCGCGTCCTGGAGCTGGAGTTTCCACCCGCCGAGACCGACTCCGTCGATCGGAGCGGGGCGGGAGACCTGCCCCCTTCCTTCCGTGAGTTTCGAGAATTTCTCCATGAGTTCTTCTTGAATCACGACGTCTGTGCGTCCCGTTTTGGCGCGTTCTTCAAAGGGACTCAGAATAAAGCTGAACGATCCGTAGTTTGACGCGGAACTGTCGACGAGGTTCGAACGTCCTTCGATTCCCGTGACGTACTGCACGCCCTCCGTTTCGAGCGCGAGACGGTAGCATTTGCGCATGACCTCGCGCGTTCGGAAAAGAGACGCGGAGTCCGGGAGTTGGATCGCGCCGCGCAGCATGCCCTTGTCTTGAACGGGGACAAATCCCGTCGGCGTCGATTTGAAATAGTCGACTGTCAAATAGAGAAGACCTCCGTAGAGGACGAGGACGATAATCGCGACGCGCAGAAGCCCGGCGACGACGGCGACGTAGGCGGACGTCGCGAGTTTAAATATCCCGTTGAAGAGCTTGAAAAAAGGCCCAAGCAGAAGGTCGACGATCCATGTTATCGGGTCGCGCCGCGCTCCGCGAGGAAGCAGAAAGCACGCGCAAAGCGCCGGACTGAGCGTAAGCGAAACGAAACACGAGATTATCGTAGAAACGGCGATGGTGAGCGCGAATTCGCGATAAAACGCGCCGACGAGCCCCGGGACGCAGGCCGCCGGAATAAAGACGGACGCGAGAACGAGCGCGATGGCGATCAGCGCGCCGGAGACCTCGTCCATCGCTTTGCGCGCCGCGTCGCGAGGCGACAGCCCGTTCGACATGTGCCGTTCGACGTTTTCCACGACGACGATCGCGTCGTCGACGACGATTCCAATCGCTAGAACGAGTCCGAAGAGGGAAAGGTTGTTCAAACTGAAGCCGAACGCGTACATCGCCGCGCACGCTCCAATGAGCGAAATCGGGACGGCGAGGAGCGGAATGATCGCGGCGCGCCAGCTTTGCAGGAAGAGAAGAACGACGATCGCGACGAGAATCGCCGCCTCGAAAAGCGTCTTTTGGATTTCGCGGATCGATTCGCGAATGTACGGCGTCGTGTCGTACGTGTAGATATATTCAATTCCCGGCGGGAACGACTTCGCCATGTCGTCGAGTTCCTCGCGAATTCGGTCGGCGGTCTCGACGGCGTTGGCGTCCGGAAGCTGATAGATCGACAGCGTGACCGACGGCAGCCCGTTGAACGCGCTCGTCACCGTGTTGGCGAGCGCGGCAAGTTCGACGCGGGCGACGTCGCGCAGGAGCGTGACGCGGCCCTGATCGTCCGTTTGAACAACGATGTTCTCAAATTCCTCCGGTTCGACGAGACGTCCTTTCATATCGACGGGGCGCTGGAAAACGATCGGCTCGTCGATGGGGGGATCGCCGAGGGACCCCGCCGCGACCTGCTGGTTCTGCTCTTTGATCGCTTTGACGACGTCGCTCGAGTTGAGTTTTCGCGCTTCCATCTTAGCGGGGTCGAGCCATACGCGCATTGAATACGCTTTTTCGCCCCAAATCGACGTGTCGCCGACTCCGTCGACGCGCGCGATTTCGTCGCGAACGCGATGCGAGACGAAGTTGCTCAGATATACCTGGTCGAATTCGTGATTCGGCGAGACGAAGTTGATCTGCATGAGAACTGTCGGCGACCTTTTGCGGACGGTTACGCCGACTTTTCTGACGTCTTCCGGCAACTTCGGCGTCGCGAGCGCGACGCGGTTCTGGACGTGTACGAGCGCCTCGTCGAGATTCGTTCCCGTCTCGAAGACGACGCTCAGACTCATTCCTCCGTCGTTAGAGCTGCTGGACTCCATGTAGAGCATGTTTTCCACGCCGTTAACTTGGTCTTCGATGAGTTCCGCGACCGTTTCGGCGACGACGCGCGCGTTTGCGCCGGAGTAGTTGGCGCGAATGTTGATCGTCGGGGGCGCGACGTTCGGATATTGCGCCAAAGGCAGTTGAAAAAAGGCGATGGATCCGATCAAGACAATGAGGATCGAAAGCACGCACGCAAAAATCGGACGGTCGATAAAATATTTCGCCATGGCTCGCTCCTTTTTAGATCACCGATCAAGCGACCACTGGTAAATATTGTCGTTCGCCGTCGTTCCGTCTCCGTAGACGTAGGTTCCGTCTTCGCGAAGTATTTGCGTCGTCGATTTTGTTTCGAGTTCTGTAGGCTCGACGATGGAATTCGGACGGACTCTCAGCAGATTGTCGACAATCACGCGTTCGCCCGAATCCAATCCTTGACGAACGACGCGCATATTATCTTCCTGGAGCGGTCCTAGGACGATTTGACGCGAGTCGACCCCGTTTCCGTCCGTGAGAACGTAAACGCGTTTGACGTTTTGGTCGGTGACGATCGCTTCTTCCGGAACAAGAACCGCCTCGTATTCCGGCGAAGTCGGGAAGAGCACGCGAACGCGCAGACCGGGAACGAGCGGACGAAGCCCCTTTTCGCCGACGGGATTTTGCGCGACGGAACGGAACTCGAGGGTGCCCGTCGTCGCGTTTAGGGACGGCTCGGAGAAATCGACCGTCGCCTTGTGGTCGAATTCGCCGTCCCCGACGGCGAACTTGACGACGAGACCTTCTCCCGCGTTTTCAAAGTTGGGGAGCTGACGTCGGAACGCGAGGAGCGTGCGTTCGTCTACGTCAAAATAGACGTGAATCGGGTCGACGGCGACGACTTTTGTAAGAAGCGTCGCGCCTTTCGTCACGAGGTTGCCGACTGTGATTTGTTCGCGACTGACGACGCCGTCGATTGGGGATCGGATCGTCGCGTAATCGAGGTCGATTTCCGCCAGTTCGGCGGAAGCGAGCGCGGCGTTCAATTCCGCCTGACGCGCGTCGCGCTCCGCAGTCGCAACTTCGAGCTGCTGCTGCGAGGTCGCGTTCTTTTCGAACAATCCCTGCTGACGTTTCAGCGCCGCCTCGAGTCTTTCCAAGTCCGCGCGTTTAGCTTCGACGTCGGCGCGAGCTTCGTCGAGCGTCGCTTTGTAAACGCGAGAGTCGAGCGTAAAGAGAACGTCGCCTTTGTGGACGAAAGAACCGGGCGTAAAGTTAATCGTTTCGAGGTATCCCGAGACCTGCGCGAGAACGTCGACCGATTCGACCGCCGCCGTCCTGCCGGTGAGTTCGTCGTAGTCGACGATCATACGCGTCGTCGTCGCCATGACGTGAACGGGAAGCGCTTCTTCTTCATTCGCTTCCCGAGCGTTTTCCTCGTGGCGAGGCTTGAGTCTGTCGCACGAGGTAGACGCGGCGACGAGAGAAAGGAGGGACAACACGAGGAAAATAGACGGTTTTTTCACGATCGTTACCAACTCTAAGAACGTTAGTCTTACGTTTAGGATCATACAAAGCGCGGGCGGAGGACGTCGCCGCAATATTCCGTCGGCTTATGTAAGTCGCGGGATAATTAAGAGGTTATTATAACAGAGGGCTCCCGCGATTCAAGAAGGCGTAAAACGCCCCTTTGAAATACGTTCTCGAATAGAACGATACGCGCCACGCAACTTATAATTATAACTTCGAAGCCTAGCGAGTCGATAGGAGATGGCGCGGAAATCTGACTTTTCGCGGTTTAGTCTTCCTCGGCGCCGCCGCGACCTCCGCCTCTGGCGCCGCCGCCACGCGTTCTGCGAAGGGCGTCGAGCGCGTTCTGAGTCCGGTCTCGAGCGCTTTCAGAGGGGGGTGTTTCGTCGACGTCGTTTGTTCTGGCGGCTCTACGATTGGTCGTCGCGCCGCCGGCGGCGACGGGAGGCGTAGATTCGGAAACGGTCGGTTCGTTTTCAGGCGTCGCCGCCGAAGGTTCCGGCGGCGTCTCGGCGCCGGCGAGTCCGCGATTGCGCGTCTGACGAGATTCGCGCGAGGTACGGAGGGCGTCGAGGAGCCGGTCGCGGCGCGACTGCGTTCCGCCGTTTGTGTTTTCAGCGGTCGACGGTTCCGTCGCGCTCGCGTCAAACGACGGGGTTGAAAGCGTCGCGCCGCCGACGTTCGGATCCGTTAAAGACGCCCCAAAGTCGTTCGCGCCTAGCGCGTTGGAATTCGTTTCGTCGATCGACGGGAACGCCATGCCTTGATTGTCGACGTTTATGCCGGTCGATTCGTCAGTCGGATTGTTAAGCCCGCCGAGTCCCGCGGACGCCTCTAAGGCGTTGATCGACGCGAACGGGTCGTCGTTCGCGCCGAGATAGCCGCTTCCGTCGCGCTCAAGTTCGACGACGCCCGACGCTTCTCTCCAGTCGAGCGCAGACACGCCGAAGTCGCCGCTATCGGCGCCGGACGTCGTAAGACCGCCGAGCAGCGTCGCGTCGGAAAAACCTTTGCCGAGCGTCGAAAGGTCTTTGAAAAAAACTTGTCGGGGCGGTTCCGTCGTTCCGTCGACGACGACCTCGGCGCGTTCCACCTCGTTGGAACGGTCGAGAAATCCGACGATCTGACCGCGATATACGCCGCCGCGCGCCGTCGTTTTGTCGTAAAGACGCTTCATCGTGTCGAGCGAGACGAGTCCTTTTGTGTAGAGCCACGACGCGTGACGGTAGTCGCTGGGGAGCGCTTTGCTCATGTCGGGGCGTTCTGAGACGATACGCTGAACGTCGGCGGTCGAGATTCCGGGGATCGCCGCGAGAACAGGGCGCGGCGCCGCGTTGACGTTGACGCGTCCGACGATGGTCGTCGATTCGCTCGTCGAAGCGTAGTCGAGAAGCGTCATGAGTTTTGTCGCGTCGCGAGCGTCGCGGATAGGCGAAGCATACGCGACGTTTCCGACGACGACTCGCGCGCCGACGATATCAAGGGGCGTTTTGAGCGTCGTCGTCGCCGCGACGGAGCCGTCGATTTGCGCCTGAGCGAGAACGCCGACGGTCGGGGGCGCGCTTGTCGCGTCCGTTCCCGCGTTGCCCGCGCCGCCTCTTGCTCCGTTGGAAACGTACCCCGAACGGCGCCCTCCGCGCTGCGCCGCGCGTCTTGACGCGGGGGAAGCGGACTCCTGCTCGTTGGTTTCCGGACCATACTGACGGTAGAGGACGATGAATTTTGCGACGTCGGCGCCGACGCGCGGCTCTAATTCGCGATACAAGAAGTTCAAATCGTCGACGTTAAGGTTGACGCGCGCTTCGCCTCGAGGGTCGACGTCCTTTTCCGCGCTAAAAACAGTGAGGAGCGCCGTCCAAGGAACTGCGCCGGCGTTTTGCGTCGCGCCGCCGCGACTTGCCGTCGGCGTCGAAAGCAACGAGCCGCCGTAATCGGCGTTAGAATCGTCGGGACCGCTTTTTTCAGCGTTGTAGGTGAAGTTTTCGTCGGAGCCATAAAGCTGCGCGCGCGTAACGCCGCGGGCGAGCAGAAGCTCTTCGAGAAAGACGGGCGTCGCGTTTCTCGGACTGTATGGAAGATTCGCGTTCGCGTAATACCTAGCCTCGGCGCCGTTTTGCCGCGCTTGTTCGTCTGGATCGATCCAGTCGAGAATCGAGTCGGCGGCGATCGCGGTCATGCCGGGAAGTTTCATAAGCGCGGCTCGTCCGGCGCCGGGCGACTCTTTATCCCACGCGAGAACCGCTTGAAGGTTGAGTCGCGTGGATTCGTCGACGAGTCCGTAGCGAATACCGTCGATATTGGCGTCTTCAAGCTTTGGGGAGATAATCGTGAAGCGAGACGTGTCGGCGCCTCCTTCTTCTCTCGTCAGCAACGGCTTGGCGCAGAAATACGCGCCGTTGTCGTAGAGACCGCCGAGTTTTTCGCGTTCTTCTTCCGTTTGTTCGACGCATCCGACGAGATAAACGACCGCCGATCTTACGACGCCGTGCGTGAGTTCTTTACGTCCTCGCGTCGACGTCGCTTCGTTTTCCGTCTTCATCAGCGTGAGGAGCGCCGCGCCGCTGAGCGTGAGCGCGGTGAGCACGAGCGTGACGATTAGCAGCATGAAGCCGCGTCGAGAGGGCGGGGGAATGGGTCGGTTTCTCATGCAAGCGTCTCCTTTAGGCGTCGAGGTACGCGCGGCGGAGCGCCGCAAGTTTATAAAGCGTCGGTTTGGGACGGCCATGCGCGTCAAGGAGTCCCGACGTGGGCGTGAAGTTTTCGGGCGCGTCGATTTCGGCGGAAAAGGAAACGCTTTCCGACCTTGAATGAAACGACGCGTCGGAGGACGCGAGTTCGATCTCGTCAAAAAGCTCCTCGTCGAAAGGACCGTCGCCAAAGAAGTCGTCTTCGGCCTGGCGTTCGTCGTCGAAGTCGTCGCGACCAAAGAAATCGTCTTCGTCGTGCCGCTGCGCGTAAGCGAAGCCGTCCACGACGGTCTGCTCGAACGGCGCGGGCGACTCTGCGCCGTCGAAAACGCTTACAAGTTCCGAATATTCGTCGTAGCTCATCAGTTTGGCGTCAAGCCAACGCGTCCATATGAGTTCGTCGATCGCCTTACAGGCGAGCGCGCTTGAATAAAAGCGTCGCGCAAACTCCTGCTGAACTTGAACGTCCCAAACGAGTTCTTCAAGCGCCTTTCCCTCTCCCGTTTGACGGAAGAAGAAAGATCGTTTCTGCTTGTCGGCGAAGAGAGATGTGAACAGCTCTGAAGATTCGAGCGAGTTCGGCGTCGCGAAGGGCGCGGCGCTCGGACATGACGTGGCGACGGCGAGTTTGACTCCGATCATGCGCCAACGGTCAAAGAAACGATGCAGTTCCATCGGGTCGCGCGGCGCGGTCGTGTTTGGCACGAGGCCAAAATTGGTTTCGACGTAGTATCCGTCAAACGCGTGACGCTGGGCGAGTCTGGCGGCAAGGTCGACGGCGTAGACGAGCGGCGGGTCGCGAAATCGCGAAGTATCTCCGAACGCCTGTTCGAGTCCAAGGAAAGCTTCGGAGCGCGGCAAGTTGTTCCGAACGTAGTCGGCGGCTTGCATCGCGTTAGATAGGCGAAATTCAAAAGTAGGAAGGTCGGGCGACGTCTCGACGTTCGTGGCGACGATCCAACGATCGACGCGGTCTCCTAACGCGTGAACGGCGGTTCTGAGGAATTTCGTGAATTCGCCGCGCAACGTGTCGGCGTCGATCGTCGACGATTGAAGCGCCGACGGCAGGTCCGTCCCCCAGCGCGTCATCGGACCGAGCGTTACGCGAAGGTTGCGTTCGCGCGCCGCGTCGACGGCGTCGCTGACTCTAGACCAATCGTATGAGCCATGCCGCTCGATTTCGCGCCAATTTACGCGGATGTTAACCGTTTGAAAGAGTTGTTCAAGCTTGGGACGCGTGTGATTCGATTTAGATCCGACGAAAAGCGCGTCGTAAGACGGCGTCCATTTTTCGTGCGGATTCGTCGCGAAGCCGAATCGCGAAACCCACGACGCCGTCCTGCGGCGCGCGGCGAGCGTCTGACTCAAATATAGCTCGTTTAGTCGCCGTGCGATTTCGCACAGCGAGTTGAAAAGAGCAAAAGTCTCCGCGTCATAGTCGGGCGCGTCGTAATCGGCGGTCACGAGGACGGAGAATTTCTGAACGGCGCGGCGAATCTGACTTCGCAGACGTTCCGGAGTCGAAAATCCCGAGTAAGACCATTCCGCGCGCTTGCGCTGAATTCTCGAGAGTTGACCGCGACAGAGTTCAAGGTAAAGAGGTCGCGGACGACGATCGGACGGGAGCGTTTCGGTCGACGCGTAGAAGAATCCTTCGCGGCCGCCGGAACACGGGACGTAGAGAGCGGCGGAAAGGTCTGTCTTTGCGTCGACGACGAGCTGATTTCGCGCGTCGTCGAATTCGACGACGCGAATCCTCGTCGGGACAGGCTTCCGTCCGCGCACGACGGCAAATCCACGTATCACGAGCGCCGTCTCTATCTGACGCTTTGGATAAAAAAAAAGGAATTCGCTCATCGATTCACGCCTGCCCCATGCCTATGTTCGCCCGTCGCGCTTCCGAAGACGCGCAAAATCCCGTCGGCGACTGACTGAATATATCGAAAAAGGCAGGTTTAATCAATCGGCGCGCGGTTGATATTGATGAAAAAACGCAGCTCGCTCTTTGTAATTGGTAAAATATTCCGAGAATTTGGAAAAATTTGATTGAAATGTCACAGTCTTGACTGGAACTGAGGATTGTGAGATTGTATAATAGGAAAAGATTTAACAAGGTAGGCGTCAGTTGCTTTGACGGCGCCAAGTAGGGCGGAGGCCGGAGTCCTTGGAGCGACGCTTGAAGCTCCCTGGGCGCGCGTTCTCGCCGTTATGATTCAAGACAATCAGGAGTTAATCCATGAGTATGCAAACTTCTCGTCGTGACTTCCTCAAGACGTCGACCATCGCCGGCGTTGGTTTCATGGTTGGCGCTGGCAACAGCGTTAAGATCGCTCGCGCGTCCGCGCTTCAGGGTTTAGCGATCGCCGGTATCGGCGTTGGCGGCAAAGGCGCCAGCGACATCACGCAGGCGGGCTTTTACGGCAAAGTCGTCGCGATCTGCGACGTCGACCGCAAAACGCTTGAGAGCAAAGCGAAGGAATTCCCTGGCTGCAAGACCTACACGAACTACAAAGATCTGTACGCCGAAATGATGGACAAGATCGACGCCGTTACGGTTTCGACCCCTGACCACATGCACACGATCATCACGGCGGAAGCGCTCAAGAACGGCAAGCACGCGTACACCCAGAAGCCGCTGACCCGTACGATCGGCGAAGCTCGTTATCTTGGCTATCTCGCGAAGAAGTATGGCGTCTGCACCCAGATGGGCAACCAGGGTTCCACGCTTGACGCGATGCGTCGTTGCGTCGCCCAGATCAAGGCGGGCGTGATCGGCGAAATCAAGGCGGTCCATATTTGGACGAACCGCCCGATTTGGGCGCAGGGTCCGAACCGCGCCGAGACGATGGAAAAGTTCATCGCGAAGACGAAGGCGGAAGAGGAAGACGAAGAAGTCGCCAACGAACTCATCGACGAGAAGAAAAAGCAGGTCGAGGCCGCTTTCAAGAATCTCGATTGGGACGCTTGGATTGGCGTCGCGCCGAAGCGCGAATTCTGGCCCGGCATCTACCACAGCTTCCAGTGGCGCGGCTGGTGGGACTTCGGTTCCGGCTCCCTCGGCGACATGGCTTGCCATACCGCCAACATGCCGTACGGCGCTTGCGATCTGAAGTTCCCCACCGAAGTCGTCGCCGAATCCTCCGGACATGACTTCGACTCCTTCCCCGCCTCCAGCAAGATTTGGTTCCAGTTCCCCGCGACCGAAAACCGCGGCGCGATCGAGGTCACTTGGTTCGACGCCAAGACGAAACCCGAAGCGTCCCTCTTCGAAGAATACGGTATTAAGAACCCGACCGATTCCGGCGCGATCATCATCGGCGACAAGGGCGTCGCTTACAGCCCGGACGACTATGCTCAGCGTTACCAGCTCCTCGCCAAGGGCGGCGATCCGCTTAAGGAAATCGACGGCGTCGAATGGCGCAAGGCTCCGGAAGACGAACATTCCGGCGATTTCGACGCTCGCAACAAGCTCGAATGGGTTACCGCGATTAGCGAAAACAAGCCGGAACTCTGCTGGTCCAACTTCCCGAACTTCGCCGGCCCTCTCACCGAGACGATCCTCCTCGGCAACCTTGCCGTTTGGGCCGCCCCGAAGGCTGGCGAACGCGGCGAAACGATCAAGTGGGACGCGAAGAAGCTCCAGGTTACCAACCTTGCCGAACTCAAGACCCCCGGCGTCGCCGAACTCGTTCGTCCGGAATACCAGAACGGTTACGAAAAGATCGACTGGTCCTTCATCGACGAGACCTGATCTTGTTTTCGCGAGCATATGACTCGCGCGCTTAACGTTTAAAAAAGAGACCCGTCCTCTTCGGAGAACGGGTCTTTTTTATTTGAACGCCACGCCGCGGTTTTCAGGTAATTCCAGAGCGCGTCGGCTATTGATTGCGGCGGCGCCGGAGGAGTTTGTCCGTTTTGTCGGAATAGCGATTCTCTTCCGGTTCCATGTCGCGTGGAGACGGAGTCTGACGCGTTTGACCGTCGTTGTTCCGTCGGAGCGCGAGCGATTTGCGGTTTGTGGAACCGCGGAAGAAGTCCTGCGTTTCGACGTCGTCATGAACGCGCGACGAATCGGACCGACGTTTCAGACGGTTGTCGTCGAATCGTTCTTCCGCGTCGTCGTGAACGCGCGACGAGTTGGGGGCGCCGTATTCAGGCGGTCTTCTTCTGCGCAACGAACTGTCTCTGAACGAGGAGACGTCCCGCTGTGAAACGTCGTCTTCACGCCGCGGGGCGTTCGTTGGGAAGCGACGAGTCGCTCGAAAACGAGACGCAAAACCGCCGCGTCGCGTCGAGGACGAAGATAGACCGTAATCGTCGTCGGTAGGCGCGGGGCGCGAGCTCCGTCCGTTGAGAAATTCCACGTCTTCGGGCCATCGCCGTTCAACCTCTTCATAGGCGCGCGCGACCATTTCACGCGCTTCCTCCGGCGAGTATCCGTGAGCCCGGCCGATCGTTTCCGCGTTGTCCTTCGCTTCGTGGGTGAAATAATAATGGATCGCTTCGGGATTGCTTAGCGCTTCCATCGCGGAGCCCGAACAGAGCACGCAGCCGCGGTCGATAACGTAGGCGCGCTCGGTGATTTTAAGCGTGTTGGCGATGGCATGGTCGTTGATAAGGACGGCTATGCCCGAGTCGGCGAGTTCAAAAACGGCCCGCTGAATTTTACTGATCGTCTCCGGATCGCATGCGGCGAACGGTTCGTCTAGCATGAGAATCTTTGGATTGCCGGCGACGGCGCGCGCAAATTCGAGACGTCTGCGTTCGCCGCCTGAAAGTCCGCCCGCGCCTCCGTATCCGACGACGCGTTTGTAAATCGGACCTTTTACGGGATCTTCCCAGAGATCGTAACGTTTGAGAATTTCCTCGCACTTTGAACGACGTTCGCGCCTTGGAACTCCGTAATATTCGAGAGCGCCGATAAGGTTTTGTTCCACCGTCAGCGCGCCGAACAAACTGTGTTCCTGAGGCAGATAACCGAGTCCCGCCTTGCAGCGACGCGACATCGACCAGCGCGTGACGTCCTGTCCGTCGAGCAGAATTTGACCCTCGCTCGGCTTGGTGAGGCCGCAGATCATGTGGAAACTTGTCGTTTTACCGGCTCCGTTGGCGCCGAGGAGCCCGACAATTTCCCCTGGATAAACTTCGACGTCGACGTCGTGAACCGTCGTGATTTTACCGTAGCGTTTCGTAAGTCCCCGCGCTTGCAACACCGGTTTCATTGATCTCTCCCGTTTTTAGGGCGCATAAGAAAATGTCGCGCCAAATCTCTCTTTTGTCGGCGCAGTCTAACGAATTATTGAGACGACGTCAAGAATCGGATTTAGACGCGTCGCGCGCGGAGGTTTCGCCGCGCTTCCATCGCGTCGTTACGACGATCGAGAGTATGAACAGCGTCGCCGCGATGACGCCAAAGAGAATGAACGCGTAACGCGTGACGGCGTCTTCTTGAATCTCGTGCAAACGGGCGCCGAGATTTTTTACAAACCAAAAGACGATGATGATCGTTATGTATGGAAAGGATATATATTTTACGATCAAGGGCAGAAAGCGAAACGACCGAATCTGCGAGCCGAATTCCAATTCTGCGCGGAACGCCGAGGAGCCCCAGACAAACGCGACCAAAAACGTTTGGAGCGTCGCAAAGACAAACATGACGACTTCGGAAATCCAAAAGTCGCACACCTCCAGCGCCGCGAGGTTTTTCGTGAACCAGCAGACAAAGAGCGTTCCTATAAGATTGACGCCGCCGACAAGGAACGCGTTCGATTCTTTATTACCGCCGAACGCGTCGTGGATTAACGCGACCGTGGGTTGAAGCAGCGAGACGGACGTCGTAATCGCCGCCGTAAAAAGGAGAAGATAGAACGAGAGTCCTACAAACTGACCGCACGGCGTTTGACCAAAAACATTGGGCAGCGCGGCGAACCCCAGCGCGTATGACGAATTAAAACTTCCGCCCGCGTTGACGCCGAGGTACATGACGACTGGCGGAATCGCCATGAGACCGCCGAGCACGACTTCGCAAAACTCGTTAATGGACGTCGCGGATAGACTCGAAAGCGCGATATCGTCGCGTTTTCTAATATAGCTGGCATAGGTCGTGATACAGCACCAGCACAGGGAAATCGTGAAAAAGATTTGCGAGGTCGCCGCGAGCCATACGTCGGGGTTCTTCAGCGATTCCCACAGCGTCGTTCGACCGATCACGAGTCCTTTGGCGTCAAACGCGTCGCGCGACGGGTTCCACATGAAGCCCAGCCCATCAAGAAATCCGCGCCCCTCGATTCCCGTGGGATTGCCGAGCGTAACGACGCGTAGGACGACAAGGAGCGAACACGCCAAAACGAGGGGCGCCGCGATCTTACAAACCTTTTCGATTCCGCCGACGATCCCGCGACTTATCAGTAAAACGTTGCCGAGCGCGCAGAAAATCGTCGCCAGAAGAAGCGGCGACGTCGAAAGACGAAAGAGCGAACCGTCCGCGTCCTTGCCGATCATGCGATTAAAGAACGCCGTATATTCCACCGGGGCGTCAAAATGAAGTCCGGGATCGACGTTGTTAAAGAACGAGAAGCCTAACCCGACAGGCTCGAACATGCCGCCCAAGTATTGGAGCGCGTAAAGAACGCACCACGCTTCAATGAAGACGTAAAACATGCTGATAACGAAAGGCACGATCGCCATCAGACCGCCGACGACGCCCCAGCGGCGTTTCCGACCGCTCGCGAGATAGAACATTCCCATCTGGGAATGAACGCCGCTGCGCCCCGCAAAACGTCCGAGCGCCCATTCGCTCGTCGCGAGCGGAATGCCCACGAGCAGAAGGGAAATCAGGTACGGAATCATGAACGCGCCGCCGCCGTTTAAAACGACTTGACCGGGGAATCGGAGGAAATTACCGAGCCCCACGGCGCTGCCTGCGACCGCGAGGACGACCCCGAGTCGCGTCTTCCAGTGTTCGCGTGTTCCTGACTTCTGCGCCATTTGAATCGCGTCCCGTCGTTTTCTTTTCGCTAGCGTTCCGTCTGTTGCGGTTCGACGCTAGAGGCGTCTTCGTCCTGCGCGCCGCGTGTTACGACGAGCTTGTAACAACACCATCCGAATAGTCCGATAACAATGGCGAGCGACGCCGTCATGCTAATCCAACCGCCCCACGTCATGCGTGATCTCCCGTTTTTTCGACGTTGAATCCTAATCCTTAAGTTTCAGTATAGAATAATTTTATATCTTTGTCAAGGTTTCGAAACGTCCGCTTGGCGCTCTTTCTCGAGGCCGTCGCCCGAATTCTGCGCGCGCCAGCGCTTTATCGTTATGACGGACAGCGCGAAAAGGAACGCTAGCAGAACGAGGAAGAACGCGATCGAGAGCTGTGCGACGTGATCTCCCATCGTCGCTTCGATACGGCCCTTAAGGTTCTTGGCGGTCCAGAAGATCGCTATCACGAGCAAGTAGGGGAACGAGAGGTATTTTACAACGAAAGCGAGGAACGTCGGCGGTTTGATTTTCGAGCCGAGCGAGATTTCTTCCTTCATTTTCGCGGATCCCCAGACGAACGCGGCGAGTCCCGTTTGCATGATGGCAAAGAAGAAGGGCGCGAAGTTTGCGAACCAGAAATCGAACGTGTCGAGCGCGGTCAAACCTTTGGTGAACCAGATTACGATTAGCGCGCCGACGAGGTGGAACGACGCCGCGAGCAAAACGCTGGCGCCTCGCGACCACTGCAACGCCTCGCGGAAAAACGCGACGGCGGGGAGTACGAGCGACATGGAGCTCGTCACAGACGCAGAGAAGAGAAGAAAGAAGAAGACGAAGCCGCAGAGCTGCCCGAGCGGCATGAGTTCAAAGACGTTCGGCAGAACGATAAAACCGAGCTGGAACGACGAACTGAAGCCGTCCGCCGCGCGGGTTCCAAGGAACATAATTGCGGGCGGAATCGCCATTAGCCCTCCGAGCACGACTTCGCAGAATTCGTTTGTCGCCGTCGCCGAAAGACTGGAGAGCGCGATATCGTCCTTAGGACGCACGTAGCTTGCGTATGTGCAGACCGCGCAGATGCAGATCGACACGCTATAGAAGATCTGCGACGTCGCCGCAAGCCACGTTTCGGGGTTGAGAAGGGACGTCCATACGTTCGTGCGTCCCACGACTTGTCCCGTCGCGTTGTAAATGTCGCGCGAAGGATTCCACATGAAGCCCAATCCGTCGAGAAAGCTCTGACCCGGCTGCCCCGTTGGATTTCCTAACGTCGCGACGCGGACGATCATAATAATCGCGCAGAGAAGAATGAGGGGCGCCACGCGCTTGCTGAATTTTTCAATTCCCTTCGACACGCCGCGATATACGAGGAGGAAATTGATAACGACGCAAAAGATCGTCGTCGCCAGCAAAGGGAAACCTGAACCGGAGAAAACGGCGCCGTTTTGATTTGCGCCCGTCGTCGTGACGAAGAAACGTTCGTACGCTTCGCCGCTTCCTAAACGCATCCCCGCGCCGTCGCCGGCGCCAAGCGTGAAGCCTAACCCAATAGGCTCCAGTATTCCGCCGAGATATTTGATAGCGTAGAACAAACACCAAGCCTCGACGAAAATATAGTACATGTCGATAACGAGGGGAACGCACATGCTCATGCCGCCGACGATTCCCCAGCCGCGCCTGCGTCCGCTCGCAACGTAGTACATTCCTAACGGCGAATGATATCCGTGACGTCCCGCGAATCGGCCCAGCGCCCACTCGCTCATCGAGATGGGAATGGCGACGAGCAGAAGCGAGACGACGTAAGGAATCATGAACGCGCCGCCGCCGTAATTGACGACTTGACCGGGGAAGCGTAGAAAATTGCCGAGTCCGACGGCGCTCCCCGCGACCGCGAGAACGACGCCGATTTGCGATCCCCAATGTTCGTGTCTAGGCTTGTTGCTCATGAGGAGCCTTTCAGTTTAGTAAAACGCTTACAAAGGACGGTCTTGATTCGTCATGGCGTTAGATTCGACGTGTTCCGCGGCGTGGCGCCAACGCCGCGCCGCCGCTACTGCGAGCGTTAACGTCGCGAGCGCGACGACCGTCATGAACGCGAGCGAAATCTGAGCGACGGGGCTATGCGCTATTTCATGGATTCGCTTCGATATGTTCTGACCGAGCCAGAAGAGGACGACCAGAATCATATACGGGAACGAGACGTATTTGACGACGTTGACGAGGAAAAAAGGCGGTTTAATTCGCGAACCCTGGGCAATTTCAGCGCGAAACGCCGACGCGCCCCAGACGAAGCAGACGACGATCGTCTGGATAATCGCGGTCATCAGCGGGAGGAAGTTGGCGACCCAGAAGTCGAAAACGTCGAGCGCGCCGAGATTTAACGTGTGCCAGCATACGACGAGCGTCCCGACGAAGTTAATCGACGAAGAAACGAACGCGCTCCGTTCTCTCGACCATCCGCGCGATTCTTGAAGAAGAGCGACTGCCGGTTGAATCATCGAAACGGAACTGGTTATCGCGGCGAGCAGCAGCAGGAAGAAGAAAAGGAAGCCCCAAAACTGTCCAAACGGCATGAGGCCAAAGACGTTCGGCAAGACGACGAATCCCAGCGAAAAAGACGACGAAAAACTGTTGGACGCGCTAAGGCCGAGAAACATAATCGCGGGCGGAATCGTCATGAGACCGCCGAAGAGGACTTCGCAAAACTCGTTTGTCGCCGTCGCCGAAATACTCGAAAGCGCAATATCGCTCTTCGGTTTGACGTAACTTGCGTATGTGCATACCGCGCCGAGGCAGATTGAGACGCTGAAAAAAATTTGCGAGGTCGCCGCGAGCCATACGTCGGGATTTGCGAGCGTTTGCCACACGCTGACGCGAATAATCTCGCCCGACGCCGTTTCCGCCTCGCGCGTCGGGTTCCACATGAAGCCTAGACCGTCAAGGAAACTTTGACCGGGGCGCCCCGTCGGATTGCCGAGCGTTATTACGCGGATAATGACCGCGACGGCGCAGAGTAGTATGAGAGGGGCCGCCGCTTTACAAAACCGTTCGATACCGCGCGAAACGCCGTGATAGACGAGCCAGAAATTGATCGCGGCGCATACGAACGTCGCGACGAGCGTCGCGGGGGTCCCGCTCGAGAAGAGCGCGCCGTTTTTGCTTATTCCCACAAGCGTTCCGAAAAATGTTTCGTACTCCTTGGCGTCGCCGAACGCCAATCCGGCCGGCGCTGCGCTAGGCGCGACGGAAAAACCGAATCCGAAGCGTTCGAAGACTCCGCCGAGATACTGCGCCGCGTATACGAGACACCACGCCTCGATAAAGACGTAATACATCCCGATGATAAAAGGCGCGACCGTCGTGAACGATCCCATGGCGGTCCAAAACGCGCTGCGATTCGTCGCGGCGTAGTAGACGCCGGCTGGAGAATGGAAGCCATGACGGCCGCCATACCGTCCAAGCGCCCACTCCGCCGTCGCCAGAGGAATCGCGACGACAAGTAACGACACGATATAAGGAATCATGAACGCGCCGCCGCCGTTGCTCACGACTTGACCGGGAAATCTTAAAAAATTCCCCAGTCCGACGGCGCTTCCCGCGACGGCGAGAATAACGCCGATCTGCGAACCCCAACGGTCTTTTTTTCCTTCAACGCGCCGCGCCAACGGGAGACTCCTTCATATTTCGGGTTGCTTATGGTTGTCGAAGTGTGAAACGCGTCGAACGTCACCAGTTGAGTTCGCTCGCTTCTTCCCAATGCTCATAGAGGCGTTTGATCGCTTCTTCTTCCTCTTGAATCTGACGCTGGAGTTCTTTCATTCGCTCGCCGTCGCGGACGACTTCGGGCTTGCTCATATCTTCCATGAGCGTCTGCATATGCGTTTCGCGAATGAAAATTTCGTCTTCAATATCCGAGACTTTACGGAACGGGAACTTGCGTTTGCGCTTTTCCGTTTTCGGCTTGACTTTGCCCTGTTCCGCTTTGAAATTCTGTTCCGCGTACTTGGAAGGATCGCCCTGTTTATAACTCGGGACGCCGTTCGTTTTTCGGGCGTTAGGATTTCCGGAATCTAAATTTTTGACGGCGCCTTTGTTTTTCCCTTTTCCGGCGGCGGGCGTCTGCGTCGTCGTCGACGATTTTACGCTTTTGCTCTTAGACGGCGCCGTCTTCTCGAGGGACGAGCGACGCGACATGTTGGAATTTGCGACGGGTTTCGTCTCAGACTGGATTTTTCCCGGAACAAACGGAACGTCGAGCGCGTTGGGGAGGAACGGATCCGCCATAAGACTGCGGGAGACCATATAGCGGAAGGTCGAGTAGTTTCCGTCGACGATCTTGTACGTCGCGTTCGGTTGAAAGACGAGAAGCTTGTCGGCGACCTGGTCGACGAAATATCGGTCGTGACTGATAAAGATTACGCTTCCGCCGAAGTTTTTCAACGCTTTTTCGAGCGCCTCGCGCGCCCACAGATCGAGGTGGTTCGTCGGTTCGTCGAGGATCAGGACGTTCGGATCGTCCGCCGCGAGTTTTGCGAGCGCCGCGCGACACCGCTGACCGCCGCTGAGATTGCAGACCTTCAACAACTGCTGGTCGCCGACGAGTCCGAACGCGGCGAGGAGTCGTCGACGCGCAAGGTCTTCAAAGACCTTCTTCTTCGGACGAATTGCGTCGACGACGGGAATCTGATCGTCGACGACGCGGAGCTGTTGGTCGAAATATCCGACGGCGACGCCCTGTCCGAACCGAACTTCGCCCGAATCCGGCGTTTCACCGCCGAGAAGACACCGCAGGAACGTCGTTTTTCCGCAGCCGTTAGGACCGAGAATTGCCCAGCGTTCGCCGCGCTGGACGTCGAAGGAAAAGTTTTTGAAGAGCGTGCGGTCGCCGTAGCTTTTCGAAAGACTGTCGATGCGAAAAACGACGTCGCCCGTTCGGGACGCGGGAGGAAACGTCATCGGGGGCGAAGAGACGTCGCGAGGCAACTCGGGCGGCTCCGCTTCAAGACGTTCGAGCTTTTTGCGACGATCTTCCGCTTGAGGCGCCGTATTCTTGCCGTAATGATGGCGGCGGATGAAGTCCTTCGCCTTTTCAACCTCTTCGACCCATTTTTCGTAGGTCTTAGTCTGAACGGCGAGCCGATCGGCTTTAAGCGTTTGATACTTAGTGAAATTTCCCGGATAGTCGTCGACGGTTCCCGCGTAAAGTTCGAACGTTCTGTTCGTTACGCGGTCGAGGAAATACCGGTCGTGGCTAACGAGAATAATAGCGGCTTTGGTCGTTTTGAGAAAATCTTCGAGCCACTCGGTCGCGGCGAGGTCGAGGTGGTTCGACGGTTCGTCGAGGAGCATGATTTCCGGCTCTTCGAGGAGCAGTTTGGCGAGTCCCAGACGGTTGAGTTCGCCGCCGCTGAGAGACGAGACGCGCTTTTCAAGGTCGTCTTCTGTGAAGCCGACGCCGAGGAGGATGCGTTCGACGCGCCGACCGATGTTGTAGGCGTCTTTACGCATCAGTTCTTCGTGCAAATGGTCGTAACGCCGCGCGAGACGATCGCGTTCCGCGTCGTCGAGGGACGGATCGGCGATTCTTGACGCGATCTCTTCCGACTCCGTCAACGCGCGATGGAGCGCGTCGAGCGCCTTGCGACCCGCTTCCACGACGGTTTCCGTCGGATCGACGGTCGGACGCTGTTCGAGATAGCCGAGCGTCGCGCCGCCAAAAAGTTCGAACTTTCCTTTCTCCGTTTCTTCTCGACCGGAAAGGATGTTCAAAAGAGTCGTCTTGCCGCATCCGTTCGGACCGACGAGACCTATTTTATCCCCTTCGCGAACCTGAAAGGTCACGTCGGATAGGACAGGGTCGGGACCGAAGTGTTTTCTCAGATGCTCGACGTTGAGTATGACCGCCATTGACGTTCCCCAAAAGCATTTCCTTGGCGACGCGTTTTGAACGACAAACGCCCCGCGTTTCACATTGAAAAATCGCGTTTTATTCTATCAGGAAAGAGGCTTTTAACAAGAGCGAGGGAAAGGGCGAAAGCGCGCGCGAGGACTCTCTTTCCGAAAACGCTCTTGCGTCGCGAGAAAAAGAAGGGTATTCTCCCGAGAGCTAGTTCGTTGGGATTTCCTCCGAACTTATGGGACGAATTTAAGGAAAGGACGCGACGTCATGACGAGAGAGAACGACACGCAACGGACAACGCTTCGAATCGCGGGGAGCGCGGCGCCCGACGTCGTTTCTTTTGAGGGTTCGCTTGCGCTTAAGACGATCGAAGTCGCGCGCGAATGGACGTCGAACGACGCGGACGCGCTCGAGTACGCGCGAAGCGTCGTGCGTTCGGAGGGCGACGCGATCCTTCGGCTTGTCGACGCGCTCGATTCGCGATTCTGCGAAGCGGTTTCGCTCGTTCTCGATTGCCGCGGACGTCTTGTGACGACGGGCATGGGCAAAGCGGGATTGATTGCGCGTAAAATTGCGGCGACCGCGTCGTCGACAGGCTCGCCGAGTCATTTTGTCCATCCGGGCGAAGCGCGTCACGGCGACCTTGGCGCGATCACGGCGGACGACGTCGTTCTCGCGTTTTCTTACAGCGGCGAAACGGAAGAGATTAAACAGATTCTCGGACCTCTCGCGTCGCGGGGCGTTCCGATCGTCGCGATCGTTTCGACGGCGGACAGCGCGCTTGGCCGCGCGGCGACGGTCGCGCTTGAAATTGGCAAGATCGAGGAGGCGGACTCGCTTAAACTCGCGCCGAGTTCTAGCGCCGCCGCGATGCTTGCGATGGGCGACGCGCTTGCGCTTACGGTCAGTCGTTTGCGCGGGTTCCGCTCAGAAGACTTTGCGCGATTCCATCCCGGCGGCGCGCTTGGGCGGAGTCTAAGCCGGGTGTGCGAGCTCATGCGTCCGCTCGAATTGTGCCGCGTCGCGCCCGATACGACGACGGTGCGCGACGTCTTCACGTCGTGCCGAAAACCGGGACGTCGTTCCGGCGCGGTGCTGCTTCTCGACGAATCGGGACGACTCTCGGGTATCTTTACTGACAGCGACCTTGCGCGCCTCTTTGAATCGCGCCGAGAGGACGCTTTTGACCGCCCTGTTTCCGAGGTAATGACGCCTTCGCCCCTCGCCGTTCGCGCCGACGCGACGATGAAGGAAGCGGTCGAAATTCTTTCGAAACGTAAGATCAGCGAACTTCCCGCGCTCGACGAAGAAGGACGACCCGTCGGCGTTCTCGACGTAACCGACGTCGTCGCGTTTATGCCGGCTCGCAAGGAAGAAGAAACGCCTTCCGGCATGCTCGCGTGAAGGAGAAATGAGCTGTGCTGGATTTGAACCAGCGACCTTCTGGGTGTAAACCAGACGCTCTAACCAAACTGAGCTAACAGCCCGCG
>CAMJTU010000008.1 GCA_946408825.1 uncultured Planctomycetaceae bacterium
TAGACGCGACGGACGGGTCGCAACGCGCCGACGTCGCCTTCTCGTTTGTCGACGCCGCGTCGGTTCCGTCCTATATAACGCTCTCGACCGACGGCGTTCTTGCCTGGACCGCGCCGACGGAAGACGCGATCGGAACTCATACGCTACAGGTTCAAGCGACCGACGCGCTGGGGCGCGTCGCGATGAAGACGTTAAACTTCTCCGTCGCCGGCGCCCTTGCGTTCGCCGACTTTGACGATACGACGGCTACGACCGGCGTTCCTTATCTCGGGCAGGTTTCCGCATACGACGCGTCCGCGCCTGACGCCGCGATTCGCTATTCTCTCGTAGGCGACACGAATCTGTCGATCAATTCCTCGACCGGCGTCCTTTCGTGGGCGATTCCGAGCGACTATCTTAGCGCGGGTGTGAAGACGCGCCTTTATGATTTCACGGTCAAGGCGACCGAATTGATCGAACAAGAGGGCGGAACGTATCTCGAAGGAGCGTCTGTCGAAAAAGAGTTTACGCTTACGATCAACAACGCTTCTTACGTCGAGGACGCGACGCTTCTCCCGACGTGGAAAGACCTTGACGCGCAGACCGCGACGGCGGGCGACTCGATTTCTGTCGCGACCGTCGAGACCGCGCCGACCGGCGTCGTCGCGACCGAGTATCGTTTCACGACCGAAGTTCCCATGGGAATGGCGCTCGACTCCAACGGCGTCGTCACATGGTCTCCTTCCGCCGACTTTTTCGGCGATACGACGACCCGTTCCAGAACGTATAACGTCGGCGTCGCCGCGCGTTCGATGACGAGCGTCGGAGACGATACGATCGACTATACGGATTCGACGTCGACGTCCTTCTCGCTCACGCTGAACAATCCGAAGTATCAGGATTCCGCGCCCGTCCTTAACGACCTTGACGGCGTCGTCGCGCGCACAGGCGCGACCTATACGGCGACGGTTAGCGCGACCGATCCGAACGGAACCGCCGATCGAATTGTCTACGCGATCGCCAACACGCCCGTCCCCGCAGGCATGACGCTCAATTCGACGACCGGCGCGTTAACGTGGACGATCGGCGCCGATTATCTTGCGAACAATATTAGCGCTCAGATTTATAAGCTGTCAGTGACCGCGACCAAGCAGACGCGCGGCGCCGACGGAACTTATGTCGACGGCAAGTCGGCGACGAGAACCTACGATCTCATGATCGCGAATAGCGGAACGACGACGTTAGTCGCGCCGACAATCGCCCCCGTCGCCGCGCAGACGGTCGAAGCGGGGAAGACGATTACGTTTACGGTTTCTGCGACGCTTCCCGAAGGCGCGCAGGCGACCGGCGTCCGTTACGCGTTTGCCGCCGACGCCGACGTTCCCGAAGGAATGACGATCAACGAGGAGACGGGCGTCGTGACGTACGTCGTTCCGAGCGATTTCTTTGGGACGACGGCCGCCGACGTTGAGAGCGTGACGAAAAAGGTCGCGGTTCAAGCGCAGACGATCGTTTCCAAAACGAGCGACGCTACGAACTTCGGCGGCTCCGCGACCGCCGAGGTCGAGGCGACCGTAACGCGTCCGGAAGAAACGACGCCGACTTACGACACGTGGCAGGAATGGTTTGACGCATGGCTCGTTATGACGCAGGCCCGTTACGATTCTCATGCGAACAATCTTTCGGACTATCTCGGCGCGTATCTGGCCGCGATCGACGCTCGCGACGCCGCCGTTGCGAAGGCCGCCGCCGACTATAATTCGGGCAAAACGTCGATAACTGATTTCCTAGCGGCTCGTTCCGCCGCCCGGGAGGCGTTCAACGAAGAGAGCGCGGCGGCGATGACCGAACTTACGGTCGCCGACGCCGCCGTTGAAACGGAATATCTCGCGACGGTTGCGACGATGGGCGCCGCCTACGATCAACTTAAAGAGGCCCATTTGACGCCAACTGACGCCGAAGCGCAGACGATTGCCGCAACCGAGCTCGTGAAAAAGGAAGAGACGTCCAAATGGGTCGGCGGCGCGAACTTCCGGCTTCGCAACGACGTGACCGGCGTTCGTATCGGACTTGATCTCGCAACTGCGCTGAAGGCGTGGCGAGGAGGGTACTCCGGAAATTCCGTTTTCGAAGACGTCTATTCTGATCCTAGATTCGTCTCCGACCTTGCTACCGTCGTCGACGCCGAATAGAACGTCGATTACAGGCTGCTCGGCATAGAAACGCGACCGTCTGAAGTCAAAGTCAGATAAAGTCTGTTCGCAAAACTGCGAACAGACGTCGATAGACGTTTAATAAAGCGCGGGAAGACGATATCTTCTCGCGCTTTATTGCTGTAAGCGTCGTCGCGCTTATTGTTCTTTTTTGTTGAGTTTTGCGCGAATCATCGTGGAACTCTGATATTCGGTATAGGAGAAGAACTTTATATCCGAGCCTCGCTTACGAAGTTCTTCTCGTTCCCAGTTCCAATACTCGTTGTCCCGATAGTCGTCCCCGGAGAAAAAGCAATCGAACGGGCGACGTTCAAATTCCATGATTCGAGAGGGATTGTCTTCGATACAGACGACCTCGTCGACGTCTCGGAGGGCGGCCAGCACCTGCATTCGCTGATCTTGGGGAATTATCGGGTCTTTTTGCTTGAATTTGCGAACTAACTCGTCGCTCAAGACGGCGACGCGCAAATACTCGCACTCTTCTTTAGCGCGTTCGATTAGTCGGAGATGTCCGACGTGGAACATGTCGAACACGCCCATGAGCAGACCGACGCGGTATCGGCGCCGACCGGACGTTTCTCGGTTCTGCAGTAAGGAGGCGCGCCGTGTTTCTATGGCCGCTCTATCCGTTTCCGCCCATCGATAGACTTGACGGAGCTGGCGCTGCCGCCGTGTTTTCTCAATAAAGGCGTTTTCTTGCGTCTCATATTCGTTCCAGCGTTCCGCGATCCGATATCGATTTTTCATTTCTTCTAGGGACGCCAGATTTTCCAACGAAGGGACGTGATAATACGCGTAGCGTAGGGCGCGATAAAGAACGTAGCCTACCGGACAGTCGGACTGGCAAAACTCTTGGTCGAAATATGAGAGTTCGCCGTCTAACCAGAAGATGTTAAAAGGCGTCATGTCGATATAGCCGGTCTCCAAGACGCTATCCGCAGGACTATCCGCCGCCGACGATAGAGGCGCGGAACGGAGAATATCTTGCTCAAGCCGGTCAAAGATCGCTAGAAGCGGTTCTTTTTCCTGAAGTTTCCCTAAGTGTTCTAATAACGTCGGGGCTTTCAAACGCGGCATGCGAACGACGCCGTTAGCCAGCAACGTCTCTTCGACGACAGGAACGCCCCTAGCGCGTAGCGTCTCCTGCGTTTCGTACAGAGTCCGTAGCGTAGAAACGCCCTCGGGGTCGAGGGGCGCTTTTTCGACTCTACCGTCGGAAAAGAGCCTGACGACGGCGCTTCGTTCCTTTCCGCGATCAGGGGATAGAACAACGCGGTCGACGGCGCCAAGTTCGCCGCGCGCGGCGTAATCCTCCGACGCCGCGAAAAGAACCATGGCGTAATCGGCCATGGCGGGGAGCAGACCTTCCCGGAACAGCGCGTCGCACAGCAGTCGTTCCTCTAGAACGACGGGGCCGCCCCAAGGGTCGAGATCAAAGAGCCGATCGTCCATGCCTTTGCCGGGAAGGTCGCGGTCGGTATAAATCGTCAGTGGAAAAAGATCGTTCGGGAAGGGATAGAAACAGCGTTGAGGGCGCAATCCCGCGCGAAGGGCGAAGGCGTCGAACTCTGTGCGAGAGTATAGACCGTCTCCGCCTCCTCTGTTTTCGAGCGACGCGAAGGGGCGCGGCGCGCGGTCGTCGACGCCGCCGCGCCAATAGCGCAGACCAAAACGGTTATTGAAGCCCGCCAGAACGAAGCCGTCTTTTTTCAACAGTCGCGCGCATAGGTCCCAAAGCTCGTTTTCCCTGCCGATAAAACTTTTAGGAATCCGGGCAAGGACGATTCCGTCGTAAAACGCGTCTTTTTTCAGGCTGAACGCGTCCTGACAGAGAACCTCAAGCTCCTCTCTACCCTTGAAACGCCGCCGCAACGCTTCGGCTCGAACCTTGTTCCACTCTACCGCGTCGATTTTAGCGCCGCTGTTAAGAAGTCCGGCCGTCAGCGCTCCGAAGCCTGCGCCGATTTCTAATATCCGACAACCTTGCGGGAGCGGAAGCCAACCGAGCAGCCCTTTACGAATACTGGAGAGGTTCCAGAATATTGCCGGATCTTCGCAGTTCGCGATAGCGTCGTCGTAATCGGATGTTTCATAATTTGCGACGATTTGCGCGATATCTTGGTCTCGTCGACTATTTGCCATCGTGGAGCGTTCCTCTTATAACTTCAATCTATTTCCTTGGCAAAGGCGCGCGTTCTTTGAAGAATATTGCTCCGATTCCGAATCTATCGGAGTCTAGCCAGATTCCAGCTGAACGCGAGAGAATCACTCTTTACGCGCGCTTTGCTCAGCTCGTTCCTTAAGATACTCTGTATAATCTCGTTTGGCGTCGATAACGACGCCGCCTAACCTTGCCCTATGCCCGTTTCGAGCAGTTTCCGGCGGAGGCGTCATATAATTGATTCCATACATGTGACACAAGGCGCTATGATAGTTTTTGGGCGCGGCAAACTTCCTTCCCGCTAATTCGAGCGTCGTGTAAGGTTCCAAGTCTTGAAGTTTGAACTTTGGAAAGAGAGGCGAGAGATCAAGCGTACAGGATCTTTTCGTGCGTTTAGGCGAAAGAGACGCTAAACGAAGCGCTCCCATGCTGAGAGCGCGCCGCAGAGGTTCCGGAACGAGCATGAGAATCCTGCCGGTCAGGCGCGTCCATTTGTTGGGAGGATAACCTTGCGCTCGCCAGAATTCGACGCGGTGTAACGCGCTTGATAGAGTCAAAATCGCTTGTTGGAACATAAAACCGCTACGAGAATTGGCGACCCCGATCAATGGGTATACGTCTAGCGCGATCCCGTGACATATCTTCTGGTTAGCGCGATCCCAACGTAAAAACGTCGTTCCTTTGCGATATACGCGCGTCCATAACCAAGGATGCTGCGGCGTGTTCCCTGGCGTTTGGATCACATATTTATCGCTCAATTCTCGCAGAGCCAGTCGACAAAATTTTCGATAATCCTCGATCGGCATCGCCAGATCGGCGTCGTCGTCCCAAGGGATAAAATTGTGTTCGCGAACCGCTCCGAGCAACGTTCCGCAAAAGATCCAATATCGTAGGTTATGTCTCTGACAAAACTCGTCGATATCGCTCATCATATCGAGCAGGACTTCGTGAACTTCCTTGAGCGTGTCGTCGGTCCTGTCGTTTTCTACTTCGCTGGACGTCATAACATATTCTACGGTAAAAGGAAACGCTTTTGAAATAGACGATCTTATTTCTCGGGGAGTCGGACCGGCTTCGACGGTCGACCGTCCCGCTTGCGCGGCGTATCGTCGCTTATATGGGAATGGACTTAAACGTCTGACGGTTCGTCTAACGCTTGCTTGACGAGCCGTTTCCACTGACCGATCACGCGATCCGGTTGGAAGGGGACCGAAGACGTTCGCGCGTGCGCGCCGAGCGCCTCGCGGAAAGCCGCGTCGTCGGCGAGTCGCGTCAACGCCGCGGTCGTCTGATCCTCGCTGCCGACGTCCACCAGAAAACCGTTTTCACCGTGTCGGATAACGTCTACAGAACCTTCGCATCGCGTGGAAACACAGGGAAAACCCATGGTCATACACTCCAGCAACGCGTTGGAAAGCCCCTCGTAATCGCTTGAAAGTACAAAGGTTTCGGCGTCGGCTATCGCCGAATGTACGTCTCGGACATGTCCGAGGAATTGTACGGCGTCATGTAATCCCAAAGAATCCGCAAGAGCCCGTAGCTCTTCCGACGATTCTCCTTCGCCATAAATCGAAAGAACATAGTCGCTATGCGTTCGATGAAACGCGGCAAACGCTCGAATCAACATCGCTTGGTTTTTCTGCGGCGTCAGTCTGGCGACGTTTACGATTCTGCGACGTCCTCCTACGCGTAGACAAGACGTCGCCACAGGATTCACGATAACGCTACTGTGATCTTGAACCTTCCGGGAAAACTGGCTCCTAACCGTCTCTGTCTGAAAAACTACATGATCGGCGGTCTCGTAAATCCCCTCGATCTCTTGGAAATGTTCCGGATCTCTTTTCATGGGACTGTTCCGCTCGGAACAAATTGCTTTGGTCTTTTCCGCCGTCCAGACGTTCAATTTGTTCATAGTGAACATAAAGGAGACGGCGACCGCGATTTTCAGCGACTCTTTCATCTCACGGACAAACGCCGCTCTACCCCTCATGATCGTTTCAAAGTCGCCTTCAAAACGCGGAATGGCGAACGTCTCTATGCCCGGAGACAGGGGGTAGGTCTGGCCCTTGTCTTGAATGTACAACATGACCACCCGATAGTCGTCTGACAGACCGCACGCCAAACGACAAGCGACGCGTTCCGCGCCTCCTCCGTATAAAGAGGAGCACATGATCATGACTCCTGGCCGGAAGTCGCCTTTATCCTTCGACAACTGGCGTGTTTCGTACATGCAATTTCGGTTTTTTAGCGGATGATGCGCGTTGCGATATTATCTCAAGGCTAACGTTCGGGCAGAAGGGGCGATTAGGAGCCCGACGGAATCTCCTGAGCGGTCATGTCGTCAAAGTAAAAGTTGTCGACTCCATAGCGATTGATAAGAGCGCATAGATTGAAAACGAATTCTTTATCGAGCGCGTCGCCAAGTTCGTGCAAACGATCGATGTAGATCGTGAGATAACGGCTTATGAGATCGTGAATCTTCTGTATTCGATCTAGCGTCTTTTGAGGCCTAATCTCTTTGGCAAAGACAGGTATTCCGTCGTCGCCAATGTAATTGACCGCCGGTTCAGGAGAGGTGAAATACGCCTCAAGTTTCAGCTCCGTGTCGTAGTTCATCAGATCATGGTCGAAGAAATAGCGGACGTTCTCTGAATACTTTGAGACATATTCCGGTATTCCGACGTAGTATCCGTCAAATTTGGCGATATGCTTTCCCAGCATCATCAGGCTGCCGCCTTCCGATACGAAATCCATAAGGGCGCATTTCTTTCCGGCGAGACGTTCTCGTTCAAGATACCGTCGATAGTTTTTCCTGTATTGTTCCGCTAATTCGTGGAGCGTCGGGATGTTCTTTTGATAATAATCGTCGACAGATTCTCCTTGGTAAGGGAGTAGCTTGTCGGCAGGGACGCTAAAAACTTGGCGGAGCAACTTTGGAGGATCGTTCTTATAATTGTATATGTAGAAGAAGTATTTTCCTACGTTAAAGTCGTCCATTACGGTTAGAAAAACCGCGTGCCTATTCATATAGAAGTATTTGCCGGGCGGCAATAAATTCTGAAACTTTTGTCGTAATCGATTATACGCCTCCAGCAGAATCCATCCGTCTCTTGAAACGAGCAGAAAATAATCGTATTCTTTTCCCCGTAACTCGCCGCATACCCATAACAGGTATCCTAGCATCAACGGCGCGACGATCATATTGGCGATCTGGATATCGTCGTTTGACTCGAAAGGATTGTCAAATCCGAGCGCGACGCTCAGGCCTAACGTCTTTCGTTCCGCAAGGCTTCGACTTGCTTCAATGATTTCCGCGAACCCGCTTTGTTTAGCGGCGTCCAGACAACTGGGAACATAAAAGACGTCCAGCCCATACTTTATAGCTATCGTATAGTCTGAGTAACGGTTGTCGCCGATATGCAGGACGGTTTCGCAGTCCTTTCTTGACTTGAGCAATTCCTCAAACAGTCCGTCTTGCTTGAGTTTGTGGAATTCATGGGACAAGTACAGTTCATGATATCCCGTGATCCCGTGCTTTTCTAGAAGAGTTCGAATAAAGTCCTGATCTAAATACATGTCGCTGACGAGCGCGATCGTCTTGTTCCGCTCTTTGGCGTACTCAAAAACTTCGACCATGCTGTCGCGCGGAACAATGACGTCGGACTCGATTTTCAGTTCCGTCCGTCGCAGGGTTTCAGCGGTTTGATCGTCGTATCCGCAATTTTCCTTCAGCCAGCGGTAGAACCCGTCCAAAGAAAGCTGAGGACGGGTCGTCTGGACGTGATACCGAAAATCGGCAAATCCCTTGACGCCGGTTTGTTCTTCGACGATTTCGAATACGTCTTTAGGATACAGGACGAGTCTCTTCAATAGAGTGTCAAAGATATCAAAAGAAACGACGTCATGTCGGTCGATCGCTTCTAGCAGTTCCTTTCTATCGACAGAGGCGTCGACGACTTCGCCAGTTGTCGACACGTAGTTTTGAAAGACAAAGAAACGAAGCCGTCTAGAGTCGATTCCATAATCGCGAGGAATAATCCCGTCTCTTGCCGTATCCACGCCGATATGGATAATTTTTTTACCGGGGTTTTGTTCTGCCAGACGACAAAAATACAGATCGCTTTCTGTCCTTTGGAAAAGCCGTCCGTCGAGGTCTACCCCTGCCGACTTAAGCGGCGCGGCTTGTTCTTCTTCATCCCAGAGAAAGTAGAGCTCTTTTCCCTGCTTTTTCAACCACTCGTAAAGAATCAGAAACCTGCGCCGAATCGTCCAGCGGTTCCACGCTTTAAGGCAATCTGTCGCGACGTAAGGAATAGCGACGGAAATAACGTCGTATTCCGCAAGCGCTTCTTTCCACTGAGAAATCGTCAGATGTTTTTGCTCGGTCAGTTCGCGATGTGTTTCGAGTAGATCGACGCCAAAAATATCAAACAGCGGCGTTCCTTGTTTCTCGCAAGATTCGCAGACGGCGTTGTAATCCGGCTCGTCTTCACGGCGACAATCGGTCAAGAGCGCCAGTTCGGCGTCTTTTGGAGCCTCGGACGCGCCCGGTTTCAAAATACAATGAAAGTGATAATCCGAATCAAAGCGTCGTACGATCGCGTCCAGATACTTGCCGGGGTACAGCGCAATTCGGCGCCCCTTGAAGCGGCGGAAACGTTCGTCAAAATTCTGTAGGATATAGTCCAGTTCCGTCATTGTTCGTTAAATATAAATTTTAAATTGCAGAATCGTTTGACTTTCTTGACGAACAACGTCCCTTCTTCAATCTTGCCGAATGGCGACGCCTCTCTTACCGCGGTCTTTTCAAAGCCAAATGATTCGTCGCTGAACAAACGACGGGGCTGTCGCAACGATAAACTACGTTCCTCGGCGTCGCTTGAAACGTCGAACGAACGGATTCAAGTTAACTCGCCCACGGGGGAAAAACGGCGGAAAGTTTCCTATGGGACATACAGCGAATATTTCGTTTCCCCAGTAAAGCGTGGATTTCTTTCCAGATAACCGGATTTCCCGTGACAACGACGATAGCGTCGTCCGGTATTTCTATTTGGTCTATTCCCCACACGCTCCTGCCCATAAGGACAGACGGCGAGTTTTCGGGGTCCTTCGTTAGGAAACCTTCGACGAGGACGTTGTGTCGTTTTAGCATTTTACAGGTCGTCTGACCGAGAGGACCGACGCCGTAAACGTACGCGCGTCGGTATTTCAGAATCTCTTCCAACGCTTCCGGGTTTGTCGAGTAGCGTCCGTTTTCGCCGTACTCCAATTGAATGTAAGTCATAAAGTACCGATATATCGTTTTATCGGGTTCTTTGACGAACACTCCCTCCAGATCGTACCCGTTCTTCATCATCTCATAAAGAGAAATCGCACAATGGTACATGTTTGTAACGTTGGTTTCCGCTGTGGCGTCGTGAAGACCGTGCTTCGCGAGGAACTCGTTCATGTGGTATATGTTCATGAGGTACCCATGAAGGTTCTTTGGCGATTTCGGGCTGCTCATGACCGAATTAGGACGAATCCGTAAGGTAAAATACTGTTTGGGGACGTATCTGACCCTTTTTGCGACAAGAATTCCGGCAAAAATGAAGAACTCGTCCTCGTGTTCGCAACCTTCCAGATATCGGATTTCATTCTGTTGAATCAAATCTTTACGCCAGAACGATCGTTGAGGATAGCAGGTCCATTCGTTATTCCGGAAAAAGTCGTTCATTAATTCGATTCCGGAAACGACCTCGTCTCGATATTCTCCTTTTCGAATCAAGAAAGGAGGAACATGGGCTTTTTTTAGATCTTCGCTTTCGTACTTTATGAGGCTGTCAAAGAATATGGCGTCGAGAGAATCTCGATCCGCCAATTCTGAGAGTTCTTTTAGCGTTTCCGGCGCTATTGTGTCGTCGGAGTCGAGAAAATAGAGGTATTCCCCCTTCGCATGATCTATGCCTTGGTTGCGACCGTAGCCTTGACGGTGGTTTTTATCGAGATGGATAACCTTTACCCTGGCGTCTTCTAAGGCGTACTTGTCCAGAATTGCTCCGCAACGATCCGGAGAATAATCGTCAATACAAATAACCTCAATATCTTTCAGCGTTTGACACAGGACGCTGTCTATGCATTCGGGGAGATAATCTTCCGTCTTGTAGACGGGGATGATTACGCTGACTTTAATATCTGACGAACTCATTTTTCAATTACAAACGAGGCTTTCTATCTGGATTCATAGCACGACGGTTTTTCCCGTCTACGAAAAGTCATACGGACAGGGCGTGCCGGAACGCTACGGAGTCCTGTTGGCGTTTTATCTGGAAGACGAGTGAAACGCGTCATGGACGTCTCCTAGTAATTTGTCCACGAAGGAGCCGTCGCCACGAATCTCACATAGCGTATATTTCGTTTCGTTAACAATGGGCGAATTTCCTCCCAGACGCCCGGCTTTGCCGAGACGACGACGACAGCGTCGTTCGGTATTTCCGTTTCGTCGAATCCTAGTACTCTCCGACCCATGAGCACAGACGGCGCGTTTTTCGGCTCCTTCGTTAAAAATCCGCCGATAAGGACGTTGTGACGTTCCAACCTTTCGCAAACTTCCCGAGCGAAGTAATCGACGCCGTAGACATATGCGACACGGTATTTTCGAATTTCCTCGAGTCTCTCTGAGTCCATGGCGTAGACGCCGTTTTCGCCAAATTCTAGCCGAATGTAGTCCATAAAGTGTTGATAAACTAGTTTATCAGGCTTTTCGGCGAACGAAGCTTCCAGATCATACTTGTCTTTCAGCGACTTATACAGAGTCATGAGGCAGTTGAAGATTATTGCGACGCCGGCCTCCGCGCCGTATGTATGCAGACCTCGACTTGCGACGAACTCGTTCATATAGTAAAAGTTCATCAGGTATCCGTGAAAATTCTTTGGCGATTTCGGGCTGGTCATGACCGAATTTGGACGGATCCGTAAGGTAAAATACTGCTTTCGTAAGTATCTAACCCTTTTTGCGGTAAGAATTCCCGCAAACGCAAAGTATTCGTCTTCGTGTTCGCAACCTTCTTTGTATCTGACGTCGTTTAGCCGGAGAAACTCCTTGCGCCAAAATATCCGTTGGGGGTAGCAGGTCCATTCGTTATTCCGGAGAAACTCCTCCATTAATTCGTTTCCGGTCACGACTTCGTCACGATATTCTCCTTCACGAAGGGAAAAAGGAGGGACGTAGATCTTTTTTAGGTCCTCGTTTTCGTACTTTTCTTTGTTGTCGAAGAAAATGGCGTCGAGATTGTCTCGGTCTGCCAACGTTGAAAGCTCTTCCAGTGTTTCCGGCTCAATCATATCGTCGGAATCTAGAAAATAGATATACTTTCCCCGCGCTCTGTCCATACCGTAGTTACGGGCGTGACCTTGACGCTGATTCTTCGTAAGGTGGAATACCGTTATCCTACCGTCGCGCTGGCCGTATTCGTCTAGAATTGAGCCGCTTTGATCGGTAGACTTGTCGTCGACGCAAATAACCTCAATATTACGCAACGTTTGGTTCAAAACGCTGTTCAAGCATTCGGGAAGATACTTTTCCGTATTGAAGACGGGAATGATTACGCTGACTTTAATATCTGACGAATTCATTTTCAATCAACGACCGAATTATACGTTCTCAACTAAAACGAGGCGACTTCAATGGATTGACGTATCGAAACGAAACGTCGCGTTTTTTTCTAAAAGGTTTATATGTGAGAAGTTGTTTTACTGACTAATTTTAAAATCGTTGCATGGGGTTATTATAAAAAGTCTGACCCTTTGACAAGGGGGTTTAGGGCTCGACATACAGAGAATTGTACAATAGGACGGGAGAAGTCAATAAATACGCGGTCGATAATCCAAGATAACAGGCGTAAATATGCCGCGACGCGGTTGTTGGATAGATTTTTGCGTCGATCGTTACTTTTCAGCGGACGACATGCGTTTCCAGATGACGCGATCCCAGTCCTGTATGACAAGATCCTTGTTATACGCCTTCATATCCTCCATAGCCTGTCGTTCCAACTTCTTCCGCAAAGGCTGATTTTCCGCGAGAGCGCTCATCGCTTGGGTCAACGCGTTTTCGTCTCCGACGTCGACAAGCAGACCGTTTTCTTCATGTCGAATTACGTCGACGGAGCCTTCGCACTTTGTCGAGATGCAAGCGATTCCCATGCCCATACATTCAAGAAGCGCGTTGGACAGTCCCTCAAAATCGCTGGACAGCACGAACATCTCCGCGTCGCGAATTCTCCGATGCACGTCTGGATCGTTTTTTTCCAGGAAGACACAGTCTGACATTCCAAGAGAATTGATCAAGCGCGTCAAAGAGTTTTCTAGCTTGCCGTCTCCGAAAATATAGAGTTTGTATTCGGGAAACCGTCGATGGAATCGCGCAAAACTTCGAATCAGCAACGAATGGTTTTTCTGCGCCGCCAGCCTTCCTAGCGCGACGACTTTCTTTTCTCTGTGTTCCTCGGCAGGTTCGGGAATAAGCAAAGGGTTTTTCAAAATACAACTTTTCTTGCGGATATGGCGTCCGTAAAGCTTTTGGATTCTTTCCGATTGAAAAATTACATAATCTGACCGTCTAAATATGATTCGCGTCACAGGGAAAAACCATAGGCCCCAGGAACGTTTCGGATTGCTGCGTTCAGAACAAACGACGCGTTCCTTTCCTTTTGACAGCGCATTTATGAGATTCGAGACGTTTCCCATAGACACGGCGACGTCGACGTTCAACTCCTTTTTCAACGCGCGTAGCGCGTCGATCTGCTCGCGAACTCGTCTGAGCTTTTCCAAAAGACTCGCGTCGTTGTCGTAATTCGGGAGCTTTCGGACGTCGCACTTTTCGCTGTAAGGGCTCCTATGCTCGGAATCAAAACAGTAGGCGACGACGACGTTGTATCGTTCCGATAAAGCGTTCGCCAGAATGCACGCGATCTTCTGCGACCCGCCGAAATAAAGCGACGAGGTCACAAGCAGAAGGTTCCGTTTTCTTTCGCGGGAGACGCTTGGCGTCTTGTCAGGCTCCATGTTTTTCCTCAGGATTTCTTTTCCTAAACAAGGACGTAAAAATTGTTCCTCAAATAATCCGGTTCTGTCACATTTTTCTATGGAACGTACAATGGACGTTCCGCTTTTCTAGCAAATCGCGAGCGTCTTCCCAGAAGGCGACTTTTGTCGCGACGACAACGACGGCGTCGTTCGGGAGACTGACCTCGTCGATTCCGCTTACGCTTCTCCCTAGGAGGACTGTCGGCGCGTCTTTCGATTCCTTCGTTAGAAATCCGCCGATTAAGACGCCGTGACGTTCTAGCTTTCTGCAAACCCTCAGCGCCGTGAGTCCGACGCCATAGACGTAAGCGACTCTGTATTTCCGAATGTGTTCCAGCGTTTCCGGATCCATTGCATAGAGCCCGTTCTCGCCGTATTCCATCATGATATAGCTCATAAAATATCGATAGACGGTTTTATCTGGAAGACGGCGGAAAGATTCGCCAAGTTCAAACGCGTCTTTTAGCTTTAGATACAGCGTCGTCGCGCGTTCAAACATCCTTGCGATATTGATTTGCGCGCCGCTGACGCATAGATTGCGTTCCGTGACAAATTCGGTCATGTAGTAATAGTTCATCAGGTATCCGTGAAAGTTCTTCGGAGCGGGCTCGCTGGTCATCACTGAATTTTCACGGGCGCGCAGAGTAAAGAGCTGTTTTCGGACGTATCGCGCCCTCTTGGCCGCGAGAAGACCCGCAAACGTGAAAAATTCGTCCTCATGTTCGCAGGCTTCCGGATATCGAATTCCCTCTTCTAGCAGGTATTCCCTGCGCCAGAACGTTCTCTGGGGGTAGCAGGTCCATTCGTTCTGCCGGATAAACTCGTCGAGCAGTTCTTTTCCGAGACACGCTTCTTCACGGTAGACTCCTTTGCGGAGAGAAATCGGAGGCGCGAAGATACTCTTCAACTCCTCGTTCTCGAACGTGGTCTTGCCGTCGAAGAATACGGCGTCGAGGTTCTCTCGATCTGCCGACTGGACCAATTCTTCAAGCGCCGTGGGAACGATCGTGTCGTCGGAGTCCAAAAAATAAAGGTATTTCCCCGTCGCCCGATTCATGCCTAGATTGCGACCGTACCCCTGTCTGCGGTTCTCTTGTAGATGAATCGTCTTCACTCGAGAGTCCCGCGCCGCGTACTCGTCTATGATTTCCCCGCAACGATCTGGCGAACAATCGTCGACGCAGATTATCTCCAAATCACGAAGCGATTGGTCCAGAACGCTGTCGAGACACGCGGGCAGGTACTTTTCCGTATTATAAACGGGGACGATTACGCTGACTTTGGGCATGGGGAATTTCCTCAATGATTCGATTCGACCTGTCGTTTAACGCCGCGTCTTATCCGCGACGTAGCGATCGATGTGTTTCCTCAAATTTTCCAACTGCGTCTTCAGTTCGGCGTTTGTCGTTTCGCCCATGCTCCGATCGATCATTTTGTCGACGTAGTCGTTTTCTTTCACGATTTCGAACGATCTCGTGGAATTCAAATCAAAGACGAAAGCCAAGTGAAACGCGACGACGTCCGCCTTGGTTTTGATCGCTCGTGTGCAGATGTTCTCTTGTTTCATTAAAGATTGATAAACAGATTCGCTTATGGCGGCCCCGTGCAAACGACTCGTCAAAAAACCTTCAGCGAACAGATATAAAATATCGATCTTGTCGGCGTCTCTCGTAACGTCCGTAAACAATTTGTCTCTGTCGTCGAGCGTTTGGGGAACGCGATACTTATTGTGATTCTTAACGGCGTTCAGAATGGTATTGTGATTTGTCATTGAGAACGCGTTTATCAGGTCGCGCTCTTTTAGAAGTTCCGCGCCAAGGTCTCCATGATCGACAGATTGAGAATCATTGTACGTTCCATACCTTTTCCACTGTTCAAAACGGCCAATATCATGCAGGAGACCGCACAGCGCCGATAATTCGACGTCGTCCTGATTCATGTTCAAACTCTTGGCAATATCGACGCACAGATCCTTAACGCGCAAAGTATGAGATATCTTCAGCAGTATTTTTTCCCCGAACTTCTTATAAGGATCGGTAAAAAGAAGGAACTCTTTTTCTGCGGCTGTCGTCATGACGTCAGTAACTGTTGGATTGCGCGGCGGCCGGTTTTAAAAAGTAGAGAACGACGTCGCGATCGTCGAGGCGGAATCCGTCGCCCTTGAGCCCGTAGTTTGTGTCGACGTTTGATCTGCAATAATCCTGCGAAGAAAGCGTCGTTGATAGAGGACGCGGACAATCGTGAACGCCAAGCCTCCCGCGACGCAATCGACGGGAGATTCCCGCGCGCTGTAAAGAAATCTCGACGTGTCCTGAGACCGTGGCGTCCGAGTCTGTCTTATTCCGTTTCATTTTCATTCACACGCCGAACGAAGGCGGCTTATTGTCTGGTCGTCGTCTCTAAAGGCGCGCGCTTTGGTGAATCGCGCGCCATATTTTGCGCTCGTTGCTTATGAGCGGGTGGCGTCGAATTGAAAAGAAACTCGACAGTCTGGTGGAAAAGCTAGGCGATCGCCGCTAAAGTTGAAAGTCTATGAAGAAACTTTCGCCAAGCTTTAAAAAATGAAAACGCCGGTTTTTCGACCGGCGTTTTCAGTGGGCGCACATGGATTCGAACCATGGACCTCGTCCTTATCAGGGACGCGCTCTAACCAAACTGAGCTACGCGCCCGTCGTCTCAGAGAAAAACCAAAGACGGCTCAATTATATAGCGTCGTTTAAAGGGCGCAAGCGACGGGACTGTTATTTTTGATTTTTTTAGACGCCTAAACGACGAATTGTAACGATTGCCGTCGTCGCGCCTATAACAAAGGACGCGTCCCCGTTTGAGGACGCGCCCTTTGTTTGTCGAAGAACGTCGACGTCGGACGCCTTAACGGCGACCTGTCCGTCTCTCAACGCCACGCTTCGAGATAACGCGCGAGCGTGTGAACGTCGGAGCCGACCGTGATCGGACGCGGATAAGCGCGAAGTTTGCTCATATTGATGAGCTCTTCAAATTTCGGGAACGAAAGTCCGAGAGGATCGGAGCCGCTATTGACCGAAATCATGACTCCGTTGAGGCCCTTTTCGCAAAGCGCGCGATAGCAGCCGACGCCGATCTGGCTGCCGACGCAGACGTCGTACGCCGTCGGCTGATTGCAACGCACTTCGTAACCGAACTGAAGGCCGTTGAACTTTTTGCTCTTGCCCGTTCGACGCTTGTATTCCTCCGCCATGAGGCGTCCAAGACGCGAGGAGTATTTGAGCTGGGAGACCGGGAAGTGTCCGAAGGTGTCCGGCTTGAGGGAAAGGTATTCGTCGTGAGAGACGCACTTTTCGATTTCAGAGAGGGGCAGGAATTCGGCGACGCCTTCGGAGATGACGGCGACAAAACCCTTCTGACCTTCCTTTTCGCGCGCGATGCAAACGTCGACCATGTGGTTCACGATGTGCGACATATCGACGATCGTTCGCATGACAGGCTTGCCGTTCTCGTCGAGAACTTCTTTGCCCGTTTCGGGGTCAATCGTGACCTCGGTCGTTTTCCAAGATTCCTCAATGTCTTCGAGTCCGACGACGGCGGACGCTTCGCCCGCGATCGCGGCGCCGTAGGCGAGCCACGCAGCCGCGCGACCCATAAGCTGGCAAACGAAGCCCGCGCCCGCCGCTTCGCTGTCCGCGAGAAGGTTGCGGAGCTGCTTCGCGAGCATTTCGACGGCGGAGAAATATCCGAACGTGAAAGGAATGCCTTCGTAGTCGTTGTCGATCGTCTTCGGGAGGTGGACGACCTTGATGCGTTTCGCGTCGGCAGGTTTGCGATCCATATAGAGCTTGAACTTCGCCGCCGTGGTAAGCGTGTCGTCGCCGCCGATTGAGACGAGCGCGTCGATTCCGAGCGAGCAGAGCGCTTTGTAGACGGTTTCCATCGGCGCCGTCTTTTCGGGGTCGTCGAGGTCCTCGGGGGTCTTGAGGGCTTTTCCGGGGTTGGCGCGAGCCGTTCCGATGCAGATGCCTTGCTTGGTGCGAAGACCGTCGCGGACGACCTTGTCGAGGCGGACGTAGTCTTCGCCTTCCTTCAGGACGTCGCCGTCTTTATAGTCGACGAGATGCGTGTAGCCGTTGAGCATGCCGTACGTCTCGACGCCGGCGCGGGCAAAGCAGAGAGCGGCGCCGCCGATGACGGCGTTCGCGGCCGGCGCAGGTCCGCCGGAGAAGAGAATAGCGACTTTTTTGACGTCTGAGTTCGGTCTCACAGGACTGGATAACGACGACATATGCGACCTTTCTATGTTAACGAAGTTCGATGATAAACGACGACGTCGGAGAAGCGAGCCCTCGCGTTCCGTCGTGGACGCGGGCGTTCTCTACCGTCAAACTTTCGACAACATTCTATCTGACATACGATTTTTTTCAATCGGCGTCGAGCTTATCGGCGTAAGAAACAAACGAGTTTTTACAGACGTTAAAATAGGTAAAATATTTTTGTCGTATGGAGCCGCGCGGACGGTTTTTGTCTTGAATCGACGGTTAATTTAAGTAGAATAGATAAGGTGGAGCGCTGTTCCTAAAAAAGCCGATAAGAGCTTGATTTTGGTGGAACAAAGCGAATTAAATCACGTCCAATCCAGAAGGCGGTTTTGCCGATATTTTTGGCTTGCCGCGTCAACGCGATAATCGGAGTCTAGGGAAGACTTTGGCCAGACGCCGTGTTTTAAACGGACAACCAGTCTTTACTATACGTTAAAATTGTCATATCCTTTGAAATTATTATGCGGCGTATCCCGCGAATATTTTTTTTGGCGTTTTTTATGGCAATTTTTAGGGGTTTGCGTTAAACTGAATGGGAATACGTCTCAATAGGCGAGAACTATACGCTGACGAGTTTGACTCGAGAAAAAACGGGTCGCGGCGACTGAAACGGCGAGAAAGCGTCGATTCGGTCGCGTTGGCGTTTGGAGCGCTATGCCGTATCGTCGAAGGCTATATCGGCGATTCAGGACGCCGCAGAACGCGTCTCTTTGCGGAACGCCGCAGGGAGCGCCGGCGCGGGTCGGGATCGATACGACTTGCGCGGCGGCGCGTTTTCGTCTGGCTATTTTGAGATGAGCAGACGGCTCCGACGGGGTTCGACAGGACTTTTAGGAGCGCGGGTGAGCGTCGACTTCGCAGCGCGGCTGGCTCGAACGAGGGATTTGGATCCACCCTCGAAGGTTGGCGACGCGCGATTAAACTATACGAGGAATGAAAGCTATGTCGCAGTCAGGTAAGCGTTTTCTGTCCGGTCTTTTTAATCGAGGCTCAAAAGCGACGTTCGAATCGCGAGCAGCCAAAAGCGTCGGACGCATACAGCTCGATCGCCGTTTGGGAATGGAACCGCTGGAAGAGCGACAACTGCTCTCAGCCGATCCGACGCTCCTGAGCGCGTTTTCTTCTGCGCAGGCGACTCAAAACGCGTCGGCGGTCGCGCCCGCAGACGCCGGCGTCGCGCCGATCGACCTCTCGAGCGTAACGACGACCGTTTCCGACGCTCTTTACTCCAGCGCGACGATTACGACGACTTCGAGCCGCTACGTCGTCTCCGATATCTCGGCGGTTCTCGATCGCATAAGCTGCGACCAGCAGGGCTGGGCGGCCGCGCTTGCCAATATCCTGACGTATACGGGATGGAGCGACAACGCTGTCGTCGTCAATCCCGACGTCGACTCGCCGATCGAACAACAGACGTTTGACTACATCAGCAACGCGTTTACGAACGACCAGACGTCGCTCTACTACGCGTACGCATGGTATATGGGCGGCGCGAGCGAGTATATCTATCAGGGTCAAACGAATTACGCGCAGATTTACGCCGACAACACCGACGGCGGGCTCTTCCCGCCGACGACCGGAGAATACAAGGTCTTCTCCGAGTACATGACGGAAATTCTTGCGAAGGATATCCCGTCGCCTCTCTACGGCGTCACGACCGAATATCTTGACAATAACTACGGCGTCGCGATTGAAGTTCACTATTCAAGCAACGCGACGGGACGCGACGTCACGACCGATACGGAGTCGTCGATCCCGAAGAAATCGTGGCTGACATACTGGGGCTACGAATACGACGCGACCTACGAAGCGACCGACGTCGAATACTACACGGCGATTTACGCGTCGAATCCCGATACGGGCGACGTCGAGCGGATGCCGATTCAGTGGAGCAACGCGCTCGGCGCCTATACGTTCACGACGTACAACCAGACGACGGGTCAGATTCCTTACATCTACGCGTTCGACGTTCTTTCGCGTATGCCGGGCTATGGATCCCTCGCGCCAGACGCTTACGAACTGAACAACGGAGCGGAAGATTTCGACGCCGGAACGGCGTCCGATCTTGGGCAGATCGACGTTCTTGTTCCGAGTTCGACCAGCGGCTCGACGGTTTATGGCAATACGTTCACGCTCGACAACCTCACGCTCTATTCCGAGGGAACCGACGAGATCATCGCCGACCCGGTCGATTACTACAAGTTTGAACTCACGCAGACCGCGTCGCACTCCGATTCCATCGTCGTTCAGTGGCCGGAAGGCGTCCGATATCAGAATCTCAAGGCGACCCTCTTTGTCTGCGTCGACAACGAGGCGTACGCGATTGATCCGACGAACTACGGGTACGTGACGGGTCATTACGACGCGGTTCCGTCGCAGGCGATCGAATATACGGTCGGAGCCGACGGAAAGACCTACTCGAAGACGATCAACAAGCTCACGCTTCCTCTCTCCGGTTTAACGGCGGGCGAATATTTCCTCAAGGTTGAATTTGAGGACGGCGTCGTCGGCGGCGTCAACGCGGGCTATAACATTACCTTTAACGCCGGCTACGACGACATTTACGAGACGAACAACTCGTTCGAAGAAGTCAACAAACTCCCGCTTTCGACGAAGCAGAATCCGACGGCGAACCTCGGCGTTCTTTACGGCACGACGAACCTCTCCGACCTCGTTCTCAAGCAGTACAGCAACAAGATCGACGAATCCGACTGGTACCGTTTCGAAATGACGGAAGCCGGGACGGCGGCGAACAAGATTAACCTTTACTACACGTCGACCGATCTCCAGATTAACGACGCCGACCTCGACCTTTATCTCTACAAACTCGATCCGTCTTCTCCGCGCGGATATGAACTCGTTGCGAAGAGCTACGTCGAGATGACGAACGTCGAAACGATCAGTATGGACGGTTTCGACGCTGGCGTCTATTATATTAAGGTCGTCGGAAACTATTCGGCGGGCAACGTCGAATATAAGCTCGAAATCAATCCGGGCGTGAGCAGCATCCCGGACCTCCGCCCCGAAGTTTTGGAAGGGGCAAACTGGGAGTCTCCTTTTGTCGTAACCTCGGAAAAATACGTTCCGAACGGTTCAGAAACGTTTGAGAACGAGGCCGTGATCGGCGTCGATTCCAACGTCTATATTAATTACTCGTTCAGCGTCAACGGCGCCTCGACGAAGTACGGCGCGGACGAAACCGCGATCTACGAGGGCGTCAAACTCGCGATGTATGTCAACGGCGTTCAGGTTGAACCGGACGACGTCGAACAGGTTATTTCGTCCAGTTCGTTGACCTCCGCGCTCAAAGAGAAGCTCCTGAAGCTCTTCTGCTCGACCGACGGACTCGATATGGAAGCGGGCGACACGGTTCAAATCCGCAACCTGAGCCTCGGACGTATGGTCGACGAAGGCTCTTTCGCCGCGACGTATTTCAAGTCCTACTCGCAGGGCGCGAACGCGATCGTTATCGCGATCAACCCCGATAACTACACGTTCGACGAAGGCTTTGGCACGGTTGTCGACAACCGTGAAACGAAGGAGATGACCCTTACGTATAAGGACGGCTCCTTCTACAACGGCGCGACCGTGACGCCGGTGAGCAAAGGCACGACCGTCGAGGTCTACCGCAACAACCGTTATCTCGCCGACGTGACCTACGGAGTCGACGACTTCACGTTCAGAAACGGCGACGTCATTATGGTTTCGATCGTAAGCCATAAGTACGAGGTCGCGGTCGACGGGTATTACAGCGTCAACGACGACGTCGTCGGCGTCTTGGAGTATACGGCGGACAACAACTTCGTCTCCGCGATGTTCACGGTTAACGACCTGAGCGAAGACGCCTTCGCCCCGAACGCGAGCGTCTCCGACGTCATGACCAACGACAACGAGGAGAGCGTCTGCCCGAACCTCGGCTACGCGAACATCGACAACCTTGAGGCGTATGACTCCGTCGGAGGCGAGATTCTCTATCATCGCGTCATCGAAGACCTTGTCATTACGGGCGACGTCAACTCGAACGGCGCGTACAAGTCCGACTGGTTCCGCTTCAACCTCAAGACGAGCGAAGAGGACGAAACGCCGAACTACGAAGACGCGTTCATCGAAATTAAGATCGACGACACGTATTCGGGACTGAGCGATACGGAAAACCTCGGCGACTTGGATCTCTATCTCTACAAGGTCGTCCAGACCGACGACACGATCTCCTTCGAGGAAGCGTACGAGACGGGCGCGTACTCCATCGTTCTGCTGCAGAGCAGCAAGGGCGTCGGCGATACGGAGCGTATCAACTTCTCCGACCTTGACATGCAGGACGGCGTTTACTTCATCAACGTCGCGGGCTTCAACGGTTCGGCGAACCGCTACTCGATGGAACTTGGCGGATTCACGAAGTCGGGCGACATCCAGCCGACCGATCCTTCCGAGTACTTCACGGAAGACAACGTGACAATTTTGAACTCCGTCGCGACGGTTAAATGGGAAGTCCCGGTCAGCGACTATGTTTCGAACGTCGTCGTCTCTTATCGCGAGGCCGGTTCCGGCAATTGGATTGAGATTGGAACCTTCAAGCCGTCGGTCACGTCGTGCAAAGTCGCCGGACTTGATCCGGAGACGGAATACGAATTCAAGCTCACGGTTTCGAACTTCTTTGTCGCGGACAATCCGCCTAGCGCGACCGTCTCGAAGACGACGGAAGCGTATCTCAACGAAACGGTCTACCGCGCCGTGATCGTCGGCGTCTCCGATTATCCGGGAACGGCGTCGGATCTCGTCGCGGCGACGAACGACGCGAAAGCGTTCCGCAACGCGCTTCTGCAAGACCCGCAGTGGGCTTCTGAAAACATTCAAATTCTCCTCGACGGCGACGCGACGCGCGACGCCGTGCTCGAGGCGCTCGCGGCGGTCGCCGACGCGTCGGACGACAACGACGTCTTCGTCTTCTACTTCGCCGGATCCGGCGCCTCCGCCGTCGTCGGCGGACAGACGCTCGGATACCTTAAGACATGCGGTTCCGTCCGCAGCGAATTCCTCTCCAGCGCCGATCTTCTCGCAGCGACGAACGCGATTGCCGCGGGATCGAAGCAGTTCATTCTGGACGCGGGTCAGATTTCGTCCTCGGCGGAAGAAACAGGAATCACGTACGCGCCGTTTGTTTCCTCGCTGACGTCTTCAAAGATCAACGGCGATTCCGAACGCGTGGCGCAGGTCTCCGTTTTGACCTCGGCGGACGACGAGAACGTCATATCCGTCGTCGGCACGGGCAGCCGCTCCGTCTTCAACCACGCGCTTTGCGACGCGATGGAAACGTATAGCGCCGTCGTCACGGAAGAAGAAGTCGAAGCGTCGAACGACGAAGAACTCTTCGTTTCCGACGGCCGCGTCTCCTTCGCGGAAATCTACTCTTCGATTATCGCCGATTCTCGCGTCCAGCGTTATAACGTCGGCGCGTCCCTTGCGACGAACGACGAAGCGCACGAGACGATTCTCATGAGCGGCGAATGGAACGAAGCCGACGCGTTCGACGACGCGTGGCTCGATGCGAACGCGATTATCGTGACGACGACCGTCGACTGCGTCGACGCGCACGACGGCAGAATCTCGCTCCGCGAAGCCGCCAACCTTGTCGGAACCGTCTTGGAACGCGAGACGACGGTCGCCGACGGCTCGACCTTTACGCTTAAGGCGGGCTCGATTGTGACGGTCGGAACGATCTCGGGAACGCTCGTCGAAGACGTCGCGTTGACCTATTCCGGCGGCGGATTCCGCACCGCTGAAGCATGCTCCGTCCAGACGGCGACGAGCGTCGTCGATATCCAGCGCGTCGGTCAAGCGACGTCGTGGACGGCTAACGACTGGGCCGCCGGAAACGTGACGTTGATCGACGCGAACGGCGTCGCCGTTAAAGACGTCGCGTTTGTGTATCTCGCGACGACGACGGTCGACGGCGAAAAGGTCGAGAAAGTTCTCTCCGTTGGCGACGAACTTTCGACCGCCGCGACGGACGGCAAGACGGTCAAGGTCGCACAGGTCGGTCAGAAGCAAGTTCTTATGCTCGACGACGCCGTTTATCCGCGCACGACCGGTCTTTATCTCGACGGTCAGCCCGTCGCGCTTTCGACGATCGTCAACGTCGACCAGGACGTCACGATCAACAAAGTGATCTTCGATACTTCGCTCGCGGGTCAAACCCTTGATCTCGACCCGACGGCGGGTCCGATCGTCTTCGATCAGGGCGGAGTCGTTTACGCTTCTTCGCCGAATGAAGCGATCTCGCTCGACGGGCACGGAACGCGCTCCCTTATCGAGGTCGGCGGAACCGATCTCGTTTCGATCGTCGGCCTGCGTCTCGTGAACGCGGGCGGTCCGGCGATTACCGTCAAATCCGGCGCGTCTTTGGAACTCGCGAACGTTCTTCTTGCGGGAACGGAAGCCGGCGGAAAAGGCGTAATCGTCAACAACGGAAAACTTTATCTCACGAACGATACGATCGTCGACAACACGTCGCGCGTCGCGCTCGTTTCCGGATCGGGAACGACGACGATTCTTAACACGATTATCGCGCTCAACGACGCCAACGTTTCGAAATTGAGCTACGACTCCACAAGCGTCGTGACGGACGGCGATCCTGGCTTTAAGGACGCCGCGAGCGGCGACTACTCGCTCCTTAAGACGTCGGCCGCGATCGATATCGGTCAGAACTCCGCCGTTAAACTTCAGGGCGGCGTCGTGATCGAATACGACCTTGCCGGAAACGACCGTATTGGCGTCGCCTCGACGGTCGACGCGGGCGCTTATGAATACACGGTCGCGCTCGAAGATCGCGAGACTCCGTCGACGATCGTGACGATTCTCGACGACCTTGTCGACGCGACCGACGGCGAGATTTCGCTCCGTGAAGCGGTCGCATACGCGGGCGTCACGTACCAGGTTGAAACGGTCCTCGAAGAGGGCGCCGTCGTCACCGACGCCGACGGCGTGAGCTATCAAGTTTCGAACGGCAAACTTATCTCCTTCGACGGCGTCTCCGGTATCCAGACCGGTCAGTATTACGCGATCGAAGGCGTCTATATGGTCGACGCTTACGGCGACGCGATTCAGCTTGAGGAAGGCGACGTCGTCACGCTCGCCAACGGTTCCAAAGCGACCGTCGTCGGCACGAAACTGCTCCTCGCGTCCGGCGTTCCGGTAACCGCGGGCGTCATGATTACCGACGCCGACGGGAATACCGGCTCGCTCTCCTACGGCGTGACCACGAACTTCACGCGCAACCAGAAGATTTCCGTCGATCTTACGCCCGCGCTCATCGATCCTACGACCCCGGTCGGAACCTTCGACGCCGGAACATATACGCTTACGTATCAGGCGAACGGAACCTTTACGGCGACGCTTAACGTTACGACGACCAACGAGCAGAACCAGTCGACGACGACCTCCTTCGAGGCGACCTTCAAACTCGTCGAAGGCGCGAAATTCTCGTTCCTCGACGCCGAGGGCGCCGTGACCGACGCCGGCGTGATCGTGACCACGCGTCCGGTCGAACTCGAAGACGGCAGGTATACGCTCCTCGACCCGATCACGGAAACGGTCGGCAAGGTTACGACGACGACCTACGCGCCGGGCGCGATTCTTACGCTCACGCGCGGCGTCTTCACGGACGCGGACGGACTCGAAGTTACGGTTCCGAAGGGAACGCGCTTCACCTCGCCCGCCGGCATGGTCGTCTCGTATCAGTATTCGAACTTCTCGACCGCGTCGCTCGACGAGGGAACGGAACTCACCGACGAAGACGGCGTGACGCGATACTACAAGTCGGGTCTCACGCTTTACGAAGACGTGACGCTTGGAACCGACATTACCTTCAAGGCGGGTCTTGAGAACGGCACGATTACCCTTGAGAAGGGCGCGATTAGCATTGAGCGCGCCGTTACGATCGACGCGGCGCTCAACAACGGTCTGAAGATCGACGCGCACGGCGCGAGCCGCGTCTTCACCGTCGACGCATACCGCGAACAGAACGCCTCCGCCTTTACCGTGCTCAACGGCATGACGCTCGTCAACGGCGCCGCGGACGAGGGCGGTTTCATCTACGTCGAGGAAGGCTCGAACCTGCGCCTGGCGAAGACGAGCATGACGGGCGACGGCGCGAGCGTTTCGACGTCAGGCGGCGCGATCTTCAACGCCGGACGCCTTGTCGTCGAAGATTCGACGACGATAACGAACGTCTCCGCCGTCAACGGCGGCGCGGTCTACAACGTCGGAACCGCCAGCTTGACCGGCGTTGAAATTTCCGGCGTCGATACGACCGGCGACGGAACGGTCTTCAACTCCGGAACGCTTACGCTCGCCGCGTCGACGATTACCGACGCGTCCGCAGAGCGAGGCGCGGGCGTTTACAACACGGGTTCGCTCTCGATTTCGAAGACGACGAAGATTACCGGCGTTACGGCTGAAAACGGCGCGGGCGTCTACAACGCCGGCGTTGCGAACGTCGTGAACGCGGAAATCAGCGGAAACGAAGCGACTCAGGACGGCGCGGGCTTCTACAACGTCGGCAAACTGACGCTCACGAACGTGAAGATTCTGAACAACGAGGCGGGCGACGAGGGCGGCGCGATCTACGACAATGGAAATCTCTACGCGACGCGCGTTCTTATCGCTGCTAACGAATCGGACGCGGACGGCGCGGCGGTCTACTCGCGCGGCGACGCGTCTATCGCCAGCTCGATTATCGTCGCCAACGGCTCCGACGCCAGTTCTTACGCGCTCTACAACGCGGGCGGACTCCTCAACCTCGTCGGCAGCACGATCGTCGGCAACGGTCAGTCGGGCGTCTACGCGGCCGCGGGAGACGTCCAGATCTACAACACGATTCTCGGTCAGAACGGCTCCGACGATCTCGATTCCAACGCGGGAACCGTCGACGCTCAATACAGCATGATCGATAACGCGTCGGTTGCGATCTCCTCGACGAATCTCGATTACGCGCCGAGCTTCTCGAACTTCAACCCGAGCGAAGAATGGACCGAGTGGAATCTGCGGCTCGCGTCCGGCTCGACGGCGATCTCCGCCGGTTCGACCGACTACAACAAGGCCGTCAATACGAGCGGCAAGTCGGTCGCCGTCACGGTCGATTACGCCGGAAACGCGCGCGTGACCGAAGACGGTATTGATATCGGCGCCTACGCTTCCGCCGCGGTTCAGGAGGACTTCTCCACCGTCGTGACGACTTGGGACGATATCGTCGATCCGACCGACGGACTCGTGTCGCTCCGCGAAGCGATTCGTTACGCCTCCTATGGCAAGACGGTTTCCGAGCGCACGGTCACGTTCTCGCCTGATCTCTTTGCGCTTACCGATTCCGGAACCGTCACGCTCGACGCGGATCTCCAGTCGATCGTCGTCGACACGGCGGTCGTCGTTACGTCGGCGTACACCGACGAACTCGGCGAAACGAGCTATCGCGACATTACGGTCGACGGCTCCGTCGCCGACGCGCCCCTCTTCATCGTTCAGAAGGGCGCCGACCTTGAGATGGACGGTCTTAAGTTCACGGGCGGGCATGCGAAAGGCGCGAACGAAAGCGGCGGCGCGTTCATCGTCCATGGCGGAACGCTCACGCTCCTCGACAGCGTCGTTCACGACAACACCGCAGACCGCAACGGCGGCGCGGTCTACCAGGACGGCGGCGTCTTCTACGCGATCGACTCGCTCTTCTACGACAACGCCGCGGATTCGACTCGCGGCTACGGCGGCGCGATCTGCATGAACGGCGGTCAGGCGTATATCTACAACACGACGATCGCCTCGAACGACGCGGCGGTTTACGGCGGCGTCTTCGAACTCAACGGACTCGTCGTCCTCGCCAACTCGATCGTCGCTCAGAACGGCGGCGCGCAGAACGTCGACGTTTACGCCACGAACCTCGAAGCGACCAACAACCTAATCGGCGCGATGGATCCGTGGGCTTCGCGCGACGGCGTCAACGGCAACATCGTCGGCGTCGTCACCGCGCCCGTCGATCCGCTCTTCACCGACCTTGAAGGCGCCGACTTCACGCTTCAGTCCGGTTCGCTCGCGATCAACGCCGGCGTCAACCAGTATGCGTTCGGTCCCGACGGCGTCCGTCTGAAGTACGACCTCAACGCGAACGACCGTATCATTGGCGGCGTCGTCGACATGGGCGCGTTTGAGTCCGGGTTCAAAGACGTTCCTTCGACCGTCGTCACGACTCTCGACGACGTCATCGACCAGACGGACGGACTTGTCTCGCTCCGCGAAGCGATCGATTACGCGCAGCAGTTTGGAACGCCGATCACCTTCGAACTCGGCGACGACTTCGAAGGCCCCGCCGAGATTATGCTCGACTCGACGCTCGGCGCGATCAACGTAGACTCCAATCTTACGATCGACGCGTCCAGTCTTGAGGGCGGTCTGACCCTTGTCGGCTCCGACGATCGTCTCTTCAACGTCTCGAACGGAACGCTCAAGCTCGACAGCGTCGCGCTCACGGGCGGCACGGCGACGCGCGGCGGCGCGATCTATCAGACCGGCGGCGTTATCGACCTGACTAACGTCCTGATTTACGGCAACGACGCGGACGAAGAGGGCGGCGCGATTTACTCCGTCGGCGGAACGATTAACGCGCTCAATACGACGATCGCGGGCAACTCCGCCGCGAGCGTCCCCGGCGTCTACGCGACGGGAACCGTCGTGCTGCAGAACACGCTCATCGCGGACAACGCGATTGAGAACGGAACCGCGTCGGAGAACTACGACCTGTATGTTCCTGGCAAATTGACTTCGACCACGAGTATTGTCGGAATTGCGCCCGACGCGCTCGCCGCGACCTACGACGGCTACAACGGCAACGTCTACGGTACGGAAGAAAGCGTCGTCGATCCGGGCTTCGCGTCCTCCGCGACGGGCGACTACTCGCTGGCGCAGAGTTCGATCGCGGTCAACGCCGGATCGAACCGCCTCGTCGGTCTTCCGGGCTACTACGCGTCGATTCTCCAGACGTCGACGAGCGCGTCGGTCATCGCGACGGACTACGCGGGCGCGCCGCGTCTTGTCGGCGGCACGGTCGACGTCGGCGCCTACGAGTACCAGATTTCCTCTGAAGCTCCTAGCGTGGTTGTGACGACGTTGGAGGACGTCGTCGACCCTTTCGACGGGTATACTTCTCTTCGCGAGGCGATTGATTACGCAGGGTCGTCCTACTACGTCGACGGCGTGACGACGAAGGTCGGGCGCGAGATCACCTTTGATCCGAGCCTTGCCGGCGGCACGATCATGCTCGGCGACACGCTCGAGATCGTCAAGTGCGTGACGATTAACGCGACCGATCTTCCGGGCGCGGTCACGCTCTCGGGCGCCGCGATTGAAGACGGCGGGAACGTCGTCGTTATCAACGGTCAGGCGGATACCGTCGCGGATGAAATCGTTCTCGCCGGTCTCAAGATTACCGGCGGCGTCGCGGATTACGGCGCAGGCGTCCATCATTTCAACGGGAAAGCGTCGTTGATCAACTGCGTGGTTTACGGCAACGAGAGCGTCTACGGCGGCGGCGTCGCTTCCGTCGCGGACGCGGTTCTCGACGATCCGACCGCGAATACGTTGACGCTGATTAACTGCACCGTCGCGAACAACAACGCGACCGGCGCCTACGGCGGACTCTGGAGCCGCGGCAGCGACGTTTACATGATCAACACGCTCGTCGCGAAGAATACGACGAACGGCGAGCCGGGTCTCGACGTCGCCGTCAGTTCCTACGGAGCGTTCCGATCGTCCCTCGTCGGTATCGGAAGCGAAGTTCTCGCGCGAACCTACGACGGAAGCGACGGCAACCATGTCGGCGTTGCGAACAGTCCCGTCGATCCGACCTTCAACGACCTTGAGAACAACGACTTCACGCTCGCGCGCAACGAAGCGGACGAGGTCTCCATCGCCGTGAACGGCGGCGACACGACGCTGATTAAGCTCCCGAACGGCTCGATTCCTGCGTTTGACGCGGGCGGCAATCTCCGCGTGATCGGCTCGATGGTCGATATCGGCGCCTATGAGTCTGAACTCGGTCCGACGGAAATTCCGAGCTTGCTCGTGACGACCTTGGACGACGTCGTCGATCCTTACGACGGTCTGATCTCGCTCCGAGAAGCCGTTTCTTACGCGAACAGCTACGGACTCGCCAGCACGATTACGTTTGCAACGCGGCTTAGCGGCGGAACGATTTACCTCAACGAAGCGCTCGACGTTTCCAAGAGCGTTACGATCGACGGGCTCGCCAACGACGTCGTTGGCATGACGCTCACGACTGCGGACGCCGTCGTCGACGAAAGCGTGATTTACGTCAACTCGGGCGACCTCGTCGTCAACGGTCTGACGATTACGAACCGCTTCACCGAGCGCAGAAATCAGGGTCAGTCGCTGACCGTCGCGCAAGGCGGCGCGGTCTACGTTCGAGCCGGCTCCATCTCGCTGTACAACACGCTAATTACCGATAGCGCGGCTCAAAGCGGTTCGGCGATCTACGTCAACGAGGAGAGCGATACGGCGACGGTCAATCTCGTGAACGTCACGATTGCGAGCAACGTCGGACTCTCCGACAATCCGGTTACGGGCGCGGCGATCTACAGCGAACGCGGCGTCGTCAACTTCTGGAACGCGATCGTCGCGGCCAACAAGCTTGTCGACGGCTCCGACGTTCAGGACGTCTATAAGGGGAGCTCGGCGGAAATGACCGACACGGTCTACGAGCGCGCCTCGAACGCCTATACTGCGAACCAGTACGGAACGCAGCCGCTCGCCCTCTACAACGGATTGGTCGTCCGTTACTACAACAGCGACCTGACGTATCAAGACGGAACCTTCTACTACTACTACGGAACTTCCTATCAGTATGCGGCGACGCTTACGGATGGGATGACCGTGACCGTGCCGACGACCAGAACCCTGACCTACGGCGGCGACGGATGGTATACCGAAGGAATTGCGTACAACTTGAACTTGTCGTATGGCGACGTCGTTCAGTGGACCAACTCCGAGACGGGCGAGACGATCGACCTGTACTACGCGCGCAACGCGTTCCATCGCGGTTCGACGATGGGACCCGTCGTCTCCTTCAACACGGGCGACACGCTGCAAATTCAAGCAGGCGCCAGCTACATTTACAACGAAACTTCGACGAACTTCCTCCCCGTGATCGTGTCGCGTTCAAGCAGCGGCTGGTTCGGCGGATATGAACTCAGTCAAGAAGTTCAGTTGCAGTACGCGCAGGAGGTTCTCCAGCAGTTGAAGAACGACCTGGCGTACAAGACGACGTACACGAAGATCGTCAACGGCGTCGAAGTCACGTATCCGATTTTGGACTCGAGCGTCGAGATTTCGAGCTACAACGCCGACGTTTCCCGTCGTCAGGGTGAAAACGCCGACGGAGTGTTCGACGTGACCTTCACGTACACGGCGAAATATACCTACAAGACGGTCGCGGGCGTCACGGTTCTTCATTCGATCATCGGTCGGTCCGACTCGGTCGCGTCGATGGCGTCTGGCAACGCGTCGTTTATCGGTTCGGAAACGGAAGACCTTTCCGGCGTCGTCGCGTCGCTCTTCAACGATCTCGACAACGGCGACTTCTCGCTGACGAACGAATCGCTTGCGACGAACGCGGGCGACAACACGTACTTCAACCAAGGTACGATCAACGGCACGTTCGATTCGTTCGATATCCTCGGCAACAGGCGTATTTACTACACGACCGTGGATATGGGCGCGTTTGAAAACCAGGTCGCGAAGGACGTCCCGATCACCAGCGTCAGCGGTCTGAGCGTTACGCTCACCGTGACGACGAAAGCGGACGTCGTCGATCCGACGGACGGCGTCACGTCGCTCCGCGAAGCGCTGCACATGGCGGACGTTCTCCACGAGCGCGGCTACGAGGATATCACGATTCAGTCGCTTCGCGGCTACGAGGTCATCCTCGACGGCGAACAGGGATCGCTCGCGGTCAACTCGCCGCTCAAGTTCAACGCGAACGGGACGACGATTAACTGCGATCAGTCCGGTTGCGGTCTGGCGATTTCGACCGACGGCGAAGTCGTTCTCTCCAACCTTATTATCAACAACGGCGTGGGAACGAACGGCGCGGGTCTGAATATCACGGGCGGCGACGTCACGCTCTCCAACTGCTTGATTTACGAGTGCGAGGCGGTCGACTGCGGCGGCGCGATCTATATGGGATCCGACGGAACGCTGAGTCTCTACGATTCGACGATCGCTTCGAGCGTCGCGGCGAACGGCGGCGGCGTCTACTCGGTCGCCGGTTCGACCGTGAACCTTTACAACTCGATTCTTGCGACGAGCCGCGCGTCGAGAAAGGGCGAGCCTAATCGCGACGTCCTCTTCAACGGCGACTACAACGTCTACTACACGCTCATCGGAAGCGCGGGAACGGAAGCGGACGCCGCTGCGATCAGCGCGAAAGCGGTCGCTTCTCAAGTAGGCTACGGCGTTGACGCCGCGATCGACCCGCTCTTCATCAACGCGTCGGGCGGCAACTTCCGCGTCTCCGCGACCGCAAGTCCCGCGAAGAACGTCGGGTCGCGCGATTACGTCTATCCGGGTTCCTACGACCTCGACGGCAATTCGCTCTCCTACGCGTCCTTCGTTACGCTCGGAGCGTATCAGATCGGTCAGGAATCTCCTTCCACGATCGTCACGACGCTCGACGACGTCGTCGACTCGACCGACGGCTTGATTTCGCTTCGCGAAGCGATCATATACTCGGGGGACAACATCTACGGCGCGAGTTGCGGAAGCGTCGACAACAGCTCTTATAACGCTGAAAACGCGATGAACAACTCGTCGGTTTATCGCGTCGTGTACTACTCGCCGATTACGTTCGATCCGAGCCTTGCCGGCGGTACGATTCATCTCGAGAGTCCGCTGCCGACGATGTCGCCGACGAACGGCAACAATTACGCCGTTTCCGATTTCATGATCGACGCGTCGTCGATTTCCGGACTTGGCGGGATTACGATCGATTGTTCGAATATGAGTTCTACGGAATTTGGCGCCTCCGTGTTCCAACTCAGAGGCACGGCGTCTCCTTCCGACGACATTTACCATCCGGTTCACCTTGATATTCGCAACGTCAAGATTACGACCGATAACGGCGGAACGGCGTTTAACGTCAATCAGTATTCGATTCTGACGATGCACAACTGCCTCGTCGACGGTTTTAGCACGGCGGTGAATGTTCAGGACAACGACTCCGATCAGGGCGGGTTGGCGCACCTCTACAATTCGACGATTATCGGCGGAATTACCGTGAGCGGCGAGGCCTTCGTCTATAACACGGCTATTACCGACGGAATTACGATCGTCCCGACGCAGAACAATCCGGCGTATCGCCAGGTTCACGCGTATTCGTCGTGGGCTGGCGGCGTCTACGGGTTGACCGGGCGTTATACGGGCGTGAACACGCGTCTGGGCGGCTCCGTTTCCGACCTGTTCGTGAACTTCCCGGCGCGCGATTATCGCCTTGCGGATCATTCATGGCTCATTAACACCGGTTCAAACGACTACCTGATGACGCTTGCGCCGACGCACACAGACGCGGAAGTCGACGCGAACGGGAACCTCCGTCAGTCGAATGGAATCGTCGATATCGGTTGCTATGAGCGCGCCGGCGTCGTCGACGTTCCTTCGACCGTCGTTACGACGCCAGACGACGTCGTCGATCTGACCGACGGTCTCATCTCGCTCCGCGAGGCGGTGGCGTACGCGGAACAGCGCGCCGACACGGTCACGTTCTCTCAGGACGTTGCGGGCGAAACGATCAAGCTCGACGCTCCGATCGCGCTTACTCGCAATATCGGTTTCAACGGTTCCGGCGCGGACGTCAAGATCGACGCCCAGCAGAACGGCAGCGCGTTCACGATCGATATCGCTGGCTCCGTCATTCAGAGCACGCCGAACGTCTATATCCAGAACGTCGAGATTACGGGCGGCAAGGCGACGGACGGCGGCGCGGTTTACGTCGCGCGCGGAAACGTCTACTTTGGCGGCGTGTCGATCTGGGGCAACGAGGCGACTCGTTACGGCGGCGCGATCTACGCGTACGACAGCGAGCTGACGATCGCGAATTCTCGAATCGGCGGCAACACGGCGCGATACTACGGCGGCGTTGTCAACGAGTTCGGCAAGACGGTGCTTACGAGAAGCTACGTCGCGGAGAACGTCGGCACGAATCCGAACGCGACTGCGGATATCTGGGGTCGCGCGGCGGTCAACTACGTCAACAGCAAGAACAACGTCGTCGGCTCGGTCGCCGACAACATCAAGCTCTTTGACGGAATCGACAACAACCGCGTCGGCACGATTGAGGCGCCGCTGAAGCCGTTCGTCTCCGCCGCGACTGGCAACCTCGAGGTTCTGCCGGAATTCATCATCGACGACGCCGGCGCCGTTCTCGACGAGGCGTTCGCCGAGTTCGTCGAAGACGACGCGCTCGATACGGACCTCGCCGTTCTCGACGACGACGAGCTCTTCTTCGAACTTTGATGTTCAACTTGATCGTTGAAGCGCGGCGGCGAAACGTCCGCGTTTCAACGCGATAGCGAAACGACGTTAATCCTGGGATCGTTACTTCGGTCCCAGGATTTTTTTGTCCTCTCGCATAACGCAATTTGTCGAATGAACCCGAAATTTCGTCGGAGTCGTCGCCGCGCGCTTTACTGAAATATTAAAAAATCTTGGAAAAATCGTTTGAACGCTAAAGAACGGCGTAAAAGTCTCCGATATAAACAATACAAAGGGAAAAAGAAGAGCCTTGAAAGAAAGGTTCAAGAGTTTCAGAAGCATGGACGCTGCGAAGCTTGATTTTTTCCCGTGAGCCTTGCCGTAAGGACGCGGCGTAAATGGCTCGAACTTACGCTTTTGCGGACGCCGGGAGAAATCTTGGGTCCGCAGATAAAGGCAATACGGCGGTCGCGTCGCGGCAGTCGTTTTTCGATACGTTCCCAGGGGGGGAATAGTCCGGCGGTTTGGAATTTATTCCAGCCGCCGGACTCTTTTTATTCTACGATTCGCGTTTCTATTAATCGTCGTCGCCGGTCTCGTTACGGTCGCGGTCTTTCTTTTCGCGGCGTAAGTTTTCGGCGACGCGTTTGAGTCCTTCGACGCGAGCGCGGAAGATCGGCGTCTTTTTAAAGAGGCGCCGGAACGTCGTTTCGTCGAGGCGTTCCACCGCGTCGAGGGGGAGTTCGCGTTCCTCCGCCGTCTCGATCGTCGCGTTATGCGGACAGACGCGCTGACATAAATCGCATCCAAAGAGACGTCCGTCGAGTTTTTGCGCGATTTCCTGCGGTATCTCGTCGCGGTTCTCAATCGTCCAGTAGTTGAGACATTTGCGCGCGTCGAGCGTTCTGTCGCCTGCGAGCGCGTTCGTCGGGCACGCCTGAACGCAGCGACGACATGAAAGACATCGCCGCGCCGATTCTTGCGCGTCGAAAGCGCGCGCGCCGGTCGAGACGCGATATTCGTCCCGCGCGCGGAGATATTCTTCGCTCGTCGCGACTCCGACGAGTTTTTCAAACGGGATCGAAACGAGAAGTTCGCCGAGAAAGAAGCGCGATCCTAACGTCGGATTGACGACGAGCGAGTTAAGGCCGCAGAATCCGAGTCCCGCCGTAATCGCCCAATCTTTTTCCAGCAGCGGCGCCGTATCGACGACCGCGCGAGTTTGCGCGTCGGGAAACTTCGACGTGAAAAAACGTCCGAGCGCGCGAAGCCGCGTCTTAAGAACGTCGTGATAATCTAAACACGTAGCGTAGCCCGAGATCGACCCGCGGTCTTGACGCGACGAATCGGTCGTTTGGAGTTCCGGCGCGCTGAAAATCGACGCGGTCGCTTCCCGCGATTCGTCGCGGAGTCTCCGTTCCGCGAGAGCGACGACGACGATCGAACGCGCTTCCGGCAGAACTGATCGCGGCGACTTTCGCGCCTCAAGGTTTTCCGCGAGATACGTCATGCCCGCATGACGTCCCTGCCGAACGCGTTCCGCGAAGATCGGAAACGTTTTCGCGTCGGAGACGGGCGCGATTCCGAAATCGTCGATATTTAACGTCCGAATCTCCTGTTCAAGTTCGAAGTAGAAGGGAGCGAGCGCGGAAAAAAAAGAGGCGTTTCCTTCGCCGGTCGTCGATTCGACCGTGTCGGAAACGCCTTGCCTTTTGGAGGGAAACGTCGTCACAACATTATCAACCGAGAATTAACGCTATAGCGCCTTGGACGGCGACGTTCCGAAGAGTTCCGCTTTGGAAACGCCGATGATTCGGTCGTCTGCGCCGCGTCGTCCTCTAAGCGCGTCCATCTCGACGGAAGGAATCGAAACCAACTTTCCGCCTTTTGGACTGACGCTTTCGTCGATTTCAGAATCCTCTTCTCGCGCAAGATCGACCGCGTTCGTCGAATTCGTTACGACGTCGTCGCGAACCGGGTCCTGCGCTTGCTCGTTAGACGGCGAAGGAGCGCCGTCGTCGTCGGGGGTCGCGTCGACCGCGCTGGAGTTCAACGAGCGACCCGCTTCATAATTCGACTTGTAATCGTAATTCGAGCGTTCCGTAACGGGCGTCGTCTCGTCCTGTGGGGAAGAGACTTTAGAAGACGCCGGGAGAACTCCCGGAATCCCGTCGCGAATCACGTCAGAGTTATGACTGGCGTTCAACCAAAAGGACAGTCCGACGAGCAGCGCTTGAACAAGAAAACCTGTAAACCTTGCCATTTTCTCATCTACGCTTTCCTTTTGAATACGCCCGCGCCATTTTCGTCCGACCATACCTCGGGCGGACTACTTGCGGCGCGCAAAATCCCTTTCGATTAATATCGACCAGACCAGAGAAGAGATCGCGTCTCTTCGAAAAGAAATTTATGCACTTTCTGTAAAACGCTTAATTTCTCTGGTTTGCCCAGTATAGCATTGTTTTTAGATATTCAAACAATAATTGTGGAAAAGAACGGAAAAGCGACGACTTTTTCTGTTAAAAGGTTGCGATAATGACAGTTGTATTGATAAAACCAATCTTTTTAACAACGTAAAGTTTACTGTTTTCCTTAACGGTCAAATATGTGTTTTTTTCAGAAAGACCGTTGACGCAAAAGGGAAAGGTGGTAGAATATTTGCATTGGTTTTTGGGGTATGGTGTAACGGTAACACGGGTGACTCTGACTCACTTGTTCGGGGTTCGAATCCCTGTACCCCAACTAAGGTCAGGCTTTAGAGTCTGACCTTTTCTCTTTTCTTGGCGAATCTATCGCGCCGGCGTTGTTTGAGAAATAAAAAAAAGCTCCGACTAGGGGAAAAGTCGGAGCGTTTGGCTGAACGGACTTCTGAAGCGCGACTCCAGAGCGCGTTTCTGCTATACGGCGGTGAACAGGAGAGTCTCTCTCCACCAGCGACGACGTTTGGGTTTCGCCATCGTTTCCTCCTTATCGGCGCGAACCGCGTCTGTTGCGAAGGACGCGGCGTAAAAATAGGGTGGAATCTTGTGTTCTAGGAAGGTACGAGACTTCCGTCGACATTCGCGAATATAACACGACGGCGAAACGCGACAAGGGGGCGACGTCAACAATTTTTGCATTTTGATACATTTTGTGTGAAAATGCGGCGCTTTTTGAATTCGGGATCGAAGATTGAAAAGAAAAAGGTCGTCTCTCGTGGAAGAGACGACCTTTGCGGTTTAACCGAATAACGTGCTAGCGTAGATCAGAAGACGTCGAGATGGAAGTGCGAACCTTCGTGGAAACGACGCGGAACCGGATAGTAGTTCTGATAGCCGGGCTGATACTTCGGAACGCTCATGTTCGGCTTGTCGGAGAAGTTATGCGGATAGTACGCGTACGGATAGTATCGGAAGCGGTTCCAGTCTTGGAGCGAGCCGTTCGGATTCGCGTAGGGAGACGCTTCGACGATCGGATGATCCGCGGCGCGAGCCGCTCGGAAACGTCCAGAGAGACCGCTTCCGACTCCGATACCTCGAACGCCGAGTCCGACGCCAGGCAATCCGATTCCGCCGAAACCGACCGCGCCGTCGCATTCAGAGCAAGGATCGGCGGGAACCGCTTGACTTGCCGCCGCGACAGGGGCGGGGGCCGCCGGAGCTTCCGCGACCGGAGTTGCAACGGGATTCGTCGGAGCCTCGACAATGTTGGGCATGCTGGCGACGTTGGTCGAGCCGCTCGTAGCGACGGCGTCTTGCGCGTTGACGTTCGAGACGGCGAAGCCGAACGCGGCGACAAAGAACAGACTGGCAAATAATTTCGTTTTCATGAGGAATCTCCCACTGCGAGTTCGCCGCGCCTCAAAAAATCGTTTCGATGAAACGCTGCGTCTCCACGACGCGCGGCGAATCTTCCGTTTCAATCGAACGCAAACTGTATTTTTATGGAACGCTCTGAAGCCAGAATTGGAAGTCGTTTTTTCGATCAAAACTTCCTCGGCAGAACGTTGTTTTTGATATAGCAAGCGCAGGACGCAATCTCTCTCCTTCCCGAGCTTACGTATTCTAACCTACTTTTCGTCCCCGGGTCGTGAAAATTTATTAAATTCGCTCAAGTATTCGCGAGAAAAGGGCTTCTTACTTCCAAAAGTCGAAAAAAACGTTAAAATACAACCGTCGGCGGCGATCGGACGCTCGTTTGGTCGCGTTCTGTCGCAATAATCTATAGCGTCATGTCCAGAGGCGTTTTCATGTTTTCAGTCGCGCGCGAGTTCTCTTTCTCTTACGGACATCGTCTTTTTCGTTACGAAGGTCGTTGTCGGAGACTGCACGGACACAACGCGCGAGTCGTCGTCGAGGTTCGGGGGGAAGACGACGCTCTCGACGAGCTCGGGATGGCGCTCGACTTTACGAATCTCAAAGAAACGCTCGGGCGCTGGATCGACGAGACGCTCGATCATCGTGTTTTTCTAGCGCGGAACGATCCGCTTGCCAAGGTCTTGCGTGACGCGGGCGAAGAGCCGCTTCTTTTTGACGGGAATCCGACGGCGGAACTGCTCGCGAAGACGATCTATGACCACGCCGTTATGATTGGGCTGCGCGTTATCAAGGTCGATTTTTGGGAGACCCGCAACTGCCGCGCGACCTATACGCGGCATGACGCGGGGCGCGGCGTAACCGCCGAGGTTCAGGATTAAATGGGAACGTTTTAGCGCCGAACGACGCGTTATCGCGTCGCGACGCGGAAAGGTCGAGAAAAATGAGCGTAATTCAAATGACGTGCATCGTCTGTCCTCGAGGTTGTTCTCTTGAAGTCGATCCTGAGGCGGGAACCGTCGTCGGAAACTCGTGCAAGCGAGGATTTGAGCACGGGCTGGCGGAAGCGACGCACCCGGAACGGACTTTGACGACGACGGTTCGAGTCGTCGACGATCAGGGCGTTATGATCGACATGGAGCCGGTTCGCACCGCGAAGCCGATACCGAAGCGTCTTCTTTTCGACGCGATGCGCGAGATCGACGCGCTCCGCGTCAAGCTCCCGATCCGCCGCGGCGACACGCTGATCCGGAACCTGCTCGACACGGGCGTCGATCTTATCGCCTGTAAAGACTTGTCTTGAACCATGTTGCGGCGACGGATGTTTAGCCGTCGCGACGAACGACGAGACAAGAGGAAACGTCGTGTGAGCGACTTCGTGAAAAGGGGATTTATCATTGCCGAAGAAAAAATCGACGAAAAGCCGTATCGGCGCCCATAGCGCGGCGCCGATGAAGCGCGAAATCAAAGCGTCCGTCTTTACGGATTTGTTCGGCGAACCGCGATATGCAATTCTCCTGTATCGTTTTCTACACCCTGAAGACGTCGACGCGACGGAGTCTGACGTTGAAGTCGTTACGATTGAAAACATCCTGACGGATAACGTCAAGAACGACCTAGGGCTGCTGATCGGCGATCGGCTCTTGATTCTTGTAGAGCATCAGGAGAAACTTGATCCCAATATGCCGCTTCGCGCGTACGTCTATATCGCGCATTCGTATAACGAATACCTTAAGACGCGCAATATCGATCTTCATAGCGGCAAAAAGATCAATCTTCCGAAGCCGGAAATTTACATGGTTTATACGGGGGCAAGCAAGAACGTTCCGAAGAAGATTAGCCTTCACGACGAATTCTTTCCTGGGACGGAACGTACGATCGACCTTATTATCAAAGTGATAACGGGAGGAAATCCGGGCGACGTCGTGAGCCAATATTTTGAGTTTACTCGGATTTGTAAAGAGCAGTATGCGCTCTATCGCGACCCGCGAGTCGCCATACGGGAAATCTTTAGAATTTGTATAGAACGGAACGTTTTAAGAGAGTATCTTTTGTCGAAGGAGAAGGAGGTAACCAGCATTATGATATCGTTATATGACGCGGAAGAGATTCAGGAACGTTTTATCGCGAGAATCAGGCGGGAAGAGCGCGAAGAGACGGAAGCAAGATTGAACAAAGAACACAGTAGGCGCGAGGCTCAACTGACGAACTCGTTCAATAGGCGCGAAGCTCAACTGAAGAAGTCTGCGGAGAAAGCGGCGGAGAAAGCGGCGGAAAGGACGAGACTTTCGGAGGCGACGGCGACGGCAAAAGAACTCCTTGCGAATACAAACTTGTCTGTCGACGTGATTGCCAAAAGCGTAAGACTGTCGGTCGCCGAGGTTGAAAAGCTCGCAAAGCGTATACGTAAATAGGCAAGACATACGTTCGCGGCGACAGACTTCGAAAGTCGTCAATCGTTGCGAACAATTTCATGATATAGAAAATAGAACCGTCTTTGACAGACGTGGAGACGTTAGATGAAGAATTGTAAACGCGTCGTCGTGATACCAGACGGGTTTGCGGATTTGCCGATCGAATCGCTTGGCGGACGCACCCCGATGCAAGCGGCGCACACGCCGACGCTAGACCGCTGGGCGCCGCATGCCGCTCAAGGGCGTTCGCACAACGTGCCGGAGACGCTTTCTCCCGGTTCCGACGTCGCGACGCTTGCGCTGCTAGGCTATGATCCGACGACGACGTACACCGGGCGCGCGCCGCTGGAAGTCGCGGCGCAGGGAATCGAACTCGGCGTCGACGACTGGGCGTTTCGATGCAATCTCGTCTGTCTCGACGGCGACGTGATGAAAGACTTTACGGCAGGTCATATTTCGACGGAAGACGCGACGGCGCTCCTTGCGGAGATTCAGCGCGACGTCGCGACCCGTTGGCATGAAATTGCGCCCGCGCTTGGCGGCGCCGTCGAGTTCCGGCCCAGCGTGAGCTACCGCAATCTCGCGATTTTCCGCCCCGACGCCGGGCGTCCGTTCCCGTTTGACGCGACGACGCGGACCGTCGCGCCGCACGACTATTCCGACCGTTCCGTCTCCGACGTCTATCCCCAAGGAGCCGGTTCCGACGCGGTTCGTTCGCTTATGAACGAATGCGCGAAGACCCTTGCCGCGAGCGAAACGAACGCGCGGCGCGTTTCCGAGGGCAAACTTCCCGCGACAGACTGCTGGCTCTGGGGGCAGGGAAAACGTCCGTCGCTCGTTCCCTTCGCGCAAGCGTACGACTGGGGACGCGGCGCGATGATAACCGCCGTCGATCTGCTGCGCGGAATCGCGCGCAACGTCGGTTGGGACGTCGTCGAAGTTCCGGGGGCGACGGGCTATGTCGATACGAATTACGCGGGGAAGGGCGAATACGCGGCGAAGGCGCTCGACGAATACGATATCGTCGTCGTTCACGTCGAGGCGCCCGACGAGATGGGACACGAGGGTTCCGTCGAGAAAAAAATCTATTCCCTTGAACAGATCGACGGCAAAACGCTGCCGCCGATTTTAGACAAACTTCAAACCTTCGACAATTGGCGACTGCTCGTTTCGCCCGATCACCCGACTCCGATTTCGACAAAGACGCATTCGCGCGGGTTTGTTCCGTGGGCGATCGTCGGCTCGGACGTCAAGGGCGACGGGTTCGCGACGTACGACGAAACGACGGGCGCGGCGGCGAGCCGATATTTTCCGAAGGGACAGGATCTAATGACTTTATTCCTGCGAGGCGACCTCCTATGAAACGTTTTGCGAGTTTGACCGCCCTTTTGGGCGCGGCTTTTGTTTTAACCATGTCGTCTGTCGCGGCGCTTGCCGCCGACCAGAAGTCGGACAAACCGGAATACGACGCGATCGCCGAGTCCCAGAAGGACGACGATCGGTATGAATGGACGCCCCTTTTCGACGGCAAAACGCTGACGAATTGGGTCTATCTTGAAGACGGAGGCGAAGACGGCGCCACGGTCAAAGACGGTAATTTGCGTCTTGCGATGGGGCCGACGACGACGACGATCCGGTTCGACGTCGACAATTCGAAAATCAAGCTTCCGAAGGAGAATTACGAGATCGAGTACGTCGCGCAGCGTTACGACGGCGTCGACTTCTTCGCCGCGATGACGTTTCCCTTTGGCGACACGTTTGTGACGTTCATTAACGGCGGTTGGGGCGGCTGCGTCGCGGGCTTGTCCAATATCGACGACATGGACGCGTCGGAAAACTCGACTTCGTCTTTCTATAATTTTAAGACGCGCGTCTGGTATCGTTTCCGCGTGCAAGTTTCGGCGAAGACGATCCGCGTTTGGGTCAACGACGAGGCGATTGTCGATTATCCGGCTTACGAACACAAGGTCAGCACGCGTTTTGAAGTTGAAAAGAGCCAGCCGCTGGGGTTCACGAGTTGGGTCAGCACGGGGCTCATTAAAACGATCCGAATGAGAACGCTTTCCGCCGAAGAGATCGAAGAAATGGACAAACGCGCCGAGCATAACGCGAAGTATTTCAACTTCGCTAAGTAACGCTTGCCGACTCCGTTGCTGTTTCAATAGAAAAAAACGACCGACTCTTTTCGGAGAGTTCGGTCGTTTTTTAACGTCGCGATAGACGGCTTACGCGACTTTGCCGAAGAAATTGGCGATTTCAGACCGCGCCGCTTCCGGCGAATCGGACGCGTGGACGAGGTTTTCCGTGCAGTTGCTCCCGAGATCGCCGCGGATCGTGCCTTTTTCCGCGAGCGCCGGATCGGTCGCGCCGACGATTTTCCGAGCGACTTTAATCGCGTCGCGTCCCTGCCAGATCGTCGCGACGACCGCGCCGCGCGTGACGTAAGCTTCAAGTTTTGGAAAGAACGGTTTTTGCATGAGACTCTTGTAGTGCCGCGCGACGGTCTCTTTAGACAGCTTCTTCGTCTCCATTCGCAGCAGTTTGAGCCCTACTTGTTCAAATCGCGAGATGATTTCGCCGACAAGACCACGTTCAATCGCGTCCGGTTTGAGCATGATGAACGTCTGTTGGATTTCTTCGTTTGCCGGCATGAAATACCTCTTCGTCTCTTAAACCGTAGCGTCTACCTAAGACGCTTTTCATTCGTAGCTTAACGCCGCGCAGTATACCCCTAAATATAAATTTCTCAAGCGCCCGTCCGTACTTTTGCGCAATCGAGAGCGACGTCGCGCCGATTTTTCCCGTTTTAGGAAAAGTTTTGAAGATTCTGTCCTCAAAGGTTTGGCATGGGGATTATTATTGAGATAATAAGCGAAAAAAGGGGCGAAAGAGTTTCGCGTAACTGCACGGAGCGTTCTCTTGCCTCTCATAAAAAAGGTTAACATACGGGAGGCGCCTTCGATGAAGAACAGTTCCGTTTCGAGTCCTCAGGTCATTATTACCGGTTTTGCCGACGAGTGTTCGAACGCCAAGTCGTTGATCGAGCAGTTTTCGATATTCGCGGCGCTAGGACTTCAGTATTATTCGATTCGCTTTGTCAATCTCGGAGACGGCGTGAAGAACGTTATGAAGCTGTCGTCCGACGAACTCCGCGCCGTCCTCGAAATGCAGAACGATTACGGCCTCAACGTTTCGTCGATCGGCTCTCCGATTGGCAAGATTAAATTGCTCGACGTCGACGACGGGCTCAAGGATCCCTATATTCCGTTCGATCAATATCTCGACAACGAGGTGAAAAGAGTCTGCGATATCGCGCATTTTCTCGAGACGAAGCTCATTCGCGGGTTCTCGTTCTATCAGCCGAAGGACGACGATCCGAAAAAATACGTTTCTCAAGTCGTCGATCGTCTCGGTAAAATTGCGGACGTGTGTCATCGCGCCAACCTTACCTTCGGACTAGAGGTCGAGGCGAATCTTGTCGGTTGCAACGGCTGGATTCTCGCCGAGATTTACCGGCAGGTGAATCATCCCGCGCTGAAACTCGTCTTTGACGCCGCCAATCTCGTCGTTCAAGGTTATACGACGTCGGAGATCTATGAGCAGTATGAGGCGATGAAGCCGGGACTTGGCTGGATGCACGTCAAGGACTACGCTAAAACTTCCGTCGCCGTTAAGGGCGGACGTCAGGACGAAGACAAGATGAAAGGATTCGTTCCCTGCGACCAAGGGTATTCCGGCCACGAGGCGATTCTGCGCGATTTCGCCAAGATTCTTCCGGAACTTACGGCATATAGCCAAAATCGCGGAATCCCGGGCGTTTTCCTCGACCTTGAGCCGCACGTCAGAGGCGGCGGACAGTTCGGCGGATACAGCGGCGCCGACGGACTCGGCGTCGCGTTGAGGGCGCTTTGCAACACGCTCGATTATGTCGGAATCGGCTATCATCTGCGCGATTTCGACGATTTGCGCGCCGCGCGCGGTTTTTGAGCGTCGGAAACGCCGCGACTTTGTATAAACGATCCTGACAAGAACGGTTCTCGCGCTTCTCCCGGCGTTCGACGTCTGAGACGCGGTTGTCGAGCCGTCGGCGTTGGGGTCGTTTAATCCGAGATATCGACGTCGGTCACGATATGAACGGCGTAGTCTGGATATGCGGCGTTCATTTCTTTTTGAAGAATCTCCAGACCTTCTTGGGGCGCGACGTCGAAACTCAGAACGACGTCGAACCGCATCGACTTCGTCGCGGAATCCAGATAAAACCCGTGAACCTGCAACGCCCAGTCGTGGGCGAGCGCGCGTTCGACGACGTCGTCGCGGATCCGCGCCGCTTCGTCGTCTTTCGTGTTGTAGGAATATATTCCAACGCTTGTAATAATAACGCCGGTCTCCTCATAGACCCGTGTTTCGAGTTTTCTTGAAAGATAGTCCGCGTCTTTTACGCTCATAGAGTCTGGCAGCTCCACATGGACGGACGCTAAGTTTTTGCCGGGCCCATAGTCGTGAAGAACGAGATCGTAGGCGCCGCGAACCGCCGGTTCCTCGGTCAAAAGTTTCTTGATTTTCGCGGTTAGTTTGCTGTCGGTTCGTTTCCCGAGGATTTCGTCGAGCGCGTCGCGCATCATGCCGATTCCCGATTTGATAATGAAGCACCCGATAACGGCGCCCAAATACGCTTCTAAAGTAACGTCGAAAACGAGGTAGACGATCGCCGTAACCAGAACGGACGTAGAAAGGACCGCGTCGAAGAGCGCGTCGGAACCGGAGGCGAGCAGCGCGCCGGAGTTGACTTTTTTCCCTTGCGCCTTGACGTATTTTCCCAGCGCCGCTTTTACGAAGATTGCGACGCCGATAACGGTCAGCGCCGCGGGGCCAAAGTTCGGCGTTTCAGGCTCAAAGATGTTCTTTATCGATTCGACGGCGGAGGTTATGCCCGCGTAAAGCACCAGTCCCGCGACGATCAACGCGCTGAGATACTCGCTTCGAGCGTAACCCAAGGGGTGTTTCTTGTTCGGCGTCTTCTTCGCGAAATGCATTCCGCCAATCGCGACGATAGAAGAAATCGCGTCTGCAAAATTGTTCAGCGCGTCTACCGTGATCGCGATCGAATTAGACGCGATTCCGACGACTGCTTTTGCCGCCGCGAGCGACGCGTTGGTCACGATCCCGACGACGCTAGTTCGAACGATTATGGCGGCGCGGTCGATTGTGTTCGGTTTTGGCGAAGAATCCTGTGTTTCCATTTTGCGGGTATTCCCATGCTGAGCGTTCAAAGAACAGATTGCCCCGTAATTGTATGTCGATCTCGCGACGGCGCCATTGGACCTTTGCAATTGTCGAAAAAATGACGTCTTGCTTTGCGGCAGAAGATATTTCGAGCGATTCTGCGCCGCCGCAAGCGCTTGTAATTTAATCTTGACGCGCGCGACGTTTTCTTGCTATAGTTCGGTCGACGGGCAAGTTTTTTGCGAAAGGCTTGTTCGTCGAGCGTTGGAAGCGGATTCGGCGCGGTCGATCGTTAGGGCGGTCGGGCGTTGAATCGCAACGATATAACCTATGATGGGGAAGTGAAATGAATCGATTGAACAAGGCGTCTGCGGGGATTTTTGTCGCGACGTTAATTGCGGGAATCTGCGTCTCTGGGGCTCGCGCCGCCGACAGTCAGGCGAGCGTTCGCGCGTCGGCGGATCGCGTCGCGAAGACCGTCGCGGGCGAGAATCCGATTCGTCAGGACGCGAAGCGCCTCTATCCCGAGGTGGTCGCCGAGGTCAACGGCGAAAAGATCACGCTTGCGCAGCTTAAGGCGGAAACGCTTAAGGCGCACGGACAAGACGTGCTTTCCAGAATTCTCAACCGCGCGCTCGTTCTCGCCGAATGCAAGCGTCAGGGAATCGCCGTGACGCGTTCCGACGTCGACGCGGAAATCGAACGTCTTGCGAAATCGTTCCGTTTGACCAAGAGCCAATACCTCGAAGTCGTCGAAAAAGATTCGTCGATGGGGTACCAGGAATACGCGGAAGAGGTCGTCTGGCCGCGACTCGCGCTCCAAGAACTCGTCAAGGACGAAATCAAACTCACCGACGAGGAACTTGAGGCCGCGTACCTCAAATCCTACGGTCCGTCCGTCGGGCTCCAGATGATCGTCTGCGCGACCCGTGAAAAGGCGGAAGAGCTTCGCGCTCGCGTCGTCGACGGCGGCGAAGATTTCGGTCAGATTGCCAAAGAAGAGTCGCTCGACGCGATGACGGCCTCCAACAAAGGACGCATGCAGCCGATTTTCCACGGAACGCTTGCCGATTCTCAGCTTGAATCGCTCCTCTTCGCGCTCGACGAGGGCGAGGTTTCCGAAGTGATCGGTCCGTACGGCCCTCAAGAGCAGTTCGTCATTTTCCATTGCGAAAACCAGTACGATTCCGTCGTGCCCGAGGATCAGATCGCGAAGATCAAGGATCAACTCCAGGTCCAAGCGAGCGCCGCGAAACTTAAGGGCGCCGCCAACGAACTTTTCGCGAAACTCGGACGCGAAGCGAACGTCGTCAACGTGATCGCCGACCCGGAGCTTAGCGCGCAGTATCCTAACGTCGCCGCGACGATCGACGGCAAGCCGATCTATCTCGACGCGGTCGTTGAAATGTGCCTGAAGCTCTATGCCGAACAGGATCTCAGCGCGATGATCTCCATTACGCTCATCCGTCAAGAGTGCAAGAAAGTCGGCGTTACGGTAAGCGACCAAGACGTCGCGACCGACGTCTGGATTCACGCCGCCGAAACGACGACGCCCCTAGAGGACGGTTCGCCGAATATCAAGGAATATATCCGCGGCGAACTTGAGAAGTACAACTGCAACGAAGAATATTATCGCAAATCGATCGTCTGGCCCGGCGTCGCGCTCCGTAAACTCTCCGAAGGCATGGTGAAGGTTACCGACGAAGATATCGAAAAGAGCTATGAAGCGAACTTCGGCGAGAGCGTGCAGTGCCTCGGCATCGTTCTCAACGACGAACGCCGCGCGCGAGAAGTTTGGCAGAAGGCGCGGTCAATGCCGGCTGCTGAGAATCGCACGCTCGAAGACGTTTTCGGCGAACTCGCTTCGGAATACTCGATCGAACCGGGCGGCAAGCAGATGCGCGGACGCATCGCGCCGATCGTTCATAACGGCGGCTATCCTCTGTTGGAAGACGAGGCGTTCTCGTTGAAGCCGGGCGAACTCTCTCAGGTTATTCAGGTCGACGCTTCGACGTTCGTGATTCTATACTGCCAGGAAATTATCCCGAAACGCGACGTGACGCTCGACGACGTTCGCGATCAGATCGTCTCGAACCTGCGTAAGATGCGCGAAGTCTCGGCCGCCGGCGAATACTACGCCAACGTCGCCCAAAACGCGACGATCGTCGACAACATCACGCAGCAGGTCGTCACGCCGCGCCAGAAACGTAACGACGCGCAGCTCACGGCGACTCCCGCGCCGTCTGAGGTACGCCGCTAAACCGCGCGATTAGACGCCCCGACGCTTGATAAAACAAGACCCGCGTGTCGACGCCTCGCCGCCCCCTATTGACGACGAGGTCTTCCCCAGCGACACGCGGGTCTGCTCCTTTGCGCCGTTCCTCGAAAGGGGAACGGCGTTTTTGATTGATAAGACGTTATTTGCCGTCCGTCTCCTGAATGAATTGGTATTTCGGATCGGGGCCGCCGTCTTTTACCGTTCCCATAAAGAGTTCCTTAACGTAGAGCTGATCTTCCTTCGGCTCTTCCGGAATGTGGAACGAGTCGCCCTTTTGGAGAATAACGCGGTCGTCTTGAAGGGAACCGAGCTCTTCCGTTCCCGCGACCTGAGCGGGGAACCAGTAGCCTTGCTTGGCGTCGTCGGTGAGATAGAATTCCGCCCAGCAGTGTCCGGGAACGCGCACAAGCCGCGCCGGAACGTCGATCGCGCGGCACATCGAGATGAAGAGCGCCGACATGTCTTCGCAGTCGCCCTCGTTCGTCTTGAGCGCCGCAAGAGCGCCGCGCATCGGTTTTTCGATCAGAACTTCCTTGTACTGGATATTGCTGCGGACATAGCGGAGAATCGCGTCGACTTTTTCCCATGCGGATTCGTAATCGCCAGTCGTTTCCTTGGCGAGCGAGCGCACGGTTTTAGCGTTCGACTCCATATATTTGCTTTCTCGTAGATAGCGCCGAACGTCGGACGGAACTTTTGACGGAATCTGGTAGATTTCCGGTTCCGTCGGAGGCAGAATCGGATAGCGCGTGACCTCAAAGAGCGCCGAGGCCTGCACGCCGTTTCCGGCGCGAAGTTCGCGCATCTTGAAGACGAGCTGTTTCGCGCCGCCCTCTTTCAACTCGCGATAATCGACTTTCGCCGATTTCGGGAATTCTTCTTCGAGCGTTCGAACCTTCTGCTCTGGAAATTCCATTGGAATCGGGGCCGAGCCGAAAACGTTGACGCACGTTCCGCCGGGTTGCGCCTGGAAGATCATGCCGGCGCGATATTTGTGCGAGACGGCGCGACCGAGTCGCGGGCCGCGTCCGTTTTCTCCAATCGCTTTGCCGACGGTTCCCGAAGCGTCGGACGCTTTCGCGGTCTTGGCGCCGCCTGTCGGATTCGAGACGACGCTCGGCGTCGCCGAACCGCGCGCGGCGGGCGTGCGTCTCGTAGCGGCGCCGGGCCCTGTTTTAGGCGCCGAAGACGTGTTGTCGGGCGCGACGGACTCGGCTTTGTTCGATTCAGACGCGGTTTCGTCCTCTGGGTCGTCGGCGTTTTTCGCGTTTTTCACGGACGCGGCGCCGTTCGATTTGGCGTCGGGTTTAACTCGGGATTTCGTCGAAGCGGTCGGCTTCGTCTTTTTATTGTTCTTTGAATCCGGAGAGACGTTGAACGCGTCGCCGTTTTCGTCGTCGAGCGCGGGCGTCGTTCCTCCTTTTTCGGCGGCGTCGCGCATTCTGCCGAAGCTCGTTTGCGCGTGAGCGGACGCGACTCCGAGGAGCGCGACAAGAACGAACGCGACGATCTGGAACGCGTGGATTCTCTTCTTCATGGTCATTGAAACTTTTCCTTGTTTAACGCGCGGACGCGGATCGGAATCCTGCACGCGCTGTATTGCTTTTCGACCTAGGACGGCGGATCTTGAGACGTCTTGTTTTTTTAAGGGATATGACGACGACGGTTTTTTTATCTATTTTACACAAGACGACGTTTGGACGCTTCTTTATGCTTGACGTCTATCGCAATTTTCTTTAAAACTCCCCCGCAATTTAGTTGTTTCGCCGCGCACGGCCGACGGTCGAAAAGGTTTGATAATTTAGTAAATTTTTCAAACGTCGGCGTTTCGCAGTTGGGCGGTCGCGTTATAATGGGTCAAACGCCGGGGTTACGTCGGCGTTTACGATATTATCGAAAAGCTTGGATAGAAAGCAATTTCAATGGAACGCGTTCCAATGAAAAAGTATCTGGTGGACGACACGGAATACTACGTCGAAGTGGAGGGATCGGGCCCGATTCTTCTTTTCGCCCACGGGTTCCCCTTCGATTCGAGACTCTTTGTTCCCGTCGCGGAACGGCTGTCGTCGCGGTTTACGTGCGTCGTTCCCGATCTTCGCGGGTTCGGCAAGACGAAACTCGGCGCGGACGGCCATAACTCCACGGGCTTGCCGCGGGTTAAGATGGGGCGATTCGCGGACGATCTGGCGATCCTTGCGGCGATTCTTTCCTGTCAGCGACACAACAAGGACGAAAAGATTTTCTTCTGCGGCCTGTCGATGGGCGGTTATATTTCGCTCGCGTTCGCGCGGCGCCGTCCGGAACGGCTCGCCGGGTTGATCTTTTGCGATTCCAACGTTACGGCGGACTCGCCCGAGAAAGCCGCCGATCGAATGGAGATTGCCGCGACGATCGACGCGTTGAAAATACCGGGCTTCGTCGACAATATGATACCGAATCTGCTTTCGCCCGAGACGCTTAAAAGCCGTCCGGAAGTCGTTTCCGCGCTGCGTGAAATGATGATCAGCCAGACGCCGGACGCGATCGCCGCCGGCTCTAGGGGCATGGCGAAACGTTCTGATTCTTCCGACGTCCTTCCGGAGATAGAGGCTCCCGTCCTCGTCCTCGGAGGCGAACACGACAAGCTCTCGCCCCCCGAGGCTCTCGACGGAATCGCCGCAAAGATTTCCAACGCGAAACGCGCGACGGTTCCTCACGCGGGCCATCTTCCGCCCCTCGAGAATCCCGACGCGTTTGCCCGCGCCGTCGTCGAATGGTACGACGCGACTTTTGCCAATTGATTTTCCGACCGTTTTTGAAACGATCCCCCACGCGATCCCGAGGGGAAGCGCAACGCCCCTCGGTCGCGTTTTGAAAGGTTTTCTTCTTTGGATATATTCGACTTCGACGCCGCGCTTACCTCTACTCAAGATCAACAGCGAGTTCCAGACGTTCCCTCTGACGAACGCCCTGCTTCCGAAGCCCCGGAGCCCGTTGAAACGCCTGTGGGCGTCGAGCCTTCCGTTTCTTACGAACGACAAACGCCGCTTTTCGATTTGACCGCCGACGAACGTCCGTCCGTCGACGAGCCGTCGCGCGACGCGGAAACGCCGGGCGACGGCGCGGCTTCGACCTCCGCGACGGACGAGCCGCCCGTTTCCGAGACGCCGCTCCTTAGCGTTTCCGCGGAAGAATCGACGGCGCCGACCGCCGTCGCGACCCCGAGCGAGGGCGCGAACTCGAGCGCGGCGCCGAAGCCGACGCCGCGTCGCCGTCGCGCGGACGCCGCGTCGATGGCGAAGTCGCAGAAGGAGATTTCCGTCAGCGAATTTTTCGCGAAAAACCGTCATCTTCTCGGGTTCGACAATCCCCGTAAAGCGCTACTGACGACGGTCAAAGAAGCGGTCGACAATTCGCTCGACGCGTGCGAGGAGGCGGGGATTCTCCCGGAGATTTGGGTCAAAATCGAGCGCGTTTCCGAGAATCGGTTCCGCGTGAGCGTCCAGGACGCCGGGCCGGGAATCGAGCCGAAGCAGATCCCGCTCATTTACGGAAAATTGCTCTACGGTTCGAAGTTTCACCGACTGCGTATGAGTCGCGGTCAACAGGGAATCGGGATCAGCGCGGCGGGAATGTACGGGCTGCTCACGACGGGCAAGCCGCTGGAAGCGATTTCTAAGACGTCGCCGCGCCGTCCGACGACGCGCTTCATCATCCGCATCGACGCGAAAACGAACACGCCCGAAGTTCTTAACGGCGACGGAAAGGGCGAGTCGATCCCCGCGAACGAAGAAGGGCGCAAGTATCTCGCGGAACTCGGGCTGGATTGGATTCCCGTCGACAGCGGAACGCGCGTGACGATCGAACTTGAAGCGAAGTACGTCCGCGGGCGCGGGAGCGTCGACGAATACCTTGCGCAGACCGCGCTCGCCAATCCTCACGCGACGTTCCACTACACGGATCCCGACGGGCAGAGTTTCGACTACCCCGCGACGGTGAAGCAGCTTCCCCCCGAGCCGGTGGAGATCAAGCCGCACCCGTACGGAATCGAACTCGGCAAGCTCCTCGACATGACGCGCGAGACGAAATGCATGTCGACGCGCAAATTCCTCGTCGAGTCCTTCAGCCGCGTTTCGCCCGCGATTGCGACGTCCCTTTGCGAGAAGGCGAAGATTTCCGTCCGCGCCAACCCGCAGACGCTTACGCGAGAAGACGTCGCGAGGCTCTTTGAAGCGATTTCGCAGACGAAGATTCCGGCGCCGTCGTCCGACTGCGTCGTGCCGATCGGGGAGCAGAATATCCTCGCGGGGTTGCGTCAGATCGTGCCGGGCGAATTTTTCACGGCGACGACGCGTCCTCCGGCAGTCTATCGGGGCAATCCGTTCATCGTCGAGGTTGGGCTCGCCTACGGAGGCGGTCCTTCGACGCAGAAAATCACGCGTGAAGCGTTGCAAGAAGCGCTCGCCGAGAGCGACACGCGCACGATTCGTCAGTTCCTGACCGCGTCCTTCGACGGGATCGGTCCGGACGGCGCGGACAAGATCATCAAGGCGGCGAACATTCGTCCGCGCGTTTCGCCGGGCAAGATTTCGCCGAAGGAGTTTGAGACGCTTCTTAAAGCGTTGCAGACGCTGAACCTTTCCGAGGGGCAGACGACCGCCGTTTATCGGTACTCGAATCGCGTTCCGCTCCAGTTCCAATCGAGCGCGTGCGCGATTACGCAGACGATCATGCAGATGAACTGGCGCGCCTACGGGCTGCCGCAGACGCGCGGGCAGTTGCCGAAGGGGCCGCTGACGATCATGGCGCATTTCGCGAGCGTCTGGGCGCCGTACACGAGCGAATCGAAGGAAGCGCTCGCGTCGTACCCGGAGATTCAGCGCGAACTTCGGCTGGCGCTACAGACGGTCGGGCGCAAGCTCGGGCTGTTCCTGAAGCGTCGCGAGCGAGTGAAGCAAGAGGGGTCGCGTCGCGCGATCTTCAAGAGGTATCTTCCGGAGCTTGCGGAGGCGCTGGCGGAGATCAATCGCGGCTCGTTCAGCGAAGAACTCACGCGTCGCCGCGCCGTAGGGCGGCTGACGCGCGTCGGCGAGCCGACCGTTCTCGAAGACGGCCGCGTCGTTTCGCCGCAAATTACGCCGACTCCGGAACAGCTCGACGACGCCGTTCGACGCAGCCAGAATTCGAACGAAATCTACCTCCAACTCTTCAAGGTCGCGACCCAGAAGACCGCGCTCGCCGACGTCCGATACGACGACAGCGGTCAGCGAATCGATCCGACCGACTCCGAAGAGGACGAGCTTGAAAACGATTCCGCCGTCGTCATCGTCAAACAAGATTGACGCCGAGAACGCAAAATCGTCGAGCGCGCCCCCTTGTCAGGAATCGCTAAGACGTTATACTATGCCCGTTCCTATTATTGGAGCGGCATTAACCCGACGGCGTCATGGTAGCGCAAAGGGTTTAAAGCGGCATTAACCCGATGGTGTAATGGTAGCACAAGGGATTTTGGTTCCCTTTGTAGAGGTTCGAATCCTCTTCGGGTTGCTCTCAGGGCTTTGACGAGATCTCGTCAAGGCCCTTTTTTCATCGTATCTCCGGCGTTTCCCCCGAGTCAGACGCGTTTTTTGGGGGAGGTCGCTCCTCATTTTTACGCGACGATTGACTTGGCGGGTGGAAACGCGACAATATCCAAGAAGACGCGGGCGTCGCCGCGCAAGAGTCGTCATTCTCAACTAACAGGAGCGCGTCCCAGATGAACGCAGCGCGACAACGGGAAGCGGCGAAGAAGTTCGTCGAATATTGGAAGGATAAGGCTTACGAGAAGGGCGAGGCGCAGCCGTTCTGGCTCGCGCTCCTTCGAGAAGTCTTCGGAATCGACCAGCCGGAAAAGTGGATTTTATTCGAAGGTCAAGTCAAGGTCGCCGACCACAAGTCGCCGACGCCGTCGCTCAAGACGAATTTCATCGACGCGAGAATCCCGGCGACGAAGGTTCTCGTCGAACAGAAGAGCGCCGACGTCGATCTGCGCAACCCCGAGAAACAGTCGGACGGCTCGTGGCTTACTCCTTATCAACAGGCGAAGAAATACGCCGACAATCTTCCGAACTCCGAACGGCCGCGATGGATCGTCGCCTGCAACTTCCGCGAGTTTCATATTCACGACATGGAGAAGCCCAACGCCGCGCCCACTGTCGTTAAGCTCGAGAATTTCCCGAAGGAATACTATCTCCTCGAGTTCCTCGTCAAGGAACAAAGCGCGGCGCTCGATCGCGAGACGCAAATTTCGATCACGGCGGGCGAAATCGTCGGGCGAATCTACGACGCGTTTCTCAAAGAGTACAAAGACCCGAACAGTCTCGCGTCGCAACGAAGTCTCAACATCCTCTGCGTCCGGCTCGTTTTCTGTCTCTACGCGGAGGACGCGGACGTCTTTGAGCGCAACCAGTTCCACGATTATTTAGAAGCCAACTCCAACAATCCTCGCGGGGCGTTAATCGACCTCTTCAAAGTCCTCGACAAGAAGAAGGAAGAGCGCGATCCGTATCTGGACGAACTCCTTGACGCGTTCCCCTACGTCAACGGCGGACTTTTCAAGGACGAAAATATCGAAATCCCGACGATCACGCCGGAAATCCGCGACCTTATCCTTCACGACGCGAGCAAACAATTCGACTGGAGCGACATTAACCCGACGATCTTCGGCGCCGTCTTCGAGAGTACGCTCAACCCGGAAACGCGCCGTCAGGGCGGGATGCACTACACGTCCGTCGAGAATATCCACAAAGTGATCGATCCTCTCTTTTTGGACGAACTGCGCGAGGAGTTCGAAAAAATCCGCGCGTTCAAACAGGGGAAAAAAATCCGCGAACGCGTCGCCGAGTTTCAAAAGAAGCTCGGCTCGCTCACGTTTCTCGATCCCGCATGCGGTTCCGGCAACTTCCTCACCGAAACATATCTCTCCCTTCGGCGCTTAGAAAATGAGGCGTTACGACTATACTACCCCAAGGGAACGATTTTCTCCATCAAGGACAAAGGCGCCGTCGTAAAAGTTTCTCTCGACCAATTCTACGGAATCGAAATCAACGACTTTGCCGTCTCCGTCGCGAAGACCGCCTTATGGATCGCCGAGTCGCAGATGTTGCAGGAAACGGAAGGAATCCTCGACTGCCAACTCGATTTTCTCCCCCTGACGAACTACGACCAAATCGTCGAAGCAAATGCGTTAAGAATCGATTGGAACGACGTCGTTGATAAGAACAAGCTGAACTATATCATGGGGAACCCGCCTTTTGTCGGGTATGGGTTGCAAACGTCAGACCAGAAAAACGACGTCAAGACGATATATTCGGATGAGATGGGTAAACCGTATCCATCCTCAGGAAAGATCGATTATGTTTCCTGCTGGTATTTCAAAGCCTGTCAATTCATGCAGGGTACGCCGATCAAAACGGCGCTCGTTTCGACCAATTCGATCACGCAAGGGGATCAGGTTCAGAGCGTATGGGCGCCGTTATATCAAAGATTTGGCGTTCAAATTATCTTTGCTTATCGAACGTTTCGTTGGAATAGCGAAGCGGCAAATCAAGCCCAGGTTCATTGTGTAATCGTCGGTTTTAATACGGGTTCCCAAGTTGCCGTTAAAACGATTTATTCCGGCGTTTTCCCAAAAGAGGCGAAGAATATCAACCCTTACCTCCTCGACGCGCCTAACGTTATGGTAGGAACGACGTCCAAACCGCTCTGCGACGTTCCTCAAATGACAGCGGGAAACCGACCGACAGACGGGGGGAACCTTATCATCGAGGAGAAGGATTACGACGCGTTTATCAAAGCGGAACCAAACGCAAAACGCTTTATTAAGCAACTTGTCGGCGCGGAAGAGTTCATCAACAACAAGAAACGATATTGTCTATGGCTTGTCGACGCGATGCCCGCCGAAATTCGCTCCATGCCGCTAGTTATGAAGCGCGTCGAAGCGTGCCGCCAAACGCGTCTCGCCTCGCCAGATCCCGGTTGTCAAAAACTCGCGGAACGACCGACCCAATTCCGTGAAACGATGAATCCCGACGCGTTTCTTATCGTTCCAAGCGTTTCGTCGGAAAGGCGACGTTATATCCCCATCGGTTTTATGGATAGGAATACGATAGCGACAAATCTTGTTCTGATCCTCCCGAACGCCACCCTCTACCATTTCGGCGTCCTAACGTCGAGCGTCCACATGGGCTGGATGCGGACGGTCTGTGGGCGCTTGAAGAGCGACTATCGTTATTCGGCGAAGATCGTCTACAACAATTTCCCATGGCCGGAGGCGTCGGAGGACGACGAGGAGAAGATCGCGGCGACGGCGCAGGGAATTTTAGACGCGCGAAAACTCTACCCCGACAGCAGTTTCGCGGACCTCTACGACGAGACGACCATGCCGATCGAGCTGCGCAAAGCGCACCAAGCGAACGACAGGGCGGTTATGAAAGCCTACGGGTTCAAGCCCGATATGTCTGAATCGGAGATCGTCGCGAAACTCATGGAGAGATATGAGGAACTGACGTAAAGCCATTAATTGCAACGAGACCGCCGCGCCCGTCGCGGTAAGACGAATCACGCGGGTTCAGGCGCGATATAAAAGCGCCTTCGGCGCCGCGAAGTTGATTGACGGTAAGAAAGCGATTCAGACGTTTGCGCCGGCTCTTTGTTTTAAAAGGACGAGGCGGAAACAGACGCTCGTGGTTCCGCGGGCGTCTTCGCGATATGGAAATTGGTCGTTAGGCGTTGATTTCATTGGCGAGCGTCTGTACTTTTTCCAAAGACAACGTCGTCAAATTTGCGATATCCTCGAGAGACATAACGCCAAACTGAATCAGCTTTTGCGCGTATTCGAGATCCTTTCTTTCAGACGTCTCGTTCACAATTTCCTGCATCCAATCGTCCATAACTTGGCTCATAATTTTTTCTCCTTCGTCTGTTTCTTTGAGGTATCGAACTTTGTCTGCGATCGGCTTATAGAACATTTTGTCGGGATTGGCGCATTGAAGGTCGTTCATAAGCCTTCCGAGCGCGGTTTCGGCGTTCTTATCCGCCCCGTTGACGTAGACGATATGCGTTCCGTCGCCCAAGGGACGCCCTGTTTTGACCTCCATCCGCTCGAAGAAATAGATCGGTCTGCCGCCTTTAAGGACGTCGTTTTTTGTGATGAAAATGACGTAGGTCTCAGGCAACGCCTTGAAGGGCGTGTTTTTCTTTAGCGCATGGGCGTCGATAACGCTCGAATGATACCTTGCGCGTCGCGGGTTGGCTTCTGAGTCCGCTTGTTGAATTTCGATGTTATATTCGACTCCGGCGTCGTCCGTCGCGGCGATATCGAGTTCTATGCTTCTCCCTACGAGGTTGGTCATGACCCTTTGAGATTCGACGCTTAGGACGTGCAAATCGTTCCGATCCAAGACGATTCGAAGAATCAGTTCCGTCAACTCAAGATCGCCGCCAAGGCAGGCGTTCATGAATATGTCGTCCATTAACGTGAACTCTTGAATTTTTTGGAGTTTCTTCTGACGCTGTTATTCGTTTAACATGGCAGACCTCGTAACGCTCGCCCCTCCGACTCCTGATTATACGTTATTGCGGATACGAATTCAAGCGAATATCGAAAGACGACGTCGCGCTTATATTTCGCCGCTTTTGCAAAGAATCGACGCGTAAACGACAAACGCTAGCCGCCAACTAGGGCGCCTAGCGTTTGCGTTGTTTCGACCGTCGTCGATAGATCGTGTCACGCGAAGAGAATGATCAAAAGCTGCGCGGCGACGATTCGGAGGAACATTGACAGCGGGTTGACGGCGGCGTACGAGACGCTCGGCTTGTCGTTTTTAAACGCGCCGCAGGAGTAGGAAAGCGCCGGCGGATCCGTCATGCAGCCCGCGAGAACGCCCGAAAGCGAGAAGTAATCGATTTTGCAGACCGCGTACCCGACGATCCCCGCGATTAAGAGCGGCGTCACCGTGATGACCGCGCCCATTCCCATCCAGAGCAGCCCGCCGTTGGCGACCGTCGAGAAGAACGTTTCGCCCGCCCTTAGCCCGACGCACGCGAGGAAGAGACACACGCCCATCGTCCTCAGGAAGTTGAGCGCGCTTGCGGAAAGACGCGTCGGAAAGTGAAGCTTTTCGCCAAAGGAACTCATAAGAATCGCCGCGACCAACGCGCCCCCCGCGATCCCGAGTTTGAGCGGTTGAGGAATCCCCGGAACGTAGATCGGAACGCTGCCGATCAGAACGCCGAGGAGCAGTCCGACGCAGATCGGAATAATCGCCGGCGTCTTCGATTCGCGCTTCTGCGAATTGTCGGCGTTCGAACTTGCCGCCGCCTCTTCCGCCGCTTTGAGCGACTGATTCTCGCTGTCGACGTCGACCTTGAATATGATACGAATCGCGATGATCGTAAAGATAATCCCGAGAACCCCGAACGGGTACGCCGCCGCGTAAGCCGACGCCAGAACGCTCGGGTCCGATCCCATCTCCTGATAGATCGTTTGCGCCGCTCCGAGTCCCGGCGTGTTCGTCACCGCGCCCGAAAGCACCCCGACGATCGTTCCCATATCGACGCCGCTGACCTTATAGAGAATCAACGCGATCGCCACGTCCATTACGACGACGCTCGCCGCGAGAAGGTTGAGCGTCAACCCGCCCTTCTTAAACGTCTTGAAAAATCCTTTGCCCGACTGCAACCCGACGGCGTAAAGAAAGAGTATCAATCCTAATTCCTGAATGAGGCGCGTATAGACCGGATCGATAAAGTGCATGGCGCCGTTGGCGTCAGAGCAGAGAAACTGCGGAAACTTCATTCCGATATGACTTACGGCGATTCCCGCGAGCAAAACGAACGCGGCGCCGAGCGAGACGCCGCAAACCTTGACGCGTCCAAGCGCGACGCCGATTGCAATGACGAGTCCGAGGGAAATGACGAAGTGTGAAACGCTCGAGCCAAGCAGAAGGTCGTTAAAGGCGCTCATGGGGAATCTTTCTTGATAATTTCTTTTCGGCGCCGCGCGACCGGCGAACAACCGAACTTTATTGCGCGCCGAGACGACCGTCCCGACGCTCGACGAACGAAGGGACTCAGAACAGGGAGACGGTCGAGAGATTCAGACGGTTTTTCGTTCTGCCAAGCGTCTGATTTTTCGTTCCCGTTTGACTGTTTGAAGAGGCGTTCCAGCCATAGAGAATTTTAGCGAGGCTGTGAATCGGCGTAGAGACGAAGGGGGTGAAGAATCCGGTCGAATAAACGAAGGAAACGGTTTCCTTCATCGCGGGAGACGTGGTTTCGACGTTTTCAAAGAAGCAACGTTCCGAATCCGCAAGCGCGTTCAGCCTTTTGTTCATGTCGGCGACCGTCGAAGAGTTTGCGTCGGATCCGATCGAAACGATTGCGATTTCGCATTTTTTGTTCAGAGAACGGATATGGTCGATCGTCGCGCGGTAGAGTCGAATGAATTCGTCGGCGTTCTTTTCAAAAGCTTCGAGATCCGCTTCGCCGAGACGCAGCAGGAGTTTCGAGGGACGCAGCGGCGCGACGACCGCGTCGTAGACGGAGGAGGCGTCCGCGACCGTAAGTCCCGCGACGCTACGGTTGTAAATTGCGTAATCGACGTTGAACGACTGCTTCAATTCGTCGAACGGAACGTCGAGATCTGCAGCTCCCCCAAAGACGACCGCGCCGCCGACGTTGGCGAAGCTGTTGAGCGTCTGATATTTCCGAATTGTATTTTCATAAGCGTTCATGTCGATCTCCTTTTTGAAAGCCGTTTGCTGCGACGCGCCTTCGTTCGTTGAGGAATGGGTGTTTTATTTAGGGTTGCGGCGCGAACCGTCGCGTCTTGCCGTCGCTCTTTCGACCAACGACGCTTGAATAATATCGCCGTCTTTTCGTCGGTCAATTTCAGAAAATCGTAACGTAAGTTTAATAAGGCGATTTGAAGCTTCCCGCCGTTTCATATCTTTCCAAAGTCGCTTTCAAAACTTTCAAAAGTCCCGTCGCGTCGAGAAAGACCTGTCCCTTTCGTCGATTGCGTTATAATGGAACAAGATTACGGAAGGAGCTTTGCGATGAACTCTCGCGTTAAGTCGATTGGCAAGTTACAGAAGGACGTTTTTCGTTCTCAGGCGATTCTCGTCGTGGCGTTGGCGTTCTTCCTGACGTTTGCGGGCTTTTTGGTTAATTGGCGGCTAGAATCGAGCAAACGGGATCAGAATCTTTTGAACGTCGCCGAGATGGTCGCGAGTTTGCCGACGCTTTCCGAAACGGGCGAGGAAGCGTCGGAACGCGCGCGCGTCGCGCTCGATTCGCTTCATAAAGCGCTCGTCGGAATCGACGTGATCTCCGTCGTCGATTCCGACGGGATACGACGCTATCACACGAATCACGCTCTCGTCGGTTCGCGGTACGACGGGACGAGTCCCGATTTCTCGAACAGCCGTCGGAGCTACGCGTTCAACAGTTCGGGACCTTCTGGACCGCAGCGCCGCGCCTTTGCGGAGATCGTCGGCGTCGACGGACGCCCAAGCGGCTTCGTCATCGTCGTCATGCTCCGCAAGAATATCCGCCGCGACATAACGACGGCGCTCGCGATTTTTCTCCTGATAGCCGCCGTCGCGCTTCTCGTGGAGCTTCCTGTTTCGTACCGTCTTTCGATGCGAATTAAGCGGCGACTTATGGGGTTCGAGCCGGAATCCTTTTTAGAAATGTACAAGGTGCGCGACGGGATTCTCGAATCGCTCGAGGAGGGAGTCGTCGCGGTCGACGCGCAGGGCGCCGCGCGGTACATGAACCGTTCGGCGGCGACGATGCTCGGCGTCGACGCGAACGCCGATCTGACCGCGCTCGGAAAGCGGCTTCTCGGAAAGACGCTCGAGCGCGGCGAACATGAGACAAACGTCCCGGAAGAGGGCGCTTCGGGCGCGAGTATCCTTATGGATCGCGTCCCGATCCGTCAAGGGAACGCGGTTGCGGGCGCCGTCGCCGTTTTGCACGATAGGACGGAGCGCGCGCGACTCGCGGAGGAACTTTCGGGCGCGCGCTTTCTCGTCGATTCAATGCGCGCCAACACTCATGATTTTACGAATAAGCTCCACGTGATTCTCGGACTGCTTCAGATGCGGGAATACGATCAAGCGGCGGCGTATATCGAGAATGTCGAATTCGTACAGCGGGAAGGGATCAGTCGGATTATGAAAGCGGCGGACGATCCGGCGCTTGCGGCGCTCCTCGTCGGCAAGACGGCGAAAGCGACCGAATGCAACGTTCGCTTCAGCCTCGAAGAAGGAAGTTGTTTCCGACGTTCCGACGTGACGATTCCCACGCCCGCGCTCGTAACGATCGTCGGCAATTTGATCGACAACGCGCTCGAGGCGATGAACGATTACGACGCGCCCGACGGGAACAAGGAACTGCTTTTCGGAATCTACTCGGCTCCGAATTCGCTTACGATAACGGTCGACGATTCGGGTCCGGGAATCGCGCCAGAGAATTTAGAACGCGTCTTTGAACGCGGTTTTACAACCAAGGGAGGCGGGCGCGGCGCGGGATTGTATGAAGTCAAGCGTCTCGTCGAAAGCCTCGGCGGCGAGATTTCCGTCAAATCGGCGGCGGGCGAAGGAGCGTCTTTTACCGTCGTTTTCAAAGGGAAGGGCGACGCGCATGTATAAGGTTCTGATTGTCGAAGACGACCCGATGGTCGCGATGATTCACCGTCAGTTTCTTTCGCGCAACGCGCTGTTTGAGGTCGTCGAAACGTGCGGAGACGGCGCGAGCGCGCTCGAGTTCATTGCGAAGAACGAGGTTGATCTTGCGATTCTCGACGTTCGTATGCCGCGTCTCGGAGGGCTGGAACTTCTTCACCGTCTACGCGAGCGCAACGATCGGGTCGAAGTCGTGTTGGCGACGGCGGCGAACGACGTCGGGACGCTCGAAGAGGCGTTTCGACTTGGCGTCGTCGATTATCTCGTCAAACCGTTTTCATACGACCGTTTCCAAGAGGCGCTTCAAAAATTCGTCGCGAAACGCGGAACGCTCGACGAGGTTACGGAAGTTTCTCAAGAGGAGATCGACAGATTTCTCGGCGGCGGTCGTCAGGAGGTTGAGAAGCCGCCGCGCCCGAAAGGAATTCAAGAGAAGACCGTCCGCATTATCGCGGATTTTTTGAAAAACTCCCAAGGCGAATGGCTCGCCGGGGACGAGATCGCGGCGCAGGTTAAACTCTCAAGCGTGACGGCGCGGCGTTATATGAATTACTTGATCCAGATCGGGGTCGCGGAAGGGCGAATGGACTACGAGACGGGCGGGCGCCCGAGGTCGCTCTATCGGTATAAGAGGGAAGGGGAATAGTCGGTTGCGCGCTTCGCTGTTTGCGTCGAAGCCAGGAAAGAACGCCAGAGAGGAACGTCGAGATTGACGTCGCCGCCAGAGAAACGCGCCCCTTCCTAAACATTGCGTTAGGGAAGGGGCGTTCTCTCTGATCGGGATTACGAGGAGGATCGTTTATTTCTTCTCTTCTTGGGGGTTGGCGCGATAAAGCATGATTTCCCAGACGCGCGCGAGGCTTTCCGGCGTGTAGGTCACGGCGATTCGGAAACGTTTCGACGTCGTGTCGGCGAACTTCATCGTCGCGATCGGCGATTCGTTTTCCGAGACGACGGCGTTGGGAATATCGACGAGCTTGCCGTCCTTCTCGCAGAGCATGTGGAAGTCGCGCATCGGCGTCTTGCCGCCCGGCGCCTGTCCCGTGACGACGACGGCGCTGTTAATCGTCGTCGGCTCGTCGAAGATCAGGTCGATCCAGTGCCCGTCGTCGCGGTCGCTGACCCAGCGGCAGGCGTTGTCGTTCAGATTGTATTTGCCGTCGTTAATGTACTCTTTGGGGTAGTTTACTTTTTGATAGGCGCTCGAGACTTCGACGCGCGCTTTGAGCGCAAGGTTCGGCGCCTCCGGCGGGACGAATGAGAGCGCGGACGCTTTCGGGGTCGGCGGGGCGACGCCCTTTTCCATGAGCGCTTTGAGGTCGTCGAGATACTTCGCGTAGACGTCGCGCGGCAGGCAGTCGCGATTCTTGCAGATCGACGCCGCCATGCCGACGACCTCGCCCATCATGCCGCCGGTGCGCATGACGCGGATCGACCCGAGCGCGATGTGCGTCACGCTAATGTCGCGCCCCGCCATGAAGAGGTTGTCGACGTTGCGCGAGTAGAAGCAGCGGTAAGGTATCGCGTACGGACGAATCCCGACGGACGTGTTCATCGCGCGGAACTCCTCGCCGGGGAAGTTCTTCGCGTTCTGCGTCTCCGGATAATGCAGGTCGATCGACCACGTCGTCGTGACCGACGCGTCGTCGTACTTAATCCCCTCCAAAAGATCCTGTTCGCGCAGCACGACGTCGCCCAGAAGTCGGCGCGATTCGCGTTTCCCCGCGACGAACGCGACCCAGTTGAGCTTGAGGTTCTTGACCTTTTTCGCCCATTCGCCCGTCGTGTGGTTCTTCATGAACGACCAATGTCCGTAGGCGGCGCGAAGTCCGTTGTCGCGGATTCGTTCCATATCCGTGATCTGGTCGCGGTCCATGCCGCCCTCCCAGTCCCAGTCGCCGTGAACCGACGGTCTGATCGTCTCGGCGGTAAAGCGGATCGCCCACGGGAGGTCGGGGTACGTCGTCTCTTTGCCCGCGTCCGCCGTGTTCCATTGGACGGACGAGCCCATCGTCATCTTGTCGCCCTTTTCAGGCGCGCTCGGCTCGTCGTATTCCGCTTTTCCTTCGCGGCCCATGCTCCAGTTGGCGCCCGCGAGATACCCGACGGCGCCGTCTCCCGTGCAGTCTGCGAACGTCTTGCCGAGGAACTTGGTCGGAACGTTCGTTTCGACGTTCGTTCCGAGGACGCTCTTGATATGGCGCGCGGTCTTCGCCTTCGAGTCGAATTTCGCCGCGCTTTCAAAATCGACGACGGTCGTCGCGCCGTTTTCGACGACTTCCGCCGCGTCGACGTGGACGTTCAGGAACAGGTCGATATTCTTCTCCGCGTTCACAAGCGTAAGACGGTTTGCGTCCTTATAGTGGTCGGCGTCGCGCGCGTTGCCGCCCCCGTGCGGTCCCATGAGATTCGTGAGGTTGCCGAGGTTCGGGTACGGCCGCATATTGATTTCGCCGTTGAGATGCACGCGCACTTCCGTGCTGCCGTTGCCGCCTAAGACGGGGCGCTCGTTAATCAGCGCGACGGTCGCGCCGAGTCGCGCTGCGGAGACGGCGGCGCACACGCCCGCGATTCCGCCTCCGACGACGACGAGATCGTAAACCTTGCCGTCTCCCGCGAGTTGCGGTTCAGACGGAATCTTGAGCATTGCGCGTCGGAACGCGTCGAGCTGGTCGCGATCGTTCGGCGGCGCCGCCTGCGAATCTTCCGGACGGAAGAAGATCGCGTCGACGCGCCCGTCGAAGCCCGAAAGATCGTGAAGCGTCAGCTCGACCTCGAGTTTATCGGGCGCGACCGTTATGAAGTCGCCTTCCTGCCACGCCCAGCCGCCCGATTTCGTTCCGAATTCGGTCGCCATGACGTTGCCGTCGATCGCGAGCTGGAAGCGTCCGGGCGCGTGTTCTTTCGTCCACGGTTCGACCCAGTTGTGCGTTCGGACGTAGACTTGATATTTTCCGGGACCGGGGAATTTCACGGTTGTTTTCGCGTCGGCGACGGGCGTTCCCCAGCCGTGCGCGATGAGATAGGACGAGCCGAGAACGTCGTTCGACAGCGTGTCGACGCCCCAGCCGCCCTTGTCGGCGAAGCTTTCCGCTTCGACGAGGACTAAGCCGGGCTTGGGATCGGACGTCTGCGCCATGAGCGAAGATTGCGCGAAGGCAAGGAACGCGGCGACGAGAGCAAAACCATAGAACTTCGACATGAAAAGGTCTCCTAAGGAGCGGCGAAAGGCGCGCGATAAAACGCCCGCCGCCTTGTTGACGATTGATACGGCGACTATTCTACTGCAAATCGGTTGTGTTTTAAAGAAGTTTTGGGGTCATTCGTAGACGAACTCGGCGCTGAGCGTCGCGTCGCGGTCGGCGACGGTTCGGAGCCAGTACGCGCCGAAGGAGTCGGGGAGTTCGAGCGTCGCCTGTCCGTCGGCGGGAACTTCGATTTTCCGGAACGGACGCCAGTCGCCGTTGCAGGTCGCGTCCGCTAGAAGCCTTACGACGACGGGCTCCGGCGAACGGTTCGTCAGTTCGACGCGTTTGCGGTCGAATCCGGTCGCGAGCATCGGGTCGGACGGCTCGTTCGCTTTGACGTCGGAGTCGCGCCAGACGAACCCGCGCCCCGTCGGCTTGCCGAATTTCCACAGATCGTCGATCGTTCCGAGCCATAGCGCGCATTCGCCGTCTTCCGACCGGACGATTCTGTCGGAATCGCCCTCCGGCGCCGCTTTGACGCCCGCGAGAACGAGAAGCCCGCGATAGGACGCGTAGTCGACGATCAGCCGCCCGTCCGTCGCGATTGGACGCAGTTTCGGAACCCCGCCCGCGTTCTCCGCCGGAAGCTCGTAGAAGGTCCCCGCGAGATGGAGCAGGTCGCGTTCGGTGACGACCTCGCGATCGACCCGGAGCGCGATCGGCGTCTCGACGCGCGCCGCGGATTCGGAGCCGATCGGCAGGCGATAGCGCGCCCCATCGTATTGAAGCAGGACGCTCTTATCGTCGAGCGTGCAGACGTCGGGCGCGACGGGCTTCGCGTCGACCATCGCTTTGACGCGCGAGATCGTGCCTGGCTCGCCCCCTTCGAATTTACATTCGACGCGTTCGAGCTTCGTCCCGTCTTCGTTGAGTTCGTAATATCGCTCCTCCTGAAGCGCGCCGCCGCGTATATTCTCCGCGACGACCGCAAGGCGGTCGTTGTTCGAGCGAACCCAGAGACGCGCGCCGAGGACGTCCGCCGCGTCTTCGGGCGTCGCGATTCCGTCGAAGATCGGCGACGCTTGATTCGGTTGACGTTTGTCCTCGTTCCGATATTGGAAGAAGCAGGTCGCGCCTTTGAGGTCGGCGTCGGCGGTCGCGCGGATCCATTCGCCGGGAGCGTCTTGCGGGAACTCGACCCATGCGCAGCCGCCGATGTTTCCGATGGGGACGGAGACGGTTTTCAAGGGAGTCCACGTTCCCTCGCCCTTCGCGTCGACTTCAAACGTAATCGTCACGCGATCCGGCTGGTCGCGGCGGACTTTGAATTCCGCCGAGTCGAACTTAACGAACGCGCCGCGACGGTCGTAGCCCGCGAAAAGATACGGTTCCGACGGCGTCTGCGCGGCGACTTCGTCGTCGAGCCAGACCGCGCCGCGTCCGAGCGCGGAGCCGAGGTCGTCGAGGCGTTCCGGCGCCGCGAACCAGAGATTCGAGCCGCTGCGTCCGGGGCCCGTAATCGCGACTTTGAGCGGGCTCTTATTGAGGAACTCGTTTTTCGCCGCGTCGTCGCAGCCGAAGACGACTTTGCCGTTCCAGAACGCGAAGTCGCCGATTACTTTCAGATACGTCGAGCGCGGACGAATTCCCTTCGCGTTCGACGCGGAGAAGTCGCGCGGGAAGCGCCAGAACTGCCCGTGCATCGTCGCGAGAAAGACGTTCGGATCGTCGATTTCGCGGATGCGCGGCCATTCGGTGTTCCACCCGTGGGCGCCGTCGTAGCAGTGCGACGCTTTCGGGAGCCGGAAGAAGCGCCACTCGCCCGATTCAAGAACGCCGAGAATAACCGACCGAACGTCCCACCCGAGCGTCCAGAGGACCTCCCGACCCGTTTCGCCCCCGTAGATTCCGTCGGGCCCCGTCGTCTCCGTGAACTGCGCGCGCTTAATGACGCGCCAGCCCTTGTCTTCTCCGAGCCATTCCGCAAGACAGCCGGAAGGAACCGTCGGATCGTGCCGCGCCGCGTCGGACCCTTCGCCGTTGTTCGCGTAGACGAGCCGTTCCTGCGTCATATAGCCGCCCTTCCCGTGATAGCCGGGCAGGACGTCCTCTTCCGCCGTCTTCTCTTTGCGGTTGCCGTCCTTGCAGAGTTCGCGGACCGAGAGCGTATGAACGTCGACTTCGTAAAGCCCTTCTTCCATCGTCAGGAAATAGACTTTATTCGCCGGGTCGAGCCACGACCGCGCGACCGCCGTCTCGCGTCCGTACATCTCGCCGTGGGGAATCGTCCGGACGTTTCCCTCCGCGTCGATTACATGGTTCCCGATGAAGAGCTGATTCGACTCTCGATGAATCATACGGTTCGCGTTCGTGCCGCCGACGCTTTCGGGGCGCGTCGTTCTATGGAGCGCGTCGTCGAGTTCATAGAGCTTGTCGCTCGACCCGTTCGGAAGGTGCGGCCCGTAAGTGACGAACCAGAGTTTTCCCGCCCACGGAACGACCGCGCCCGTCCCGCATTCCCCTTCGTCGTTGAAATACCCGAGCGACGGATAGATCCCCCCGAACTCTCGAGGCGGAGCGCTCTCCTGCGCGGCGCATAGCGACGCGCAGATCGTCGCGAAGACGGTGAAAACGAGCGTAAAACGGACGAAGCGTCGCATGGGAATCCTTTCAAATAAAGGGGAAACGCGAAGGGAGGGGCGGGGACGAGCGGGAGCCCAGGGAGGGGTTAGACGCCGGGCTTGACGTCCGTCGGTTCGGACGAGCTGTCGAAGGTGAAGTCGGCGTCTTTCGCGCCCTTGGCGGGAACTTCGTAACGCAGTTCGCCGCTATTGGCGCGAGGCGGGAGTTTGTAGGGGGACTCGTGCGCGACGGTCATTCCTTCTATGGGGTTGGGATCCGCGTCGGGGTCGCTCCAGGTCAGGTAGACGACGTAAGGACCGGGGACGGCGCCGCGTTTCTTCTTCTCGGCGAGAGAAAGCGAGTATTCGCCGTTTTCGTCGGTAAGAGCGGTCGCGGTCGGCGGGACGAGCGCATCCTTCGAAGCCGATTGAAACACGACGCGAATATTGGCGGCGGGCTGGCCGTCGACGACGATTTTTCCGGAAACGGGGACCGTTTTCGGACCGCAGCCTGAGAGCGCGAGGGTCGTCGCGACAAACGCCGTGATAGCAAGCGATAATAGTTTTCTATTCATATTATTTCTCCTATTAAACGCGGCGATTCTTTTGAGAACCGCCGCGGCGAGAGGACTGCTATATTTTAGAAATAATCACGGAACCTGCGAAACCTGACCGTCGGCGATCGCGCAGAGATTGCCCAAAATACCAATGTCGTACGGCGGATCCGCCGAGCCGCCGATCCAGCCCGTGCCGACGTTGATCGTGTCCGAAATGAAATGCACCGAGCCGTCGAGGAACGCCGCGTTGGAGCCGCCGGAATGGTACGCGCCGATCGAGCGGCCGCAAAACCACGAGTTGTTGGGCGAGCCGAGTCCGCAGGTGTCAAGACAAAGCTGCCACTGATGCGCTTTTAACGTCGCGGATTTCGGAGAGAACGTAAAGACGTGGTTTGCGGGGACGCTCGCCCACCACGTTCCTCGGCCCGGCAAGCGGTCGGGACGGTGATGTTCGACAAAGATCGCCGTGTTCGACGTTCCGTCGGTAACGGCGGCAAGCGTGTCGAACATGAGTCTGTAGGCTTTGCCGTCGGCCCCCGTCACGTTTGTCGAATGCACGGTGTGGATCGCGCCGCGAAGGTTGGTGCGGTTTGAGGCGCCATAGTCTTCCCACCACCACGTGCCGCCTGTGTTCGCGCCGCCGACCGCGCGATACGACGTGCAATACTGTTGGTAGGCCGTGTAGTTCGTGTGGCCGTCTTCCGTCGCCGGGATGAGCTGCTGGCCCGCGCCCGGATCGGACGGACATTCATAGATCGGCATCCGCATCTTCGAGAGCGTTTGGTTGAGTCCTTGATTCGTCGCGTTGACGGCGCCCGGACTGGCGTTTTGGAGCCCGGCGGCGCCGAAGTACATCTTGAACGCGCTTTCCTGCTCAAGGTGCGGCAGCAGCGAAACGCCCCACATCGAGAACCATCGCCAGAGGCTCCCGGTCGGGTTGGAAGTCGGGCGCATGAGCGCGGCGCAGGGCATGACGCCCTGAACGTCGACATAGTTGAGCGTCGCGAGCGAGAGTTGACGCATCTTGTTGGAGCATTCCATGCGTCGCGCCGCCTCGCGAGCCGCCTGAACGGCGGGTAGAAGAAGGCCGATCAGTATGCCGATGATGGCGATAACGACGAGAAGCTCCACAAGGGTAAACCCCTTTTCTCGTCTGCTATTGGCGAAAGATAAATGATTCATTGTCGACTCCATGGGAAAAACGGTTTGGTCTGAGTCGTCAAAAGACGCGCGTCTATCGCTGAAAAACGATCGCTTTGCAAGATTCGGACAAGAATTTCCAATCGCTCGCAATCGCTCTGACGCTAAGTATATTTTTTAAACAGTCGTAACGCAAGCGATTTGAAGAAACGCGCCCCTTTTTCTAGAAAAACATAGACTTTGTATTGTTTTGAAGCGTTTTTCTCGTCGTAACCGTCGGATATAGCGACGGAATCGCGCTCCTTTATCGACGGAACGGCAGAAAAAGAGCCGCGCGTCTCCTGGAGACGGCGGCTCTTGTCGTTGTTTTCACGATGTTTCAGCGTTCTATCACTCGGCGATCAGGCTTCTTTCCATATAATATGCGTAAGAGTCGCGTTCTAGCGCCTTATTTGAACATTATTTTCTAAGTACGTTTTTTACGTTTTGTTTTCATATTCGTTAAACATTTTCTTTTTAACGAGTTACTCTTCGATTTTTGGCAAGCTTGTCAATTCCTGTAGTTTCTTTCTGAGGACGTCTTTGTCTGGCAATTGCATTCGATATTCGGCGACCATCATCGGAGAGAGGGTTCGACTCATGGCGTATTCGACGACTTCGTCGTCCTTGGAGGCGCAGAGAATTAATCCAACGCTAGGGTTTTCGTCTTCTGTTTTTACTTGTCGATCAAGACCTTCCAAGTAAAAGTCCATTTTTGACACGTATTCCGGTTTGAATTTACCGATCTTTAGTTCTAGCGCTACAAGGCAACGAAGTCTACGACTGGCGCCGTTGAAGCGACAGCGCATACCTGCTCATCTGGAAAGAAACAAACTGAGAAATCTGATCGACGCGTTGTTTCAGCGATTTGTCGATAGACGAAACGTCAAAGAGAAAAGGAACCTAACGCTCGCGGTTTCTAACGTCTCTTTAGCGCATAAAACGCCGAGTCTAAAAGCGGATAGAGGATAAGGAGATAAAAGACGAAGGAATTCAGAAGTCCGGCGCATACAAGCGCGACTTTAGAGCGATCTGGCAGAGCGTTTTTTACCCGTCCGCGAAGGAAGAAATGGAGAAGCAGAATCCCCGCGACGAGCCAGTAAATCGCGGCGACCGGCAGCGACCATCTCAGCGCCGTTTCGATCCATGTTCCATCGTATTTGTCGTACATTCCTCCTATTCCCGACAGCGCAAAAGCGGCCGCGCCGAGCGCAAAAACCGGTCCCGTAAACATAACGAAGAACGCGAGCGCAGACCAAATCTTTTTCATGACGTCCTCCTGAGACAAAACGGCCTGTTTATGGATGATTTGCGCAGGAAAGGGAAGAGCTATTTTTATCGTTATACGCTATGGAACGTCCGACGTCAAGTTCGCGACCGTCGCCGCGCGACGTTAAGCGAAAAAGAGCCGCGCGTCTCCCGGAGACGGCGGCTCTTGTCGTTGTTTTCACGATGTTTCAGCGTTCTATTACTCGTCGATCAGGCTTCTTTCTTTGAGGAGAGCACACACCAGACGAGCGCGGCGACGGCGGCGCCGACGAGCGGGCCGACCCAGAAGACCCAGACGCAGGAGAGCGCTTCGCCCTTGAGCATGAGCGCGGGGCCGAGCGAACGCGCCGGGTTGACGCTCGTGCCGGTGAAGGCGATTCCCATCAGGTGAACGAGCGTGAGCGAGCCGCCGATGACAAGACCCGCGACTTTGCCGAATTCCGCTTTGCTCGTGACGCCGAGGATCGACAAGACGAAGATGAAGGTCAGAATCGCTTCAATGATCAGCGACTTGGCGACGTCGCCGTCGTAAAGCGCGTTGCACCCGAGTCCTTTTTCCGTCCCGATCAGCGCCATGAGCGCCGCGCCCGCGATCGTCGCGCCGCAGCATTGCGCGATCACGTAGCCGACGAAATCCTTGACGCTCATTCCCTTGTTGAGCAGAACGCCGAGGGAGACCGCCGGGTTAATGTGGCAGCCGGAGACGTTCCCGATCGAATACGCCATCGCGACGATCGTGAGCCCGAACGCGAGCGCCGTCGCGACGTACGCGCCGTTCGCGTCCGCGCCGTTGCAGCCCGTCATTGCCGCGACGCCGCAGCCGACGAACGTCAAGACGAACGTTCCGATGAGTTCCGCAAAATATTTTTTCATGAAAAGATCCCTTCCAATTTGCGTTGAGGAGTCAAACGACGTTTCCAAACGGACTTGTTTCCAACGTCGCCCGAGGAATAACGCCGTTATCATAACGCGACGCCGGACGTTTATCAATAGAGAAAACGCGCCTTTTTCCGACTTTGACGCGCTCGAGGCCGTCGAGCGACAGCCCGCGTTCTTTCAATTTGTCTCCGAATCTGGTATGATGCTCTCGACGCGGACGATTGGGCGCGTTCTATCGAGAAAACGGCGACTAAGGAGCGAATCATGCACAGTTCAAGACGCGATTTTTTCAAGAGCCTCGCCGGGCTTTCGGCGATGGCGGCGCTGGCGAACGTTTACGGACAGGAGAAGAATCTTCGCGACGACGTCGAGGAAACGTCGCTTATTCTGAAAGACCGTCGTTCCTCGTTTAATATGAAGAGTTACGCCGCCCCGGCGATTCCTCATATCAGAGTCGGCTATATCGGGATCGGCGGGCGCGGAACCGCGTCGATTCAGCGGCTTTCGCAGTTCGAAGGCGTCGAAATCAAAGCGATCGCCGACTGCTACGAATACCCGATCGAACGTGCGCGGCAGTGGTTCAAATCGATCGACTACCCGGCGCCGGCGGAATACTATCGCGACGAAGAAAGCTGGCGCGACATGCTCGAGCGCGACGACCTCGACCTGATCTACGTCACGACTCCGCAGTATCTCCACGCCGAGATGGCGTGCGCGATCATGGAGTCCGGACGCCACGCCGCGTGCGAAGTCCCGCTCGCCTATACGCTCGCCGACTGCTGGAAGATCGTCGACACGTCGGAGCGGACCCGGAAATATTGCGCGATTCTCGAGAACTGCTGCTTCGACTTCTTCGAGGCGCTCACAATCAACATGGCGCTCAAAGGGCTCTTTGGCGAGCTCGTCTACGGCGAGGGCGCGTACATCCACTACATCGATCCCGAGTTAATCTTCCAGGAGCCTATGCCGCCGCTCAATAAGAAGGGCGGCTGGTATCGCGGGATCGTCGGGGTCAGCGTCAAAGGGAATCGGTATCCGACGCACGGGTTCGGACCGGTCTGTCAGGCGATGCGGATTAACGCGGGGGACCGCCCCCTCTTTCTCACGTCGGTCGAGACCGCCGATTTTACGCGTCAGAAGATATTCGAGCGGTATCTCGAACAGGGAAGCGACTATCATAAACAGTTTGTCGGCGCGGATTTTGTCGGCAATATGAACACGTCGCTCGTCAAGACGCAGAACGGCAAGGTCGTCAAGATTCAGTATAGCACCGATACCCCGCGCCCCTATTCGCGAATCCATATGCTGAGCGGAACGCAGGGGTTCGCGCAGAAATACCCCGAGCCGTCGCGGATTTATTTCGATCATTCTACTCCTCTTTCCGACGAAGAAATGGAAGCGGTCAAAGAGGAGCATACGCCCGAGCTTATCAAGTTCCTGACGGAAAACGCGCTGAAGTTCGGCGGGCACGGCGGCATGGACTTCATCTGTGATTACCAGCTGATCGACTCGCTCCACAACGGGTTGCCGCTCAATATCTCCGTCTACGACGGCGCGACGTGGAGCGCGGTTACGCCGCTGAGCCTCTGGTCCGTAACGCACGGCTCGCAGCCGATCGACTTCCCCGACTTCACCGGCGGCTCGTGGGCGAATAACGCGCCCTTCGATCTGTCGCTGCGCGGCGGCGGAACGACGGTCGTCGTCCCTAAAACGCCGAAGGCGTGATTGAGGCGGCGTCGTTTCATTGGGGAGAATCCGGCGTAAAAGAATCGGATCGCGCTCGTAGCGAAATACGAGATCGCGATCCGATTTATTTTGTCGCTCTTGTCGGATGAAGTCCGCCCGCGAGCGTCGTTAGAATATCAGTTCGGCAAGTTTCCTGAGGAGAAAAGGAATCGCCTTGCCCGAGTTGACGAGAAATAGGACGAGTAGCGGGAAGTTTAATAAATTAGCGTAATGAAGCGCGAAGGAGTCGCCGTCCTCAAGGTCTTTATTTGCAAACGCCATGACGTATCTTACGACGTTGAGAATCGCGGCGACAAGCCAATACGCAACAATGAGAGGAGCGCCCTTCTTGAGCGGCGTTGCTATCCAAGAGACGTCGCGACCGTGGCAAGAGAATGCGAGGATAAGCATCGCTATCACCGAGCCGTATAGACAGAGCGGCCCGGACAGCATAACGAAATGTATCCAGAACAGTTTGCGGTTTTTCACGCTGATTTTCCCCGTAAAAGAAGGCTTCGGGCTTGGTTTGCGTATTGGCGACGACCCTTTTAACGTCTCTTCGCGCTATCCTCTCTCGGCGTCGTCAGCCGAACAGAACGTCGACAAAGGCGCCGATGAACCGCGCGACGGAATTGGTCGTAGCCATATCAAGCAAGATGAAAGCCGCGAGGTTCATGAGACTGCCGACCATGAGGGCTCCCGACGGTTTCGTTCTTTTCCAGACGCAGAGGAATATCAAAACGAGGTTGAGAATCGCCGCGACGATCCAAAAAGTCCCCGCGATGGGAAAAAGCGACTCTAGGACCGTTCCGACCCACGTTCCGTCGTAGCGGTCGAACGCGCCGCCCATTCCGGCGATTCCTAACGCGACGACCGCGAAAACCAGAATCGGCGCCAAGAGGACGACGAAGTTTGCAAAGATCAACGCGCGTTTCTTCATTGGGCAAGCTCCTTAAATAAATGGGAAAACCGCGAATTACAAGAATCCACGCTTAAAAAAGACGCCGAAAAACCGAAAATACCGAGAACCAAAGACGCGGTAAAAAAACGAACGACGCTACGGCAAGATTCAGGACGCTTCCATAATAAAAAGCGAACGACGGTCGCGCGTTTTTTCGAACGCGGCGAAGGATCGCCAGAACGAGATTGAGGCACGCCGCGACAAGCCAAAACGCCCACGCGACGAATAGAGGCGATAGAACCGTTTTCTTCTGATCCGGACTCTCGAAGAGTTCAAACGCGTCGCCTAAAAAGACGACGAGGAGAAGAATCGGCGCGGAGACGATCAAAAGGTCTAGGATAATCGGCGCGGTTTTCTTCATGGGACGGACTCCTGAAAACGGAACGGTTTCGACGAACAAGCTAAATCGTCGGCGATTCGACGGCAATTTGCGGTTTTGCAAATCAACTCTTGAAAAGGACGCTGAAAAACGGCGCTAGCAAGTTGCAAAGGAGTAAAAAAAACACGGCAAGATTCAGGAAACTCCCACAGCAAAAAGCGAACGACGGTCGCGTATTTTTCCGAATCCTACGAATGATCGCCAGAATGAGATTGAGCGTCGCCGCGACAATCCAATAGATCATTGCGACGGAACCCCATAATCGACCGTTGAACTGCTTCTCTACGTCGCCAAAAAAGACGACGAGGAGAAGAATCGGCGCCGAGACGACGACGGCGTCCAGAATGAACGGCTTGGTTTTTTTCATAGATTAAACCGCTTAAGCGAGGGAATTTCTTGTCTTAAAGCGAAGCGTTCCCGCAGTGACTTATACCGTCGGCGATTCGATCGCGGGTCGCGGTTCCGAGACGACCTTGGCGATCGATTCGTACAGCTTCTCTACCTCCGAGTATCGATCAAGGAGTCTAGCTCCTCCGTCTTCTAAAAGAACGACGCTATGCCATCCGAAGGCGCTCTTCCACGGGGCGAGGGTCGCGGCGACGACCTGCTTGCCGTCGATCGGATCGACGGCCGGCTCGCCGGAAAGGACGACGAAAGGATACGCTCCGTACGGGGTGATTCCCAGATCGACGCCGAGCTCCAGTTCGCCGCGATTGGGCTTTCGACCGTGTTTGTCGTAGAATTCGGCGAACTTCGCGCGAACGAGGGCGACGCGCTCCAGCATAAGGTCGTCGAGCTGCGAGCAGCGGAAAGAACGACGCGCTTTCGCGAAAAGAACGGAGGCTGGGAGAAGAAGCAGCGTGATAAGTCCGATCCCGAGAAGCCCGACGGGCGACATAGCTATGTCGAGCCACGTCGTGTCGGGCGGAATATAGTCCAAAAAGGCGAGCGAAAAGAGGAAAAGACCGCCGACGGCAAGAATAGCGGGCGCGACCACGACGATCGACAATACGAGAGTGACGACGCTCCAAAATCGATGAAAAAAGAGGTTCATAACGGCGGTTCCTCCAGCGGCGCTGCGGGACGATCAAATTTGCGTTGTGCGGTTCTCAAAAGTTGGTTAAACGATCTGACGACCACATTGTAACGCTCTGAGAAAAAGAAAACAAGTCTCCGGCGATTTCTTTTAAATCGCCGCGCGCTCTTTGTTTAATTCCGTTTTTCGAGAGACCGGTAGAAGTCGCGCGTTTGTGGGTAGTTTTCGAGTCGTTTGATCGCGCCGTCTTCGAGGAGAACGACGCTATGCCATCCTTTCGCGCTCTTCCACGGGGCGAGCGGCGCGACGACGGGCTGTTTTCCGTCGATTTTCGCGACGCCTTCGCGGTCGGCGACAAGGATAAGCGGAAAGTCGCCGTAGGGCGTCGCGGACAGATCGGATAGATCAAACGAGTCGGCGGCGGTCGGGACGCGCCCGTGTTCGTCGTAAAAGTCGGCGCATCGCAATCGAACGGTCTCCATGCGCTCCAGCATGACCTGATCTATTTGTTCGCAGCGCGCGTCTTGACGAACGAACGAATAGTGGATGGCGAGGGGAGGAATAACCGTTAGGAGCCAAATTCCCCCAAAGAGCGCAAGGGGCGAGGTCAGCCAGTCGAGCCACGTCGTATCTTCCGGGATATAGTCGAGAAAAGCGAGCGTAAAGAGGAGCAAGACGGAGGAAACGGCGACGAGCGGGATGAAGAGAACTTCAATCGTCGCGCTAACCACGCTCATTTTTCGGTGCGCTTCAAGCTTCATGATTCCAACTTCCCTAAGAGACTGTCGTGGGAACGACGCGCAAGTTCGGCGGCGCGGAAAACGCGCCGCGTTTTAGGACGGTTGCGTTATAAAAGATTCTTGCTCAAATTGCAATAAGTCGCGCGAGAATACCAAAGATTATTAGCGCCGTCTCCGCTTCGAGCCGTCGCGATTTTTTTTCGAGACCGGAAACCGGATTACGGTCGACGCCGACCTTGGGCGTCACGCGGGGTATAAGGGCGCGATGAGAACCGTCGCCAGCGCCATGTAGATGAAGGTTCCGAGCGTGTCGGAGATGCCCGCGACAAACGGGTTGCTCATAAGCGCGGGATCTAAATGCATCTTTTGGAAGAAGAGAGGAAGGAGCGCGCCGGTGAGATTGCTGAAGAATACGACGCAGAGAACGGCGAGCGGCACGAGGAGCAACTGTAAAAGGGGCACGCTCGCGCCATAGATGAGGAGCGCGTTGATGAGTCCGCAACCGCCCATGGCGAGCCCGAGCAGCAGTCCCATCATCAGTTCGCGGACGAAAATTTTACGCCAGTCCGAGAGGGAGATTTCGCCTGTCGCGAGCGCCGTAATGACGAGCGTCGCCGACTGTCCGCCGCTGTTGCCGCCGGTCGAAACGATCATCGGCAGAAACGCGACGAGCCACGCGATTCGGTCACTGACGTTGTCGAAGAGTTTGAGAATGAGCGCGGTCGTGATCGCGCCAAAGAGTAAGATCGCGAGCCAAGTGAAGCGTTTGCGCGCGAGAAGCAGAAGATTGGCGCCAAGATACGTTTCGTCGTCGAGAGGATCGACCGCCGCGCTCAGGTGCGCGTTTTCGACGAGTTCTTCAACCGCCGCGTCGAGAACGTCGTCGTGCGTGATGACGCCGAGCATTTTGCCCGTTTCTTCGTCGACGACCGGAATCGCGATAAAGTCGTACTTTTCAACCTTCTTAACCGCTTCTTCGCGGTTTTCTCTCGCGTTGACCGTAACGAGGACGCCCGCCTTCTTCATGAATTCCGAGATCGGCGCGTCCTGCTGATTGATACGTCTAAGGAGTTCGCGCGCCGAAACGACGCCCGCAAGTTTCCCGTCGGCGTCGAGCACATAGAGATAATAGACGGTCTCCATCAAGTGAGTTTGAACGCCGATTTCAGAAATCGCCTCGGCGACGGTCATATCTTCGCGAAGCCGCACGAAGTCGGACGACATTTCCGCGCCGCATGTGTCGTCCGGGTAGCGGCTCAAAAGCGCGACGTCTTTTTGGTCTTCTTTTGAGAGGAGTTTCTTCAACTCCTCCGCAATCTTTGGATCGACTTGCTCCAGCAGGTCGACTCGGTCGTCGGACGGCGTTTCTTCGAGAAGTTTCGCGACTTCGGCGCGCGGCGATTCCTCGACGATCTCAACCTGACGGTCTCGCTCAAAATAGGAAAAAATCTCAGCGCGGAGACTCGACGGCAACGCTTGCAGAATCGTCCATATTTCGTCGACGTTCAGACTTGAGAGAAATTCGGCGGTAGAAGCGGGGTGGAGCGCTGAACAGACTTCCTGCATTTGTTTGTAATCGTTGTTGGCGATCATTTCACGCAGTTCTGGCGAAAGCAGGATGCTCATGCACATAGGGACGCTCCCGCGGTCTTACCGCTCGTTTTCAGTTACGCATTTGATATCAGTCGGCTCTTCAAAAAGGGCGAGGTTATTAGGTCAGAAGCGGAAGAAACTCCGACGTTCCGGCTCGAAATTATAACGTGCCGACGTTTGGCGTCAAGAAGAAACCGCCTCGTTCAAAAGCCGTCGCGCGGACAATTTCACGCTACAAACGGCGCGTTCCGAAACGAACGCGGCTTTTAGAAAAAAAGCGACGCCGGGATCGAACCCCTCCGATCCCGGCGTCTGTTTGCGTCGTTGCAAGTCGTCACCCATGTAAACAACGCAAAGTTCGATGTAGTATATAACCCGCCCGACGTCGACCCTCTTGCGATAATGAGAATATACACAAAAAAGAGTCAAATTCAAGGGCTGTTAAAATAGTTAATTTAGGTTTTATAAAATAATTTATTCAAAATAAGGGTTTTAGCGTCTGTAACGGCGCAAACATATCTTTCTATACTTTATAGCAAAGATTATCAGTTTTTTAATAAAAATCAAGCCCCCGCGCTCCCTTGAGAGGCGATTAGAGCAAATTTTTTTATTTTTTATGAAAATTCATCCATGAAAACGCGTTTTTGACCCTGACGCCTACTGCGAGTCGCCGCCGCGACTGGGGGCGTTGGGCGCGTCTGGACGGTTGAAACCAGGTCCGCCGCCGGGAAAACCATTCCTCTGTGGATTAGATGGGGAAGGCGGCCAGTTGTTCCGACTATTTGGGTTATTTTGGGAATTTGCGTTAAAAAAGTTCCAGTTGCCGACGCCCCAATTGAGACTCGACAAGAGACCGCGCGCCTCGAGAGGAGGCGCCGACGTCACGAGATCTCGCGCTCGGGGATTTGCGTTCCGCAACGTCTCGGCAAGTTCTTGAACGGAACCGCCTCGTCGACGAAATCGCGAATTGTCGTCTTGGAAAGGACGCGTCTGAACGAAACGCCTGCCGTTTTCGATGAAACTGAGCGAAACGATCAACCCCAAAGTCGAGGAACGCTGAGACGGATCTAATTTATTGAGTTCGTCCTTGCTCTCCTGTGAAAAATCGGCGACGAGTTCGTCCTGATCTGTCGAAGCGAGAAAATCGAGCACGTCGTCATGTCGCGACGAAGACTCGTCGTCGGGGTCGTCTTCGGAGCGAAATTTCACGTATTTGTCGTAAATCGACTGAAAATTCTCGCGTTGAAGACTCGGGGGGAGCGCCGCGCGGAGCAAAGAGCCCGGTCCGTTGCCACGAGCGCCGCCGCCGGGCTGGTCGCCGGGACGACGCCCGTTCTGCCAGTTTCTCACCGCGTCCATATAGCGCTGAGCGTCGTCGATCCTTCGGCGGATTTCCTGGATCCGGGTAGGAATCGGAATCGAAGCGAGACGTCGACGATCGTCGTCGTTTGTCGACGAAACGATCCATCCGGAATAATCGTCGAGCGTCTGCAGGAGCTTGTCCCTCTCGGGCGACTCGTCAATTTGGCGACGAAGTTTTCGGTATTTATCCTGCGTTTCGCGATCAAGCGCTTCAAAGCGCCGTTGAAGACGATAGAAGACCGTGTTCTTAATGAGTTCGTCGTAAGGGCGGTCGCGCACTTCGGCGGGAACGACGTGCTCCTGACCCCGTCCTCCAAACGTCATGCTCGCGGGCGCCGACTGACGCCACGCGTCAAACAGGTTCGCGTCCGTTAGGGCTTTGAGGTATTCGAAATCGCCGACTGCTTCAAGCTGAATGAGTCGTTCGACAACGGCGGCGTCGCGCTCGCGCTGCCGTTTGACGTCGGGGACAAACGCGGCGAAGACGACGTACCCGACGACGAGGAAAAGAAGCGGCACGGCGACGGAAACGATCTTGCCGCGTCGTCGCAACGCGTCGCGCCGCGCTTTAATCGCGTCGAGTTCCGTTTTCGTCTCTCGACTGAGGCGGTCGACCGTGCGTTCGGTCAGATCGATCGCGTCGGAGACCGCGTCTTCTTGTTCGTCGAGGGCGTCGAGGACGTCGAACGCGCTCTTTGCCGCCCTGACGCGTTCGGCGAGCTGCGGGTCGTCCGCGATTTTTTTCTCAAACGCGACGCGTTCCTCTTCGGGAAGCTCGCCGTCGAGGTACTCTTGAATCGTTAGATCGACCTCGTCGAGCGGTTCGTCGTCGAGCGTCGATTCGTCGTCGAGACCGAGATCTCCAAATTGATCGACCTCGAGTTCGGGCGCGTCAAGCGGGGCTTGCGTCGGTTGGTCTGGTTCGTCAGGTTTCAGCCGTTGGCGAAAATCGGAGTCCTGCGCCGTCATGATTCTCTCCTTCCGTCGTCGACGTAAGGAGCCAAGATTTCTTTGAGATTCAATCTTGCTCGGCACAGAAGCGATTTGACGGCTTGTGGCGTCATATTCATCACTGCTGCAATCTCACTGTAGCTCATGCCGTTGAATCGCGAAAGAATCGTCGCTTCGCGTTGTCGCGGGGGCAGTTTTTCGACCGCGTCGCGCACAATCTGCTGGAGTTCGACCTTCGCGATTTGTTTTGTCGGAGTCGCGTCCGTTTTACCGAGGACGCTTTCCTCGAAACCGAGCGCCGTCGTTCCGCCTACGAAGTGTTTTTGCACGGAGCTAAAGAGCGCTTCGGGCCGTCTGTTTTTAGAACGTAACGCGTTGAACGCGACGTTGTGCGCGACGCGATAGAGCCACGTCGTGAACCGCGCCTCATGACGGTATGTGGCGCGGTGCCGATAGACGCGCATAAAGACTTCTTGCGTGAGGTCCTCGACCGCCTGTTCGCCGACAAAACGTCGCAAGAACGCGGCGACGCGCGCTTGGTTGCGTTGCATCAGCAGCTCAAACGCTAAAGGATCTTCGGCTTGAACGGCAAGCATAAGACGAGCGTCTTCGTCGTCGTCGATGGGTGGAGTGGCGTCAGACGTCAATATTATCCTCAAGGGGAATGCAAATCCGGCGGACTGCCGCGCGCATACGACCGCGGCCGTCCCGCGTGGAACGTCGTCTATCTAGCGTTAAGTAATTTTCTCGGAAGTTTAAACTCACGTTTCCCATATTATACATGTTTACGCTAGGTATTGAATATATAGCCTCAAAAAAAATCGCGCGGCGCGGCGTTCTTTTTGACCTTGCGGACGCGGCGGCGATTCGGTAGAGTCCCCGGCGAATGGACTTTGCTTTTTCGGGTCGCCGTCGCGATTCGGAAATCGCAGGGACGCCGGGATTCGCCGCGGCGTCTCGACGTCGTCGGCGTTAGCATGGAGCTTAGGAAATGTTTCGGATATCAAGTAATCGTATCGCGACGGGAATCGGTCGTTGCCTGGCGGTTATTGTTCTTGTCGGACTGACGGGAACGGCGACGGTCGCGCTCGGCGCGTCGAAGAAATCGCCGGCTAACGAGAACGCGTCAAACGCGAAAGACGAACGCGCTTGGCGAACTCAGGCGTATTCCAAAGCGTCGGAATTCGCGCAGCGGCTCATGCTTCTCGAATTTTCGGAGAAGAACAATCCCGCGTGCGAATCGACGACGAAACTTGTCGACGAGATGCGTCGCAAAAGTTATCCGATTCAGCGCGTCGAACGCTCGTCCGGCGGCGAAATCCTATTCAAACAGTACGGCGTTAAGACGACGCCGACCTTTGTGCTGCTCTTTGACGGCAAGGAGCTCGGGCGGGTCGTCGTCGGGAAAGACGACGCGAACGTGACGGCGAAGCGTCTTCTGACGCTTTTCCAAAAAGGTCGCGACGCGGTCGCCGCGAATCCTCGCGCCCGCGCGGAAGAGCCCGAGTACGCTTCAATCGCGAAACCGGCGCGCGGTCTTCTTTTCCCTCGCGCGCTCGATCGCGCGACGCAGACGCGCGCGCAAGCGTCTGACGACTCCGCCGCTTCTTCCGACTCTGACTCCGAGACCGACGCTGACGCCGATTCCGATTCCTCGCCGTCCGCTAAGTCGGACTCCTCGATTCTAGAGACGCGCGCGGAAGAAATCTCGAATATTATCGGCGAAACGAGGTTGGAAAACTCGACCGTTCGCGTCTTCGTTAAAGATCCGGACGAAGGAGAAGACCGCGAAGGCGTCGGCTCCGTGATCCATTATATCGAGCAATATCACGAAATGCTGACGGTCGTCGCCGCGAGTCTCTTTACGGGTGTTTCCGATCCGACGCTGTACCCTGACGTCGACGTCGAGTTCTTCAACGCCGAAAGCGGCAAAGTTGAAAAAGTCGGGGCGCAGTGCGTGCGATGCGATCCCGACACGGGAATCGCGTTCGTCGCGGCGCAAGTCGAGTCGCCGGTCAAACCGGTCGCGTTTTTGCCAAAGAAGGCGCCCATTGAACCGAGCGAACGCGCCGTCTCCTATATTCGCCACGGCGCCGACGTCGTGAAAAGGTCGCATGACGTTCTCGCCGTCGATCAGCGGCGATTCTATGAAAACAGCGAAGAACAGAGCGCGTTCGTCCCCTACGTCGAAGTCTCGAACCCGCCGGCGACGAACGACCTCGGCGCGGGCGTCTTTCTGATGCGCAACGGACGCTACTACTTTGCGGGAATTCTTGTCTCCAACGGCGACAAGGGACGGGTCGTCCCCGCGACCGTCGTCAGTCAAGCGCTCCTCGTGAATCGCAATCTTACGAACGTCTACCGCGACCAAATCGCCAATAAGTTCGACGCGCCCGCGACCTCCGCGGAAATAGACTCCGCGATCGACCGCCTCTTCAAACTCGACAGGCAGAAGAAGGAGTCGGAGCAGAAATCGCGGGACGGCGCGACGTTCGACGCCAACGGTCTTTCCGTCGCGTTCTCCGATCCCGTTTCCTCCTTTGACGAAAGTAATCGTCCTGACGTCGCGTTCGACGCGGAGGTTCCGAAGCGCGCCGACGAAAAGATCTCCGAGGTCGCCGGACTTTCGAACGAACAGTCCGACCTTGGCGATTTCCCGAGCAACGCTCGGGACGCGTTCGCGCGTTCCGAGGCCGCGGCAAACGCTCTTGCCGCGAACTCGTCGTTCAAGCTCGACGAATCGTTCCGTCAGAAACCTGAAAAACCGGCCGATCCTGTCGAGAACGCGCTCGCGCGCTCCGAAGAGGCGGCAGACGCTCCCGCCGCGAACTCGTCGTTCAGACTCGACGAATCGTTCCGTCAGAAACCTGAAAAATCGGTCGATCCCGTCGAGAACGCGCTCGCGCGCTCCGAAGAGGCGGCAGACGCTCCCGCCGCGAACTCGTCGTTCAGACTCGACGAATCGTTCCGTCAGAAACCTGAAAAATCGGTCGATCCCGTCGAAGCCGCGTTAGCCGACGCCGATCGGAACCGTTCGAAAAACGCCGACGCAGAATCCGACGTCGCACAAACCCGAGTTATGTTCAACGGTCGCGAGCCTCTCCCCGAGCCCGCCGACGAACAGCCCGCGTCGAAACCGACGCCCTCGGTCGCGTCTAAGCCGGAATCCACGCCTCGCGTCGTCGCAAACGAACAGACGCTTTCCTCCCCCTACGACGAACCCCTGCCTGATCCGCGGGATTCGCTCTTAGCCGCAGACCCGACGCCGTCGCGATCGACCGCGCTCGAATCCTCGCCCGCGGAGGAGATCGCCGACGCGCCGTTCCCCGATCCTTTTGACTCCCCGCTGACCGATCCCCAGGATTCGCTCCTCGCCGCAGACCCGACGCCGTCGCAATCGTCCGCGCTCGAATCTTCGCCCTCGGAGGAAATCGCCGACGCGCCGTTCCCCGATCCTTTTGACTCCCCGCTGACCGATCCGCAGGATTCGCTCCTCGCCGCAGACCCGGCGCCGACGCAATCGTCCGCGCTCGAATCCGCGCCTGCGGAGACGCCCGTAACGGCGCCAAGCGCGCGATCCGATTCCCAGCGCGTCGCGCATGACGCGCCGTCCGACGCCGCAACGTCCTCTTACGCGGTCGATCAACTGCCGACGCCCAATTCCGACGTGGTTCGTTCCGTAACTTTCAGCAATCGCGAGCGCGTCGAAACGTTCAATCGCGAAGAAGACGAGTTTGAGACCGCGCTTGACTCGCTGCGTCGTCGTGGAACGGACGGCGCCGAAATCATCTGCGTGGTCAACTGGTCCAACGGGTCGGGCGTTCGCGACGCGGAGGTCGTTCGACTCCCGAAACACGCCGGTCTGACGAATAACGCCGCGTCCGGCGCCGTAAAGTCGCATTACGCGGCGGATCAGTTGCCGACGCCCAATTCCGATTTGACTCGTTCGACTCCTTCCGCCAGTCGCGAAGAAGACGAGTTTGAGACCGCGCTCGACTCGCTGCGTCGTCGCGGAATGAACGGCGCCGAGATCGTCTGCATCGTCAACTGGCCCGACGGGTCCGGCGTTCGCGAAACGGAAGTCGTTCGTCTCCCGAAACGCGCGGTTCGCACGAATCCCGCCGCGCCCGGCGCCGGCGTCGAACTCGCGCGGAAACCCGAGCCGTCCGGCGTCGCCGGTCAGTCGGACGCGCCGCTGACGTCGAGTCGCCCAGACGCGCGCGTCTATAAGTGACGGCTGGATTAGCCTCAATGTAACTCTATTGACCGTTCCCGTTTTAGCGCCTTTACACGCGCTGAGACGGGAACTTTTTTATTATTTTTTAAAGGGTTGCGACTCAGAAAAGCAAGAACGTCTTTTCTGCGTTGAAGTTAGACGTTATATTGACCGTTCTTCTCGGGGTCTTACTCTCCAAGACGAATGCGGTATAATGACGCGTTGTCGTTAGACGTCGAACGAAACGCCTGCGAGCGTCCAAACGTGGCGACGCTCCTCGAAGCGCGTCGGCGTTCTCCCTTTTACGATTGATTGCCGGTATGAAAGACAATTCGAAGCGCCCCTCCGCCTCGCAGACGTCCCCCGAAGCCGAGGCGGCGCGGCGACAGAAGGACGAGGAACGCGTCCTTGTGGTTCCCACGTCGCTCTTTCGCGCGATCGGGTCCTTTCAAGGGTTTTCCGCCGCCGCGGTCGCGGAGGCGAACGCGCTTTTTGCGTCCGATCAGCTTCGTTTCATTCGACGCGGCGACGCCGAGCGCGATCCTCAGTTCAAACAGCTCATCCCGTACGCGCTCTTTACATGGACCGACGAGACGGGAGAAGTTTGGGTCTTCGCGTACCTTCGAGGAAAAGGGCAGGGCGAGAAACGGCTCGTTTCCAAATGGAGCGTCGGGGTCGGCGGTCATATCAACGATTCGGACGCTTCGACGTCGGACGGCGATCTTTTCGAGGCTGGGACTCGACGAGAAATCGACGAAGAAGTCGTTCTCGACGCGAACGTCGTCGCGTTTCGTAAAGTCGGGCTCGTCAACGACGACGAAACGGAAGTCGGCCGCGTCCATCTGGGCGTCGTCTGCCGCGTCGAACTCGACGCGCCCAAACTGCGCTCAAACGAACCCGACCTGCTCGAAGCGCGTTTTCGCCCAGTCTCCGAGCTTCTGCGCGAAGTCAGAGAAGACCCGTCGCGATTTGAATCATGGACGACGCTCGCGCTCCTCGGGTTATTCGACGCCCCCGCCGGCGCGTCGGCGGAAAACTAGGACGAGAAGAATCAGACGCACATTATTAACATAACAACGAAAGACGACGGCAGAAACATGACTATAGCGCGCGCCGACGGTCGAACGTTCGACCAATTGAGACCGATGAAAATTCAACGCGGATTCACGAACGCGGCGGGAAGCGTTTTGATCTCTTCCGGCGCGACGGTCGCGCTCTGCACGGCGAGCGTCGTCGAAGACGTTCCCGATTGGAAGAAACGCGGCGGCGAACTTCCCACGAGCGGATGGCTCACGGCGGAGTACCGAATGCTCCCGGGCAGTACGAAAACGCGCAAACCGCGCCAAGATCGTCCCGACGGACGCGCGACGGAAATCCAACGGCTCATCGGACGCTCCCTTCGCGCCGTTTTCGACGCGGAGGCGCTTGGTCCGCGCACCGTCTATCTCGATTGCGACGTTTTGCAGGCGGACGGCGGAACGCGCACCCTTTGCGTTTCGGGCGCGTGCGTCGCGCTGATCGACGCGCTCAATTCAATTCGCGATCGGCTGCCGAACCCGGACGTCTTTCCGCTACGCGATTCCGTGTCGGCGGTAAGCGTCGGAATCGTCGAAGGAACGCCGATTCTCGATCTGTGTTACGTCGAAGATTCGGCGGCGGAGGTCGATATGAACGTCGTCGCGACGCGCGGCGGACGTTTCGTCGAAATTCAAGGAACGGGCGAAGAGGCGACTTTTGACGACGATCAGCTCGCCGCGCTGCTGCGACTCGCGAAAAAGGGCGCGGGAGAAATTGCCGCGCTTCAACGTCAAGCGCTCGCGGACGCATGGCCCTTCTAACGCGTCTTTTTGAAGGTTTGTGAGAACAAGCGGCTGTTATATGGAAGAATTATCGACAGTCGTCCTGAACGGACGCGTGTTGCAGACCGTATTCGGCGCGAGCGACGAACACCTGCGCCGCATTCGCAAAGCGCTCGGCGTTCGGGTCGTCGTCGACGCGGAGAAAGGCAAGCTGATTATCCGATCCGACGAGCCGGAGAACGCAAGACGCGCCGCGCGGCTTTTAGAGCAGCTTCAACGCTGGGTCGATCGCGACGGCTCGCCCCTTGCGCCGGACGACGTTCAGCGCGCGCTCGACGAGGTCGTCCGAGGCGAGGAAATCTCCGACGCCGCGCCTTTTGAAGTTTACGGCGGACGGACGATTCGCGCTAAAACCGCCGGTCAGGCGAAATACTGCCGCGAATTGCGAACGCGCGAGATCCTGTTCTGCGCCGGTCCCGCGGGGACGGGCAAGACGTATCTCGCGGCGGCGCGCGCCGTCGAAGCGCTGCGCGCGGGCGAAGCGCGACGGATCGTTCTCGTTCGTCCGGCGGTCGAAGCGGGCGAGAACCTCGGGTTTCTGCCCGGCGACCTTGCGGAAAAGATCAATCCTTACCTGCGTCCGCTTTTCGACTCGCTCGCCGATATGACGCAGTCGGATCTTTTGCGCCAATTCATCGAGGATTCGCGCGTTGAAATCGCGCCGCTCGCGTACATGCGCGGACGAACGCTCAACGACGCCTATATTATTCTCGACGAGGCGCAAAATACGACGGTCGCTCAAATGAAAATGTTCCTCACGCGTATGGGAATCAACTCGCGCGTCGTCGTCTGCGGCGACGCGACTCAGTCTGATCTCTCGCGTGGGACCCGCAACGGATTCGTCGACGCGTTTGTGCGACTGCGCGACGTCTCCCAAATCGGATTCCTTACTTTAGGGCGCGGCGACGTCGTTCGTCACCCGCTCGTTCAGCGAATTGTCGACGCCTACGAAAAGGATTTCGGGGAAAACGAATACGTCGACGGACGCGTTCACGCGCGACGGCGTGATCGCGTTGAAAGCGTCGCCGACGCGTTTGCGGAACGCGACGTTCAAAGGAATCGCGAAGACCTCGACGAGGCAGGACGCGCCGACGATTCCGTCGCCGTCCAAAAGACCAACCCACCCGCCGGCTACGAGACGCCCATGGACGGCGCGTCCGACGAGCGGCGGCTTGACTAGGGGGCGCCCAGTGGCTTCTTCTCCCGATCGCGTGCGCACGCGCGCTCAGCGCGTCGCGTCGCGCTTTGATTACAACGGCTTTACGAAGAGATTGCAGAAACTTCTCTTCGAGGACGACGGTCCGAAAAAGCTGACGATGTACTTTATCGCGGCGTTTCTCGTCACGGTCATCGGCGGCGCGTGGGATCCGCCGATGAAGTTCAAACTCTTCTCGGTTCCCGACCGTGAAGTCGTCTGCAATACGAATTTTAGCGCCGTCAACTCGCGACAAACAAGCGAGAATAAAGCGCTCGCGCTCAAAGCGACTCCGCACTATTACGTCAACGATCTTTCGAAGTTAGATTCGTATAAAAAGCAGCTCCGTCACGAAATGCAGGTCATTCTCGGAATATCCGACCTTGCGCGCGCGACCGCCGACGAACGCAGAACGCTCCGCGATTATCTCCCGGCGCGTCCCACCCCGGAAGAAGAGGAACACGCGCTCGACAAACTGCAAAGCTATTTTGAAGAGGACGTCGATCTCGCAAATTTCAGTTCCGCGCTCAACAAAATTTTCGCCCCGTACGAAGAATACGGAATCGTCAGAAAACTTCATTCGGCGAACTCGGGCAACCAAGAGATCATTAAGATTTACGACGTCTCAAAAAGCGCCGAGGCGAGCGCGGAAAATCAGAAGAACTATTACGAGAAACGCGACGGGTTCTCCGAGACGATGGATCGTCGCTTGAACGTCGTTCAAGTGCGGACGTCCGACGTTCTTTTCGGCAACGGACTTGTCGTCCGGAACCAGCTCAACGTAATTTTTGAACACGACCGCGATCTTGTCGAACTGCTGTACGAGCGCATTCGCAAGTCGCCTCCCGAGACGCTTGCCGAAGACGTCGCCGCGACGAAATTCGCGCAGGCGGAGGAGGTCGCCAAGGTCGCCGACGTTCGTCAATATTTCGTGGTCGGCGAGCCGATCGTCCACGCAAACGATCCGATCGGCGCCGTCGAATACGACTGGCTCAAACAGGAGCGCGCGAGTTATCTCCATTCGCGTCTGCCCCTTTCTCGCGCGCTGCGTTTTCTCGCGACGTTGCTCCTTAATACGCTCCTATTGCTCAGCGCGCATCTCGTCATCGTCGCCAAACGCCTCTCGTTCGACGGACGGTCCGAAAACGTCTCGCTCCTCAAAACGGCGGTATTTTTGGGGTTCCTCGTCCTGTCGTTTCTCTTAGGACGCTCGGCGCAGATATTCCTTCCGAACAAGGGGACGCTTGTCGAACTCATGCCGGTCGTCGTCTTTACCGAACTCACGACGTTCGCCGTCTCGTGGGGCGTCTCGCTGACGGTCGGCGTTTTGCTCTCGCTTATGCTGACGTTTTCGAGCGGCGGGGGACTCGACACGTTCGTTCCCTTATGCGGCGCCGCCGTTTTCGTCTCCATTGTCGCGCGAAGCGTCCGCACGAGACTCCAGCTCGTTTTCCTCGCGTTAGACGCCGGTTTCTGCGCGTTTCTACTCTCGCTTGCGACGGGAGTGATCGCAAACGACTTCATGCGCCCGACCTTTGGCGAGGGCGGCTACGCTTATGTTTTCAGCGACTTAGGGCGTACGGGCTCGACGGCGATTCATCACGCGCTTTGGGCGGCGATGGGCGGCGTGCTGACGACCTGTCTGCTCCCGCTCGTCGAGTTGTACTTCCACGTCGTCACGCCGATGCAGCTGCTCGAATACGCGAATCCGTCGCACCCGCTCATGATCGAACTTAACCAGCGCGCTCCGTCGACGTATAACCACTCGCTCCAAACGTCGTATTTGGCGGAAGCGGCGGCGGAAGCGATCGGCGCGAGGTCCTATCTCGTCAAGGTCGGCGCGTATTTTCACGACGTCGGCAAGATGATGAATCCAGAATACTTCACGGAGAATCAGAACGGCCACAACATCCACGACGAACTCGAGCCGCGAATGAGCGCGCTCGTAATCGTCGCGCACGTCAAGGACGGCGTCAACCTCGGCGAAAGGCATAAGCTTCCCCGTGAAATCATCGATCTAATCGAACAACATCACGGGACGATGCTTGTGAGTTTCTTCTACAAGCAGGCGCTCGAAGCGGCGCAGGCGCAGAATCCGGACGCGCGGCTCGACGAGTCGTCCTTCCGATACCCCGGTCCGATTCCGCAGACGAAAGAAGCCGGCATTCTTATGCTCGCCGACGCCGTCGAAAGCGCGAGTCGTTCTCTAACCGAATGGACCCCGCGCCGCGTCGAAAACCTTGTGCGCAAGATCACGGAGACGCGAATCGAAGACGGGCAGTTCCGCGATTCCGGATTGACGTTCGGCGAAGTTCAGACGATACAGCAAAGCCTTGTCTCGTCGCTGCTTGCGAGCCGTCATACCCGCGTGAAGTACCCTGACGGCGACAAAGACTCCAAAGACGACAGTCGCGGCGAACGGAGCGACGACGGCAAAGACTCCAAGGGCGAGAATAGTCAAATCGGCAAATTAGACCCTTCGAAAGGTTCTTCGAGCGAAGGAAGTCAGATTATCAAGAGCGCGAAGGTCAAATCCGACGCTTCGTCGCTGAGCGACGCGTCTACGATTCTCAAGATTCCTCATTGAGCAAGACGGGCTTCTGCGCCGGAAAGAAACGAGACATGTCGGACGCTGGGATACGTTTTGAATTTATCGACGAGCAGTCGCGGTTGATCGTCGACTTTGACAGAATGCGCCGCGCGATCGCCAAGATTCTTGCGGACGCGGGCGTGACGCGCGGCGTTATGGAGATAGCCGTGATCGCCGCCGAGCCGATGCATGAAATGAACGTCGAATTTCTGGGACACGATTATGTCACCGACGTTCTCGCGTTTGCGCTCGAGGACGATCGCGCCGCCGGACTTCTCGAAGGAAATATCGTCGTTTGCTCCGATTTTGCCGTCGAGCGCGCGCCCGATTACGAATGGCCTCCGGAGGACGAACTCCTCATGTACGCGATTCACGGCGCGTTGCATCTTGTCGGCTATGACGACCATTCTCCGGAGGACGCGCCCCTTATGCGCGCAAAAGAGCGCGAATATCTTGAATACGTCGGCGTCGACGCGAGTCGGGCGCGACAGGGAGAGGGGTGATCTCCTGTTCCTTAATCTTTGCGTTTCTTCCACGATCCAAGCGTGAGCGTCGCCGGACGTCGGTCCCGTCGAGAACGTTTCTTCGTAACTCAACTAATTTTTCTGGGTTACAACGTTCGTTAGAGACAGAGTCTTTCCTAAATCGTTAATTATTCGCAAGCGCCGTAGATATCGACCGAAATGGGGACGTTTTCGACGCGTTTTTTGACGCTTGCGAGATCCGAAAACAGGCGCTTGACTTTGCTGTTATGCTTGTCTACAATAATTAAACGTAGATTTTTGAATTTTAGTTTTTTTGTTTGATCGTCTGTCGTTTTCGACTCTATCGGTCGAGATTATCCCCCTTCTTAGCGACCCCAAGCCCCTAGTTCGCGTCGCTAAACGCCGCAACCCGTCCGTTAAGGAGACTTCCCATGTCCTTCACGATTAACCGAACCGTCGCCGTCGCTCTTGCGACGATCGCGTTTTTGACGTTTAACTCCGCGCGCTCCGTCGCCGCAGGGGCGAGCGCGAGCGACAATTCAGAAACGCCGGGAGTCGCGCAATCGGACGACGGTTCCGACGGTCAAGAATGCAAAAACATTAAGGAGTTGGAAACTTTATTTCGGGGGAAAGAGACCGGTCTCCTTTTCTATAAAGGACAGGATTACAAAGGAGTGGATCAACTCGTCGAGAGGGCGATTCAGGAAGGCGAGAAGAATCCCAAAGCGGCGAAGGAACTCGTCGATTTCACCGCCGAGACGCTCTACCTCAACAGATTTCGATTCCTTCGTCTTCAATATGCGATTCAGAACGCCCGTAAAAACGAGTCGTCCGTCTTTCGTCGCGACGACGTCTTTGAAAAACTCAGCCCTTCGATCAACTACTTCAAGCGTTTCGAGGAAGCGTATAAAGCCGAAGGCGTCGAGGGCGTCGACAAAGCGCTGGATCAATTTGCTCTAGACGTCCAAAAGGATCCGAAACTGTTAGTCGATTACGAATATCTTAACGAAAAGATGACGGGAACCGAGGACGACGATATTCTGCGTTTCAACAGCCAGAAACTAGGCGACAAATTTAAAAAGATCGTAGCGGCGGCGGTTCTCCGCGAGCTTCAAAAGAATCGCGAACTCGTCCCCATGCCGGCGAACGATTTCTTCAAACTATTCGTAGACGCGATCCCTAAAATGAAAGACGCGGAATTTGCCGACGACGTCGCTGAGGTTTGGTTTATCGTCGCTTTCGAAGATAACGGCAAGAGAGACGACGACTATCGAAGGCAGGAGAATCGCCTCGGATGGGCCTTGTCGGCGATAAGCGAGGAGAGGGCGGACGCGTTTACCGAACGCGTGGTCGCGTCCCTTAAAGCCGCCGACTTCGTCGGCGAGAACTCTGCGGCGCGCATTGTTTTGTGGGAATTCTACCTAAAGATGAAGAAGGCGGCCGACGAAGGGGATTCTGAAGGATTCGACAATGTCGTCGCCGCTCTCGTCGAATGGGAAAAGGATTTCAACCCCCGCGCGGTTAGGGGCGGATTCGACTTTGCCGCAAAACCTGCAGAACTCGTTTTCAATCGATATGGTCGTAAGATTCGCGATTTCGTCGAGTCTGAGGATTTTGAAAAGCTCGAGGAAACGATCGCCGAGATCGTCGCGTTGGAAAAGATGTTTCCCAGCGACGCGCTGAGTCCTAGAGTTGAAGCGATCATGCGCGAACTCGAGGTCGTTCGTCCCGATTTGGCGTTTCAGGTTTACGACGAGGCGTTCAGAACCTGCCGCGAGCGTGACGATGTTCTCAATGGGTTTTACATGCAGACGGCGGCGTTTTACTGCGAATCGATCGACGCCATTCTTGACGCCGATCTTGAAAAGCTTGAAAAGCTTGCCGACAAGCTTGCCGAAAGAGCGAATAAATCGACGAAGATACAATTGACCCGTGTGGATCGCTCGTTCGGTCAACCGGCGCGGGTCTTGGATATAGAGACTGATTATCTCTACTATCAACGTCAGACGTACGCTTGGAAATTTCATGTTCACTATGGGGACAGTCGCGAGGCGCTCGAATTTCTCGATCGAGCGATTAGCGCGCTGGAGAAATCGGATAAACCCAACGCAAAATTGTTCCGAGAACTGCTTATCGACGTCCGAAACGATCCTAACATACCCGATCGTGATCGACGACACTTTGAACAAAACGCCCTTTTTGCGGCGCCGCGTCCGATTGAAGACGCAGAAACGCCGTCTTTCGTCCAATCGGACGACGTTTCAGATTGTCAAGAGTTCAAAGCGTTCAAAACGGCGATGCTGGAAAAGCCCTATTCTAGCTTCGTTAAATGGGATACGCTCTTCGACGCCGCGCTTCAAGCGGGCGAGAAGAATCCTCAAGCGGCGGAGAAGCTCGTTGATTTTGTCGCCGAATCGCTCTATCTTACAGAATGGAAGTTTTCCGAATTTCGCAAAAAGATTCTGAAGGCGGGCGAGAACGAGTCGTCTCCCTTTCATCGAGACGAGCTGCTTGAAAAGCTTCGTTATCAAGTCGAATACCCCGAATACTACAAGCGTTTTGGCGAGGCTTATAACGCCGAGGGCGTCGCGGGACTCGAAAAGGTTCTCGATCAATATGCGCAAGACGTCCAAAAGGACCCCAAATATTTGGCGTTCTCCATGGGGTTTGACGAACTCCTGACATACTCCGGCGACGACGTCGTAGAAGGTTACGGACGTCCTGAACTTGGATATAAATTGCAGAAAATCGTCGCCGACGCGTATTATAAAGAGCTTCGGACGAATCCCGATCTCGTTCCCATGTCGGGTGATCGTTTTATGAAAATAATCAAGGCGTTTTACGAAACGAAGGACGCGGAGTTGGCGGAAAAGGCGACGTCGATATGGTTCGCCGTCGCCTTCGCGGGCAATCTCAAAATTAATCGAGACTATCGGGGGCTGGCGCTGGGACTCGAATACAATCTTTCCTTGCTCGACGAGGAGGAGGGAGACGCGTTTACCGAACGAGTCCTTGCGTATTACAAAACCGACGAATCCTTCGGAGACGGCGCGAAACTCGTTTTTCAGAGATTCCAACGAAAGATTAAGAAGACGATCGACGCCGGGGATTCAAAAGGACTCGAAAATATAGTCGCCGATCTTCTGGAACGAGCAAAGGAATTTAAGGTAGGATCGGTATGCGCTAACTTTGAGTATATCTTGCGCGATCTCGAAGTCGTCCGACCTGATTTGGCGTATCAGGCTTACGACGAGGCCGCTAAACGTTGTCGCGACTCGAAAGAGGCGTATCTTTCAGAACAAAGGTTCTACATGGAGACCGCCGCTTTCTACTGCGCGTCGATTGGCGCGATTCTCGACGCCAATCGACAAGAGCTGGAAAGAATTGCCGAGGAACTCGCCGTTAAGACGCTCGATTCGACGACAATAACGATTCACGATATCCATGGCGTCAAGCGGCTAAATTATATCTCCTATCAATTGCAGACGTACTTGTGGAAATTCCAACTTCACTTCGAAAACAACGCCTGCGAAGTCCTCGATCGAGCGATCCTTGCGCTGGAAAAAACCGACAAATACAACGCGAAAGTATTCCGAAACCTCCTTATCGCCGTCCGAAACAACCCTCACGTGAGGCGAGGGACGCCAGAACGCCAATTTAAAGCGATTTGAAACGCGCCCTTTAACAAGCGCGGTTTCGCCGCTTTTTTCAACGTTCCGCAACGTCACCGTTTCTGATTGAAGACGCGGAAACGTAGACGGTCGCTCAATCGGACGGCGCTTCAGACTGTCAAGAGTCTTATATGCTTTTCAAGATTCATACCAGCGCCTTTCGATTCATAAGTGACATTTTTTGTCACTTATCGACGTCGTTTAAGTGAGAAAAGCCCCGGGATCCATTGCTTCTTTATTGACCATTTATTCAACTAACATAGTGATTTTCAAGACTTTACAATAATTCATAGAAACTACGTTTTTCATAAGTGACATTTCATAAGTGACATTTTTTGTCACTTATGAATTTGTCTCGAGGGTTTTCGTTGCGTTTTTGACGTCTCGCGCTCCGTCGATTTGCGGCGTCGGCGCGTTCGTTTTTCTTCCGTCGTTCCGGTTCCGAATTTCTTGATTAACCGCCGTTTCCGCATTTTATCTTTTCGCGACAAATCCCTGTCATTTTCACGGCGCTCCAACTTGACAAAACAACCGAAATCGTTAGAAATATGATATCGATAAATTCATATCGATATAAGGGCGTCAGATTGAGCGTCGTCGTTAGACGAGCGCGTCGGACGTTCGGAACGAATGAAAGAACGCGGCGTCGAGCGGTCGTCTTGAGCGCGACTCAAGGCGTAAAAACGACGGTCGTCGAGAATTTCGCGATTCTCAAAACGATTGGAATCCCGCGTCTTTTTTGGACAATTTATAAACCGCCGAAACACTTTAGAAAAGAGCGCTATGTTAGAGTTTCTTCGTTCGTCAATCGGTAAAAAGCTGATAATGAGCCTTAGCGGCATGTTCCTGTTGGTCTTTGTCGCTCTGCACCTCGCGCTTAATCTTGCCGCCGTCGTCTCCGCCGACCTCTACCGTCAGGCGTGCGAGTTCATGGACACGAATATTCTTGTGAAGATTATGGTGCCCGTCCTCGCTTTGGGTTTCATCGTCCACATTCTTTTCTCGATCTTTGTCGAGTTCAAAAACTGGACCGGCCGTCCCGCCGAGATGCGCTACGCCGTCCCGTGCAAGACGAAGGTGTCGTCTTGGGCGTCGAAGAACATGTTCGTTCTCGGCGTGATCGTCGTCCTCTTCCTCGTTCTGCACTTCACGCATTTCTGGATGCATATGCAGCTTCAGAGCTTCCTCGGAAAAGAGGGAACGGATCCCTATCAGCTCGTCGTCAACACGTTCAGCAATCCGGTCATCTGCGTTCTCTATATCGTCTGGTTCGCCGCGATCTACTTCCATATCTCTCACGGTTTCTGGAGCGCGTTCCAGTCGATCGGTCTCAACAACTCGAAGTGGCTTCCGCGTCTTCAGTTCCTCGCGAAACTCTACGCGATCTGCGTTTTCCTCGGCTTCACGCTGATTCCCGTCTACTTCCTCTGCTGCAAGTGTTGCTGCTGCGCCGGAAGTTGCTGAGAACCGTCTGCAAAACGAAAATCGAAGCGCGTAGAGCGTGAACGCCGCGCGTTTTCCTTAAACGAACCTTGAAAGATCAAAGATAGAATCATGGCTGATATTGAAACCAAACTGAACTCCGGGATTCCAGAAGGTCCTCTCGCTGAAAAGTGGACCAATTACAAGTCCCACGTTCGCGTCGTCAATCCGAACAACAAGCGCAAGCTCGATATTATCGTCGTCGGCACGGGGCTCGCGGGCGCTTCCGCCGCCGCGACGCTCGGCGAACTCGGCTACAACGTCAAAGTCTTCTGCATCTCCGACAGCCCGCGTCGCGCTCACTCGATCGCCGCGCAGGGCGGCATCAACGCCGCGAAGAACTACCAGAACGACAACGACTCCGTCTACCGCCTCTTCTACGACACGATCAAGGGCGGCGACTATCGCGCTCGCGAGGCGAACGTCTACCGTCTCGCCGAGGTCAGCAACCTGATCATCGACAAGTGCGTCGCGCAGGGCGTCCCCTTCGCGCGCGAATACGGCGGACTTCTCGCGAACCGCTCCTTCGGCGGCGCGCAAGTCTCCCGCACCTTCTACGCTCGCGGTCAGACCGGACAGCAGCTCCTTCTCGGCGCCTACGCGTCCCTGAACCGCCAGATCGCCGCCGGCAAGGTTAAGTCTTACGTTCGTCGCGAGATGCTCGACCTCGTCGTCATCGACGGCAAAGCGCGCGGAATCATCTGCCGCAACCTCGTCACCGGCGAAATCGAACGCTACGGCGCCCACGCGGTCGTCCTCGCGACCGGAGGATACGGCAACACGTACTTCCTCTCCACGAACGCGATGAACTGCAACTGCTCCGCCGCGCTCCAGTGCTACCGTAAAGGCGCTTACTTCGCGAACCCGTGCTTCGTCCAGATTCACCCGACGTGCATTCCGGTTCACGGCGAGCAGCAGTCGAAGCTGACGCTGATGTCCGAATCGCTCCGCAACGACGGACGCATTTGGGTCCCGAAGAAGCTCGAAGACGTCGAGAAGCTCCGCAAAAAGCAGATTAAGCCGTCGCAGATTCCGGAAGAAGATCGCGACTACTACCTCGAGCGCCGTTATCCGGCGTTCGGCAACCTCGTGCCGCGCGACGTCGCGTCCCGCGCCGCGAAAGAGCGTTGCGACGCCGGCTACGGCGTCAACGAGACGGGGCTCGCCGTCTTCCTCGACTTCGCCGAACCGATCAAACGGCTCGGTCGCAAGGTCATTGAAGAACGTTACGGCAACCTCTTCCAGATGTACGAGAAGATCACCGACGTCAATCCTTACGAAGAGCCGATGCAGATCTTCCCGGCGATTCACTACACGATGGGCGGAATCTGGGTCGACTACAGCCTCATGACGACGATCCCGGGCCTCTACGCGCTCGGCGAGGCGAACTTCAGCGACCACGGCGGCAACCGCCTCGGCGCGTCCGCGCTCATGCAGGGTCTTGCCGACGGTTATTACGTCCTGCCGTACACGATTGGCGACTATCTCTCCCACGAGATTCTCACGCCCAAGATCGACACGAACCATCCCGCGTTCAAGGAAGCGGAGGACGCCGTCAAGGCGAAGATCGAAAAGGTCTTCAAGGTCAAGGGCAGCCAGCCGGTCGACGCGCTTCACAAGAAGCTCGGCAATATCATGTGGGAATACGTCGGCATGGCGCGCAACGAAGCCGGTCTGAAGAAGGCGCTCGGGCTCATCGAAGAAGTTCGCAAGGAATACGAGACGGACGTCAAGGTTCCCGGCGAAAACAACGAGTTCAACCAAGAGCTTGAAAAGGCCGTCCGCTTCGGCGATTTCCTCGATATGGCGAAGCTCATCACGCTCGACGCGCTCAATCGCGGCGAATCCTGCGGAGGTCACTTCCGCGAGGAAAGCCAGACGGAAGAGGGCGAAGCGAAACGCGACGACGAACATTACATGTACGTCTCCGCTTGGGAATATCGCGGCGAAAAAGAAGAGCCGGCGCTCCACAAGGAACCGCTGAATTACGAAGAAGTCAAACTTTCTACGAGGAACTATAAAGACTGATCTGGATTCGTTCCGGCGAAACTTGAGTCCTCATTAGTCCCCGTTCCCTTTTGATATTGAAAGACAAGCAAGAAAGATGAAATTCACACTGAAAATTTGGCGGCAGAAGAACGCGAAGGCGAAGGGAAGATTTGAAACCTACCAAGTCGAAGGTATTTCGCCCGACACCTCGTTCCTCGAAATGCTCGATATTCTCAATGAAAAGCTCGTTCGCGAAGGCAAAGAGCCCGTCGCGTTCGACCACGACTGCCGCGAAGGCATCTGCGGCATGTGCTCCCTCTATGTCAACGGACGCGCTCACGGTCCGGACGACGACGTCACCACGTGCCAGCTCCATTGCCGTAAGTTCCACGACGGCGACACGATCACGATCGAACCTTGGCGTTCCGCCGCGTTCCCCGTGATCAAAGACCTCGTCGTCAACCGCGGCGCGTTCGACCAGATTCTCCAGGCGGGCGGCTTCATTAACATCGGCGGCATTGTTCCGGACGCGAACGCGATTCCGATCAGCAAGGTCGACGCGGACGAGTCGATGGACGCCGCCGCGTGCATCGGTTGCGGCGCGTGCGTCGCGACGTGCAAGAACGGCTCCGCGATGCTCTTCGTCGCCGCGCGCGTTTCCTCGCTCGCGAAGCTCCCGCAAGGGCGCGTCGAAGCGGCGCGTCGCGCTAAGGCGATGGTCGCGAAGATGGACGAACTCGGGTTCGGCGCCTGCTCCAACACGCAGGCGTGCGAAGCGGAATGCCCCAAGGGCGTTTCGATCGCGCATATCGCGCGTCTCAACCGCGAATTCCTCCTCGCGAAGGTTCAGGACTGATCCTCGCGATTAATTCGACTTTGATCACAAACTAAGTTCGGGGTTCTGCCGGTTGACGCGAGTCAAACCAAGAACCCCGACTGTAATTTACAACCAAACCACAATTTAAATCATTTTCGGGCGACTGTGCGATATTTGTCTCATAACGCCGTCGCCTTACGCCTAGGAGGCGCATTGTGTCAACTAAAACAGGATCTTTAAGAACGGCGGCGGTTCTTCTCGCCGCGACTCTCTCTTTCGTCGCGTTCTTCTCGCTCGCCGCTAAGGCGCAAGACGCCGCGCCCGCCGCAGCCGCGGAACAGGCGGTTGAAGTCGCTCAAGAAAACGCCGTCGCGGAAACGGCGACCGACGCCGCTCAAGAAGCTCAGGCGACTGAAGAAGCCGCTAAAGATCCGGCCCCGGAAGCTCCCGCCAAAAAGAAGCCCGGCTACGTCGCTGGGATTTTCGTCAATTCCTTCAGCTACACGCTGTTTCTCGTCTTTGCGATTACGGTCGTCGGCTACGCGCTCGGTAGAATCACGATCAAGGGCGTGGGGCTTGGAACCGCGGGCGTCTTCCTTGTCGCGCTCGTCTTCGGTCACTTTGGCTTTAACGACGATTCATGGTTTCACGTTCACGGACTCCTTAGCGAGAAGATCACTTCCGCCGGTCTGAAGTCCGCGATGAAGACGGTTCAGGATCTCGGACTCCTCTGCTTCGTGACGAGCGTCGGCTTCATCGCCGGTCCTAAATTCTTCGCGAACCTCAAGCGCAACGCGTCGTCTTACGTCCTTTTGGGCTTCGTGATCATCGGAGCGGCGGCACTCACGACGATGGCGATTATCAAGATCACCGGCGTCCACAGCGCCATGATCGTCGGCATTCTTTCCGGTTCGCTTACCACGACGCCCGGCTTCGCCGCCGCGCTCGACGCGCTTCCGACCGAGGAACTCAAGGATATGTGCACCGTCGGTCACGCGATCGGCTATCCTTTCGGCGTTATCGGCGTCGTCCTCTTCGTCCAGCTTGTCCCGAAGTTCCTTCGCGCCGATATGGAAGAAGAACGGCAGAAGCTCCAAGCGGCGGACGAAATCAAGGTTGAGAAAAAACTTTCGGATAAACTCTTCAAACTTGATCCGATCGGGCTCGGACCCTTTGCGCTCGCGATCTGCCTCGGCGTCATTCTTGGCAAGATCTGGATCCCGCTTCCCGGCGGCGCGCACTTCTCGCTCGGCAACACCGGCGGCGCGCTGCTCATGGGGCTGATCCTCGGGCATTTCGGTCACATCGGACCGATGAGTCTGCAAATCTCAACCGAATTCCTCCGCTCCTTCCGCGAGTTCGGGCTCGTCATGTTCCTCATCGGCGCCGGCGTTCCCGGCGGCGCGGGCTTCGTCGAGTACGTCAACGAGTACGGGTTCATCCTCTTCATCTACGGCGCGATCATGGAACTCGTGCCGATGATCCTCGGTTACATCGTCGCGCGTTACGGCGTCAAGCTGTGCATGCTCAACAACCTCGGGTGCATCACCGGCGGCATGACGTCGACCCCGGCGCTCGGCGCGCTCATCAACACGGCGAAGACGGACGACGTCGCCGCCGCGTACGCCGCGACCTATCCCGTCGCGCTCGTGCTCATCGTGCTCGCCTCGCAAATGCTCGTCACGTTCATGTGACCCTCAGTCTACGCTAGACTAAAATACAAAACGGTCGCAAGCGTTTTCGTTTGCGACCGTTTTCTTTTTTGCATTTTATGTATTTTACCTGATTGACGGACTTTTGATAACCCGAAAAAGAGACGTCAAGAAGGAACAGACGCCGTTTTTTCACGAAAAAAACAATAAACGAATTGAACGACGCTTTCATTTCTCCCCGATATAGTCACGGGTTCGGTCCCAAAGTTTCAGGACGACGGTTCACGGGACGAACCGCAACATTAGACGCCAACGGCACAGACGTTAGGATTGGTGGATAGAATGAGAGTTTCGTTTAGGACGCTGGCAGCACGGATTCTGCCCGCGCTTTTCATTGGTTTTACCATAGGTTCGGTCGCCGCTACGCCTGCTTCGAACACGGCGAGCGCGGCGGAACTCATGGACGTTCTCTTTGTCGCGTCGGAAGAAGACGTCGAAAACGCGCCTTCTCCTTCGAAGGTTGCGTCTCCCTACGCCGAGCAGGCCGCCGAAACGGCGGGAGACGAACAGTCTGGCGTTATTTCGACAGACGATCCGATTGCGGAGAATCTCAGCGCTGAAGAGCGTCTTGATCAGCTCCAGCAGGAAATCGCCAAGATGCAGGAGCAGCTTGCTCTGAAACAAGATAAGCCCGCGCCCTCGAAAAAATTCCAGAGCAAGATCGGCGGTCTGCTGATCATGGACGCGATTACCGTCGATCAGTCGGATAGCAACAGATCGACGTACGGCGACGTCCCCAATATGTTCCCCATTCGCGAAGCGCGTTTGGGCGTCAAAGGGACGGGCTACGATTACATTAACTACGAAGCGACGTTCGCTTTTCAGACCAGCGATTCACAGCGTTCGACGGGTTCGCTCTTTAAAAACATTTTGGTCGGCGTGAAAGACGTTCCGTTCTTCCAGAGTGTCAAGGTCGGTCATTTCAAGGTGGAAACGTGCATGAGCGAACGCGACTTCCTCATCAACGCGCCCACGATTTCCTACTTCTCCGGCAACACGATGTCGTTCAGCCCTCACCGTCGATTCGGCGTCGGTTCGACGCGTCTTTACGCCGATAAAAAGCTCCGCATCTACAACGGCATATATTCCGGTCGCGGTTTCAACGACGGCGCCTGCGTGCTCGACGACGCGCCTGGCTATATTCTTGACGCGCGCGTTACGATGGTTCCTCTCAGTTGCGAGGACGCCTGCGGCAACCTTCGCGAAATCCTGCACCTTGGCGGCAGCGCCTACTGGTATTTCTCGGGCAATGAGAAGAACACGCTGAGAATGCGCGCTCGTCCCACGAGCTGGACCGGCGGCATGACGTATCTCCTCAACAGCGCGATTCCGCTGGAGAAGGGCTACAACGTATGCGAAGGCGAAGCGGCGTGGCAGCGCGGTCAGTTCGGAATCATTTCCGAAACGTTCGTCGCCAACATTAGGAATCACGGAACCTCTTGGGGGTCGACGCTCGCGACCCGATACTTCCTGCGTCCCGGAAACTACAGAACGTATAGTTACGACGGCGGCGGCTTTGCCGCTCCGCATCTTGTCAGCAATCTCGGCAAGAGCGAGAACAACACGGGCGTTCTGCCGGATACCTTTGGCGAACTCGAACTCGTCGGCGTCTACGCCTACACGAACATGGACAACCTCAAGAATGTCTCCGGCGCGACTTTTGGCGAGCTCCATGAAGCGATCTTCGGCGTCAACTGGTGGTGGTCGCCCGATCTCCGATGGTCCGCCGCCTACACGCAGGCGTACGTCAATTCCGCCAAATCGGGCGGCTCGAAGAGCAACTCCTCCAATAATACCTTCAACATCCAGATGAATATGCAGTTCTGACGCGAAGCCTCCTGAACATGAGTCCTGAGCAGGCGGACGACTTCCTCGTCCGCCTGTTTTTGTTTCTTGACGAACGCGACGCTCTTCAGAATGTGTTAATTGTGTCTTCTTCACGACTTTTCTACACAATACGTCGCGCAGTCTGAACGGCGGGAATGCCGTCGTATATTGCCAGTCCCTTTAAACTCAGCGTTTCAAATCAGAAGGGAAGATATCTCTAAGAATCTTGAAACAAGGATTTTTTCTCATTTTTTAATACGGAATTCTATAGCTAAAATACTCGTTGGAACTCTCGGTCCCGCATGACTTTTTAAAATGTTAACGCACGTGATCTTTTTGATTTGAAATAAAAAAATCGAAAAAAGGTGCTGACAAATTAGAAAGACTTTATAGAAAGACTTTATAAAGTACTTTTCGAGTAGCAGAATTCAAACGAACAGGAGTACTGACAATTGATCCACCGTTGTAGGGGCGAGACGGCACACGCCATCCACAAACAAGCTGAAACGCCTTGCTATGGTTGACCAAAACTTCGACGACGCCAATCGAGAGTTTAGCCCGATAATTACCGATAGTTGCCGAGTTAAATCGAATTATATGACTTTAGTAAAAATAGTCGTAACTCTCGGCGCTATCAGGTTTTCAACTCTATGAGTGCGTTCCAGATATTTTACGAAACGCTTGATTTTTTACGATGTTTTTCATACAATTTTGCTGTGTTTTAAAGGTATTGCAAAAACTGTGACAGGTTTTCCTATTTTATCAATACTGTGTGTATTGATTATTAGTTATCGTGCAGGTATTATTATGAAAAACACAAATTATTCGATTCCCGTATGTTTCGGCAACCAGAGGTACTATCATTCGATGTTGAAAACCTTCGACATAATATCACATCAAGCGGGCTTGTTGGGGATTGGGGTTACGCCTTGGAACAAGTTAGGGAGCCTCCTTTGGATTAAACGTCTTTCGGGAAGACTCTATTTTTCTGGCGTGTGGGAAGTGGAAATCACTCTGACTCTCCATCCGAATATTTTCGATGACGATGGTTGTTCCGCGACGGACAAACTTAGCGTCATAGCCGGATACGTCGAGTATATGAGCTATTGCGACCTCGTTATCAGCGACTTCGGTTGGGGAGCGTTTGCGCAATCGTTTACGAACGGTTTCGTAACCGACGAAACCTTCGCGTTTCCCTGCAGGCTCTCAATGATGAATAGACGCCTTGAAGAAAGGCTTTTCTCCCACGTCGACCTCTGTCGCTTGGAAGCGCCTGACTTGATTCAAGTTCGGTCGACTCCTCAGTTCAGAGAAGTTAACGCGTACTATTACGACCTCGTTCCTTGTCGAGCCGTCTAATCTTGTCTTCTGGGTTTTCACGAACCTGTGCAACGCCCCGTTGGTTTCGTTTCGAACGCCGACGGGGTTTTTTATTGTCCGCCCTTCGCCGACTTGTTTAGAGACCGCGCTTCCTTTAAAATGGTTTTTCGGTTTTCTTCGCTGAGAAGCGCATTACCGACAAACTGCAGTAAGGAGCATGAACGATGAAAACGTCTCGAAGAGAATTCTTAACGCAGGTAGGCGCAGGAGTTTGCGTCGCGTCCTTTGCGCCTGTTTACGGCGCGGAGCCTAAGAGACCTGAAATACCGCTGTATCGTCCGGGGGAATACCGAAAGATCGACAGTAAAACGCGCCAGTTTCACCTCTCGGTTACGACGCGCGAGGTTCTCTACGACGGACTGGAAGAGAATGGGAAAGCCATGCCGCCGAATCCCGACGCGGTCGCCATGAAGGCGACGACCATGATCGAGCTATGGAAGGAAGCGGGCGTGTCCGATATCTGGCTCGCGCCGTATTTCTACGGAAGCTACGCGCCCGCGGACGAGTTTGACGCCGCCGTGAAACGCGCGCTGGACGCGGGCTATCGCGTTCATTTCATTACGGTTCCGGTCGGTCATCCGGGCGCGACGCCGCCGGAGGACGTCAAGCCGAGGTGGAAGCCTTACGAGCATTTTAACGGGGAGACGCGATGGGGCGTTTCCGTTCACGAAGGCGCCGCGGCGGACTGCGTGGAGTCGGTTCGTAAAATTGCGGACAAATACGGTCCGTGCGATCTTTTCCTCGACGACGATTTCCGATTCGCGATTCAGCCGGAGAACGTCGGCGGCTGCGTCTGCCCCGAGTGCAAAGCGGACTTCATGCGCGTCTCGGGCTTTTCCGCCGCGCGTTGGGACGCGCTGATCGCCGATCTTCGCGCGTCGAACGACACGAAAGACGCGCGAACGTGGCTCGACTATTTCTGCGACCGCATGACGAAGACGTTCCGCGATACGCAGGCGGCGTCCCCGGAGGTCGATTTGGGGATTATGGTTATGGGAATGGGGAGCGAGAAGGCGGGGATTCGTCTCGACGACTATCGCGGCGCGCTCTTCCGCGTCGGGGAGTGGATGTTTACGAACGCGCAGTACGACAGTACGAAGAACAAGACGATCGAACTCTTCAGCGTCCTGTTGCACCGTCGCTTTGTCCCGCCGGGGCGCGCGTTCAGCGAGACGACGATTATCCAAGACCTCTCGGCGGAGAATTACGTTTCGAAACTTTCGACGTCGACGCTCGCCGACGTCCGCAACACGATGTTCATGTGCCCGATCCCCGCGAGCTATTGGAAACTAATCAAGCCGCGCATGGAGCGCGAAGCGAAATATCACGAGCGGCTCCTCGGCGCGACGCCTCGCGGACCCTTCAAGCATTTTTGGGGCCTCGCCGACCGCTATTGCGCGGGCTACAACGCCTATTCCCTCTTCCTTGCGACGGGCGTTCCTTTCGAGGTCTGCGACGAAATCCCCAAGGACGGCTGGACGTTCCTCGGCGACTACAGCGCGCATGAGATAGAGCGCGGCGAGCTTGAATCGAAAGGCTCGCGCTGCGTCGCGCGAATCGCCGCGCAAGGGGATCGGTTCCAGCAGGTTCCTGAAACGTTCGAGGAGCTTTTCAAATTCCGTAAAACGATACTGCCGCAGCTCCAGTCAGACGGCGTCCCTTACGTCGAAGAGGAAACTCCCGTCGTTCTCGGATGGTATCCCGACGCGAAGGCGTGTTACCTCTGGAACGTCGAGCGTCAAGAGAAAACGGTCGCGCTCCGCGTCGGCGAGAAGAAGGTCGCCGTTTCGCTCAAGCCGCTCGACTCCGCGCTTGTCCTTCTTGACGGGGAGGAACTGCGAGTCTGCTGACACGATATTCGCGAAAAGGCGCTTCTGTCATTAAGAACGCTCGACGTCGCCTTAAAACGCGCCGCTGAGCGTTCTTCTTTATGTTAGTCGGCGTTTAAAACGCCGGTATGACGCTATACGTCTTACCTGAAAAAAATAGAAAAGAATGTAATTAATAAACGTTTCTAATTTTAAGCATAATAGAACGCCCTCGAATCGCGAATCGAAGGCGTTGAAGGCGAGGAATCGATGGAGACAGGAACAAAGGGCGCCGACGTCAAATCAAATGCCGGCGCCGTCGGTCTTACTTATTGACCTTAACGACGCGGAATCCGACGTCGCGCGGCTTGAAGTATTCGGGGAACGCGCGGAGTTCGTTCGCTTTTTCCGCAGGGGTCGTCCACGAACCGCCGCCCGCGATCTTCTTCGTTCGCGTCGAGCCGCTTACGACTTCGTTCGTTTCCGTATTGACGACTTCTCGCGTTTCAACGACTTCGGAATTCGTCCATTCGGCGACGTTTCCGGCGACGTCGTAGAGCCCGAAGGGGTTCGGGGCGTAGGAGGCGACGGGCGCGGAGACGCGGGAGCGGTCGTCGCGGCTCCAATCGCAGGGGCGCCAGCCGGGGAGCGTGTCGACGCGGCCGGTCCAACCGAAGGGGGAAATCTTGGCGTAGGTGGAATCGGCAAGATTCTCGAAGCGCGAATAGTCCGCGTCGGCGGCGCCGAACCAGAAGTCGGTCGTCGCGCCGGCGTTCGCGAAAGCGCGCCGTTCCGTTTCGGTCGGAAGACGATATTCGTCGCCCGTCTTCTCGGAGAGCCATTCGCAGAATTTCACCGCGTCGTTCCACGAAACGCGGACGACCGGCTGACGGTCGCGACACAGGAGCCAGCCGCGTTCGCCCGGGCTGAACTGGATGAAGTCGGCGTATTCGATTCCCGCGTTGAATTCCGGGTCGAAGACGCGATACTGCGCGTTCGTGATTTCCGTCGTTCCGACGCTCAGGTTCGTTCCGGGGATCGAAACGAGCTCAAGCGTCGCGCCGTCGCCGAGTTCGACGGTTTCGCGGCTCGGCGCCGCGTCGGAGTCGGGCGCGGCGACGCTGAAATCGAGGTCGGCGTTGCGCGCCGTCGAGAATCTCACGCGTAGCGGCGAATCGTCGAGCGGCTTTCCGACGGTCGACGCGTTCGGGTCGTCGTCGAGGGGCAGGGCGCTCGGCGCGTAGAGATCGCGGAGCTCTTCGCGGCGCTTCCACTGCGAATCGACGAGCTTCGGATTGTCGCTCTTTAACATTTCGCCCCAGTTTCCGAAATACGGCGCGTTGAGGTCGATCCACGTATAGAGCGTCTCCCACGACTGCGGATCGAGTTCGACGCCGAAATGCCCCGCCTCGAGCATCGTCGTCAACTGCTGAACGTCGGCGCTAAACTCGCACGGGAGGTGCGTCTGCATTTGGCTCTCTTTCGTCGGCGTAATCACATGGCGGCGGAGCTGATAATACGCGTTGGAGACGGGCGACTTCGCGGCGATGTAGTTGCCCTTTTCGAGCGTCGGCTTGGCGGGTTGACGCGTTAGGTTCGGGAGCCGTTCGAGCGCGTAGGTTTCGCCGGGGCGTTTTTCCTTCGTCCAGACGCCCGCGTCGACCTTGCCGTCGGCGATCAGCTTCTCGACGGTCGGGCTTTTCTCCTGATGGCATTCGACGCAATATTTGTCGAGAATCGGCTGAATTTCGCGTTCAAAGGAGAACCCGCGCGTCGGACCGTAGAAGGGCGTCAGTTCGACGGGCGAGCTTTGCGACGCAAGCGACCTTGGATTCGTCGGCGACGTCGAGTTCTGCGGCTCGTGGCATCCGACGCACGAGACCGTTTCGCCTGGGAGCGCCGTGATCCAGCTGCGCATGATCTGGAGCGCGCGCCCGTCCTTGTCGAGCGGCTGGATTGAAATCGGGGTGTACGCGGGCGCTTTGAAGAACGCGGAGCCGTCTTCGTTGACGGGGACGGTTCCGATGATGCGTCGCGGGTCCCACGGACCGTCGAGCCCGACGCTGTACGGTTCGGCGCCCATTCCCTGATACGCGAACTCATAGCTGAAGATTCGCAGCGACTTGACCTCGCCGCGAGGAACGCCCGCGAGTCCTTCGCCTTCGTAAACGTCGGCGATGAAGAAGTCGGCGGTTGGCGACTGCGGATCGACGCGGTCGGGGAGGACGGGCTGGCGCGGGGTCGGACGGAGCGGAATCGGCTCGAGCGTCGCGTCCTGTTCGTCGAGGAGCGGGACGATATTGTCAAAGACGTCGACGAGGCAGACGTCCCAGCCGGACGAGGGGGAGCGTTTGCACGCGACGAGGAAGACCTCGTCCGTGATCGGGAAGGGGTGCAGGAATTTCGGCCAGCTTTGCGCGATCGGCAGATCGCACGCGATTGGCGAAACCTCTTTTCCGTAGCCCGGAATTCGCTGGACGACGCCCGACGCTTCTTTCCGTCCCTTCGACGGGTCGAAAATAATGAGTTCGCCCTGACGGTTCAGCTCGTGGTGTCCCGTGACGACCCCGACGAACTTCGACGAGTCGCCCGGCAGCGGTCGCGGATAGAAGACCGAGTTCGGCCAGTACGAACCGGAGCCGTAAAGCTCAGACTGGTTCGTTCCGTCCGGGTTCATATGGAACACGATGCGCGAGAACGCGTGCGGAAGATCGACGTATTCCCAGCGCAGATACATGACGCGCCCGTTGTTGAGAACGACCGGGTTCCAGTCGTGGTCCTGTTCGAGCGTGAGCTGACGGATCGACCCGTCGAGTTCTTTACTGTAAAGGTTGCAGACGTGTCCGCTGCCGTTGATGCACGGCACGCCCGTCATGCTCGCGGTCGAGCAGAAGACGACGCGATCGTCGGGGAGATAACATCCGTCGTAGTTGTCGACGTCGGGATCGTTGATTAGCGGAACGATTTCCGGCGCGAGCTTTTCTTGGTCTTCAGGATTCTCCGCAAGGGGCAGCTCCCAGAGTCGCCAGCGATTGTTCGCCGCCGGGTCGGGGGAGGAGAACATGACCTTCGTCGCGTCGTAATAGAGTTCAAGGTCGCCGACAAACGCGCCGTTTTCCGTCTTGTAGACGAGCGTCGACTCGCCGGTTCGGAAGTTGAAGCGGCGCAGCTCGTCGTTATAGCCGGTCGGCGGAATAACGGAGTTGCTGTTGTAATTCTCCGGCAGCCCGAGCTGGTTCGGGTTGCGTCGGACATAAAGGAAGGAGTCGAAATCGATTTCGGGATTGTCGAGGAGCGCGTCCTTTTGGAGCTTTGCAAATTCGGCGTGAAGCTCCGCGGCCTGCGCGTCGATTCCGGGGCCCGCGCCGCTTTCGGCGGCGGTCTTGGCGAGGTTGTCGGAGCGCGTTTGAAGTTCGGAAAGACGCGCGGCGTACCACGCGCCGTTGGGGTATTCGTCGAAGTCGTAATTCTCGTCGAACCAGTCGAGGGCGCGCTGGAGCGCTTCGAAGTTGGGCGCGACGTACGCCGGGGGCGTCGCGGCGTCGGCGGCTAATTCGGAACCGAGGAGTATCGCCATATTAAAGACGAGCTGCGTGAAGTTCTTGCGAAACTCGGGCGCCGCGACGTCGTAGAGTGGCGAGACGCGCCACGGGAAGAGGAACGCTCGTATCTTGCGCGAGTCGGGCTCGATCACGGCGCAGAGGTAATCGCCTGCGTTTTCCTTGGTCGACGTCGCCAACGAAACGACGTTCGGCGCCTTGACGTGAAACGTTTCAAAGGCGTGGAACGCGGCGTTCGTGATCCAGATCGGCGACGTTTCCACCCCCGTAAAGACGTTGGCCGCCGTGTTCTTGGGCGCTAAACCCGATTGAGCGCGGTCTTCTCCGAAGGTGACGGGCGTATGTTCCAGTTCGGGGTCAAACCCTAACGGTTTGGCGAGCGCCGCCGCGCCGCCGGCGAGCAGAAACTGACCTTCGAAACGCTTGAGCCAGTCGAGAACAGGCGCGGAGAAGAGCGCCGACGACTGAACGATTTCGTCCCCCTGGAAAACCCAAAGACGGTCGAATTCGTCGGGCTTCGCCTCCGATCCGTCGCGACGGACGACGCCCTGATCCGTCGGCGCTAGGAGGACGATATCCGGAACGATTTCGCCCGCAAGCTGCGCGAAAATATCCGATTCCACGCGCATGGGAACGACCGGCGGCTCGTCGAGCAACAACGCGGTTCGCGAAGGCGCCGCGCCCAACGCGGACGCGCCTGCAACCAGCGTCGCCGACGCGACAATCAGCGCTAAAAAGAACGCTCGTTTTAACATCGACATAGAATCGGCTCCTGAATGGCGTTTCGTAAGGTCTGCAAGGAGATTGTGGTCGCCGTCCGTATCGAGCGACGACCGACGGAACGTAAAAAGCGCGACTAACTATTTAATTTCGTCCGCGTAATATTTCCTCAGCGCTTCTTTCACGACGGAGGGGAAGTCGGTCGCAAAGGACGCGACGCCCGCGTCCAGAAGCGGATAATACGACGACTCGCGGTCGCCGTTCGTCCATGTGATGACCTCGAACGTTATCCCGCGTTTGCGACATTCGACGCCAACTCGATGAAGAACCTCTCGCGTCGGCTTGACGTTGAGCGCGCCGTCGACCGTGACGTGAACCTGCACGTAATCGAGCCCGTAGAATCCCGCGTCGCGAATCGCGTTGAAGCGTTCTTCGAGGTTTTCGGGCGTTCCCGACCACGTCGTCGGCATCCAGATCAGCGACTTGGCGCGGGGCGCGAGCTTCTTCCATTCGGCAAGCGGCTTGACGTCGGGACCGGTGAGGAAAATCTGCGGATGAACTTCGCGCGTCTCGTCCGCGAAGCGTTTGAGGTCGATCTGCTTGATATCGCAGAAGATGATTCGCTGCCGATCCTTTTTAAGTTCTTCGACGATTTCCTTGAGCGTGACGGCGCGCTGTCCTTTGAACTGCTCGCCCTTGTAGGCGCCGACGTCGAGTTTCTGCAACTCCTCAAAGGTCACGTCCTTGACGCCCTTTTTCTTGACGTCGTCGGGCGCGTCGGGGATGATTCGGGCGAAATTGTCGTCGTGAAATGAGACGAAGACGCCGTCTTTCGTCATGCGGATATCGGCTTCGGGCGCGATTCCGCTCGCCCACGCGAGTTTGAAGGTTTCGAGGGTGCTTTCGGGCGCCTCGTTCCCCATTCCGCGATGTCCCATAATGACGAATTCGTCGATCGGGATATTGTCGCGAACGTTCCAATCTTCGGGCGTTTCGGCGTAGAAGTCGTCGAGGGCTTTGATCGCGACGTCCATGCGGTCGGCGCCGAAGCCCATCGCGCCGTTTTCGAGGAGTTCTTTAAAGAGCGCGTAATCGGTTTTAGCCTCGGGACAGGTTTTCGTCGGCCACGGCATCGCTTGGAATTCGATTCCGCGTCGGCGAAGCTCGTCGCCGTGCGAGCGGATGAACGCCGGCGTCGGGCTCAGTTTTCCTTCCGCGTCGCGCGTGACGTGGAGGTGGAAGCGGTTGATTCCCCGGAAATTCTTTTCGCGGAGCGTCTTGAAGCGCGCTTCGAGCTGTTCGTCGTTCATGGCGCCGAGCCCCATCCAGAGGGTTCCGTCGGCGTTGGGGCAGATTTCGGACCATTGCGCGAGGAGGTCTTCTTTATCGGTCGTGAGCGTGACTTGGAACCGCACGTCGTAGACCGCTTCCGCGAGCTTCTTGAGATCGACCGTCTTCACGTCGATGACGACATGACGCCATGGGTCCTTTTTCAATTCGTCGACGATCTCTTCGATCGACGCGATTTTCGCGCCCTTATACTGTTCGACGCTCTCTTTATCCTTCGCGTTCTTGATAAGATATTCGCTGATATCGAGCGCGCGGACTTCGTCGTAGGTCAAGTCGGAGACGCCCTTCTTTTTAAATTCGTCGTCCGCGTTGGGGAGAATTCGCGCGAAATTGCCGTCGTGAAACATCACTATATGTCCGTCTTTCGTCTGGCGAACGTCGACTTCGGGAACGCAGCCCAGACTCCAAGAGTAAACGAGCGACGCGATGCAATTCTCAGGCGCAAGGTCGCCCGCGCCGCGGTGCGCGACGACCGTGATCGTATTGCGCGGCTTATTGCGAACGGTCCAAAGCGCCTCGGCGCCTTGGGACGTCGCGAAGGAGAAAAACGTCGCGGCAAGCAACGTCAGCGCGACGACTAAACCTTTTAAATGTCTCATGATATTTACTCTCTGGACGAACAACCGCCCCGTTTGGCGACGGTTGCGCTTCTGACGCTGTGTTTAACGATAATGAAACGTTCCTCGTGGAGACGTTTCTCGAGAAGTACTCCGTTAAATATACAGAGCGTTGTTTCAGAATCAATTAAAAACGCCGCTTCCAACCTCAAAATCGATCGAAAACGACGTTTTTACGTTCAACGACGACGCGCGGCGCGACAACGTTCGTTAGTCGCTCCGAATTTCCGCTTCGTAGATTCCCCAGTCTCGGTACTCTTCAGGAAGATCGAAGACTGTTTTGCCGTCGATTTCGACGCGTTCCGCAATTCCCGGGTTATCTTGCGTGAACGTGTCCCACGCCGTTTTTAAGTTCTCGACGCGCGGAATTTCGAGGGGGAGAAAAATTTCAGCGTACTTTTCTACTTCGGAGGAGGAAATTGTCACGACGTTGTATTTGCCGAGCATGATTTCGTCCCGCGTTTGGAATCCGAAACCGAAGGCGCTTATTCCGTCGTTGATCAGCAGGTTGCCGGAGCGACGCAAAATTGCAAAGGATTCTTCCGGAGGGAGGTCGTCGATATAGTAAACGCGCCTGTGGAACGTTTCAACGACGCCGGGTCTCTTGGGGACTTCCTCGTCGCGATTGACGGGAAGTTCGAGAAAAAAGAATCCGCGCTCGTCGCGGTTGAGGACGATGAAAAATTTGAAGGCGTCGAGCAGTTTTTCCGCGTTGACGTTGGCGACGATTCTTCCGTCGAGGATTTCGTAGCCCTCCGACAATTCTTCGGGAAAGGGAACGCGGCAACCTTGAACCATGTTTAGCACGGTAAACTCCTCTTTTGGCGCCGACTCGATCGTTCAAGATCGCGCCGTTTGAAGTCGTAGACGATTTCGTTTATAATGATACTGTTTCCGCGTTGAGTTATCAACGCCGCGTTCAAATTTGCGCGAGGTTGCCTCTATGAAAAAAGTGTTAAATTGGTCGTTCTTTATCGCCGTTGCGTTTGCGTTTGTCGCGACGCCGTTCTTTCGCGCGGTCGCGGAAGACGTCGTCGTCGACGGAAAAGCGTTTCGCAAGATTTCCGTCGAAGAGTACCGCGACAAGATGAAGGGCGGATGGATCGGGCAGATCGCCGGCGTATGCTGGGGCGCGCCGACGGAGTTCCGATATTGCGGACGGATTATTCCCGAAGGCGACATGCCGAAATGGACGCCCGACATGATCAACAACGCGTTCGGTCAGGACGACTTGTACGTCGAGATGACGTTCCTGCGCTCGATGGAGGAGCATGGTTTGGACGTCTCGATACGTCAGGCGGGGATCGATTTTGCGAACAGCGAGTATCCCCTTTGGCACGCGAACGTTTGCGGACGTAAGAACCTACGCTGTGGAATCGCGCCGCCGAATTCGAGCCGTCCTGAGTTCAGTCATTGCGCGGACGACATCGACTATCAGATCGAATCGGACTTCTCCGGGCTGATTTCTCCCGGTCTTCCGAACAACGCGGTTCTGATGGGCGAGAAGTTCGGACGTCTCATGAATTACGGGGACGGGATGTACGCGGGGCAGTTTGTCGGCGCGCTTTACGCGGAAGCGTTCTTTGAATCGGACGTCGAAAAGATTATCGAGGCCGCGCTCAAAGCGATTCCGAGCGAATCGGGCTACGCGCAGATGGTTCGCGACGTCGTCGGCTGGAAGAAGGAATTCCCCGACGACTGGGAAGCGTGCTGGAATAAGATCAACGAGAAATACCAGCTCAATCCGGAATATCGCAAATGGTCCTGCTCCGGAACGACGAGCGACTTCAATATCGACGTGAAGATCAACGGCGCGTACATCCTCGTCGGACTCCTCTACGGCGACGGCGACCTTGACAAGACGATCGTGATTTCGACGCGATGCGGTCAGGACTCCGACTGCAACCCGTCGAGCGCCGGAGGCGTTCTCTTTACGACGGTCGGCTTCAAAGCGCTCCCCGACCGCTTCTCGAAAGAACTCGACGAAACGCGCGTCTTCAGCCACACGGCGTACAACTTCCCCGCGCTCCTCGACGTCTGCGAAAAACTCGCGATTCAAGCGATCGAGCGCGAAGGCGGCATGGTCAAAGAGGAGAACGGCGAACGCTTCTTCTACATCCCGCGAACGGAGATCGTCCCGAGCGTCCTGACGTCCTGCGCCAATCCCGTCGATAAGCCCGACGAATCGGCGAGCGGCCGTTATTCTGAAGAGGAACTCAAGCAGATACGGTTCCGCGAATACACGGACGAGGAAATTTTAGACAAAAATTTCGCGGGCTTCCGCTCGTCGCACATGGGGCCGGACATGTCGCCGGGATTCCGCAAGGAGTATCGCGGCAAGAAGGACGTCTTCATGACGCACCCGGAAAGCCGCGAGGTCGGCGCCGTTCTGTCGAAGGTCGTAACCCCGAAGAAGGGCGACGTCCTCTATCTGAGCGTCGCGAATCATGAGAACGGCGATCAGCTTGGCGATTTCGTGTTGCAGATCAAGGCGAACGGCAAGGTTTTGAAAGAAGCGGTCGTCTCGAAAGACACGATCGGCGATGACGGATGGCTCTGGGTCGAAGTCCCGTTGGACGAATTTGCGGGAACTCCGACGGTTCTTGAGATCGTCAATCAGCCGAACGGCTGGAGCTGGGAAGCCGCGTATTTCAGCGCGATCGGGATCGAGAAGCCGAATATGTGCGAAGCGCCGTAAATCGCCCCGCCGTCGCAACGGCGCCGCGAAGGGCTAGGGACGGACGCTCGTCTGGCGCGGGGTCCGTCCCTCTTGTCTGTTCACGCGCCAAGACGTCCTTCTAAAACGCGAGATTCGCTGGGAGACGCATGAAAAAACTGTTGTTAATCGCAGGCGTCGCAATGATTATCGCTTGCGTTTTATCTCTTTTATACGCCGGTTTAAATCTTTACGGCTACTATCACGCGCTCGACGGATCGTCGGAATTTTACGCCAGACTACATCGAAGAGCGGTTGTTTGGGGAGGCGTTGGAGTCGTTTTCGCGACGCTTGGGACGGCGCTCGTCGTTATTTACTCTAAAATATAAACGCGTCGGCGCGCTTCTCCATCCGTCCGATTTGCGGGCGTTTTCATCTATCAAGCCAATTCGCGCCGTCGTTTCTTTGAAATTTTCTGATAAAATTTGAAGAAGTTTTGGGCGACGTCGCGGAATCGACGCTCTATGAAGTCGGAGAGTGAAATCGTCTTCGTTCGTTACGGAATATGTCATGCTGTTCAAAATAGAAACCTGTTCGCCTGAATCGGAGCTGGACGCGTACCGCGGCTGGTTTGAGAGTTGGCGAAAGTATCTCCCTTGGGAGACGAAAAGGGATCGAATCGTCGGTCGCCTCGACCGTCTTAGCCGGCGGTATCGCGAACCGTTCGATCCGCGCGTCATGACGCTTGAGGAAAAGTCGCCCCTTTTTCGGAGGCTCCTTTATTGTCTAGCGTATCATTGGGTCAGGATGAAGGACGCGCCGCCGACGGACGACGAGGCGACGATTCGTTCCCTTGAAACGCAAGGACGCGGCGGCTCGAATCCCCTCTGCGATTTGACGCTGGTCGACGCGCTGCTCGCGGAAATTCACGAAAACCGAACGCTGGCGAAGACGTATCTCGAGCGGCGCTTTGGCGGGTTCGCCGTCAGGACGGCTCGGCAGATGGGGTTGCAGGTCATGACGGATTTAGACGGATGCGATTGGTGGCTCAACGCGTATTACGCGATGGTCGGTTTGAACGGTTGCAAGCCGGCGCTGGGAACATACGCGGGACGCGCCGGAATTGGAACGTGGATCAGAAGAGTCGTCTATTCGGCAAATCGACCGAGCGCCGCGTCTGAAACGCTGCAGTCGGAACTGGAGAGCGACGATTCGCGCGGGTCGCTTTCGAACGCGGCGCAGACCGCGCGTCTCTCTCCCGCCCGCGAAGCGGAGCTCGCCGAGTTCAGCGCGGCTCTGGAGGATTTCTGGCGCGAACGCTCGCCTCTCGAGAAGACGCTGCTCCTTTACTGGAACGAGAAAACGCCCAAACGGTTCGTCCGCGCCCTCAATACGGAGGACTATTCCGGAATCTGGGACGTTCCCGTCGACGACGTCCGCGAAGCGTACAAACTTTGCGGCGTCGGGCTTAAATCGAAGAGTTTTGTCCTTGAACTCGCGGCGCGACGCAAAGAATTCCTCAAGAAATTCGAGCTCGACGAAAACGACGCGAAAACCTTCTTGCCCCTGTATTGGAGCCGACTCGTCGAACTGGCGCGGCAATATCGCGTCGACGAAGAAGACCTTGTCGCCGACGTTCAGCGGAGATTTGCCGCGTAACCGCCGTATTTTAGCGCTCCGTTCCGTTCCTTTAAAACGACCCCAAACCGCAAAATCAGCGGACGTTAAAGGGTTTTATATATGACCGATCCCAATTTCACGAACCGAACCTCGAATAGCTCGACCGCGTCGCCGGAGGAACTCGACGAACTCGATCGATTCGACTGCGGACTCCTGACCCTCGAAGATCGCGGAAAATTTCTGGCGAAACTTTACGCAGACGAAGAAAAACGCCGATCGCTTTCCGAGATGTTCGACCTTGAGCTTCTCAGACGCCCTGAGCTAGACGACCTCCAAGACGCGCCCGCGGACTCGAACGACGCCCAGACGCGCGGCGTCGGACTGCGTCCGCGCTGGAGCGAGAATCCGCGCGCTCTCAAAGCGCTTTTGGCGCTGTCGACGACCGTTTGCGTTCTGTGCGTCTTATATATTATGCGTCCGAATTCCGCGCCGCTCGACGTTGGACGTCGCGTCGACGTCGTTGAAAAGCCTCTTGCGGCAAAATCTGCGGAACAAGAGTCGGCGCGAGCCTTCTCCCAGAGGAAGACGTCGGCGGTCCGGGAACAAGCTGATTTCGCCGCCGATGATATCGCCGCCGAATCCGAAGAGGACGCCGCCGAGACGGACTACGACGCCTTTTCAGCGGTTGCGGACGCGACGGACGAAGAAGTCGGGGCGTTTTCCGACGACGCGCTTCAACTCAATAAGAAGGTCGACGTTCCGCGTTTAGAACGTTATAACGCGGAACTTGACGCGAAGATCATGTCCGAGCCGCGCCCCAACGCGTCGGCGTTTGCCCCGGCAAACTCCATGAATCGTGGAATGGGAGGAGGCGTGGGATCCGCCATGACTGGAGGCGGAATGCGAGGTTCCATGAGTATGCACGGCGGGGGAATGGGCGGAGGCGCCTCTTTGAGAGCGCCTCTTAACGACTCGCTTTCCGACGAACTGACAGGCGAATCGAACGCGGCGGCGATTCCCGACGCGTTTCAACGGGCGGAATCGAACAGTTTGTCGGACCGCGTCGATTCGGGGGCGAAGCGTCGGGCGCGCGCCCTTTTGCCGACGCTTGACCTAGAGACTCTTATAATAATAAAGGATCGTCGGAAAAACGAGTTTGTCGCGACTTCAGACCTTGCTTCGGACGACGCGCTTCCGTTAGCGGCGCCGGAAGAAGAATCGCCGACGGTCGACGACGATTCGACCGAAGACGCGCTTTGGACGATTCGCGATCTGTTTCTCGCGGGAAAGTTTCAGGAGGCGCGCGCGGCGTGGGAACGTCTGCCTCAGGAGATGAAGGACGGGTTTTACGGGAAAACGTATCGCGGAATCCTTCTTTACTTTGACGGCGAGTACGAAGACGCGGAGCGCGTCTTCGGCGAAGCCTGCGAAATGAAGCCCGGCGATTTCGTCGCGGCGCATAATCGCGACCTCGCGCGCCTTGCCCTTGAGAAACAAGACGGGGAAAAAACGGACGAACGCTAAAAGAAACAGCCGCGAACCGGGCGTGATTAAGGACGCCGTCGGGAATCTTTCCTCGACGGCGTCTTTTTTTCTGTCGCGTCCTCCGATTCTGGAGAATTTAAGCGCTTTATTTGGCGTCTTTGATTTCAAAATAGATAAAAAAGGCGGTTGAAAACACGACAATAATTTGACAGGAAAAACGGGGGCTTTCTCTGGCGACTGAATAATCGATACAATCATAACAATGTGTCTCGTATAGAGAAAGAGAGAGTCTAGATAAAAGAAATTTTTCAGTTAATTTTGGGAAAATACCCAAAATAAAACGAAATTTTGTTGACAAGGTACGTAGGATGGCTACAATGGGGCGTAGATGAAAAGTCCAAGGGATTTTTCGATTGTATCAGTGTACAGGCGACGCAAAGTTGGTCGGGTATGAAAAGGTCGACGGCGCGAAGCCACGCAACAACTTTTTAGGAGTTTAGTCATGAAAAAGTTTCTGAGCACGTTCGCGGCGTTGGCGCTCGTCCTTTCCGCCTCCTACACCTTCGCTCAAGAAGAAGCCGCTCCGGCTGCCGAACCGGCCGCTGAAGCCGCTGTCGCCCCTTGCGACGCCGTCGCCCCGTGCGAACCGGTCGCTCCGTGCGAACCCGTTTGTGAAGAAGCCGCTCCGGCGCCTTGCGCTCCCGTTTGCGCCCCCGCGTGCAAGCCGGTTTGCTTCCGTCCCTTCAAAGCGCTGAAGGCTCTTTGCCCGATCCGCGTCTCCTGCTGCCCGGCCCCTTGCGCCCCGGCTTGCGAAGCTGAACCGGCTCCTTGCGCGCCGGCCGAAGTTAAGCCCTGCGAGCCCGTCGCTCCGTGCGAACCGGTCGCTCCGTGCGAGCCCGTCTGCAAAGACGCTCCGGCTCCGTGCGAACCTGTTTGCGAAGCCGCTCCGGCTCCTTGCGCTCCTGTTTGCGCTCCCGCGTGCAAGCCGGTCTGCAAGCCCCGCTGCATCAAGCTCTGCCTGCCCAAGATTCGTTGCTGCAAGCCGGTCTGCAAGCCCGTCTGCAAGCCGATCTGCTGCAAGCCCATTTGCAAGCCGGTCTGCAAGCCCTGCTTCAAGGTCTGCCTGCCCAAGGTCTGCCTGCCCAAGATCCGTTGCTGCAAGCCCGCTTGCGCGCCGGCTCCTTGCGCTCCTGTCGCTCCCTGCGCTCCCGCGTGCTGAGTTAAGACAGAGCCTTTGCAGAATCTGAAAGTCCAAGGCTTTTAGTCGCGGTTATCAGAACAAAAATGAGAGCGCTTCTGTCTTGGGATGGAAGCGCCTCTCTTTTTAGAGTATACGTCCCGAGCCTCGGCTTGGGCGTATGACCCGCGCGGTCGGCGTTCGCGTCGCCGCGTAGAAACTGCGAGCGTCTCTTTTTACAAGAGCCGCCTCGTGTCTGTCGGGCCCTTGCCTGAACCTCCCGACTCATGACCGGCCCGGCCTGAACGCCGCGTTTCATAAGAAAAAGACCGTGAGGTCCGTTGATTCGGACTTCACGGTCTTTCTGTTTTAAGAGCGTCCGCCGCGCGACGGACGCGTAAGTTTGTTTCTTTCGTTTAATCCCCGTTTCACGAACGGGAACGAGGCGGGATCATGCGTTTTTCTTGGCGAATTCAACCATGAAATCGCGAAGCGTGACGACGCCTTCGAGGGGCATCGCGTTGTAGATCGAAGCGCGCTCGCCGCCGACGCTGCGGTGACCGTTGAGGCTCACGAGCTTGTACGCCTTCGCTTCCTCTTGGAATTTCTTGTCGAGTTCTTCGGTCGGCAGCCGGAAGGAGACGTTCATGTAGGAACGGTATTCCTTATTGGCGTGAACGCGATAGAACCCGTTGGACGCGTCGATCGCGTCGTAAAGAAGCTTGGCCTTTGCGAGGTTCTTTTCGTACATCGCCTGGAGTCCGCCCTGTTCCTTGAGCCACTCGGTGACGAGCTTCATGATGTAGATTCCGAAGGTCGGCGGCGTATTGAGCATCGAATCCTTTTCGGCGAGCTTCTTATAGGAGAACATCGAGGGGAGATCGTCGCCGCTCATCGCGACGAAATCGTCGCGCATAATCACGAGCGTCACGCCCGCGGGCCCCGCGTTTTTCTGCGCGCACGCGTAGAGAACGCCGTATTTCTCGATATCGACCGGGCGGCTGAAGATTTCGCTCGACGCGTCGCACACGAGCGGAAGATCGACGTTCGGCTCGCGCTGGAACTGGACGCCTTCGATCGTCTCGTTCATGCAAATGTAGCAGTACGCGGCGCCGGGGGTCGTTTTGAGTTCGTCGTCGGTCGGCTTGCGAACGTAACCTTCGTCTTTATTGTCGAAAATCACGTTGATTTTGCCCTGCGTCTTGGCTTCCGACGCGGCCTTCTTGCTCCAGTTGCCGGTGATCACGTAGTCTGCGGAGACTTCGCGGCCGCGGATGAAGTTCATCGGCAGCATCGCGAACTGGGTCAGCGCGCCGCCCTGCAGGAACATGATTTGATAGTTTTCCGGAACGTTGAGCAACTCGCGGACGTTCGCCTTGGTCTGCGCGAGGATTTCGCCGAACTGCTTGGAACGGTGGCTGATTTCAAGGATCGACGCGCCGCAACCTGGGAGACAGAGAAGCTCCTCTTGGGCTTTTTTCAAAACGGGAACCGGCAGCACGGCGGGGCCGGCGGAAAAATTATACATGCGTTCTGACATTGATATTTCCTTTCGCGCGATAGCGATGAAATCTGTTTTGAACGGGGCCGCGCGATTCGCGCAAACTCCCGACTCTGCGCTCAGACGCGGCGAGCGCGGTCTGCATATTATATCGTCGATTTTTTGAGGAGACAGGCGCCCCGGCAAAGGCGGTTTTACGCCTTGTTTTTATTTTTCTCGCCGCGTCGAAACCTGCGTTTTCGTCCGTTCGCCGCAAAGAATTACGCCGCGCTTCGAGATAAATATCGGAATTCGGCGTTTGAGCGTCGGCTTTTTTGGTAAAAAAGCGTCCGTTCCCTTGACAATTGACGCGCTTGTCTTTAGATTTTAGTATTGCGGCGTCTTGAATTACGACCCGGTCGTTCCGCTAGCGACGCCGCGACGTTTTGCATAAGGTCGCGCCCCTGCGAACGCCACGCGCGAGCGCGACGACCCCTGTCCTGGTTTTGTTCGGACCCACTACGATGATCGAAGCGATTAAGGTCAATCCCCAGTTCTTGTCACGTACGCTCGGCCTGCCTGTTGAAAAGGTGGAGGCGACTGTCGCGCTCCTTTATTCGGGCTGTTCCACGCCCTTCATTATGCGCTATCGAAAGGACGCGACGTGCCTCAAGGACGACGACGTCGTCCGCGTCGTCTCCGCGTTTGAAAAGCGCCGAAAATTTGCCGACCGTAAGTATTCGTACCTTAAAACGCTCGAAGAGCGCGGACAGCTTACCGACGAACTTCGCGAGCGTATGCTTGCGTCGCAGACGGTTCCCGAACTCGACGATCTCTATCTTCCCTTCAAGGCGAAAAACGACTCGCCCGCTCAAGGCTCGCGCAGCAAAGGGCTCGAACCGCTCGCGCAGGCGATTCTGACCGCGACGGACGAAACGACGCCGCTCGAAGAACTCGCCGCGCCTTACGCCGACGCCACGCGAGGGGTCGAATCCGTCCAGGCCGCGCTTGCCGGCGCCGCCGAGATTATCGCGGAAAGTTTTTCCGAAAACGCGGACCTGCGTCAAGGCGTTCGCGCTTTCATTCGCAGATCGGGACGCGTCGTCGTTTCGCACGCGGTTCCGTCCGACGGGACGCCCGCGACGCCGACGGCGGACAAAGTCGCCGCCGCCGAGCCGAACGCTCCCGAGACGGCGGAGAAGCCCGCGGACGCCGCGCCTGAGTCCGGCGAATCCGACGCCGCGAAGAAGCGCGGCGACGACGTGCGCTCGAACCCCTTTGACCGCGTTTACGCGGAATTCTTCAACTCGTCTTTCGGACTGCGCGAACTGAGCCGTTATCAGATTTTGACGATCAGTCGCGGCGTCGCGTTCAAGGTCCTGACTTCGACGATTGAATACGACAAGGGCGCGGCGCTGGAAATCGCGACGAAGAGTTTGGCGCTTGAGAATCGAGCGTATTCCGCGTTCCTTGCCCCGATCGTCGAGACGGCGCTCAATCTTTACGTCGGCCCGGCGCTCGAGCAGGAGATTTGGCGCGATCAGGTCGAGAACGCGCTTGACAAGGCGGTCGCGAGCCTCTGTTCGTCGCTCTTCCATCGAATTATGCGCCGTCCCGCGACGAACGCGCGGGTTTTGGTCGTCGATTTGGCGAACCGCGGATCAGGGCGACTTGCGGCGGTGGACGAGAAGGGCGCGCCGCTCGAGGTGGCGACGGGAGTTCTTCGCGGCGCCGAAGAGCGCGTCGCCGAGACGGTCGCGAAGATTGTGGAGCTCGTCGAAAAGCATAACCTCAACGTCGTCGCGTATCGTACGAGCGGTCGTCGTCGCGACGTCGAACATTTTGTCACGAAGATTCTTTCAGAACAACTTGCCGCGCGCGATCTCGGGTGCGCCGAAGTTTCCGACGCGGGAATCGACGCGCTTGCGGCGGCTCCGGAGACGATCGCCGAACTCGCCGACTACGATCCGTCCGCGCGCTGCGCGATTCTTCTCGGACGACGCCTGATCGATCCTTTCCGCGAATACAGTAAGGTCTCTCCGGAATTCCTTTGCGACGACGCCTTCTGTCGCCGAATCCGCGTGAAGACGCTCCGCGAAATTCTCGCTAAAATCGTCGGGCGCGCCGCGAATCTGATCGGGTTCGACGCGAACGCGGCGTCGAGCGAGGAACTCAAAAACGTCGTCGGCTTTTCGGCCCTGTCCGCCGAGAATTTTGTCAAATATCGCGAAGAACACGGACCGTTCAAATCCCGCGAGCAGTTCAAAGAGGTCGTCGGCGTTTCAGACGCGACCTTCGCGCAATGCTCCGGTTTCCTCCGAATCGTCGACGGCGACAACCCGCTCGACGCGACTTGGATTCATCCGGAACGCTACCCCGTCGCGACCGCCGTTCTTGAGAAATTCGGGTTTTCCGTCGACGACCTGCGCGATCCTGAAAAGCGCGCCGAATTCGCGGAAAAGACGAAGAACGTCGACGTCAAGGCGCTCGCGACCGAGTTTGACGTCGGTCCGCTGACCCTCGCCGACGTCTTGTCGGAACTGGCGAACCCGGGTCAAGACGTCCGCCTGAAGCAGCCGTACCCCGTCTTCCGACGTAAAAGCGTCCGGATCGAAGACCTCAAGCCCGGAACCGAGCTGATCGGCGACGTCACCCGCGTCGTCGATTACGGCGCGTTCGTTGATTTTGGCGGCGAGTTCGCCGGGCTGGCGCACGTTTCGAGACTGACGACGGAAAACGCCGTCGACGCGCGGCGTCTCGTTTCCGTCGGCGAGAAGATCAAGGTTTGGGTCGTCTCCGTCGACGTCGCGCAAGGACGCGTCGCGCTCAGCGCGGTTAATCCGAGCGAATTGAAGGAGCGCGAAAGCCGACGCGGCGAGCGCGACGCGGAAAAGAAAGAGCGTCGTCCGCAGCGTCGTCGAAACGACCAGGAAAACGGCGAAGGCGACGGCGAGCGGCGACATGGCCGCGGCGGCCGTAACGACCGCAACAACCGCGGCGGTCGCGGAGAACGCGGCGCGAGAAGCGTCGAACTCGCCCCGAAGGAGAAGGAACTTAAACCGCTCTCCGAGGAGAAGAAGTCGGGCAAACAATCCTTGCAGGGATTCGACGAACTCAAGCAGTTCTTCGGTCTCTGATTCGCTCGGTTTGGGGCGGAAGCGCGGTCAGACTTTTAGAACGCGCTTCTTTGTTCGGACGCGGCTCCCGCACGACGCCGCGTCCGCGTCTTTAACGCGATTATTATCGCCGCTGTAGGTTACTGTGAAAATTGCGCAAATTTCGGGAATCGCCGCTTGGCTGCCAGACGGACGATTGGACAACGCCGAACTCGTCAAAGCCTTCCCTAAATGGACTGAGGAGAAGCTTCGACGGAAACTCGGTATCGACGAGCGTCCGATCGCGGCGGAGAACGAGACGGCGACCGACCTCGGCGTTCTCGCCGCGAAGCGACTCTTCGACGCGGGAATCGCGCGTCCCGACGAAATCGATTTCCTCGTCCTTTGCACGCAGTCTCCCGACTATCTTCTTCCGTCCTCCGCGTGCGTTATGCAGGCGCGGCTCGGACTGCGTCGGGAATGCGGCGCGTTTGATATCAATCTCGGATGCAGCGGCTACGTCTACGGGCTCGGCGTCTGCAAAGGTCTGATAGAATCGGGGATCGCGAAGAAGGTTCTTTTCGTTACGGCGGAAACATACTGCAAGCATATCAACGAACGGGACAGCGTTTCGCGTCCGATCTTCTCCGACGGCGCGGCGGCGACGCTTCTTGAGGCCGTCGAATACGACGCGAACGACGTTTTTTCCGGCGCCCCGGCGCTCGGTCCTTTCGAGTTCGGAACGGACGGGACGGGCGCGGACATGCTTATTGTCGAGGCGGGCGGCGCGCGGCTTCCGTCGAACGCGGAGACGGCGGTCGAGCATATCGACATGCACGGAAATTATCGGTCGCAAGATCAACTCTATATGAACGGGCCGGGCGTCTTTACGTTTTCGATCAACGTCGTGCCGCCCCTTGTCCGGCGGTTCCGCGACCTCGTCGCGCGTCATGACGCGGAAATCGACGCGTACGTTTTCCATCAGGCGAATAAGTTCATGCTCGACAGGCTTCTCGACCTGTGCGATATCGAACCGGAGAAATACTTCAACGACGTCGCGACGCGCGGCAACACGGTCTCGTGCACGATTCCCATCGCGATTATCGACGCGATGAAGACCGGACTCGTCCAGCCGGGCCGGCTCGCGCTCCTCGTCGGGTTTGGGGTCGGGCTTTCGTGGGGCGCGGGACTCGTTCGTTTTCCCGAAAACTTCCGCGTCGTTCCTCTCGAATGACGCGGCGCAACGCAATTGAAGGCGGCTATTATGGCAGCGGAACAGAAGAAAGTCGTAAAACCTTGGGGCGGCGTCTTTACGGAGGCGACCGACGCGCTTTTTGAACAGTTCAGCGAAAGCGTCAGTTTCGACAGTCGCATGTACGAGCAAGATATCAAGGGCTCGATCGCGCACTCGAGGATGCTTTTCGACGTCGGAATCCTGACGAAAGAGGAATTTGAAGCGATTGAGCGCGAACTCCTCGCGATCAAGGAGCGAATCGCGCGCGGCGAGATGGAGTTCTCGACTCAGCTCGAAGACATCCACATGAACGTCGAAACGGCGCTCGAAGAGAAGCTCGGCGACGTCGGGCGCAAGCTCCACACGGCGCGGAGCCGCAACGACCAAGTTTCGACCGATTTCCGGCTCTGGATCCGCGACGCGATCGACCGGCTCGACGCGCTCCTTTGCGGCGTCCAGAAGGCGTTCGTCGGACGTTGCGACGGCGATTTCGACGTCGTCGTTCCCGCCTATACGCACACGCAGCGCGCCCAGCCTGTTCTCGCGCCGCATATCTGGCTCGCGTACGTCGAGAAGTTCGAGCGCGACCGTGAACGGCTCGCCGACTGCCGCAAGCGCGTCAATACGCTCAGTCTCGGCGCGGCGGCGTGCGCCGGCACGAGTCTGCCGATCGATCGGACGAAGACGGCGGAATACCTCGGATTTGAACGAATCGCGGCCAACAGCGTCGACGTGTCGAGCGACCGCGACTTCGCCGTCGAGTTTGCGTTCGACATGGCGCAGATCGCGATTCATCTCAGCGGCTGGGCGGAGGATTGGATCTGGCAGTCGACCGTCGAGTTCGATTTCCTCAAGATCCCGCAAGCGTATAGCACCGGCTCGTCGATCATGCCGCAGAAGGTCAATCCGGACTCGCTGGAACTGATTCGCGGCAAGACGGCGCGGGTCGTCGGCGCGCTTCAATCGCTCCTTATGCTGACGAAGGGAATCCCGCTCGCATACGACCGCGACTTGCAGGAGGACAAAGAGCCGGTTTTCGACGCGTTCGACACGGTCTCGATCTGTCTCGCGCTCGCCGCGCCGATCGTCGCAGGGACGACGCTCAAGCGCGAATCGATCGCCGCGCGGCTCGACAAGGGCTATCTCGACGCGACGAGCTTCATGGAATACCTCATTCGCCAAGGGGTTCCGCAGCGTTCGGCGCATGGGATCGTCGGGCGCCTCGTCCGCAAAGGAATCGACTCCGGGCGCGCGCTCGCCGAGTTTTCGCTCGACGAATTCAAAGAGGAATGTCCGCTCGTCGACGAGAACGTTTACAAGTTCCTCGGCGCCGTCAACGCGGTCAACGCGATGAAATCCTACGGTTCGACCGCGCCCGACCAAGTGCGTTTTCAGATCGATTCATGGAAGAATAAACTAGGGCTTTGACCGTCCGCGACTTACGCGAGAAGCGCGAACGAGGAGACGATATGACGCCGAAATTTTCCGACGACGAACACGACTTTGACGACGTCGAACCGCTCGACGAGCTTGAGCCCGTTGAGAGCGGCGCCGCGTGGCTCCCGCCCGAGGAGAAGGTCGGCGAGGTCGCCAAACGCGTCGTGACCGACGCGGAGTCCGGATGGCGTCTCGACCAGTTTCTCGCCGCGAAGTTTCCGCAGTATAGCCGCGTGCTGCTCCGCAAGGCGATTCAGGCGCCCGAGGGCGTCGACGTCGACGGGCGGCACGGCAAGCCGTCTTTTCGGCTCCGACCCGGCGACGTCGTCTCGTTCCGCATGATCGAGCCGCCGCGAGAGAGCCCGATTCCCGAGGACATTCCCCTCGACGTCCTCTATGAAGACGACGACCTCGCCGTCGTCAACAAGCCGGCGGACATGGTCGTGCATCCCGCTCGCGGACATTGGTCGGGGACGCTCGTCGGGGCGCTCGCGCATCGGTTTGCGGGCCAGCTCAGTCAGAATCGCGGGCCGGCGCGACCGGGAATCGTCCACCGTCTCGACCGCGACACGAGCGGCGCGATTATCGTCGCGAAAAACGACCAGGCGCACGCGTTTCTCGCCGCCCAGTTCGAACAGAAACGGATCGAAAAGGAATATTTCGCGATAACGCTCGGCGGGATTCGTTCCGACCGCGAAGTCGTCGATTTGCCGATCGGACGTCATCCGAAATATCGCGTGAAGATGGCGATCGCGCCCGACGACCCCGAGGCGAAGTCCGCGCTCACCTATTTCGAGGTCCTCGAAAGATTTCGCGGGTTCTCGACCGTCCGCTGTCTCCCGAAGACGGGGCGAACGCATCAGATACGCCTCCACCTCGCGAGCCTCGGATGCCCGATTCTGTGCGACAAACTCTACGGCGGTCGTTCGACGATCACGTGCGAAGAGATCGCCGGAATCGTCGATCGTTCCCCGCGCGGCAAACGCGACGACGCGCCGCAGCCGGTTCCGATCCTCGCGAGACAGGCGCTCCACGCGCGGCGCGCGACCTTTGATCTCCCGTCGACGGGCGAGAGAATCACGGTCGAAGCGCCTCTGCCAAAAGACCTCGAAGAGACGCTCGCCGCGCTCCGAGAATTTCGAGCCTTGTCGTAACGCGTCCTGAACTGCCCGTCAGATTCCGACTCCGCCTGCGAAAAGAAGAAGAATGACAGAAGAAAAAAAGCCTATAGACTCCCTGAAGAACGTTGAAGCATGGCGCGACCTCTATCCGTATCGTTCCCATTTCGAGACGATCGGAGGTTTTCGGTATCATTATCTCGACGAAGGGCCGGCGAATCCCGACGATTCGCGTCCGACGCTTCTCTGCTCGCACGGCAACCCGACGTGGTCCTTCTTCTTCCGCTCCGTGATCGACGAATTTCGGGATCAATATCGCGTGATCGTCGTCGACCATATCGGCTGCGGGCTCTCTGAGAAGCCGCCCGTGAGCAAGTATCCGTATTCGCTCGGGCGGCGCGGTCAGGATTTAATCGACCTGATCGAAAAGCTCGAGCTGACGAATATCGCGCTGATCGCGCACGACTGGGGCGGCGCGGTCGCGATGAACGCGGCGACGCGGATTCCCGAGCGATTCTCGAAGATTATTCTTATGAACACGGCGGCGTACCTGAGCGACCGCGTTCCGAAGCGCATCGCCCTATGCCGGATCCCGTATCTGCGCAGAATCATGATGCAGGGCTTGAACGTCTTTCCGCGCGCGGCGACGAAGATGGCGACCGCGAAGGGGCTCGCGCCCGAGGTCAAAGCCGGACTCCTCGCGCCCTACGACTCGTGGCGCAATCGCGTCGCGGTCTGCGAGTTCGTGCAGGACATTCCGCTGTCGACGAGCCATCGGTCTTACGAGGCGCTCAAGACCACGGGCGAGCGTCTGAACGTCTTTAAAGACGAGCAGGTCGCGCTGATTTGGGGCGTCAAAGACTGGTGCTTCCCGCCGGAAGTCTTTATGGCGGAGTTCTTGAAATATTATCCGAACGCGTTTACGCGCCGAATCGAGGACGCCGGACATTATCTCCTGGAAGACAGTCCTCGAGAGACGCTCGCCGCGATTCGCGAATTTTTAGAAAAATGACGACGCGCAGCCCGCGTCTTTAGCCCTCAAGAGGAGCGCATGTCATGACGACGGAACGTTTTGAAGAATCCCGACCGCAGCCTCAGAGTTCGCAGCCGTCTCAGCCGACGCAAAAATTGCAGACGCAGGGGGGCGCGCGCAATCTCGGCGCGCTCCTTCAGGAGTTCGGACAGACTCGAATCGCGATCGAGAACGAGCTGGCGAAGGTCGTCGTCGGGCAGAAGGACGTGATTCGTCAGATTCTCGCCGCCGTCTTTACGCGCGGGCACTGTCTTTTGGAGGGGGTTCCCGGGCTCGCGAAGACGCTGACCGTCTCGACGCTCGCGAAGATTCTCGACGTGAAGTTCCAGCGCGTCCAATTTACGCCCGACCTGACGCCGTCGGACATCACGGGCGCGACGGTGCTCGAGGAAGACGGGCAGGGTCGGCGTTCGTTCCGATTCGTGGAGGGTCCGGTCTTTACGAACATTCTGCTCGCGGACGAAATCAACCGCACGCCGCCGAAGACGCAGTCGGCGCTCCTTCAGGCGATGCAGGAGCGCGAGGTCACGGTCGGAAACGAGACGCGGCCGCTTCCGGAGCCGTTTCTCGTCATCGCGACGCAGAACCCGATCGACCAGGAGGGAACGTATCCGCTCCCGGAAGCGCAACTCGACCGCTTCATGTTCAACGTCAAGATCGACTATCCGACGCTTGAGGAAGAGGAGCGCATCCTCGCCGCGACGACCCGAGGCGAGACCGCCGAGCCGCGCAAGCTCCTCAACGCGAAGATTCTCCTCAATATGCAGAAGCTCGTCGCGAGCGTCGCCGTGAGTCAATACGTCGTGCAGTACGCGACGCGTCTCGTCCGCGCCACGCGGCCCGACGACAAGTCCGCGCCCGACTTCGTCCGCGACCTCGTCGACTGGGGCGCCGGCCCCCGCGCCGGACAGTATCTCATTAACGGCGGCAAAGCGTTCGCCGCGATGGACGGACGCTTCTCCGTCTCGATCGAAGACGTCAAAGCCGCCGCCGTCCCCGTTTTGCGAAAGCGCGTCGGAACGAACTTCCAAGCCCAAGCGGAAGGCATGACCCCCGACAGACTCGTCCAGAAACTTCTAGAAGTCGTTCCTACGCCCGAGATTGAGAAGTTCGCGAAAAAGTAAAGACGGCGAAACGTTCCGGGGCGTCGCGACGACGTCGGCGCCCTTTAACGCGTTTTATCGCGTTTGTGCGTTAGCGGCGATGATTTCTAACGCATATATGCGTTAGAAATGCGTTAGACGCGTTAGATTATCTTTCCCCAACGTATTGATACTTGGCGTAACGACCTTTATTAACAGATTTTAAGACGCCTTGTTCGACCAGTTTTTTTAGTAAGCTATACGCTTTTTGAGGCGTTACGCGCAGTAGCTGAACGACGTCGGCGCGGGAGAGAAAGTCCGTACTCTTGGCTAAATTGACGATTAGTTCCGGATACCTCGCTTCGTCAATATCCGCCTGTCTCACATATCCAATTTTTTCGGTTTGGGTTTTGTATACTTTGGGCGACAAAATGTACGACCTGTTTCTAGCGACGCCAAACGCTTCGACTAAACCGGCGGCAATCGAGGCGTCGAGAACGCCTTTGACGGCGGTTTCCGAAATGTTGATTGTCTCCGCAAGTTGACCGACGGTTGATTTTGGCGAATCTTTCAGCGCGTTCAATACCAGAAGACTGTTCAGCGAAAGAGGTCTTCTTAGTCGAGCTTGTTCATTTGAAATCAATCGCGCAATCTGTCTGTCGGGCTTGCTGCGTTGAATAAACAAAGATACCGTTACGGAAGTACTCGCGGCGTAGTCCGGAAGAGGTCGTCCGAAAAGCGCCGAACCCTCGTATATTCTATCGACGCCTCTTCCCGTTCGTTCTGCGAGCCCGATTCGTTTTAACGCGTCCGCCAATAGCGGATTTCTTCCGTGCGGTTCCGCGGTAATCAAATTCTTAACGGAAATCCCTTCAACGAAACCTCCGGGATTGGCAATCGTTAGGCCGTCGTCGTTAAGCGCGACTCTGACTCTTCCCATTTTCGTATAATCTCGATGGCTGAAGGCGTTGACAAGAGCCTCTCTGACGGCTCTTCTGTCAAATTCAGGAACGGACAGTCTGAACAGTCCCATTTCGATCTCTTCTTCCGAATTTCTGACTTCAAGGCTGTCATACAGGCGTTCAATTGTTTGAAGAATCGGCAGAACAAAATCGTCGTTGTTTTTAACCTCGGTTCCCTCTAGAACTTGAAAAACGGCCGCATGCGTCGGCGCGTATCGTTTAATCGCGTCGACTTTGCCAACCAAAAGGACGCCGGCTATCGTCGGGTAGAGAGTATTGTTCAGTTCTCGCACGAACCCCAACGCTTTGTACAAGTCTTCGTCCGCCAGATCAAGCAGAGTCTTTTCACCGTTGTATCTTGAAATCATCTGTTTGAGACGTTCGACCTCAATCGGGTTGAAGTCGTCGACGCTACTGTCAAACAACGGCGTCGCGGAGTAATCCAGCAGTCGGAGGTCGGACAGCCTTGTCGCAAACATGGCGGGATACATCGGAACGTTTTCCGGTTCCCCGTTTGCCTTTAACTGTCGGCGGAGCGTTTTTCCGGAAATTGTCGCCGCTATTCCGCCGCATGACTTCGGAACAGAGATTTTCAAAACGGGATAGACGTCGTCGATCATTTCCGTTCTCACCGGAATCGGAGGGATGGTTTTATTGGCGACAAGAGCGGCGACGGACGTTATATTTTCGTGCGCCGGACACACTCCGGTAACTTCGCCGTCGTCTTCTATTCCAATGTATAAGTCGCCTCCTTCCGTGTTGGCAAACGCGACGACCGCTTCGATTAATTCTGAATCCGGAAATCTATTGCGGTCGCTCTTGAACTCTATCGTCAACGATTCTTTTTTGGGCAGCATGGTTTTACCTCCAACGACATTCTAACGCATTTGTGCGTTAGAGTCAATTATTTCTAACGCATTTATGCGTTAGAAATGCGTTAGACGCGTTAGATTATCTTTCCCAACGTATTGATACTTAGCGTAACGTCGTTTTTTAACGTATGTTAAGACGTTCCTCCCGACAGGATTTTTTTTAACGCGTTTATGCGTTAGAAACGCGTTAGAATTACGTTGACCCCGGAGATTAGCGCCTTGCCGCGGCGTTACGGCGAGGGATCGTTCGCCAATTCTAGCCCGTCTCGTCCGTTTTCTTGTTCGACGACTCGGCGCGACGCTACTTTTAACGCAAGCGAACAACGCGAGCGAAAATTCAGACGTGAGCGGCGGCTCATAATAAAAGCGCCGTCGGCGCCTTCCGTTAGTCGCTTGCGAACACGCGCGCCCTCAGTTTTAAAGGGTTAGACGTCGCCGCCAACGAGCGGCGACCTTGAGTTTTCGCCAGTTCGCGCTCAAGCGTTATCACGCGCCATGAGGCGAATATTGCGGTCCAGCGCGCTTGCGCTGGGCGGTTCGTTCTCGGTCGATAACCTTGACGATGGTTGACGCGAACGGATTTACTCTGGCGGAGGCCGCCGAATTGAGACGCCGTATCGCCGACGTTGAAAAGGGAAAGATAACGGCGCGCGGTATTATTGAGACCTGACGATGCGGAATCTTTTATGGCAGTCGGACGCTTGGAAAGAATATGAAAGCTTACAGGCGGATAAGGCGTCGCTGAAAAAGGTCAATCAACTGCTGAAGGACGTCATGTGGAACGGCTATCAATGTTCCTATGGAAAAGCTGAAGCGCTTAAAGGGGACTTCAGCGGATACGCTAGCGTCCGCATTGACAAGAAAAACAGAATTATTTTCAGCGTCGACGAGAATACGGCAACTGTAATTCAGTGTTGCGGTCATTATAACGACAAATGATCGCGTTGCGGATCTTCCTTAAACGTAACTTTGTGGGTTTGGAAGCGACCAACGGAAGCGATGATTTAACGCATGCGCGGAAGCGCATAATCGTCAGCCGGGACGTCCCGGCCGCTTATTCGGTCTAGCGTTTCTCGACGAGGGGATCCTGACCGTCGTCTTCTTCGAATTCGTCGGACGAGACGCGGACAAAGCTCGCGCCGACGGGGCTTCCGAGATAATTCATGACGACGGGGTCGAGTTCCACGACGGCGGCGACGGGGATCATTTCGACGTTATCGGGGTCGTCGGAGTAATCGTCGTCTTCGTCGCCGGCGAAGAACTGCCAGCCGCTGTCGTCGTCTTCTTCCGGATCGTCGCGAACCATATAGCCGACTTTCCAGCCCTCTTGCGTGATTTTCTTCGAGACGAACGCGAATTTTCCGAGGACTTCTTTTCGGACGGCGGTCGGATCGAGTTCCTGTCCGTCGCTGAGGAAATCGTCGACGGTTTGAGGGGAGACGTCGTCGTCGAGTTCGATCGCGTCGGACGACGCGTCCCATCGTCCCTTTTCGTCGGCGTTAAGGCGAAGATTCGCGGCGAGTTTTAAGAGGTCTTCTTCCGTAACGTCGAGGGACGCCGTCAATTCCTTGACCATTTTTTTACCGGAGTCGCCGTAGAAACAGAGCGTGATTTCGCCGTCTTTCGCCACCAGCGCTTTGACCGCGCCGAGGTTGTCTTCGTCGCCGTAAAAGACCATAAACGGGCAGAGTCGGCCGTTGACGAACCAATCGAATTCCGTTCCGTCTTTGCCGTTCATGTAGAAGATTTTGCCCCCGTCTTCGAGCGACTCTGGGGAGACGTCGGGCAGGTAGACGGCCATGTTCTTTTTGATAACGTTCTGGATTGCGCTGAGCGTCGGATTCATCGCCATTTGTTCGGCTCCTTTTCAATTTCCGCGACGTCGAGGGCGCCGAGCGACCGCGTCGACGCCGTTCTTGGGGAACGTCCGTTCTTCAAAAGCGCGTAACCGAGGCGACGCCAAGCGTTACAGACCAAACAAGGGAAGGGCGGACAGTACCCCGAAAGTATTATAGCGTCGAGAGAAACGCGTTTCAACGCTTTTGTTCCATGACGGCGGAAAAGGAGCGCCGGATTTCCGCGCCGAACGCCGTTTAACCGGAGCGCGCGACTCGTTCTTGTGGCGATTTTTGGATTTAATCCGAGAGACGCCGCGTTCTTTATTGCGCTAACAAACTGGCTACAAAGGAGTTGGCAAATCCGGGATCTGATCCCGGATTTGCCAACATTGTTTCTCATAATACGCATTACGAGATTGTTGGAGATAACCCACCTATTTCTATTGAAGACGAGATTCCGTTTGAGATTCCAGAAAGTTGGTCATGGGTAAGACTAGGACAAATATCCACATATGCCGAAACAAAGAAAAAAGTTAATCCCAAAGACGTACCACCAGTTACTTGGGGACTTGATCTTGAAGATATTGAAAAAGGAGGACGTATCGTCGTCAAGCGTTCCGTTGCAGATCGAAAAGCAATCGGAGAAAAGGTTATATTCTATAAGGGAGATATTCTATACAGTAAACTACGTCCATATTTGTTAAAAGTATTGGTTGCGCCAGATGATGGAATTTGTACATCTGAAATTGTTCCTTTTAAAGTTTTTGATGGAATTGATTCGCACTTTATAACATTTTTTCTAAAATCCCCCTCGGTTGATTCATTTGTCAATTTCTCAACACTCGGAATTAAGATGCCTAGGGTAAGTTCCGAGACAATGATCTCGATGTTCGTTCCTATTCCCCCTTTAACAGAACAACAACGAATCGCCGCAAAAATCGAACAAGCTTTTTCCATTCTTGCCGCCATAGAAACACTTCAGGCACAATACGCCGATAACCTTGCCTCGCTGAAAAAGTCAATTCTCCAAGAGGCGGTTATGGGTAAACTCGTTCCACAAGACCCCAACGACGAACCTGCGAGCGTTCTCCTTGAACGTATCCACGCTGAGAAAGAACGGTTAATCGCCGAAGGAAAAATCAAACGCGATGAGAATGAATCGAGAATTTATAAACGGGGTAATTCTTATTATGAGAACCAAAGGGGAAATGAACGCTGTATTGACGAGGAATTACCG
>CAMJTU010000009.1 GCA_946408825.1 uncultured Planctomycetaceae bacterium
TACGGCGCCCCTATGGAATATCCTGTCCCGATCAGCGTCGTCATGGCGACGTATAACACGCCGACGCCCTTTTTAAAAACGGCTGTAGAAAGCGTTTTGAATCAAACGTTTACCGCGTTCGAGTTTATTATTGTCGACGACGCGTCGACAAACGAATCGGTCGATTATTTAAAAGGGTTGACCGACGAACGTGTGAGGATCGTTCGGAACAGTTCGAATCTCGGAATAACAAAATCGCTTAATATCGGTCTAAGGGAAGCCAGAGGAAAATATATCGCGAGAATGGACGCCGACGATATTTCCCTTCCGCAACGCTTTGAGAAACAATATCTTTTTATGGAGGCTAATCCCGACGCCATTATTTGCGGGTCGGAAATCGTGGACTTTTGCGACGAGTCTGAAATAGTTCCTATCCTCGACGCAGGTAAATCACGCGCGTTAAAGGGCAAAATTTCGAAAGTCAAAAAAATCAAGGCTAAAGCGATAAAAACCTTGATGGAAGATTATCGAATTAGGATGTTGTTTATATATCCGAGACCGTTTCATCCCACTATTTTTATCAATCACGAGAAGTTAGATAAACACAATCTTCGCTACGACGAAGAACTATATTACGCTCAAGATTACGGCCTTTATGCGGACGCGTGTCGTTTTGGATTGATATATGAACTGAAGGAAGTCCTCGTCTGCAAGCGTTATGGCCCTTCTCAAATTTCGAGTAAGAATCGAGACGCTCAGTCTTCCTTTGATAAGGCGACGCAAAAAAAATTGCTCCTCAACTTGTTAGGAGAGGTAACGCAAGAAGAACTCGATTTTCATTACTCTATGTCTTACTCTGAAAGAACGCTTTCTTTCGAAGTTGTCGCATGGTTAAATCGGCTGGTTGCCGCCAATAAGAAACGCCGTGTTTACAACCAAATAAGATTTAGAAAGTATGCGTTTCGCGTTATGCTCAAGTGTAATCGTAGGCTGTCGAGGGCGATTCGGCGCCGACTTTTTGGAAGGAAACGCTGAGGAACGCGTTCGTCGCCGACGACTCTTTTGCGCCGACGACGAACGACGTGGAAAAAACTTTGCTATTTCTTTTTCTCAAATACGAGTTCAACGCTATAATCGCCGGAGGTTTCGGCGCCGAGCTTGACGGCGACGACTTTGCCCCCTTCCTCGTTTGTCGTTTCGACGCTTGCGGGGCTTGACGCGGCTTTGAACTCAAATCCCGCCGGCGCCGAGAATCGCGCGATCGTCGGGAAGCCGCCGACGAGGGTTAGCGTCGCTTTGAGCGTCGCCGTTTCGTCGTTCCACTCGACGTCTTTCAGATCGACCGCGCCTTGAGTCACATGGCGATCGCTCGAGAGAAACTGCGGAACGCCGCGATTCTTATGGAGCGCGACGAGACGAACGGCGCGTCCGGGGACGGTCGTCTTGAGTTCGTCCGTCACGGGGGCAAGGAGCGTGTTTGTCCAGAATTCGTAGGCGAGGTAGTCGCCCGGCTCCGCGCCGATTTCTTCGAGCGTACAGCCGATTTCTTCCTCCTTGTCGCTCCAGTTGAAGAGCGCGACGACGTCCCAATCCGCAAAGGGACGCGAAATTTTGAGGTCCCAGACGGGCAGATTCGAGAAGTAAGGATAAAGCGCGCCGGGCCTGACGTCGCAGACGGGCAAGGTCTGTTGCAGGAGCTTCATCTGCTCAGGGGCGAGTTTTCCGAGGAAGTCGCCGAAAAACGTCTGTTGACCGGGAAGCGCGACGATCGTCGTCGTGACGCGCGCTTCTTCCGTCGGCAGATCGCGGACAAGGAGCGTGTCGGGGTCGGAGTAGAAGACGATGTTGTTGACGAATACCTGGTTGAGGGTTCGCCCCGCCTGCTGCATGACGTTTTCCCATTTGACGGGCTGATTTGGCGAGACGATATCGGCGCCGGTTCGCGCGGCGTCGGCGTATCGCGCCTCAGGACCGGTGAAATGTCCTTGGCAGGCGAGAAAGATTCGGTCGTCGCCGATTCCTTCGCGGAGCGCTTTGACGCAGCGTTCAAAGGGCGCCACGACGTTGGGATTCTTGAACGCGGCGCGAACTTCCGGGCGTTCAAAGAAATGGGCGCAGTATCCCGGGCCGGAGCCGGACATGCCGTCAATTTTGAAGAACTCGAAGCCCCATTCGTGCGCGGCGACGTCGTGAATGTGACGGAGCCAATCGACGACCTCGTCGTTCGACGGATCGATCGTGTATTTTCCGTTCCACGTCTGCATCGGAGCGCCGTTTGCGTCGTGCAGGAACCAGTCTTTATGCGCGTTGTAGAATTCGTCGGAACCCGTTCCAAAGGGCGCCGTCCACAGTCCGGGCTTGAATCCCAGCGCGCGGATATCGTCCGCGAGCTTTTTCATCCCCTCCGGGAACTGCTTTTCGTTGACCTCTAGCCCGAGATTGTAGAAATTTGAGACGGGGAGCGCGTCTGAATTTCCCTGCCAGCTTTCGATCGACCAGATTTCGCAGCCGAAGGGCTGGAGAAATTTCTTTCCGATTCGCGCTTCCGCAAGGTTGTCTTCCGCCGTCGCCTTGTCGAAATAGACGTTCCACGACATCCAGCCGGTCGGCGCGCGCGGAACGCGACTGCGATTGATCGGCGCGTAATAGGGGACCCAGCGTTTTTTGAAGTAGTCGCGGTCAAGTTCGACGACAAAGACCGATTCCGACGCTTCCTCGATTCGCCCCGAAGCCTCGACGAGATACTGCGACGGCGCGGGGACGTCTTTCGTCGTGATTCGAAGGTTCGCCGCGTCGAATCGAAGCGCAAGGTCTTCTTCCGGCGCGAAGAGCGAGTCGTTGAGCGTCGAATCCGCGTCGCCGGACGCGAACGAAAGAACGCGCTCGTTCGTATTCGGCCTCGTACGGCACGGGAACGATTCGTCGCGGAACGTTATGTTTCCCTTAAAAGAGAGCGTTCCATGGTAGAACTGGCGCGTCCGATGATAGACGAGCGCCTCGAGCCGATCCCCCTGCTCGTTAAAGACAAGATAACCCTGCGCGTTTCCCTTGGGATCGAGGAGCGCGAGCCTGGTCGCGACGGCGTCGTGAGGAACGCCGATTCGCCAAGGCTGGCCCTCGACTTCAAACGCCAACGTTCCGACAATCCGAACGTTGGCGTTTGCGTTAGAAAGTTCGAGTGTTTGCGCGTCTTCGTTGAACTGCGCGGTCCATGCGCCGAGCGCGAGGACAAACGTCGCGACGATCGGGTGCATACTAAGTCTCCTCTATGGCGACGCGAACGTTCGCGCGCCCAGAGGGGAGCGACGTCGCGTCAGTTAGACGTTCTCGAGCCGGGAAACGCGTCCGGACTCGTCGGCGGGTCGCCCGCGTCAGGATTGCGAACGGCGCGCAACTGCAAATGTATCTTACGGATGCGGCGAATCAAATTCGCCTCTTCTTCAATTTCTTGCTCCAAAAGCTTCAGCTCGTTGAGGTACTGTTCGCTTGCGGGGAAGTCGCTCGCGGAGCGATAGCAGGAGGAGACGATCTGACGGTACGCGCGCTCTTCGAGGGAACGCCGTTCGTCGTCGTCTTGCGCGGAATTGGGGCGGTTGGCGTCCAAGCCGGGGACGTCGGCGCCGAATTCGTCGTAATCCGCCGCGATTCGAGACGCGTCGCTCGGCATGAAGCCGTTCGCCTTGCGGAACGCTTCGGAGCCGTCGTCGTCGCCGTCGATGGGGACGCGCGTCACGCTTTTCCGGGATCGATACGTCGGCGGATACGCAGAGTCCATCGTGAGCGCCTCGTCGAAGGAACCGCCCTCGTCCCACAACGACGGAAGCCGTTTATGCGCGACGTTGGAGCCGTCGGGACGGACAAACGTCGCGTCCGCCGACCCCGCGACAGGACGCGGGAACGTTCCCTTGTAAGACTGCCCGTCTTCCGTGACGAGTTCGAAGTTCATCGGATCGGGCGTTTTCGGGCGTTGTTCGGGCTCTTTCGGACGCTGTTCCGGCGCCTTAGCGGCGTCTTGGGCGTCGAGTTTCGCGAGGAGCCGCGCTTCGAGGGACGCGTCGATATCTTGCGGAGCGGAAGACTCTTCCAATTCCTCCTGCGCGTCTAGGGCGTCGTCGGGCGCGTCGTTCTTGTCGAGATCGTCGGTCTTTCCGTCCCAAAACGCTTTCGCGGCGCGTCGGCGTTCGTCAGAGAGCGCTTCGGCGTCGACGTCGGAAGCGCCGCCTTCGGTCGAGATCGTGGGGACGACCTCGCCGTTATGCGCGAGCGAGAAGGACGAATCGGCAGTCTGCGCGTCCGCGTTCGCGACGACCGTCGTCGTCGCGCGTTCCGCGTCGGGACGGTCGTTCGCAGTCGGTTTCTCGACGGATTCCGACGTCTCCGACGCCTTGACGCTTTCATCATATCCGGCCGGCTCGTCGTCGTCAAGTTCGCCGAATTCCACGACGTCGTCTTGGGGCGCGTCCGAGACGGTCGCCGTTTCTTCCGCGAGGTTTTGGAGATCGCGCCACGCGGCTTTAACGCCGTTTTCGTCAACTTCGACGGCGCGCGGCTTTTTGTCTTTCGAATCGTCTGTCAAGGACGCGTTTTCGGTCGCAAAAAAGAGCGCGCGATCGCACAGTTGGACGACGACGCGCGGCGACCCGTCGGAAAGGTCGGCGACCGCTTTTTTCGCGTCGCGCGTGAATTTCGCGTTCGCGCCGGCGCGTTTGAGTTCGCTCGTAATGAAACGTTCCGTTTCGTCGCGCGTGAAAACGTCGAGCCATTCCCTGATGACGACGCGCTGCGCGAAGGGATAGAGTTGCGGAAGATTGAGCCGTTCTTCGAGCGTCGACGTTCCGAAGAGAGCGACGGCGAGCTGCGCGGGGGATTCCGAACGGTCGACGAGCATTCGCAGCTCGTCGAAAACGCGGGGCGTGAGATTCTGCGCGTCGTCGATGAGGACAATTCTGCGCTTCTGCGGGGCGTGTTCAAGATAATCAAGCGTCATGAGACGCAGTTCCGTTTCGTCGACGCCGACGAAAGTCTGGGATTGGCGGAACCCGAAGAGCAACTGCTGAAAAAACGCCTTGACGGTGAATTTTCGCGACGCCGTGACGATCGACACGAGATCGTCGTCTCCGAAGTTCGACGCGACTACGCGCGCCAACAACGTCTTGCCGACCCCCGTTTCTCCAACGACGAGCGCGACCCCCTCGCCTCGTTTAAGACATCGCGTTACGTCGCGCCGCGCCTTCTCGACGATCGAAGCGGGAAAATAAACGCGAGCGTCTGGCGTCGACAGGAACGGTCTCTGAATATCCTTGTTTTCGCGAAATTCCGCCATGATGCAATCCTTTACGCTCCGCCCCTTCGGAGGCGGGTAACAATTCGCGCATGTTCGCGCCGGTCTTACTTCTTCGCCGACAGGAACAATCCATGTCCCTCTCTTCGGCGATCGCCGTTTAGATATTTAACAAATCTGGAAAAACTGTTGTAATTGTTAAAAACTGACCTCTCCGTCCTGCTGGGATTCCCAGAGTCTGAAGACGAGCAACGACCATAGTCGCGCCGCATGGTCGAACTGACGTTCTTCGTGTTCCTTAACGAGCCTTTCGACGTAGGCGCGGTTAAAATACGGCGCCTGGCGCGTCGATTTGTCGAAAAGTATCTCCTTAAGCGTCCCGTTAAGCTCCCCTCGAAACCACGAGTCCAGAGGAACGCCGAAGCCTGTCTTTGGACGCGCGTCGATTTCGTCGGGGAGCAGGTCGCGGCACGCTTCGCGCAGGATATATTTTCCAACGCGTCCTTTGAGTTTGTATTTGAGCGGAATCTGGAGCGCGAGTTCGACGACGTTCGGATCGAGCAACGGCGCCCTCGTCTCCAGGGAATTGCTCATCGACGCGATATCGACTTTCGTCAAAATATCGCACGGAAGGTACGTGAGGACGTCGGCGAAGCTAATCGCGGTCGTGACGTCGCGCTTAGCGAACTGCGCGTAGGCGTCGTTCAAAAAGTCGACGACGTCGAGTTCGTCCGCCGACGGACGACGAAACGCCGCCGCGTCCGGTTCGAATTCGCGGCATGCCGACCAGTATTCGTCGCTCAGCAGTTCGGTCGTTCGCGAACGGTTAAAAATCGCGATCCACTGCAGGTACTGCTCGACGACGTCCATCCCGACGGTTTCGAGGAACCGCTTGGCGCGTCGCAGCGGCGACCGTTGACGCACGGAGTTCGGGATCGCGGCGCGAACAGGACCGGCGAGGAGTTTCTTGAGCCAGCCGGGAATCGCGTCAAGCGCGAGGGAGAGCTTGGCCGCCTTATATCGATCGTAGCCGCAGAAGAATTCGTCGCCGCCGTCGCCCCCGAGCGCGACCGTGACTTCACGGCGCGTCGTTTGACACAAGTACCACGTCGGGATCGCGGAACTGTCGGCGAACGGCTCGTCATACTGATAAACCAGCTCGGGGAGCAGTTCCTTCGCCTGCGGTTCGACGAAAAATTCCGTGTGTTCCGTCCCGAAACGCTCCGCCGTGCGGCGCGCAAAGGGCGTTTCGTCATACTCCTTCTGAGCGAAACCGATTGAAAAAGTTCGAATCTTCTCCGACGAAAAATTCCGCATCAGCCCGGCGACGATCGTGGAGTCGATTCCGCCGGAGAGGAACGCGCCGAAGGGCGTGTCGCACCGCATTCTCAGACGGACGGCGTCTTCAAGTCGACGGCGAAGTTCGCGGCGCGCTTCGTCGAAGGACGCGCGCGAAAGGTTGGGAACGCCCCCAGACGACGTCGCGGCGGCGCCTAGAACGCCCGAGGCGCGCAGTTTCGCCGCTTCGTCGGAGGAGAGTCCGACTCTGTCGTCGAAATTCGCGAGTTCTTCGACGCGCCAATATCGTTCGACGATCGGCTCTTCCCCTTCGCGCCACAGCATGTAGCTCGCCGGCGGCAACTTCGAAACGCCGCGATAAATCGTTCGCGGATGCGGGACATACTGATACGTCAGGTATTGACGCAGCGCGACAAGGTCGACTTCGCGCGGAACGTTCGGGAATTTTCGGAGCGATTTCAGTTCGCTCGCGAAAAGGAGACGATTCGCTTCGAGGCGGTAAACGAGCGGTTTCTTGCCGACGCGGTCGCGCGCGAGGAGGAGCCTTTGGCGCGGTTCGTCCCAGATCGCGAACGCGAACATTCCGTTGAATTTGGCGAGGCACTCGAGTCCGTACTCTTCGTACGCCTGCAGGAGAACCTCGACGTCGGTCTCCGTGCGGAAGACGCGCCCGCGGCTCCGAAGTTCCTCGCGCAACTCGACGTAGTTGTAAATCTCGCCGTTAAAGGTCAGCCAGATCGTCTGATCCGCGTTGACGAACGGTTGACGACCCGCGCTCGAAAGGTCGATAATCGCGAGACGCCGATGACCGAAAGCGACGCCTTTTTCCTCTAGGGGAACGCCTTTCGTCAACGGTCGACGGAAGGTTCCTCTGTCGTCGGGACCGCGTCGACGAAGCGCGTCCGTCGCGCTGTCGAGCGTCTCTTGATCGACTGCATAGCTTCCTTTCGTCCAGACGGCGCCGCAAATTCCGCACATGGGGTTCTTCTTTCTTCTACGTTGACCTCGTCGAAGTCGCGTCGAAACGCAGACGCGACTGTAGGCTATCGTAGCGCCTGGAGCCGATTTCGTCGCCCCTCTATACTTATTAGTAGAGAAAAATGGCTTTTTTCTTTCACTAAAAACGCGTAATTTCCAAAAAAAACGCAAAACAGTTAAAAATAACGCGCTGTAACGACGATTGGTTGTTAAATTAAATAAAATAAACAGGATAGAGGCAGTCTTCAATATTGGATAAGCGCTTGAAAAACGGACTGTCCCAAGGTATTATTGCTTAAGTGGAAACGCGCGGGCCGTCGTGCCTGCGGCTGATTCGATTTCATGGAACAGGGGGCGCTTTTTGTCGTCAAAGATAAGGGCGGTTGACTTTTGGCGGTTTGTCGGGACTCCTCTTGCGGATGGTTGGAATATGAAGAAACACACGTTCATTTTCGGCGGAACGGCGCTTCTGACGGCGCTTCTGGGGGCGAGCGCTTTCGGCGCGTTCGTTTCGTCCTCTTACGGCGACGACGCGATTTTGGCGCCTCCGTCGCAACGCGAGAATTCTGACGTCGGCGCGGCTGAACCGGAGGAAGTCGGGGACGCGACGCCGTCCGCCTCGACGACCGTTAAGCGAGAGAAGGAGCCGACGACGATTTCGGGACGCGTTCTCGTCAAACTCAACAAGCCGATTGCGCTGACTCACGAGCCGACGAAGTTCGAGTCCGTCTTCGAACCTGAAAAGCCGGAGCAGGGCGGGGCGCCCATGCCCGCGGCGAACGGCGTCGAACGGACGTCGGAACTTGTCGGTCGGGAAATCGCCGATTTCCGCGTTCGCGCAGGGAACGGCAAGTATATGCTCGAAGACGAATTCGGCGAGATTCGTATTCTTCCGCAATCGAACGTCGCGTCGATCGAGCCCGCGCCCGACGTCACGGCTAAAGAACTTCGTCAACGTTATGAAAGACGGCTCCTCGACGAATTTGGCGCAGGTTTCAACGTCAAGTCGACGGAGCATTTCGTTTTCGTTTCCGACGCGTCGGAAAGTTATGTCGACTGGTGCGGGCGTCTTTTCGAGAGTCTTGAGGAAGGATTCCGCCTGTATGCTCGGCGCAACGGACTTGAACTAACGGATCGCGGCGAGCCGCTGATCGTCGTGATTTTTGCGCGTCAGACGGAGTTTATTCGTTACGCGGCGGTCGAGACGGGCGCGCCCGACAAACTCGCGGCGTATTACAACATGCAAACGAACCGCGTCGCGCTTTACGATCTTTCGAACGTCGAAGGCTCGGGCGTTTCGACGCAGACGCGCCGCCGCCGATCGACGCTCGTAGAGACGCGTGAGATTCTTTCGCGACCGAACGCGGCGTTCAACGTCGCGACGGTCGTGCACGAAGCGACGCACCAAATTGCGTTCAATCGCGGGGTATTTCTTCGCACAGGGCCGGTCGCGCTCTGGACTGCGGAAGGACTGTCGTTGGTCTTTGAAACGCCTAACGGCCACGCGACGCAGGGCGGCTGGGGGTTCCGCGGCTCCTTCCCGAAAAACACGCGAATGATTAACCTCTTCCGCGAGAAGATCGATTCGATGGAGGATCCTTTCCGAACGATCGTCGCGCAGGAGAAATTCTATCAGAATCTCGAAGGGTCCTACGCCGCGTCGTGGGCGCTCTTCTACTACCTCTATAAGAAGAATCCGGCCGCGCTCTCGAAATACATGCGGCATATCGCCGAAAAAAGCCCCTGCACCGTCTATCCCGCGCAGGAGCGATTGAAAGATTTTGAGGAATTTTTCGGCGACGACTGGGAGAAACTCGACTCCGCCGTAAAACGTTACGTCAAACGTCTGTGATCTCGTAAAATATCAGCGTTAAAGGGAGACGACATGTCGCCGAAAATTTCGTTTGTCCGACGTTGCCTCGCGTCTTTTATAGCGGCGTTTGCGATTACGTTTTGCGCGTTATCCGCAGTTTCGGCCGCGCCCGCGAAGTGGCCGACGATCCCTCAGCCTCCCGCGCCGCCGAGGATTCCGACGCCGTCCAAGCCGATCGAGCCCCCCTCGCGACCTCTTTCGCCAATTGAAATGGAACATGCGGAACGCATGAAGCAACTTGCCGAGGTCCTCAAGGAAACGCCGCAAGAACAACAGAAGTCGGCGCAGGAAGAGCTTGCCGAGTTCCTCAAGAAGTTGCTCGACGAATTCGGGCCCGACGCGCGTTATGGAATCACGTCGCGTTTCATCTTCGTCTACGACACGACGGACGCCTACGCGGAGTGGTGCGCGACTCTCATGGAGCGCGTCGCTTCGACGTACGAGACGTTCGTTTCGCGCGTTCGCCTTGTCGAGGACGGACTTGCCGATCCGATGGTCGTCTTTATCTTCGCGAAAAAAGAGAATTACGAGGCCTACCTGCGCAAGATCGCGGGTTCGGAATTTGAAAACGAGACACAGCGTCCTGTCGGGTTTTACGATCATGCGTCGAATCGTTCGGTTTTCTTTGATCTTACGGGACAGGAACAGAATATCGTCGATAGAACGGCGCGAAGGACGCTCGAAGAAGTCGCCAACGACGTGCTGAAAACGCCCGACGGCGATCAGAATCTTTCGACGATTATCCATGAAGCGACGCATCAGGTCGCGTTTAACTACGGCCTTTTCAGTCGTCAAGGCGAAAACCCTTCTTGGGCGGTCGAAGGATTGTCGACGCTTTTTGAAGCCCCAAGCGGCGAGCCGAAGGACGGGGGATGGAAGGTTCTCGACGAAAAAGCGCGTATGATCCGCTTTCCCATCAACAAGCGCCGTCTCATGGAATTCCAGCAATTCGCCTCGACGACAAACGAGGGTCAGCCCGTCAAAAAGTGCGTCGGACTTGAGAAGATACGCGGCGACGAGCCGTGCGCGTATCCGACGTCGTGGGCGTTGTTTTATTACCTATACCGCTACAATCCCAAGGTTTTGGCGCGGTATTTGACCGACTCCGCCGCCGTTCAACCGCGTCTTTCGTATTCTTCGCGAGAACGCGTCTACGAATTTGCTTACTACTTTGGCGACGATTGGGACGGCATGTGGCTGGAATTACGCGCGTTCGCCGACGCCCTAGAGCTTGAACTCAAAGGCGTCGATCCCGCCGAGGCGGAGAAGCAGACCCGCGCGAAGTACAATCTTCCCGAAGTTTCCGTCGTTTTTGGCAGAAAGGGCGCGAAGAAAAACGCCGCTGAAAGGAAATCGGAAACCGAGAAGAAGTCGGACGGCGGCGCGAAACAAAGCGTCGCCGGCGTCGACGGTCAAAAAGAGCCCGCGAAGAAGTCCGCTTTGACGGACGCGGCGGATAAAACCAAACCGGCGTCGAAGCCCGCGGTTCCGAGCGCCGGCGGCAAGTCTTCTGAGAAGAAGTCCGCCGATCTGGACGACTGGCTCAAAGAATGGTCGAAGGATAAGAAACCGTAATCGCAGACATGAAGGATTTGTCGTTCTCGCCCGTCTTTGCCGGGCGCTCCTCTCGTTTTTTCCGACGCGCGACCGTTTTTTTGGCGGCGACGCTCCTCGCGACGGCGTTTATTTCGCGCGACTTCGCGCTCGGAAAGGAACCGGCGCCAAAGAGCGGTTGGGACGATCAGTTTCTTAACGCGAGACGCGAAGCGCTTCTGGACGAGTTTGAGGCGTTCCGGGAAGAAAACGGACTCGAACGACCCTTTAAGGTTAAAACTTCGGAAAGATTTATCTTCGTTTACGACGTCTCGGACGCCTACGTCGAGTGGCTTTCCGCGCTGACGAACGAGGTCGCGAAAGCGTTTGATAAATTCTGCGCCAAGCTCGAGTTAGAGACTGAGGAACCGTCTGAGCCGCTCGCCGTCGTCGTCTTCGCGACGCGCGACGGATTCGACGCCTACGCCGCGACGCTCCGCGGAGATCGACCTTGGGGCGACGGAAACAAGCCCGTCGGATTTTTCGACCACGGTTCGAATCGTTCTTTCGTTTTCGACATGACGGACGTCGAAGCGTCGCGCGTTGCGAACGCGGACGGCGTCGCGACGCGTCAAGGCGTCGATTTTTCGTGGCGTAAGCTCAACGCTGAGGCGCGTTCGATTAAGTCTCGCGACGGGTCTGGAAACAACACGAGCACGATTGTCCACGAAATCTCGCACCAACTCGCGTATAATTATGGCGTTTTTTCGCTATATCAACGCCAGCCGGACTGGGTTGTGGAGGGAATGGCGACGACGTTTGAACCGACAAACGACGACGCCCCGCTCGGTTGGCGTTTTCGCAACGTTTTTCCGGTCAACGAGGCGCGTTTACGCGATTTCGTCACAGCCGCAAACGACGACGCGAATATCTCGATTCTCGACGAAGTCGTGAGTTCGGATCGTTTCGAGGACGAATTGAGCGTCGCGGGCTACGGCGCGTCGTGGGCGTTGTTTTATTACTGCTATCGTAAAAAAACGCAGGAACTTAAACGCTATATAGAACTCTTAAAGAAGCGTCCTCCGAGAAAGGTTTATTCCGAAGACGAGCGCATGGAAGAGTTTCAGCAATGCTTCGGCGACTTAGACGCGTTCAAGAAACAATTCGCTCGGTTTGTTCGGGAACTGAACGTTAGGCGAATTAAGACGTCCGACCGTTGACGACTTCGCTTTTCGCCCTTAATCGTGAAGACTCGAGCGGCGTCTTAATGTGTCATGAAAATCATTTTTTCGGGGCGTCGACGAGTTGTGAGAACCGTCTGTAACGAGATCTAGCGAGTAGACGCTTATCAAAAGTCGTTCACATTTCCGTCCGGACTCCTCAGGCTTGCGCCTTATTTTTTGACGTTTTCACCGCAAGACGTCTAGTTCTGACGCCGCAACGTCTGCGCTATTAGAAAATGACGGTTCTGTATCTGTCTTTCTCGATTGCGTTTATGTTCGTTGATCGAAATATTCAAAATTTTTTTGAAAAAGGCTTCTCGGAATCTTGTAAAAAAAATCCCCTTTGGTATCATGGTAGTAATTGGAAGTTTCGCCTGTGAACTTTTGTAAGGCTTAAATTTCTCCAAACTGCTTCGTAATCAGCTTGGTTTTAGCTGTATGTTCGACGCGCGGACGCTTAGGAGGGAAGCGCGTCGCCTATGTTCTGTTTCAGATCTTTCCTTTTTACGTCAAACCCTATGTGGGGAAAGGGTATCCAATGTTTTTGCATGCAGAATTGATAAGAGAAGCGCTTGACTTCTCCGGTTTACGCTTTTACGAACTTCGCGGTTCTCGATTTATTACGGCGCCGATTCTTCGAAATCCGTCGTTTCGGTTTCATGTTATGGCCGGTCCAAAGACGGGCGTCGTCAAGGTCGCCGCTTTTTCGCCGGAGATACGCGCAGACGAGCCGAACACGTTTCAGAATTGCGTCGTCCCGCGCTTTAAGGACGGCGAACGTCTCGTCATGAACGGTCTGGTTGTCGGGCTCTATACGCTTCGTCAGCCGCAATCCGTCGAGGACGTCTGTCTTGGGCTCGAACGCGCCGCGCAACTTCTTTTCGGAGAAAATTTTAGCATTGCGTCGCTTTTTGCTGTCGGCAATCAGGAAGAGGGAACGCTAAACTACACGCTCGCCCCATGACGGCAGACTTCATATGTAGCGTATCGGCGTCTGTGGAATGGCTGACTAGCGTCAGCGGCGCGTCCATTTCTATGTGGATATGGTATGCTAATATTTTCTCCACAATTTTAATATTTTTGTTGACTTGGTTGATAACTGTGGTACAATGGGGTCAGCGAATGGACGCGAGGGGCTACGTCTCTCTCCCGTCATGCTTTTGAACGTCGCGCGCGATTGATACGTAATTTCGGGATTACGGAAACGCGCGACGTCGGCGTTTTTTGAACGCTGTCTGTCAACGTCCTTCTGACGTGTGTTAAGCCTATTTGCGTCGTATGTTCCCACGTGGAATAGGGCGCGGTTTGCTTAATGGAGTCCAAACGTTGGCGACGAGTCTTGCGCGGATCGCAAGGGGATTAGCGTTGTGCAACTCCGCAAAAGCCGGGTGGAGGGACTTTCGCACGCGCGCCGAATTCTTAGAGAGGAGGAATCTTCCTGCGATCCGCCTTTTTAAAAAAGCGTTTACGGCGACTGCTAACACGTCGGCCGTTATCCGTTTGTTAAAGCATATGATCGTGTGGCGTGGGACGCGTCGTCGCCCATGTTCTCTCCGGAAGTTCGCGAGGTTAAGTTATGGCGTTACATAGGATTGAGACGTTGTTGTGTTCTGCCAAAGAGTTGTGTGAACGCTACTTTTACAATGAAGAGCTTCGTTGCATAACCTTCAGAAAGACCGTTCCTGATTGGAACGGTCGGGCGGTCGTCGTTACGATAGAGGAAATCGCCTGCGGGTACAGAACGATCGTTTCCCCTGTCGACGAGATTGTCGTCAAGGAATCCGCTCTTGTCGAAACGCTTAAGCTTATGGCGCTTATTAACGGTAAGTCGTCCGGCGACTGTCGCTTTGATTACGATTTCAATCTTCGGACGATTTCCGTTGTGAACAATTTCTTTGTCACGGAGCTAGGCATGCTGACGAACGAGTTCGTTGAATCGCAGTTGGACGAGGCGCTCGAGTTCCTGACGCGATATTACGACGCGCTTAGCGACGTCGCAAGCGCTAAACCTGAATCAGAGCGTCTCCCTCTTACCCTTGCTACCGACGTCTCTTTGCCGCCGCGTCAAGCGTCCGAGAACGCTTGCACCGCGCGACCTTCCGCCGCGTTGACAAAGGGTTTTAGAACGTCGTTGGCGCTATTTTTTCAAGTTGTCATTCGTGGGCTCGTCCCTGACGCTGAATTTGATTATGCAAACGAAACGGTCAAGTATTCGTTTCAGGCCGGCGAAGACGACTTCTATCGTTACGCTGTTGCTGTAACAATAGAAAGCGACGGATTTTCCATATCAATGGAGCATCAGAGGAAGGAGGAGAGCGCGAATTCCGATTTCAAACCTTCCGAAAAAATTTTTGAGGCGATCGCTAGAACTAATTGCCAAACGCAAGACGAGTTGTCGTCCTACGTCCGAATTATTTATGATTTTGAGAATAAAGTTTGGAAGGGCAAACTCCGCTTTGCGTGTGATCCGAATAAACTTTTTGCTTCGGGCTATCTGGGACTCGCGATTCGATTGATCCTACGTAGAGTTATCGCCGTTACGAAGAATCTTGACGACGCCTCGCGTGGAATTGTCGATCCCGACGACGATATGTCGAGCGGATTGTCCGAAAGAGAAAAGAATGCGATTGCGGCCGCCGTCGATTTTCACCGGATAGGAATGCCGGGCCTTCCTTCCCGTCTGGACAGACGCTCGAGGTATAGAAACATGTTCTCGTCCACTCCCGACGACGGGTACGACGGGTTCCTCAAAGGCAAGACTACGAAGGACGGTTATGACGGATACCTCCACAACGACGACGAAGAAGAAACGATAAGTTGCGACGACGAAGCTGAAGAAAGCCGCGACGAAGAAGAACGCCAGAACGAGACGGGCGACAGGGACAAGGCGGACGACAGGGACAAGGCGAACGACAGGGACAAGGCGAACGACAGGGACAAGGCGAACGATAACGGCGCCGGCGAAACGGTCGCCGAAGAATCGTCCCAAGGGAATCCCTTGTCTTCCATTCGTCAGATTTTGTATAGAGCGCTCATGGCCGCTTCTCGACGAGAAAAGGAAACCGGAGACGAAGACGCCAAGGATAAACGGGAAGAGGAAGAACCGAACGCAAAAGAGCGCGATGAGAAAAAGAATGATAAAGAAGACGAGAAGAAGAATGGTAAAGGAGACGGTAACGAGGATGAAGAAGACGATGAAGAACGTTAATAACGGTTCGTTTTTTGAGTATGAGGATTCGCTTCGAGAACTGTTCGCGTCAATTGGCGGCGTTCCGAAGAATTTTGGGAAGTTTGAACTCGATATCGCGGAGTGTGCGACGCATCTGCAGCCGCGCGACGACGGCGGCGACAGCATGTCGTTTGTTCTCTCGATCTTCGAGAAGATGAACGCGCTGAAAAGCGTCTATACGTCGGTAAACGGAACTTCCGAAGGGTTTTGGAATTTCGTCGAGAAGATCGCTGCAATTACGGGGAGCGTTCTTCCGCCGGATTCCGACGACGAAATCGACGACGCCCAGGAGACGCGCGATTCTGACGTCGTAGAAGACTGACAGGATCGCGTTGAATTGTCGGCGGCGGTCAAGGTCGAGCGTATTGGGGATGAATCGCGCCTTGAAAGCCGCCGACGACAAATGGCTTTGCGCGGCGAGAAGAGAAGAAAAACGCTTCCGCCGTCGGCGTTTTTTTTATGAAAGTCGGGCGTCGCTCCGAAAAGGGCGACGCTTTTCACGTTTAGCCCTGCAACGGCGCGGCGTTGGAAATCGGCTGGACGCGACGGGGCGGCTTGTTGGCTAGGTTTTTAATTCATATCGTTTTAGCGGAGGTTGTCGACTTGACACGACGGGGTTGTTTGTTAAACTTTGCGGATTGTTTTTGTCGTATTTTGGGGCGCGCGATCGGATAGCGATTTGCATCTTGAGGGCAACGGGAAGGGCGCTAAATGGCGAAACGTTCGAAAAAGTCTTTGACGGCTGGAATAAGAAGATGCGACGCGCGCCGTCGCGAGATCGTCGCCGCATGCCGTAGAATCTACGAAACGAAATCGTTTCAAGAGGTTACGGTATGCGACGTTTCCAAACTGGTCAATTTTTCGCGCCCGACGATCTACAATTATTTTCACACCAAAGAAGAAATTTTTCTCGCGCTTTTCCAGCAGGAATTTGAACATTGGAGCGCCGAGCTTAAAAAGGCGGTCTCGACTGTCAGGATTCCAAAACCGCGCCGATTCGCCGAAATCGTCGCCGACACGTTAAGTCGCCATAAGACGCTTTTCAAGCTTTTGTCAATGAACGTTCACGACATGGAAAAGGGCAGTCGTCCCGAGCGTCTTGTCGAGTTCAGACGCGTTTTCAAAAAGGCGTACGACGCCCTCGACGCCTCGCTCGCGAAATTCTTTCCCCGCGCGTCCCTTCAAGAGCGTAAAAACTTTCACGCGATATTCTGGCCCTTTCTTTCGGGCGTCTATCTCTACGCTAATCCCACGGACGCGCAGCTCGAATCGATGGAGACGGTCGGACTCCCGCCAATCGATAAAGACGAACGCGCCCTCATTTTCGACGCGACCTCGTCGCTGATCGCAAGTTTTGAAAAATCCGCCCCGTAAACTCCGCGCGACGTCGTCCTGTTCGAATCGGCTTTCGCCGTCAAACGCGTCTAGGGACGACTCTGTTGAGTTGTTTTCGCCTTAAAACCGTTTGAAGAACCTAATGAAAAGCGCCGCGACGACAAGCGCGGCGTTTCCGACCGAGTTGTACAACAGTTCTTCAAAAAATTAGAAATTGTGATTCGACTGTTGAGAAAAAATTTTCCGATTATATTGATTTTCCTGCTTGACTCGGGCGACTAGGGTGTATAATACACTGTCCGAGAGTGAGGACGCCGTTAGTTAAAAACGGTTTTTATTCGATATTTCAGGGCTTTTGAAGCGTATCCTTTGAATTTAGTTCTCCCCGGTTGTAGTGTTTTGGGGATTTCAAGGCGGAGCTTCGATACTGTCTGCCCTTGGCGTCTTGCGGACGCGCTTGTCCCTTAAAACGGGTCGAGTGTTAAGTCTGCTTTGGACGTCGCCCTTTTTACTGCGCCTTGGCGTTTTCCTTGCGGAATACCTTGGGCGCGTGGGCCGCGCTTTACGCGTGGGACAGACTTGATCGCGGGGGGGGAGCCGCGGACGACAGGGAGAGGTCGGCGATTGCGAAATTTGGGGAAACCGCGTCGGCTTTGGCGAGACCGACGTATGCAACGCTCGTGCAGACGTGAAGAGGAACTGCTTACCTCTCCCTGTCGCCTAGATCCGTAGTTACGACAAAAGTTTAAAGAAATCGGCAATATAGAACGGCAACAACAACGATATTGTCGTTTTGGCTTTTGCTTGATTGGCATTTTGACAGCGTTTAGCGAACACGACTCCGACAGTTACGCCGAGTTCTTCGATTCGATTTTAGGTTAAACGGCGAAAATATTTGCGATATAGAATTGACGAAGAGAGAAATAGGAAAAATGAGAAAAATAACAAAAGCGGCGATTGTGAAGAGAATTGTGAGGGCAGTTATGACAGTGAAATTGAAAGGGTTGACAGGGACGGCGAAAAATGTGAATAACGACGCGTTTTTTGATTTCGAGGACGCGCTTTTGAACTTGTACCTTTCGATAGGCGGCGTTCCTCGATATTTTGGGAAGTTTGTCCTAGACGTCGCGGAAAATGCGACAAATTTGCAGCTCGACGACGAAGACGACGCTACGCTCGTTGTCGCGATACTTCGTCGGATCAACGAGTTAAAAGACGTTTACATTTCGGTTTACGGTTCTAGCGAGGGCTTTTGGGAGTTCTTCAGCCGCCTCGCCGAGATCATGGGACGCGTTTTTTCCGACGACGAGGAACGCGATTCCTTGTTTGAGGAGGTTTGACGACGTCGCGACCTTTGCGGACGGCGGCGGCACGCCGCGCGGTAGGGAGAATGAGGGAGGAAACCGCGTCATGGGGGGAACTTGACGTCGGTTCGCCGCGTGGCTGCGCTCTCGCCGCCGTCCGCTTTTTGAAGTCGTTCCAATCAAGACCGCGTCTTTTTTGAGGAAGAGGCTGCCGATGAAGTCGCGTCCGTCGAGACTTGAAGCCAATGATTTTCAGCGCGATCTGAAACTGTAGAGTTGTTTTACCGACTAGAAACAGCGAAAATTGTTGTGGACGTTTTTTAAGAATAGAGAATTTTTTTTTTGAAAAAAATCGTCGCCACGCTTGACAGTGATAAGCTGTCTGGTAAACTAACAAATTCCGCGAGGGAACAACGTTAGCGGCCCCGACTTTCCGCTATCGTTTCAGGGACGTTGTTAGACGTCGCCTTGCTTTTCGTATCTCGCGTATTGGGAGAGTTTTTCGCGAGATTTATTTTAGGTCGTTTTGAAATATTGTCGGCCTTGGAGTCTCCTGGCGCGTTCGACGTGCTTTTTGTCGAATTTGTCGAGTCAGAGAGACGCAGTTTAACCATGAGCGCCGGGCGCTCGTCCCAGGGGATCGTACGCGATTCGCCGGACGTCGAACTGTGCGCGCACGGGCAAGAAGACAGGGGGGGACGGCGGCGAGAAAAGACGCGGTTTGACGACGGGAAACCGCGACGTCGTCGACCGCGCGAAGGACGCGTCGTTTGCCGAGGAGGGAGAACGAACGTCTCTCGCCGCCGTCCAGAGTTACATTAATCGTTCCCATAGCGTGGCGCCGTTTCTGGAAGGAACCGCGCGTTCGACGCCCACGATTCTACTTGAGAACGAATAAATCGACGCTAGGTTTTTTGCGTCGACGGTTTGAGAATCGTTTCCTTCCGCTAAGGGCGACGATATAGCAACAAGTGGGGCGGCAATATGAACTGCTGGATGTTTTTGACGAGACGAGTTTTTTTCAATGTTCGAAAAATCGCAGAGAAATTTATTTATGACGAAGATTTATCGCTTATTTCATTTACGAGAAAGAACGACGAGCGCCCCCTTCTTTTTCAGATCGAGTTTCTTCCGGAAAACGGATTTAAGGTCGAAGCGTCTCTAGGCGACGAACTTGTCGTCGACGAACTGTCCAAATACTCCGTCCTTGAGTATGTTACGAATGTCAATCGCGCCTTGTGCGGAACAGCGCGACTCGATTACGATCTCAATAGGCGTGTCGTCAAAGTCGTCAGCTGTGTTTCGTTTGGATTCACCGGCGACGGAAGGTTCAATTTCGACATGGCTACGCTCAACCCCATACTCGACGAAACCGCGTTTTTAGCGACTGAAGTTTCCGAATTCTTAAAAATCGCGTAAGCGACACGACGCCAAATACTGAAGACGTCTAATTGACGCGTTTGAATAGTATTCAAGAGTCTTTCACATTATTTGAATCGTTATGGCAGGAGAGAATTTCATGGCAGACAAAGACTGGGGCGAACCTCGTTTAACGACGCCGACGCCGACGGCGACGCTGTTTATTTCCAATTTAGACAAATTAGAGCTTTCCTATGAACGGCGTCCGCAATCTGAGAGACTGTTCATGAATCGCCGCCTTCATAGAGGCCAGGAAGCGACGGTCACGGCGACTTTTAGGGACGACGGCTACGCGCTCGAGGTTTTTCCAAAAAAGACCGTGCCGGTCGCGTGTCGACGCGAAGTTATGGAAACGGTCGCTAGAATTAACCACGTCGAGGTCGGCGAAGATAGACCGTACGCCTGCGTGAAGTTCATTTGCGGTTTGAATAGCGACGGCGTCTGGGGATGGGGCGCGTTCCTTGACGTGAAACTTATTCCCAATCGCGAACAGATCGTTCGTTGGTCTCTTGACTGCATTCTCAGCGCCGTCGAGTGGTATTATGATATTTTGACCGCCGCCGAACGTGGAATCGTTCCGAGCGACGGTTTGATCGCCAGACCGTTTCAAAGAGACGACGACGCTCGTCACGTGATTTTACCCCATCGAAGAGACTCAGAAGAAGGGGATTTCTTTCCAACTACTCCTGACGACTCGGGCTACGACGGATTTCTCAAGAAGAGCGACGTCGACGACGAGGACGACATGCACTGCGGGTACGACGGCTTCTTGTTTAAAGGAGTTTGCGAAAACGACGGGTACGACGGATTCCTGAAACAGGAAGACGAGGAGCCCGACGACGAGTCTGACGAGGAACCTGACGACGAGCCCGACGACAAGTCTGACGCCGGCGAACTCGACGAGTTGTTCGGACTTCGCGACGCCTTCTGTGACGACGGCGGTACTGGCGCCTACTATGGCGGCGGTAACGGCGACGGCGGCGACGGCGACGACGACGGCGACGACGACGACGATGACGACGACGACGACGATGACGACGACGATGACGACGACGACGACGACGACGACGATGACGACGACTACTACGACGACGACGACGATGATTTGGGGCCCAACGAGTGTTCTATCGAAGAATTAAAAGCTATCGCGGAAAAGTTTAAAGAGTTGTCGAAACGTTTGAACGTAGCTAAGGACGGGGAAAACGGGGACGACGGCGAAATGAGCTACGACGATTTTATTCGCGTCTTGTGCTACTTTCAAAAAATGTTCGCCAACCTAGCTGAGGAACAGACCGATGGAGACGGGGACGAGAAGGTAGAAAACATCTTGGACTCCTTCTCGATAATCTGCAACCTCTTCCATAACGTGTTGATGTATAAGATTTGCGACGACTTTCAAAAACGCTTGGGGGATATTGCGGACGAAGTGCGCGCCTGGCAGAAAAGCCACGACGAAGACGACGAAGAAGAAGGAGGCGCCGGCGAAGAAGAAGAAGGCAAGGGAGAAGAGGACGAGGATGACGTGTCTTGATTGAGCGAAGGAACGCGTTTCTCTGAGCGGACGGCGGGGTCTTTGTCGTCGTTGTGTCTCTTGTGACGTCATGTCTTAACGATCGACGTCTGCTTGTCGCGACAAGAGCGTAGTTGGGGCGCTTTTTCCGCCGTTCCGCTTTTACGGTCGTTCCTCTCTGGGGCGACCGTATTTCTTTTCTTGATCCTGAATCTTTTGAGGAAACTCCGTTTGACTTGACGGAACGAGGTTTGCGGATAGACTCTTTTGATCGCCGAGTCATTTCACGACGCTAAAGGCTTATTTTCCAAACGATTTCGGAACACGGAGACTCCAAATGTCTAAGAAAAAGGTTCTTGTCATATCGACGAGCTTAAGAGCTAAGAGCAATTCAAACGAGTTGGCGCGAGCGTTTGCAAGAGGAGCGGAAAGCGCCGGTCATGAGGTCGAGTTCGTTTCCTTGCGCGGGAAGAAAATCGCGTTCTGTGTCGGTTGCCTATCCTGCGGAGAGACCGGAAAATGCGCGATTCGCGACGACATGGCGGAGATCGAACGTAAGATTCTCGAGGTCGACGTCGTCGTTTGGGCGACCCCAATTTATTACTATGAGATTTCCGGACAGATGAAGACGGCGATCGATCGCCTCAACCCGATCTACTCAAAAGATTATCGTTTCCGCGACGTCTACCTGCTGACGACGGCGGCGGAGGACGAGGAGTTCGTCCCGCAGCGCGCCGTCTCGGCGCTTGAAGGCTGGATTGCGTGTCTTCCCAAAGCGCGCCTTAAGGGAACGCTTTTCTGCGGCGGCGTGACCGCGCCCGACGAGATTCAGGGGTCCCCGAAACTTCAGGAAGCGTTCGAACTCGGCGCTAAGGTCGGCGAAGATTGACGGCGCGCTTTGGGGCGCGCGTTTTCGCGTCGAACGTTCCGCGCGCGACGTTCTCTTTTCTTTTCTCGTAAAGAGGATAGAATAGCGTCAGGCGTCGACGGGCGGCGCCTCCGACGACGCGGGCGGCGTCGCGTATCGGGGTTGGAGTCTTATGATGACAGAGCAACCGACGTTTTTTAGCGGAACCGCGGCGCAACAGCCTCTCGCGGCGCGGCTGCGTCCGCGAACGCTCGACGAGATCGTAGGACAGCGGCGGCTGTTGGGGGACGGGAAAGTTCTTCGGCGGATGGTCGAAAACGACGCGGTTTCCTCGATGATTTTCTGGGGGCCGCCAGGCGTAGGGAAAACGACGCTCGCAAACGTTATTGCGAACGTTACAAAGTCCAAATTCATCGATTTCTCCGCTGTAACGTCGGGAATCAAGGAAATTCGCGCCGTCATGCAGGAGGCGGATCATAACCGCGCATACGGCCAGCGCACGATCCTGTTTATCGACGAAATCCATCGCTTTAACAAAGCGCAACAGGACGCTTTTCTTCCCTACGTCGAAAAAGGCGCGATTATCCTTATTGGCGCGACGACCGAAAACCCTTCGTTTGAAGTGAACGGCGCTCTTCTGTCGCGCTGTAAGGTTTTTGTTTTGGAAGCGTTGTCAGAGGATGAAATCGTCGAACTTCTCGAGCGCGCGCTCCGTTCGCCTAAAGGGTTCGGCGACATGAACGTGCGGATCGACCCCGACGTTCTGCGCCTCGTGGCGACCTTCTCGAACGGCGACGCGCGCACGGCGCTCTCGACGCTCGAAATGGCGGTCCTCAACGGAGATCAAGAGCCGGACGGCTCCGTCGTCGTTTCCCGCGAGACGGTAGAACAGTGTACGTCGCGTAAATCGTTGCTCTACGACAAGAGCGGCGAGGAACATTACAACTTGATATCCGCTCTCCATAAATCGATGCGCAATTCCGACGCCGACGCGTCGCTGTACTGGCTGGCGCGGATGCTCGAGGCGGGCGAAGACCCGCTTTATATCGCGCGGCGCGTCGTGCGATTTGCGAGCGAAGACGTCGGAATGGCGGACACGCGCGCGTTGCAACTCGCTATCGCCGCGTATCAAGGATGCCATTATATCGGTCCCCCAGAATGCGACGTTATCCTTGCGGAAGCGGTCGTTTTCATGGCGCTGGCTCCGAAGTCGAACGCGCTTTACGTCGGATATGGCGCCGCCAAGAAAGACGCGCTGACGATGCTGAGCGAGCCGGTTCCGCTCCATATTCGCAACGGCGTTACGAGCCTGATGCGCGAGGTTGGCTACGGCGCGGGCTACCAGTACGCGCACGACCTTCCTGATAAAATCGCCGATATGCGCTGTCTTCCCGACTCGCTTTTGGGAAAGCAGTATTATCGTCCGACGACGGAAGGGTTTGAGCGCAATTACGGGGAACGCTATCGTCAGATTCTCGAATGGAAAGAAGCCGCGGCGCGTCGTTCAAAGGAGAAGGGCGTCGATCGCGGCGCGGAACCGCCGAAAGAATGACGGCGAAAGGTCCGTTACGCGAAACGTCGCGATTTTATGAATCGTCGGAGAAAACAATGACGTCTAGAGGCTCGGTTGAACGCGTCGCTTTGGTCGGCGTTTTGGGGAACGTTCTGCTTGTCGTCCTGAAGCTTTTCGCGGGGCTTGCGGGACGTTCGAGCGCGATGGTTTCAGACGCGTTCCATTCCTTTTCCGACGTTTTGGCCACGTTGGTGGCGTATCTTGGCGCCACCTTTTCGGAAGCGCCGGAGGATAAGTCGCACCCCTACGGTCACGAACAGTTTGAGACCATCGCCGCCGTCTTCATCGGACTGACGCTTCTTGCGACGGGCGGCGCGGTTTGCTATCACGGCGCCGTCGAAGTCTGGCGCGAGTTTCATTTTTTACTGACGCCCGACGTCGCGTCTGCGGAACGTCATGTTCCTACGGCGCTTCCCCTGATTGCGGCGATTGTTTCGATCGTCGCCAAAGAGGGAATGTTCTGGTACACGATTTTCTACGCCAACAAGTTGAACTCGGCGGCGTTTCGCGCCGACGCGTGGCATCATCGGACGGACGCGTTCTCCTCGATTGGATCGCTTGTCGGAATCGCCGGCGCGCGGATGGGCTTTCCGATTTTAGACCCGCTTGCGTCGATCGTCATCAGCGGTTTCATTCTGTGGATTGCGCTTAAAGTCTTGAGCGGCTCGGCGTCGCAGATGGTCGACACGGCGTGCGACGACGCGGCTGAAACTAAAATGCGCGAGCTCATTCTCTCGATTCCCGGCGTCGATCGGCTCGACCTCGTCCGGACCCGAAAATTCGGCTCCCGCGTTTTCGTCGAGACGGAAATCGCCGTCGACGGCAATATGTCGCTTTTCGAGGCGCATGCCGTCGCGCGAGACGTTCACGAAGCGGTTGAGAAACAGTTTCCAATTGTCAAACACGTCATGGTCCACGTCAATCCGACGCAGGCCTCCGACACTGACGCGGCGCTTTCGTCCGCGCGTTTCGTCGTCGACCGCGACGATAAGAACGACCGCTTGTGAAGACGCCGCGCGACCGCGTCCTGCGCTATTGATTTTTTCTTGGAATTTCGGTATCTTGTCCATACGTCGCCATGCCGCGTCTAACGTTAGGCGAATCGTCGGTTTGAGCGGTTTTGACTATAATTGTTGAAAGAAAGTAAGGACGGTCTGATGCGAAAACAACGCGTTCGACAGGAGACGCGACAAGCGGCGGGAGGGTATGCGCCCGTCGTCGTCGTGATTTTTGTCGCCGTCCTCGTCGCGACGCTTGTTCTCTCGCTCCGTCGCGAACGTCCGCCTATCGTTTCCGTCGCCCCCGAAGAAACCGCCGCGCCGGCGCCTGAAGCGCTCCCCGGACTGACGCCTGAAAGGCTTCTTCGAGAGGCGACTCGCGCCTATGCCAACGCGAAGTATTACCATGACGAAGGTTACGCGGAAATTCTTTACGAGCGCGATTCCGATCGCAGTCACGCGTCGCTTCGAGTCTCGTGTTCGCTCGCGTTTGCCAGACCGAATTACACGCGCATGGAATTCGGACGCGGTCTGCTGCGTTCCGACGGCAAAACGTTTCGCGCCGAAATTCTCGACGCTTCCTTTGCCGGTCAGATCGTCGAGAAGCCCGCGCCTCTTCTCCTCACGTCGATTCGCGAGTTTTACCCTGACGCCGAGTTCGCCGCCGCTTCGAATCTAGGCCTCCCCGCCGACGTTTTTTGGACGTCGCCGCAGCTCGTGCTCCTCATGTCTCGAGATCCTTTTCGCACGCTTGCGCCTCGCGAAGCGCGGCTCACGCTTCTTGACCCCGCGTATCTGACTTTCGACGGAATCGACGCGGAAGCGACTCTTTGCGACCGCGTCGAAGTCGTTTACGACGGCGTGGCCCGCATATACTGGTTTTCACGCTCGACGCGCGCGCTCGCGCGCTGCGAACTTTCCGTCGAGCGCATTCTCGCGCCGGAGCCGGACGTCCGCGTGCTGGCGGCGCGCGTCGAATTTCCAAAGCAGACGCTGTCTCAGACGTCGCCCGACGATCTTTCGGAGTTTCTTTTCGACGCGGGAGAGAACGTCGAGTCGGCGCGTCGCGTAGAACGGTTTGAATCGCCAAACGTCGCCGCGCTCAATCGTTCGTTTCCCATTGAAACGATTAGAAAAATTGGCGACGACGCGTCCGACTCCCCGCTTTTTAAGGACGGCGTTCCGACGGCGCTCTGTTTCTGGCAGACGACCGACCCCGACCATGTCGCTACGCTCGGCGCCTTTGCGGACCTCGCCAAAGAATATCCGGCCGCGACCTTTCTCGCGATTAACTGCGACGATTCCGACGTTCCCGACGAGGTTGCGTTCGCCGACGGACGCGAGACCGCGCCGACGCTCCGTCAGGCTCGGCTCGACGGCTCCGCGTTGATGCGCCTTGATTTCGACGCGCCTTTTCTCGCCGCGCCCGCGTTGGCGCTCCTTGACGCTTCAGGCGCGACGGCGCTTTTCCTTTTTCGATCTTCCGACGTCGCGCGACTTCGCGCCGCGCTCCGCGACCTGAACGAAGGACGCGATCCTCGCGAACTCGAACGCAACGCGTTTTACGAAAACGCGCGCCGCTTCGAACGATTTATGGAATCGGCGACGTCCGGCGAGCTATATCGAACGTCTCTCGACGTCGCTCAATCGGATCCGCCTCCGCGAACGAAACCCAAAACGATGCGGATACAAGAGGCGTGGCGCTATGAAGGTTTGTTTGCGCCCGTCAATCCTCTTGCGCTTTCGTCGAAACGGCGCGATTCGCAGGGGGCGACGGACGGCGGTTGGGAAATGGTTGAAAAGCAGACCGAGGGCCGCGCCGCGTTTCCCGAAGACGCTTTAATAGTCCCGTGCGACGGGAACGCGCTCGCGGTTTTTTCGTCGCGCGGAAAACTCCTTTTGAAAACGACCCCCGCGGCGGCGGCGGGGGAGCCGATAACGTTTGTTCGCACGGTTGAGTCGGGACAAGGGCGGCGATATTTCGTCGCTTCCGCCTCCGGCGCCTCGCGCAAGCTTCATCGTTTCGACGACGCGTTTAACGATCTTGGGTCCCTCGTGGCGGGCGCGTCGGACGCGCAGCGAGTCGGCGACGCCCGGCTTGCCGACGTCGATCACGACGGCGTCCCCGAGTTGTTCCTTGGCGTCGTCTCCGCGCCTGACGCGGGCGGATTTGTCCAGAACGGCGTCTACGCGATCGATATGCAGACGCGCCGCGTTCTTTGGAAAGACGAAACCGTTCTCGCGCCGTCGCAAATCGCGATAGGCGAACATGACAAGGACGGCGCGCGTTCCGCGACGCTGACGGCTCTTGATTTCACGAAGATCGACAGAGGCGCGATCGTCTCGTTCGACGCGCTTTCCGGCGAACCTTGTCGCGCGATTAACGTGGGAAAAGGAGAAACGTTACGACAGATTGCGACGACGGGTCGCGCCGCCCCCGACGGCGCGTCGTTCGCCGCGATTTGCGTCGACGAAGTCGCCGACGTCGCGTATTTTACGGGATACGACGCGGCTGGAAACGAATTGTGGCGCAACGTGATATCGTCGGCGAAAGACGACCTTCACGAACGGATTAAATCGGGCGACGTCGACGGAGACGGATTCGACGAGTGGATTTTGATATCGGAGAACGGCGTCGTTCAGTTTTTCAATTCCGCAGGCGTCGAGACGGACGTCTTTCAGTATGGCGCGAAGATCACCGGCGCGTGTCTTGCGCGATGGGGCGGAATTTCGTATCTTATTGTTACGGAATCGAGAAGGACGTCCGCGTGGCGGATTGAACAAATCAGACGTTGATTTTAGAAAGATATGATAGAGATGACGGGGCGAGCAACACTTCTTGGACTTGTAGCGATCGCGCTTGCCGGCGCGTTTGCGTTTGCGTCGGCGCGCGCGCAGACGGAGTTTCCCAGTCAAGCAGACGCGACTCCGGCGCCGGAGACGGGCGTTTCGGAAGGCGCCGCGACACGGTTCGCGCTCATGCGGTCCGGCGTCGTTTGGGAGGGCGAGATTGTCGACCAAGGCGATTCATACTCGATTAAACTCCCCGGCGGCGGAAAGTTGGCGGCGTCAAAACTCGACGCGGTTTTTATCGGCGACACGCGCGAAGACGTCTTTGCGTATAAAGTCAAAGAAACCCGAATGGAAGACGTCAACGAAGTTCTGGCGCTCGCCGACTGGGCGGGGCGGCGTCAACTTGGCGGCGAAGCGATCAAGCTCTTAACGGCGCGTATGGAACAATCCATAGACGACGCGGAACGTCGCGCGCTGCGGAAGAAAATCGACGAACTCGCCACAGCGGAACAGTTTCGTGCAAACGCGGCGCGCACCGTCGCGGCGCTTGAGGAGCGTCGTCGTGATTCGAACGCCGAGTCCGCGAACCTTTTGCCGACTCCAAACGTCAAATCTCAAGACGACGCCGAACTTGACGCGTGGGGAAAAACAATTCCCGCGAGCGCTCTTGAACGATTCGGACGCAAAGCGTTGCCCGCGCTTCAGAAACGTTGCGCGACCTCCGGTTGTCACGAGCCCGGAACCCCCGGAGTTCGTTACTCCGTGCGTCCGAAGGCTTTTGGACCCGCGCAGCGACTTGCGCTTCTCTATACGTTGCGCGAGACGATTGTTTACGTCGATTTCGACAATATCGGAGCGAGTCCAATTCTGAATCACCCGACCGTGACTAATCTCCGTGGCGAACGCGTTTATCCCTTTGGAACGGATCGTTATTCGGCTCGAGATTGCGCGAACTTCGTCGATTGGCTCGAGACGCTCAAGCAAGAGCCTGCTCTCGCCGCCGCCGCGAAGGATTATCGCGCCAAACGCGGCGTAGAATCGACGCTTCGACCCGGCGCGGCGTCGCGTTACGACGTGCTCGACGTAACCCGCGACGCAGACGGCGCGCCGTCCGCAAACGCGAGCGCCGAGAATCAAGGATTTGCCGGTCTGTTCGAAGATTCCGCAGACGCGCCGCGTCCCGTCGCGCCCGTCGATCCTTCGGTTCCCGTCTTTCAGCAGGGACGACCTCGCGAAGCCGAGCGATTCCAGCCGTCCCCCTTCGACGACGTGAATTCAACCGAATCAACCCTCAGTCGCGTCGGGATGCTTCCGCGCAAAACGTATCGCGACGATTACGACCCGGCGGTCTTTAACGATCGCTACCACGCGTCCGTCAAAGACGGATCCGACGCCGCGTCTAACCGCGTCGAATAATTTACAGCGAACACGCGCGCGCGGAGTTTACTACGTCCGTTTAGGCGCGAGACAAAGCCCCTTTCGGCGGATCGTTTGACCATGCGGTCGACCGACCGCGCGTCGCTCGAGCGACGAGGAGTCTGTTATGCGATTTATGATCAAGTCTCCCAAGTCCAATTTTCGCGTTCTATGGCGCCGCGTCGCCGTCGCGCTCGTCGCGACGACGCTTTTCGCGCTCGCGTACGGCGTCGCGTCGGCGCAACCGGGACCGCGCGGACCCCTTGGTCCTCCTCCCGGACCGCGACCGGGGCGCGGCGAGGTCAAACGGGTTCCCTCAGAACGCTATTACGCCGGGACGGCGTTGATTGAATCGGGACAGTTCTCGAGCGCGATTCGATTCTATAACTCCGAAATTAAAGACGCCGTAAAGATCGGACCGAGTCTGTGGATCGATTCGATCTGCTATTACGCGATGCTGGGCGAAACGTACTATCAGGCGGGCGACCTCGATTCCGCGCTGAAAAACTTCAACTCGAGCCTCACGCTCGCGATGGCGTTTCCAAACTGGATGGCGAAAGTTACGTACGTCGAAGGCGTTTCAGGACGCGAAAAGGGCGCGACCCCGTGGGGCGTCTCGCGCCGCGCTACGCCGATTGGCGTTTTTCCCTCCAAAGCGACGATCATTATCGGAGAAGGGGAAACGCAGGCGACGCGTCAGCTTGGAATCGTCGCGGAACAGCACGCGATGGCGATCGATCCGATTGAAATTCTGCGATGCATCGCGCTTTCGATTCGGCGCCGCGTCGACATTATCGGACCGCTCGCGCCCTATGATCCGATGAGTACGGAAATCCTCGAGACGTTCCGAACGCGCGCCGTCGCTCCGAACCATTGGTCGATCGTTTTTCTAGACGTTATTTGGGGATTGGCGCTCGAAGAATGCGACAAGACGCAATCTGCGGTCAAAGCGCTCAACGAAGCGCTGCTGGCGATGGGACGGTTCGACCACCAGCTCACGGGCGACGCGCTCCTTGAACTCGGGCACATCTTTCTAAAGGTCGACAAGGTGCGCGAAGCCGCTCAGTGCTATTACGAGGCGGCGCATTCGGCGTGGCAGTTTGGCGACCGTCTGCTTCTCGAAGAGGCGTTGCGGCGATATTCCAACTGCTCTAAGGCGCTGCGCGGCGGCGCGGCGGATCCCGCGCTTGTGGGCGCGTACCGCTGGTCGAAGACGCAGCGAGGCTGCGTGCTGCTTCAAACGTCTCTCGCGCTTGAACTTCTCGAGGATATGATCTATTCCGGAAGAATCCCGCAGGCTAAAAGCGGACTCAGCGCGTTGCAGGCGTCGATGCGCGGCGAAGTGCGCAATACGATTCACGCCGACCGCTGGAATTATCTCCACGCGCTCTTCCTCTACGCGACGGGCGAAACAGAGCGAGGGGACGAGGCGCTCGCGCTCGTCGTCGAGGGCGCGAAAGTTCGTTCGACGTGGGCGCGGCAACTCGGAAAGCTCGACGCCTTTGTTCAGCGCGGACTGACCGCTAACGGCGCGCTTACGCCGCGAAACGCCGCCGACCTCTATGAATACCTACTTCGCGAGCCGACCGTCGTCGACTGGGCGGTCAATCCGACGGAGTCGTTGTCGATCCAGATGATCGCGCCGCTTGCGTCGTATGAGCGTCAGTTCCAGCTGCTCCTCGACCGCGATCTAAAAGACAAGGCGTTTGAAGTCTCGGAGCGCATTCGTCGCGAACGCTTTTTCTCGACGCAAACTTACGGCGGACGTCTCGTTTCGCTCCGTTATATCATGACGGCGGACGATTTGCTTACGACTCCGTCGCTCCGCGCCGCGCGTGAAACGCTCGCTTTCGCCTATCCGAATTTTGAAGAAACGATGAAGGCGACCGCCTCCGTTATGGAATTCCTCAACGGGATTCCGACTGTTCCTACGGATCGCGACGACGCGAAACGGCAGGAAGCGCTCTTTGCCGACCTTGCGAAAATTGCCGTTAATCAAGAGGCGATGCTGCACTTCATCGCGGCGGGACGCGTCCGAATCCCGTACGTCTTCCCGCCCGTCTATTCGGTCGAAGAGGTTCAGAAGCGTCTGCCCGCCGACACGGCGATTCTGTCCTTCATTGAGGCCGAGGGGGAAATCTACGGCTTCATGATCGGCAAGGAGAATCTTGACGCTTGGCGAATCGGCGCGAGCGACCAAGTCGCCGCCGCCGTCGCGACGTTCCTCAAGACGATCGGCAACTCAGACGGTTCGCGTTACGTCGAAAACGAACAACTCAACGACGAACTCTGGAAAGCGCAGGGCGCGAGACTTCGCGAAATCTTACTCGGCGCCTCCGACGTCGAGGCGGATCGTTTCAACATCGTCTTTTCAAAGCTTGTCGTGACGCCCGACTCGTCGATATGGTATCTCCCGTTCGAGGCGCTCTGTCTTCCGAAGGCCGCGTCTACCGCAGCCGACGAGGAAAACGAAGGCGACGGCGAGGAAAACCCCGAATCTGAGACCGAAACCGACGGCTCCGACGGTTCCGACGATTTGGGCGACGAGGCGACGGACGAAGAGAAAGAAGAGGCGGAAAGGAAAGCGCGCGAAGAGCAGTATAACGATCTCGACGCCGGCTACTATGACGACGAAGCGGAAGACGCCGACGTCTCCGCCGTCGCCGAAATTCTCGCCGACGAGGACGAGGAGAACGAGAGCGACGGCGAAACGCCAGACCCCGCGACTGAATCCGCCGACGAGCCCGAGCAGACGGACGAATCCGCGGACGTCGAGGAAACTCCGACCGAGACGGCTCCGACGAAGCGAATGAGTCGTAACGCGCGTGAAAAGGCGGCGCTTAAGGCGTTTGAAGACACGCTTATGCCGATGATCGCCGCGCAAGATTTTACGATTCGGTATTCCGCGACTGTTTCTCTCGCGCTTCCGAACGCCGTCGGACGCAGCGCGTTTGTCGGCACGACGCTCATTTGGGGGCAGACGTTCCCGAAAGAGCCGGCCGAGCGTATCGAAGCCGCCGTCGAGCGTTTCTCACGCGCCATTTCTAAGACCGAAGCGACGACGGCTGAAAATATGCGCGCGATTCCCGGCTCCCTTTACGCCGCGCGATTGCGACGTTTGGTCGTTTGGGAAGAGGTTCTCGCGGACAAATGGAATTGGTCGCCCGTCGTTCTCGGAAACCGACCTCGTCCGGGCAACAGCGTTTCCGCATGGATCGAGTCGCCGTGGGGCGCTCCGAGACTGATCGTTATGCCGGCGCTCCGGACTCCCGCTGAAAACTCCCTTAAAGGCGGCGGGATCGGCGCGGAACTCGCGCTGGCGGTCCTCGCGATGCAAGCGAGCGGCGCCGACACGATGCTGCTGAGTCGTTGGCGAACGGGCGGTCGCTCCGCGTACGATCTTACGCAGGATTTCGTAAAGAACTACGAAAACGAACCCGCCGCCGACGCGTGGAAGAACGCCGTCTTGTCGCTCATGGCGCGCGACGTCATACCTGACGAGGAGCCGCGCCTCAAGAAACTCGGACGCTCGGAAGAAATTCCGAAATACTCCGCGCCTTTCTGGTGGGCGGGCTACATGCTTATCGACTCGGGCGAAGCGGTCGAAGAGGATCGACTCGAAGAATTCGACGTGGAAGCCGTTAAGAAGGGCGAAGAAGAAAACGCGCTCCTTGAAAGCGATAAAGACGCCGAAAAGAAGTCTGACGATTCCGAGAACGAACTCGACGGTATTCTTGATCCCTCGGACGAAGAGGACGAAGGCGACCGAGCCGTTTTCGTCGAGCCGAAGAAATCGGACGACGACGACGCGCCGTTCGCGTCGGCGCCTAAATCGATTACCGACGAAGATCTTGCCGCGCAGGACGAGGAAGGCGACGATTTCTTTGCGATCGACTCGCCCGAAGACGCCGAAGTTCCTGATCCAGAGGACGTCGCGCCCGACGAAGACGATCCTGACGCCGCGATCGACGAGGAACCCGACCCCAAGGCCGATTCTAAGACGTCGTCTAAAACAGAGCCGAAGTCCGGCGCGAAAAGCGACTCTAAAGCGTCGACCGAGCCTGAACCGAAGTCTGGCGCGAAAAGCGAGCCTAAAGCGTCGTCTAAGTCCGAACCGAAGTCCGACGCGAAAAGCGAGCCTAAAACGTCGACGAAGTCCGAATCCGCTCCTAAGGCCGGGACTTCCGCCGATTCTAAAGAGGACGGCAAATCGAACGCGAAAGATTCCGGGAAGAGTTCTGGGCGTCTTTCCATTAAAGGAAAGGGCGGAAAATAGTCGCGACGGGGAACGCCGCCGCCGCGTTTGACAAAAGAACGACCGAAAGAGGGGAATATCCTTCCTTTTTCGGTCGTTTTTTTTTCTATTTGTTGACGCGGCTGTTTTTTGGCGGTACGATATATGGGTACGTTAGGGAATTTCGGTTGTTCAGCGCGTCGCGTTCGAACCCGCGAATTCTTAAGACCGCGCCAGATCGCGCCTTTTACGCCATATCAGTTTACGACAGAGCGAGCATAATATGGAATTTTTACCGGGCAACACCGTAGGTATCGACTTAGGAACGACGTTCTCGACGTTGGCGATCGTCAACGAAGAAGGCGAACCGACACCGATTCCAAACGAAGACGACGACGTCGAAACGGCAAGTATCATTCTTCTTGCGGAGAGCAAGCACGTTATCGTCGGACCAAACCGCAGTCGCGCGGCGATGGAAGATCCTTCGAACGTTATCGAACGTATCAAACGTCAGATGGGATCCGTCGGGTATCACCGCACCTTCGACGGTCAGGAAATCACCCCGGAATTCGTCTCTTCTCTGATTCTTCGCAAACTCAAGCAGGACTGCGAAAACAAGATTGGTCCGATTGCGAACGCCGTTATCACGGTTCCTTATTACTTCAACGACACGCGCCGTAAATCGACGCAGGACGCGGGGCGAATCGCGGGCTTGAACGTCGTGAGCATCATCAACGAGCCGACGGCGGCCGCGCTGACCTACGCGTGGCATCGCGGCGAACTTGGGCGCACGGAAAGTACGAAGTCGCGCCGCATCCTGATCTACGACCTCGGGGGCGGCACCTTTGACTCGACCGTCGTCGAATATTCCGGCAACAACTTCCACGTCATTTCGACCGACGGCGACGTTAAGCTCGGCGGCGTCGACTGGAACGACCGCCTCGCGGATTACGTTTGCGAAAAGTTCATCGAGAAGCATGGCGTAAACCTTCACCAGTTCCCGAAAACGATGCAGATTCTCCGCAACGACTGCGACGTCGCGAAAATCCAACTCACGACGCGCGAGCAGACGTCGATCTCCTGCCGTCACGAAGGACAGTCTGTTTCCGTCCCGATTTCGCGTCAGTTGTTTGAAGAACTTACCTTCGACCTTCTCCAGCGTACCGCCGACACGACGGAATACGTTATTCAGAACGCGAACATGAAGTTCTCCGACCTCGACGCGATCGTCATGATCGGCGGTTCGACGCTCATGCCGCAAGTCGCGGTCATGCTCGAAAAGCTCACCGGCGTCAAGCCGTATCGCAGCCCCGACCTCGACCCGCACACCGCAGTCGCGCGCGGCGCCGCGATTCACGCCGCGATTCTCGAAGCCCAGTATAACGAAGCGAACACGCTGAGCGATCGCGTTAAAAAATTGCTCGAAAACGTTCGCGAAGAAGACGTCAACTCGCACGGGCTCGGAATCGTCGCGACGGATCCTAAGACGAAGGAAATCGTCAACTACATCATGATTCCGCGCAATACGACGCTCCCGTTCTCTCTCTCTAAGACGTTCCAAACGAATAAAGAGGGACAAACGCGCGTAAGCGTCCAGGTTCTGGAAGGAGACGCGCCGGATCCGAACGCTTGTTCGTTCCTCGGCAAATGCCGTATCACCGATCTTCCGCCCAATCTCCCGAAAGGCACGCCGGTCGAGGTGACCTACGCGTTCGACAAATCTGGACGTATCTCCGTTTCCGCACGTGAAAAACTCACGAATAAGGAAGCGAAGATCGACATCGAGCGTCGCGGCGTTCTCACCGAAGAACAGGTCGAGAAGTTCATTCGACTCGCGGACGAATACTCGATCGAGTGATTGTAGACGTTGTGATTTTCTAGATTCTAAGCTCTGCGGCGGGAGTCCGTCGCAGAGCGTTTTCCGCGTTATTGGCTTAAAGGCGACTCATGCGCGTTATCCTTTCATCTGTTGTTCTCGGACTTCTCCTCGGCGCCGTCGTCGGATTCGGGGTTGGAAAATTCCATGCGGCGCAGTTCCCGTGGAACGTCGAACTTGAAAATCGAGCGAACGATTTATTCGCCGAAGCCGACCAGGCGCCGGCGGACGCCGCCGATCCTGCGAACGTCTCCGACTCGAACGGTAAAAAGACTCCTCGCGCCAAGGTCGGGGAAGACTCTTTCGATTTCGGCATTATCGAGAAGAATCCGTCGACAGAGAAGGGCGAGCATCCCTTCTACATTGAAAACGTCGGCGACGGCGATCTTGAACTCGCCGAAGGCGCGAAAGGCTGTTTCTGCACGTCCTTTACGATTTCGAAGAAGACGCTCAAACCGGGCGAAAAGGCGACCGTTCTCTTCAAGTGGGACGGCGCGCGTTCCGGCGGCGTTTTCAACCAGGGCGTTATGATTCTCACGAACGACCCGAACAACAAGGAGATCGTCTTTTCCGTCAGGGGACTCTATACGTCTCCCGTCATTGCGATTCCGAGCGAACTTGCGTTTAACAACGCGAACTCGACGAGCGAAACGACGAGAACCTTCCGTCTCTTTGGCTTCGAGCATGACGAAAACGGAAACCCCTTCGAACTTGCCGTCGAGAACGCCGAACTTTCCGACCCTGAGCGTTTTACGGTCGAGATAACGAAGGATTCCGTCGAGAACATGACGGAGGAGGAGAAGAACAACAAACTGGTCCACCTCGCGACGAGCGTTTATAACGGTTCCGTGACGATGAAGGCCGGCATGACGCAGGGCGCGTTCCGAGAACTTTTGCGTCTGCGCGTGAACAGTCCCAAGACGCCGATCGTCGAGGTCCCGATTCACGGTTCCGTGATGAGCCATGAGATCAAGGTTCTCGGACCTCTCTTTGACGACAAAACAAGCGGAACGCTCCGGATCGACAACGTCGAGAAGAACAAGGGCGCGAAGACCAACCTCCGGCTCCTTGTCTTCGAGCCGATTCCGGTCAACAAGGACACGGTCTTTGTCAAGAGCGTTCGTCCCGACTGGATCAAGGTCGATTTTACATATCCTGACGAGGAACTGCAGCGCGTTTCTAAGATTCGCCAGATTGAAGCGAATATTTCGATTCCCCCCGGATCTCCCGAGGGCGCGTTTATGGGGCCGGGCAAAGACCAGTTTGGCGAGATCGTCTTCCAGGTCGGCGTCGATGAGGAAAACGCCCAGACGGTCGTCGTTCCCGTGCGTTTTGCGATCGTGCAATGATTTGATCGATTCGCGATTTTAGTATTTCTCTAAGGCCGGACGTCGCTAGACGTTCCGGTCTTTTTTTGCGCTCGGTCGACCGTCGAGCGTCCACAGTTATGATTTTTCTGCCAAACCGTGGAACGTTTTTTTCGTAAAAATACGGGAAAACAAGCGGGTTTAGGCTTTTTTTACGCGACGACAAGAGTAAAATATCGGGCGCGTTTACGTCGTATTTTGGGCTGCGCTTGAAAGGGCCCGGATTTGAAACATTTTAATAATGCGTCGCAGTTAATTCGGCGCGACGCGTTAGCGTTTCTAGGTGTTTAATTATGGATAATTCGGAAAACAAACCCGTCGAATCTTCACCGGTAGAGAATCAGCCCGTTTCTTCCACGCCCGAGGCGTCGACGGAAACCCCGGCGACGACCGCCGAGTCTCAGACTACGCCGGAGCCCGTCTCTACGCCCGCCGCCGGCCCCGCGATCGTGACGTCCGACGTCATTGCGGAACGTCTTCGCGCCGCGTCGAGTAAATCAAGCGCGCCCCTTTCCACGCGTCGCGAGTCGACCCGTCGCCGTGAAGAGAGAGAAGCCAAAGACGACGCGAAGGGCGAAGGGAAACGCGAACGTCGCGAACGTCGAGAGCGGCGCGAACGTCCTGAAGCGCCGAAAGCCGCTCCTCGCGGTCCTGTCACGCATATTCCGGTTCCTAATCGCCGCGAACAGCTTTCTGGCGATTTGATGGACGAATTCGAGGAACTTTTCGGCGGCGATCCGAATTCCGACGCGCTCGGCGCGATTATGAGTTCTGCCGACGCGCTCGCGACCTCCGTCCAGCTCGAAGAAGGAGCGAAGGTCAACGCGCGAATCGAATCGATCCACGGAGATTCCGTTTTCGTCGACGTCGGCGCGCGCGAGTTTGGGCTTATCCCCCTCAAGCAGTTTCCCGACGAAATGGAGCTCAAGCCGGGCATGACTTTTGACGTCGTCGTGACGAAGTTCAACGGCGACGACGGCGTTTATGAAGTTTCGTTGCCTCTTGCGGCGGCGGAAGTCGGCGACTGGCTCAGCCTTTCGAAGGGCGCGATCGTCGAAGCGGTCGTTACGGGCGCGAATTCGGGCGGACTTGAATGCACGGTCGGTCGTCTGCGCGGATTCATGCCGTACAGTCAGGTCGCGCCGTATCGCGTCGACAATCCTGAGGCGTACGTCGGCGAACGCTGGAAGGCGGTCGTGACCGAGGTGAACCCGGAGCGTCGCAACCTCGTGGTAAGCCGTCGAATCCTTATGGAAAAAGAGCGCGAAGAACAGCGCGAGAAGACGTTGGCGGAACTCGCCGAGGGTCAGAGCCGCGAAGGTCTCGTGCGCAAGGTCATCGACGCCGGCGCGTTCGTCGATCTTGGCGGGGTCGACGGATTCATTCCTGTTTCGATGATGTCGTGGGCGCGCGTTAAGCATCCGAGCGACGTCGTCAAAGAAGGGGACCGCGTCGTCGTGACAGTCGTTAAGATCGACCTTGACCGCAATCGCATCTCGCTCTCTCTGAAAGACGCGGCGCACGACCCGTGGAATTCGGTCGACGAGACGATTCGCGTCGGCGACGTCGTTCGCGGGTGCGTGACGAAAGTTTTGGCGTTCGGCGCGTTTGTCGACGTCGGCGGCGGTCTCGAAGGGTTGGTCCACATTAGCGAGATTGCGTATCAGCGCGTGAACGAAGTCTCCGACGTTTTGAAGGTCGGCGATTACGTCGACGTCAAGGTTCTCGCCGTCGACCTCGAGAAGCGTAAGATTTCGCTCTCGATCAAGAAGACGATGGAAGACCCGCGCGAAAAGGCGCGTCGCGAAGCGCAGGAGAAGGCGGAGTCCGAAGCGGCGACCGCCGCCGATCAGGCGCGAGTGCGAGAAGAGGCGGAAATCAAAGCGTCTGAAGAGCGTATCCGCAAACTTCAGCCGAAGGGCCCCCTCAAGGGCGGTCTGAGTCGCGGCGACGACGCCGGCACGGGGTTGCATTTCTGATTTTCGTACTTGGGCGAGACGGCGAGCGCTTTGCCGTCCGTTGAAACATTTTGGCGTCGGGCGTCTGATTGAATCAGGCGCCCGCGTTCTTTTGGCGCTACGATGGTTTCGCGTTTTTTCCTCATGGGAAATCGTCGGAGAACGCGGAAAAAATCTTGCGCTTTTAGTTGCGACGCGTTAGAATGACGCAAAGTTACGCGCAGGTCGGGGCGGACGCCGTTTCCGTGCGACGACGATCGGCGACTCAGTTTTTTTGAGAGTGGGTGAAGCTATGGCGATTCGCGTTATATGCCCGGGGTGCATGACGTCCTTCGAGGTCGACGATCGGTTTGCGGGTAAGAAGGGACCGTGTCCAAAGTGCGGACACATCATCGAGATTCCGAAGGAAAAGCTCGTCATCCACGCGCCGGACGATATAACGGACGGGGGCAAGACGCGCAAGAACGTCGGGCACGACGCGCGACCGATTCTTCAGGAGCGTTTTACGTTCACGGGCGGTCAGATCGCGCTTGGCGCGGCGGGCGCGGCGGCTTTTTTCCTGATTTCGTACCTCGTCGGGCTGGCGCACAGCGGCTGGCTTTCGCTGATCGTCGGCGCGATCCTCGCGTTTGTTATCGCCTATCCGATCGCAGATTTCGGGTATAAGCTCACGCGCGACGAAAACGATCTGGACAAGGTCATGTTTGAGGATCCAAGCGAACGCCGTCGCCGTTCGTTCTTTGCGTCCCTTGTGTTCGCGGGATCGTGGCTTGTTTTCGAAGCGTTTGTCTATTTCCTCGGCGGCTCGGGGTTAATCGCGTGCCTTTATCTTATCCCGATTGCGGCGATCGGCTCTTTCGGAGCGCTGATCTTCTTCGACTGCAACTTCGGCAAGGCGCTTTTGATCTACTCGATTTTTGCGTTTGCCGCGATTATCGGGCGCGGACTCATTATTACCGACGGCTGGACCCCGAAGGGCTGGATATGGGAGACGAATTATCGTTCGATCGCAACGGGACAGAAGAACCCGTCCGCTACGAAGAAGGCAAAGCCTGAAGAAAAACCTAAGTCTGAGGATATGGCGGCGGAATCGCAAGACGGCGCCGAAAAGGCGAAACCCGCCGCCGCGCCTAAAAATGAGAAGAAGGAACCCGAGAAGCCCGCGCTCAGTCGCGAAGCGCCAAAGGTCGATCCTCTGAAATCAGGACGCCGAAGATAGCCGCGAGGCGCCGTGCGCGACGGTTCGAACTGAAAAGAAAAAAGCCCCGAGGGTCGGACGACTCTCGGGGTTTTTTGTACTGCCGTGCGAACTTGCGTCGCCGATCACTTCGCGTTTTCGTTCTTGCGAAGGACGCCGGCGTCGACGAGCTTGTCGATCAGCTGCTGCATGCTGTTGAACGCGGCGAGGAATCCCTGGGGCGGCATAATGACGCGGAACGCGGGGGAGGGAGTCGGCGCTTGCCCGTCGGCGCCCGGCTGGAGCGTGACGAGGTCAAAACGAACCATATTGCCGGCGAAATGAATCTGGCCGACGCCGTCGACGAAATATTCTTTTTCCATCTTAAAGTCTTTCCTTGAAATTGAAAAACATTTTGCGGACGCCGCTTCTGAAACCATTTTCCAAAAACGGCGCCCAAGAATTCTTACGTTGGCATTCTAGCAGGATAGACGCCAAAAATCAAGATTAAAGGCTGTGTAATTTGCCGGTTTTTTGGATTTTGTCTATTATGCCGAATGCAAGACGGGTCACTTTTCCATCATCTTGATGTAGACGCCGCCGACGACCGAACGCGCCTGGAAGCCGCGCTGCTTGGCGTTACTCGTGAAGTACCAGTCGGTGAGGGGCACGCGAGGCTGCGTCGCGTTGACGAAGCGGTAGACGGGCGCCATGAGCGCGTCAAAATCTTCGCGATTGTCGGCGAGGGTCGCGGTCCAGCCTTCCCAGTCGAGCTTCGTGTAGTCGGCGCGATTGTCGAGGGGCAGCCCGTAGTCGTTCATGACCGTCTTGTAGTACGCGATTTCCTTCTTCGCGACTTCTTTCGGGAAGAGGTCGAGACCAAGGATGCGATCCCAGACGAGGTTGTATTTCATGCTCCACGTGCCCGGCTTGTCGAACGCGAGACGATAATGATCGCCGTCGTCGGCGAGTTTGAGCCATTCTTGGACGAACTCTTCCGCCTTAGCGCGGAATTTCTTCGCGTCGTCGGTCTTGCCGGCGCGTTCGCAAAGATCGGCGTAGCACGCGATCGCGACGATCGCCTTGACGGACAGGTTCGCGTTGTGCGCGAGGTGGCCGGCGAAGTCGTCGGTGCAGAGCTGATTTTCCGGATCGAGTCCTTTTTCAAGGAGGTATTCCGCCCACTTTTCAAGCGTCTCTTCATATTCTTTGGCGAAGTCGACGTTATTGTCGTTTCGCGCGACGACGTCGAAGAGAATCAGCATGTTGGCGGATTCTTCGACGGGCATCTGATTCTCTTCCGTCTTTTCGCCGCCGCCGTAACGCTGACCGTTCAGGAGCGGATACTGACCTTCGTCGTGAGGCGCGAAGGGCCACGGCCACCGTCCGGAGACGGCGTATTCCATCGTCGCGGTCATCGACGCTTTGAGAAGCTCGTTACTCAGGACGGCGAAGAGGGGCCCCGTCGGATAGATCAGGTCGACGGTCGCCGCGCAGCCGTTGCTGAAGTTTTCCTTCGAGACGTAAGCGACCTTGCCGTTCGGGAGAACCGCAAGTTTATGCGCCGCGATCGTTTCGGGATAGATCATCGCGCAGAGCTGCGCGTACTTCTCGCCGCCCGCCTTCGTCGCGCGCGCCATGAGATCGGCGTCGAACTTTTGGCATCGCGCCATGATATCGGAATACTGCGCGTTGGCGAGTTCGAGCATCCCTTGGGCGGTTTCGCCGTCTTTACGCCAGTAGGGTCGGAGTTTTTCGCCGAGGAAGGTCAGGCAGTATTCGTCGTCGTAGGCGAGGATAACGCGCTTGACGACGGGATCCTTGCGAACGATTCCGCAGTCGAACGTGAACGCGGCGACGGGCCAGTTCGCGCTCGCTTTACGCGGGAAGTCTTCGTCGTCCTTCTTCGGAAGGTCGCCGTTCTTGAGGAACGAATCGCGCGCGTCGACGGCGCCGGCGATCGCGCTCTTCGCGGTTCCCTTTTCCGCCGCGACGAAGAAGTAGCCCCAGTCGATGCGGATGTTGTCGCCCGACTTCGCGAGGACCTCTTGAGAATCGGTTCCCATGCGGATCACGTCGAGATTGTCGGTCGCTTCACGGGTTGCGACGACGGTCTGATCGACGACGTTGACGCAGAGTTCGGCGGTCGCGTCGAAGTAGATTTTAACCTCGTGATCGGAGCCGTCGGTCGATTTGACGCTCCACGTCAGGTAGGTCGCGGGACGCGAGAGAACCATGAGGTCGTCGGGAAGATTCGGGTTCGTGAAGGTCAGCGTGAGTTCGACGCCGCATTCTTCAAACGTGTAGATCGTATTCGTCGGCAGAATCGTGAGCGACGTTTGCTTCATCGCGTGGGCGGCGTTGTAATATTCGACGGGGTTGCCCATAACGCGGAGTTTCTGACCGTCGACGCGGAGGAAGCAGGTCAGCGCGTTGATATTGCCCGTCCAGTGAACCGGGAACGATTCCGCGAGCGAGTCCGTGTTGGACCAAACGCTGAAATAAGGGTCTTGAGCGATCAACGGAACGGCGGGGGCGCGCAGCGGCTGGTCGGCGAGCGCGACGGAGCCCGCGAACGCGGCGCAGACGGCGAGCGCGGAGAGAACGATGTTCTTAAATTTGGAAAGCGACATGAATAACACGCCTTTCAAAAAGGAGGGAACGACTTGCGAGAACGCCGACGCTTCGACGCTCTCGCGCAAAATAAACAAGAAAACAAAGACTATTTTTCGAGGAACTTGATGAAGACGCCGCCGACGACGGATCGCGCGCGGAACCCTTTCATCTTCGCGTCGCTTGCGAAGTACCAGTCGGTCATTGGAACGCGCGGTTGCGTCGCGTCGACGAAGTCATAGACGGGCGTCATGAGCTTGTCGAATCCTTCGCGGGAATCGGCGAGCGTCGCGGTCCAGACTTCCCAGTCGATTTTCGCGTAATCGGAACGGTTGTCGAGGGGCAATCCGTAGGGTTTAACGACGACGTCGTAATATTTAAGTTCCTTTTCGACGACTTCCTTCGGGAAGAGTTTGAGATCGAGGAGCTTGTCCCAGACGAGGTTGTACTTCATGCTCCACGTGTCGGGTTGATCGAAGGCGAGACGGTAATGATCGCCGTTGTCTGCGAGCTTGACCCAGTTCTGGACGAACTCTTCGGCGGTCGCGCGGAGTTTCTTCGCGTCTTCGGTCTTCCCAGCGCGTTCGCAGAGATCGGCGTAGCACGCGAGCGCGACGGTCGCCTTCGCGGAAAGGTTCACGTTATGCGCGAGGTGCCCCATGAAGTCGTCGGTGCAGAGCTGATTTTCGGGGTCGAAGCCCTTGTCGAGGAGATAGTCCGCCCACTGCTTGAGAATATCCCAATATTCGAGCGCGTAATCGACGTTTCCTTCGAGTCTTGCGACGACGTCGAAAAGAATCAGCATATTGGCGGATTCTTCGACGGGCATCTGGCGTTCTTCGGTCTTTTCGCCGCCGCCGTAGATTTGTCCTTCAAGAAGCGGGTAGAACCCGAGGTCGTGCGGCGCGTAAGGCCACGGCCAGCGCGCTTTCGTGTATTCCATGATCGGCGTGAGCGTCGCCTTTAGCAACTCCGTGTTATAAACGATGAAGAGGGGCGCGCCCGGATAGAGAACGTCGACGGTGCCCGCGCACCCGCCGCTGAAGTGTTCCTTCGAGATGAAGATCATTTTGCCGTTCGGAAGGAGCGCGAGCTTATGCGCCGCGATCGCTTCCGGGTAGGCGATGGAGCAGAGGGACGCGTATTTTTCGCCGCCTTTTTCGGCGGCGCGCTTCCACAGCTCTTCGTCGAATTTCTGACAGCGCGCCATGAGGTCGGAGTATTGCGCGTTGGCGAGGTCGAGCATTCCGAGCGCGGTTTCGCCGTCTTTACGCCAGTATGGTCGGAGCTTTTCGCCGAGCCACGTCATGCAGAATTCGTCGTCGTAGGCGACGATTACGCGTTTGGTCGCGGGCGTCGCGCCGACTTTGCCGCAATCGAACGCGAACGCGACGACGGGCCAAGCGTCGTTGGCGGCGCGGGGATACGCGTCGTCGTCTTGAGTTGGGAGCGAGCCGTCTTTGAGGAACGACGCTCGAGCGACGTCGGCGGCCGCGAGGACGTTCGTGGAGGCGCCCTTTTCCGCGGCTGCGTAGAAGTAACCCCAGTCGATACGCAGGTTGTCGCCCGACTTCGCGAGGACTTCTTGCGTTTCCGTACCGAGCTTGAGCACGTCGAGCGCGCCGGTCGCTTCGCGTTTGCCGACGACCTTCTGTTCGTCGTTATCGACGCAGAGTTCGGCGGTCGCGTCGAAATAGAGTCGGACGTCGTGCTCTTTGCCGTCGGTCGCTTTGACGCGCCACGTCAGGTATGTCGCGGGGCGCGAAAGGATCATGAGATCGTCGGGAAGGTTCGGCGTCGTGAAGGTTAGCGTGATTTCGATCCCCGCGTCCGCGAACGTATAGACCGTGTTTGTCGCGCGAACCGAGACGTTCGTCTGCGTCATCGGTTCTGGACTTTGACCTTTGACGACCGGCGCGCCCATAATGCGGAAATTCTGACCGTCGATTTGGACGAGCGAGACGAGCGCGTTGACTTTGCCTGTCCAGTGTACGGGGAACGAGTCCGCGAGTTTGTCCGTACTAGACCAGACGCTGAAATAAGGATCGTTCGCGATCAGCGGATACGCGGGCGCGCGGAGCGGATCGGCGGCGCGCGCCGTCCCGAGGACGCCGAGCGTCGCGCATAACGCGAACGCGGCGAGCGCAAGGCGACGAAGAGTGCGACGTGTCATAACGTTTGTTTCCTCTAAAATAGACGTTAAGGATTGGAATATTTTTGTTTACGAAGCGGACGGGGACGTCGTCCCAGTCCGGCGCGGGTCAACGTCGCGACGCAGACGGATTCCGCGCCCGCCTCAAGGAGCGTTTTCGCGATTTCGTCGCACGTCGCGCCCGAGGTGAGCGCGTCGTCGACGAGCAGAACTCGACGTCCGATGAAGATCGGCGCGCCATGCCGCGTCCTGACCGCAAACGCGCCCCGAATATTGACGGCGCGCTGCGACCATCCGACGGACGTTTGCGCGGCGGTCGCCCTTACGCGCTTGAGATAGCGCGAGAGACAGGGGACGTCAAGTTCGTAGGCGAGTCGTTTCGCAAGTCCTTCCGGCGCGTTGACGCCGCGCCGCAACAGGTATTTGCGGCGCCAGAACATCGGCGTTGCGACGACGCAGTCGGGCTTAAACGCGAGAAGCTCTTTTTTGCGCGATTCGTAATAGAGTCTTGCGACCGCCGAAACGAGCGCGCGATCTTTACTGCGTTTGAGGCGCAGTACGACGGCGCGGGCGAGTCCTACGTAGGAATGGAGCGGAAGCGCCGCGCTAAAATACCAATCGTCGTCGGCGCAACGTCCGCAACGCGGTCCGACGACGCCAGGCGGCACGATTCCGCCGCAACGAACGCAGAAGGTCGACGTTGGGGAAACGAGCCGTCTACGGCAATCGGGACAAAAGAGCGACGCGAGGGGCGGATTCCGGTCAAACGGAGAACGACGTCGGCTGATCGTCGGCGTTCCGCAGACGAGACACTGCTCGGGCCAGACCGTTTCGACCGCGATTTCCGCAAAGCGTCCCGTCGCGGCGACGACACGCGTCAACGCGTTCTTTGTTCCTAGTTTGGAGTTTTGCACCCCGTCGCTCCGCTGTTCGAACTCTATCAGAGCGCGAAGATTTTGCCAAGGTTCGCGCAACTACGTTATTTTACCAGAGAAAAGCGCGTGTTTCAACGGGCGGGCTCTATTATTTGCAAGACGCGAGAGGCGCGGTTAGAGAGGGAAAAACGAGGAGTCTACCCGATTTTCTATCGCGTCCTTGAAAAGACGACGTCGAAGAGACTTTGTAAAGTTTTTCCGATTAAAGGGATTGATTATCGACGTCATTAGGAACGACATAAAATCTTCCGGAAAATAATAAATTCCGTTTACAGCTACTTCCGAATTAATATAATTGGGGAGGTTGCGTGAAATGTGTATTTGGGAAGAATGCGCGTTTCGCGTAGAATAGAGAAGTAATTACGGAACGTTTTTTGAGGGAAACGGACGAGCGTTTGACTGTTTTCCGCAATACCGAGTGGGAGCTTTTAACTTATGGCTCAGGATGCTAATAAAAATTTTGTCGGTATCGATTTAGGCGGCACGAATATTAAGATCGGCGTTCTGAACGACGCGGGCGAGACGCTTGCTTATCTTTCGACGCCGACTTACGTCGAGCGCGGTCCCGAGGACGCGACGAAACGAATGGCGCAAGCTGTTCACGAGGCGATTGAAAAGGCGGGATTGAAGCCCGAGAATATCGCGCGCGTCGGGCTCGGTTCCCCGGGAACGATGGATCTGCCCGCCGGGATGCTCGTTCGTCCGTCGAACCTTCCGGGATGGAATTTCTTCCCGATTCGGGACAAATTAGCGGAATACAGCGGTCTTCCCGTGACGTTCGCGCACGACGGACCCGCCGCCGGGTTTGCGGAATATTGGGTCGGAGCGGGCCAGGGCGAAGAAGGTCTCATCCTCCTGACGCTCGGCACGGGCGTCGGTTGCGGAATCGTGTTGAACGGTCACGTTTGGAACGGAACGCACAGCCACGGGGGCGAATCGGGTCACCTTCTGGTCGATATTTCGGAGAACGCGCGATGGTGCAAGTGCGGTCAGCGCGGGCACCTTGAAGCGTACGCGAGCGCGACGGGCGTGGCGAACCGCACGATCGAGTATGTCGAGGCGGAGTTCCAGACGAGCCTGAGAGAACGCGTAAAGGCGCGCAAACGCAACGACGAAGTCCCGAAGATGGTCTTCGAAGAGGCGGAGAACGGGGACGAAGTCGCGATTCGCATCGTCAAGGAGACGGCGCGTTATCTCGCGTACGGGATGGTCTCGCTGATCCACACGCTCGACCCGTCGTGCATTCTTATCGGCGGCGCGATGACCTTTGGCGGCAAGGAAACGAAGACGGGTAAACTCTTCCTCGAAGCGGTCGACGCCGAAACCCGAAGCCGCATCTTCCTGCACCTCGCCGAACGTCTCCGCATCGACTACGCGACGCTCGGCAACGACGCCGGCTACATCGGCGCCGCGGGTCTCGCGCGTCAAGAATGGGAAGAGGAGCAGAATCCGCCCGAATCCCGCCCGTGATTCTCTTTTGGCGCTTCTTTAGCGCCTTGCGTTAAACGCTAAACTTGCGTATCCGCCGACGCGGTCGGGATTACTCTCGCCGCGTCGGCGTTGTTTTTGGGGGTGATTTGAGACGTTTTTTCTTTTAGCTTAGGCGGCGAGTTGTCTTGAATCGAAAAAATATCGCGAATGTGTTGCGTTTGCATATGAACTGCGATACAATGAGCAAAACAGTCGCCAGAAGGGAGATTCTATTATGACTAAAGATGAAACTATCCATGTTCGAGTAAACAGTATGGTGAAGGATAGCGCTGAAGCAACGCTTAGCACGCTTGGTATCTCGGTGTCGGAAGCGATTAATATTTTTCTTTGTCAAGTCGATCTTGTCGGCGGTTTACCTTTCGAGGTCAAACTGCCAGCGCCAAGGCGCGTTATCGTGAAGAATGAGGATGAACTTATCGCAAAACTGGACGAAAGTCGTGAGGACATAGAGAAGGGAAGAACCTCTCCCGCAGATGAAGTTTATTCAAGAATGGACGCCAAATATGCCTTATAATCTTGAGTTTACAGAGACCTTTGAAAAGGATCTTGACAGCATTCTTGATTATATCGCAAACAAGCTGTTCAATCCGACAGCCGCCGCAAAACTCTATAATAACGTTAAGAACGCGTTTGCAGAGGCGGTTGAGTTTCCCGAGATGTTTCCTTTACATCCGCTTAAGCGTTTGAACGATAAGGGGTATCGCTGTTGTCGAGTGGGGAATTATCTTATATTTTACACTATAGACCACGAACATAAGGTTATATATGCCAGAGCTATGGTCTATGGCGCGATGGACTTGACAAAAACGCCTGAGTAAGATTCAAGTAATTAACGAACCGTCTCGACGTCATTTGCGCTTATGACGGGAGGGGCGACTAGTGGAGCGCGGGCAGTTTTAGGAACAACGCTTCACGTAGTCTTGGCGCTTTTTCAATTTTAAATTTTAACAAAAGACGACGTTCTTGTCGCTAGATTGTTTATGAACTCAAGATTCAACGACGAACCGATAGTTCTATCCCTCAGCGTTTTCGACTGGCGTACGATTTCAACGGCGTTATATCATTTCGCGTCGATTCCTTTTGCGGGGAAGCGGAAGTTGTTTTCTAAAGACGTTAACGAGGGGCTTTTTGACTTTGTGGACAAAATTGAAGGCATATGGTCGGAAGGCGTCAAGGAGTCGGGGTATTCAGAAAGAGTTCCAGCGCGTAATTGCCCTTATTTTGAGAGTCGCGAGGTCAGGGAATTTGACAAGACGGTCATGCTGGAAGCGACGCTTACTCGAAACGAGTTCGATATTCTTTTCGTCGCGGTCGAGACGGTCATGAAAAATGAGGAAAATATTAGCGGACTCTATGATTTTAAAGTCATTTACTGCTGGGAGAGCGCGCTCGACGATCTGAACGAGACTTACAACCGCCTCAAGCGCGTCGCTAAGGAAACCTTGCGCTTTCCAGAAATCGAAGTGAAACAGCCCGAGAATAACGCCCGCGTCTTCCCGAACGCGGCGGCGTCTCCGTCGACGCGAACCAGAACGATTAAACTCGGCGATTCCGATCTGGTTTTTCGCTGGATTCCGCTCGGAACTTGCCGGGCAGGCGCCGATTTTCTGGCGCCCGAATCTTTTTCCGACGAAATCGAACGAACGATAACCTTTGATTCCGGCTTCTGGATGATGGATTCGCTGGTTACGACAAGGATGCTTTGCGTTTTCGCACAGCATTTTAAGCATCTTAAGAGACAGCTCGAAATAGACTTTAGCTGGCTTCGCGACGAAGAAAAGCAGATCGATCCGGACGAGCGTTTGAATTATCCCGCAGAATTGACTTGGCGAGACGCGACGAAGTTTTGTCGACTTTTAAGTCTTCAGTTTGCGGACAAGGACGAAAGCGTTTTGCTCCCGACTGAGGATCAATGGGAATACGCGGCGCTAGCGGGAAGAGATTATTCCGACGTGAATTCGCGAGACGATATCCTCAAAAACGGTTGGGTTTGGGAAAATTTAGAAGAACAAGAGAAATACCCGTTCATCAGACGTCTGCCGCATAAGAGCGATGAAAAAGCGCCAAATCCATGGGGTTTATACGGGATGCAAGGAAATCTTTGTGAATGGACTTCGACGCGATATCGTCATCCGCTTGTGAATGATAACGACTCGATTCTATTCAAAGATATGTATGTCCTTCGCGGTTGTTCCGATAGTGAACTTTGGAGTCATGGGAGGACTTCTTTCAGAAGAGCGCGCGTCGCCGATCCGTGGGTAAGAGCCGGCGGGTTGCGACCTGTAATCGTTTCGAAAGCCCGCTAAACTCGACGAAAATCCGGAATCTCCTGCGAAGCGCGCTCACCGACAGAATCGACGACCGCGAAATCTTTATGAAGGGGATCGACTACTCTTACTACTACGAAAGCGACGATCCTGCGCTTGAACCGAAAGAGCGCCGCGAGACGTAACCGAGTTTTGACCCCCGTTTTTCCGAGACTAGAGGAACATCGTCAGGAGAAAGAGCGCGATAACGACCGGGAAAAGGAGATTGAGGGGCAGAATCGGGCGTTTGACGGGCGTCGTTTCGTCGGGGAGGGACGAATCGAGGTCGTCGAGGAACGCGTCAAAGCGTTTTAAAGATTCTTCTTGCGAGAGGTTGCGCAGATCGAGCGCGGCGTCGGTCGCGTCGGCGGCAACGTTTTCCAGTTCGCGGAGCGTCGCGAGACGCCGCGCGTTTTCCGGCGCGAAGTAATCGAAGACGTCTTCCGTTTTTAGAGTTTCTAGGGGGACGTCCGCGTCGCCGTCGAGGTTGAGACGGTCGGGCGAGGTCAGATAATCGAGCGTTTGGAGGACGAAGGAGCGGTAGACGGTTTTGTCGTCGAGGGTTTGGAGCCGCCACATTTCGTCGGTCGCCTGCCAGAGAACCGCGTTTTTCCCGAGGGATCGCGCGAGAACGAGCGGTTCGTCTTTATCGCCGTCCGACCGTCGCGCGACGAGGAGCGTCGCGGTTCCCGCGCTCGGGACGACGGCGGAGAACGCGCGCGTAAGTTCCGGAAGGTTTTCCGCTTCGAGTCTCGTCCAAATTTGACGCCCCAGCGCGGTCGGCGCGACGCGCCAGACGACGTTCAGGTCGGCGTCTTCCTCGACCGGCGCGGGATCGACGGGCGTTCCGGGCGCGAGTCGCGCTTCGGGGAGCTTGCGCCAATCGGGGTCGCGCGCGAGTCGTTCCGCGCCGGTCAGCCAGAGCGAAGTCGTCGAACCTTCGCGCGTTACGACGTCGGGGAGCGCGGGGATCGCGTCTTGCCACTGCTTGCGCGTCAGGTCGCCGACGATCGCGACGTCGAACCGCGCCAGCGTCGCGCGGTCGAGCGCGTCGGGCGCGACGGCGATCGGGTCGTCCCGAACGACTTCGGGATCCGCCGCGAGGAGGAGCGTTTGGAGTTCGACCGTCGGCTCGCGGCGCAGCGTCTCGCGGAGATACCGATATTCCCAGCGCGGGAGGTCGTCGATCAGCAGGACGCGCGTTATCTTGCCCGATTGGTCGAGGGAGAAGGTTTGCGCGTTGTCGGCGAGTTGCGTTTCTTTCGGGCGAATCGAGTCCGGCGCGTCGGGGCGAAGCGCTTCCGGCGAAAACGTCGCCGCGTCCGCCTCGTCGACAACCGCGAGGAGCCAACCCCCCGTAGTCTCGTCGACGCGCCAAGTTCGACGGAACTCCGTTTTGCCCGAACCTTCGGCGCCAATCGCGTCGACGGCGATTTTTTCCGACCAAACGCGTTCTGGAGGCGCGGCGTCGCGTTTGCGCCACAGTTCGACGACGGCGGAACGCGGGGCGTCGGCGCCGTCGAGTTCGATCGACGCCTCGACGGTCGCGTCGTCGCTCGAGACGTCCGGCGGCGTCGCCGCGAGATCCGCGAGCCGCCAGTTCAGCGCGGGACGCGACGCGCCGAGGACGACGCGACGGACGTCGGAGCGCGTCTCGGCGCTCGGCGGGTTGGCGATTCCGTCGGTCAGAAGGAGCAGGGCGCCGGGACGGGGCGACTCGCGCCCTTCTTCGAGGTCGTCGAGGGGCGACGCGAGCGCGCCGGAAAAGGACGACGCGCCCGAGAGAAACCGCGTCTCGACGGGGCGCCCCCGACGTTCGCAGCGCGTTTTGAGCGCGGCGACGAGCGCGTCGGTATGGTCGCGAACTTCGGCGCCGTCCTTCAGTTTGCGCGTCATGCTCAAAGAATCGTCGACGATTACTTTGACGCGCGCGGGACGCCTTTCGAGGCGAGTCGTCGGGAAGGCGACCGTGAGACAGAGGAGCGTCAGCGCGGTGGCGAAAAGCGATTGAACGACGAGTTTCCGCGCGCGACCGGGCGTTCCCCTTGGCGTCGCGCGGACGGTGCGAACGACGAGGAAAAACGCCAAGCCCTCAAACGCCAGCGCCGCGACGAGAATCGCCGCCGCGCGCATTGTCTCGGAATCTGGGAACATGACGAAACCTCGCGGGATGGGGACGCGCCGTCTGTTTTTGACGCTATTTCTTAAAATCGCGCGGCAAACCTTTGAAGCCGCGCGCCCATTTTTGTAGAATATGACGTAGTTCGACGCGCGTCGAACTACGTCATATTTTTCACGGTCTCGAAGGAACGTCAACACGTCCGAAAGGACGGAATCAGAAAGAGGGAAGAAATGAGAAACGTTTTTTTATCGGCGATCGCGGTTCTTTTACTTGCGACCGTCTGCCGCGCCGCCGACGTCGAGCAGACGATTCCCGCGAAGGACGTCGCGCCGGGCGCGACCGTTCTCGAATGGACGGCGGACGCCGACGCGACGCTCAGCGGCTTCTATCTCCGGCTTGCGAACTGCGTCCCGCCGATGGACGAGCCGATCGTCGCGGCGCTCTTTATTCGCGGCGAACGGCTCGGCAGGACGGTCGTGATTCCCGCGTTTAAACGCCCGCTCCTGTACCATACGCGCCCCGCGTGGTCCAATCCTCAGACGTTCCCGCCCCTCGACGTCGGGCGCGAATTTCGCCGTTCCGTCGCGCCGATCGCGCTGAAAAAGGGCGACTCCGTCTCGATCGTCGTCGAATCCTGCGAGCCGAACCTCGCGAGCGGGCTCGTCGCCGGGCTGCAATTCCAAGGAAAACATAACCTTGCGGACGACCGCGCGCCCTTCCGCGAAGCGCGGACGAACGGGCCCGTCTGTTCGATTCAGTGGTCCGAGCCGGAAGTCGTGACGATCGGGTCGGGCGAGAAATTCGATCCTCTTTGCGCGCCGCAGAACAACTCGTCCGTGATTGCGGACGCGGACGGAACGCTTTATATTTTCAGCGCGTTCTATTCGGTCGACGAGCAGTACGGAGGCGGGCGCGGCGGCTCGTATTCGCGTATTTACGGCTATAAGAAAGCGCCGGGCGCCGACGCGTGGGAGCCGATCGGACTCGTCGTCGACGTGCTGGAAGGCCAGACGTATTCCGGGGACCCCTTCGTGTTCCGCGATCTCGACGGAACGCCGTGCATCTTGTTCTCCTCGGTCGACGGAACGAACGGTTTCGCCGACTGGCGCGTGGGCGCGACCTATATTCAACGTTCGACGACCGACAGTTTCGCCGGACCTTGGGCCAAACCGTTCGCGCTATGGCGGGATTATCCCCAATATCCGGACGACAAGGTTACGGGAGGTCGCGCGAACTGCGTTCGAATCTATCCTCGAGCGAAGACGCAAGATTATCTCGTCGTCTGGAACCACGGGTCGATCGACATGGACGTTCGCGGGCTGATCGTCAAAGATTTGACGACCGAAATTTCTTACGACACGATCTGCCACGCGCCGATGTTCGTGAGAAACCAAGAAGAGGGAGGCGGCGGGTTTACGCTCGGCGACAAGGGGTATTATTCGACGTGGCAGATTCCGTGGCTCAACGACCCGAACGGACTCCAGCGCGTTTACGAGATCGATCTGAACGACGGCGCGAACCCGGAAGCGTGGCGCGTCGTGCCCGGGTCGCTGGGCTGCAACGACGGCGCGAATCCGAAGCGCGACGGGGGAACGACCGCCGACGCGTGGGCGATTTCCGTCGCGGGCGGGCGTCTGTGGGCGACCTCGTGCGAGTATTCCGCGACCGAGAATAAGAATTACCTCTACGCGCGAAGCGCGCCGATCGAGGAGTTTGAGAAGTTTATCTCGAGCAAACGCTCTTCCGACGTCGTCTTCCGCTACGGCGCGGTTCGCCCTCAGCTTTATCATGAAACGTTCCCGACGATTGAGCGCGCGGTTGGCGAAAACTGCTCGCTTGAGCTAGATTTCCGAAGCTTCGGCGAACTTGCCTACGCGTTTATCTTCTTAGGCGCGTCGGACGCGCCGGAGTCGCTGCGTTCCGTTCAGTTCGAGTTCAACAAGGACGGCGCGCGTTTCGTCGCCTACGAGAACAACGGTTTTCGCATCATTCTCGCCGAGTCGCCGACCCCGAAGTGGGAGCCCGGTAAAAAATACCGTCTCAAGCTCGTCCGCGAAGGCGCGAAGTTAACCGGCTACGTCGACGGCGTAGAAGCGGTCTCGACGACGGTTACGAACGATCAAATCCTCGCCAGCCTCAACGACGAGCCGCGTTTCCGCCTCTACGGCTGGGAAGGCGGCAGCTACGAAATTTCCAACGCCGTTCTGACCGACGGGAAAGAGTAAGGGCGATTACGCGGCTTGACTATGAAACGCGCCCGGCGTCGAACAACTGACGGCGCCGGGCGCTCCCTTTTCTAGGGTGTGTTGACGTTACAAACGAGCGTAATCATAAATGAGCGCGAGATTGATAAATCCGATAAAGCATTTATCGAGCTTATCATATCTCGCGCTAATACGTCTGAACCTTTTGATTCGAGCGAAAAAACATTCAACGCCGCTGCGACGTCGATATGCGACTCTTTTGGTTTATCGCGTCGACGCGCCCTAACGAAAACGGTTGCGATAAGCCGGGTTAGCTCAATGGCTTTCAGACGACTTCATATCCGGGACGGGAAGGACGCGAGATCATTGCGTTGGCTTCTTCCTCCTGGAAAGAATAGGAGTCCTGATTCCAATGGAGCGTTTTGCCCGTTAGACCGCAAATATTGGCCATATGGCACATATTGATTCCCGACGTCGTCGACGCTATGTCGGAAATCGGCTGAACGCCGTCTTCGATTGCTTCGAAGAAATTGCGCATATGGTCGCCGGGAGTTCTGCCTTTGAGAATATCGTGTTGGATCTCGTTGAGCTCTTCAATATCCTTTTCGGTAAGCGTTTCGACGGGTTTGCCGGTGATACGTCCTCGGTTGACGCGGATTCTTCCAAGTTCGCCCGTGAAAAGAACGGCGTTCTCGCCCGACTTAAGTTGCAACGTGGCGCCGTCCTTGTATTTGAAGAGGAAGTCAAACTCTTCGGCGACGTCGTACCAACCGGGAATATTCGGGAATTTTGCGGTTCCGGAAACCTCGACGGGGGCGTCGTTATACCGTTCCAGCGCCCAGACGGCAAAGTCGATGTTATGCGCGCCCCAGTCGGTGATCGGACCCGCGGAATACGCCAGCCAGTATCGGAAATTGTAGAAACAACGTTCTAGGAAATAGTCTGCGTAAGGCGTCGGTCCCAACCATTTGTCCCAATTGAGTCCTTCGGGAATCGGTTGCGGCTTGAACGGTTCTCTTTTATCGAGAACGCCGACCTTTCCAATCGTTTCGTTAATAGGCAGAGAGCAGACGACGTTGATCTTCTTTCCGAGTCTTCCGCTCTTGATAATGGCGGCGGCGAGGCGGAACGTTTCGTTTTCGTCGCGCTGCTGAGAACCGACCTGAACAATCGCGCCCGTTTCTTTGGCGACTTTCGCAATCAGTTTGGTTTCTTCCATCGTCAAGGTAAGAGGTTTCTCGACGTAAACCGATTTTCCGGCGCGCATCGCTTCAACGGCGATTTTAGCGTGCCAATGATCGGGCGTTCCAATCGTAACGACGTCGATCGTCGGATCTTCGATAATCCTCTCATAATCCTGATAAGCCTTGCACTGATTGGGGAAGTAAGCGGCAAATCTTTCAGAGAAGGGAAGATAGACGTCGGCGCAGGCGACGACGGCTCCAAATTCGCCCGCTTTCCGGCCGACGAAGGTTCCCCGTCCGTCGAAATCCTCGTCGCTGTCCCAGACTCCGGCGCGATACTTGCTCACGCCGATCGCTCCAACTTGAAGTTTTTCTACCGCGCTCTTTTTCTTGACGGGTTGTTCGCTCGAATATAAATAGGGCGTAAAAATTGGGGCGACGCATGTCGCGGCGGAAGCCAGACCGGCGCTGCGCAGGAACTGGCGTCTGGTTTGTTTTGTCATGTCAACCTCCAGCAAACGAGTTCTGATAAACGGATAAAAAGCGAGAGAACGGCGTTAGCGCTTGTTTTTCAGCGTGTAGGCTTCGGGACATTCTTTTTCTAAATTGGGCGTCATGTCCAGATCAATTTGACCGACGACGAATTTCATCATGTCCTGGACGAAATTCTGGAGAAATTCTGTATCCCACTGTTCGTTTCCATGACCGGGCGCGATATAAGCGACGCGTCCTTTTCCTTCCATTCGAACCCAGCTTGACGGGAACGCGGGGCGATCGTAACATGCGTTGCGTCCGTCGGTTCGCATGCCCTTTGTCTCCTGTACGGCGATCACGTGCATGTCGGGATTGAAATTCTTCATGCAGTACCATTCGTCGAAAATCTTTACTTCCGATTTTCCAAAAGCTTTCAACGTAGGTACTTGAATCGGTTCGGTAAAACGTTGCGTCGCTTCCTGCATGTCGCCGTGGGTGATGAAATCGCCGCCGACCATTTTGATATATTCCGCGCGCTCCTCTTCCGGCTGATTTTCAAAGAGTTCGCCCTTGCATTGCCAAGTGTCGGTCGCGCAGTGAATTCCGAGGAAACCGGTTCCGGATCGAATCGCTTTGAAGAGATTTTTCATTCCCTCTTTGGAAACGGGCGTTCTATTGTCGACTTTGACGTCTAGGTCGCCGCAGGTGAAGAAAACGAACGCCGCGTATTGACTCAAATCGCCGTCGAAAACCGAGCCGTCTTTTGTGCAGTCGACGTCGTAACCGATCGCTTCGCCGAGTCTTTTGACGATTTTGGCCGCTTTGCTTGTCCCGTCCTCTTCGTCGACGGTAGGCGGATGCTCCCATTCGGTAGAAAGATCAAAATAAAGAATTTTTCGACCCGGTTTGTCTTCGGCGAATCCCAGATTTTCAACGTTAAAACTCGTCGTTTCCAAACCGACGGCGCCAAGCGTCAACGAAATTGTCCGGATAAAATCTCTTCGATTCATAACAGCGCTTTCCTGACTTTTTAGCCTTTCCCCATTTTCCCCCAAGAGATTCATTTTCGCGACGCCGGAAAGGTTAAGATTTGATCGTCGGAGAAAAAAGGGGATATTGCCTCAAACCATTGAAATTATTAAAATTCGACTCCAATCAAATCCAATAACAACAGAAAGGAATCGAATATGAGCGGACGCCGACGTCACGCTTACGTCGTCTAATGTAACGATTTGCAACGCCCTCTTCAAGCCCGCGCGAAAATATTTTGGACAAATACTTTTCGGAGGCTTATGAGACCGGGAACGATTTCCTCGCGGTTGCGCGGACGCCGCCGAGGACTTGGTCAAACGCTCTTATTATCCCTACTGTCGTCCCGTTCTGCGGTATTCTTTCAGTTATCGTACTATTCTTATTCTTGGCGCTCCGATCCCTGATTCATCCGTCGATAAAGCTTGGATTCAAAGGAATCTCTTACTCCTTCGTAAATATGAATCGTATGAAGAGTCAGTCTTCCCGTTTCCCGGCGACGACGACAAAGAAACTTCAACCGACGACTTCGTCAGGACGTCGCAACGCCTAAAGGAATCGCCGCCGCGGTTTCTAACTTTTACGCGTCCCGCTATTAGCCCAAGGGGCGCGACTATTCTTCCTGACTTCCTAATGACAAGCGCGACCCTAATGATATTCGAAAGCGTTTTACATCTAGGAAGAAATGCGGTAAAATGGGCGGCAACGGCGTTAACGGCGCCGATCTTTCAGTTTTACCCGAGACCTCCGATAAGAGGAAAGGCTCATGATGATAAAAAGATTGTTATTCGTCGCGGCAGCGGCGCTTTTCATGACGGTCGCTTGGACGAAATCAACGGCGGTTGGGCAGGATTCCGATCCCAAGCCTACGCTGCGTATCGCCGTAGTCTCTGCGGATCCGTCTAACGATCTGTGCAAAACGATGACTGCTAATTTCGACGGCGTTAAATTATGTCGCTCGCTCGACGAAGCCATTGCGCTAAAGAACGACGTCAAAGGCGTTATGATTCTGGCCGACGGCTATCCGACTCAAAGGACGCGCGTCACGCCCGAACAGGTCGAAGCGCTTCTTTCGTCCGACGTTCGGGTCTATATCGAATATCCTGAAAACAACGACGCGCTTGGAATCACGGGATATGGCGACGGGAAAGCGATGGAGAGCGCTCGAGGCGTCGTCGTCGATTCAGACAAGTTGCAAACGCCCCTATACAGTCTGCTGTACGTAAACGGCGCGCTCTTTCCGACCAAACCCTTTGACGCCGCCAAAGTCGGCGCCAAGGACAATAACGTGTGGTTGGTCGCCGCGAAGGTCGCCGGGTACGACGTCGCGGAATACGCGTTAAACGACGCCGCGTCCTACGTTCTGCTCGAAGAAAACGGACGTGTTTTGACGGCGGCGACTAAGTTCAGCCAATGGATTTCCGCAAGATACGCGCCCGACGAAAGATATCAGAAATTTTGGGCTTCCGTCTTGACATGGTTGAATCATGACGACCCCGCGCCCGTCATGACCTACAAACCCGCCGTCTCCCCCGCGCGCGCCAAGGACGCGACTCTTTCAAAAGAAGATTATATCGACGCGGCGAGAAGAAATTCAGACTGGTTTTTCAATACCGGTTTTTTACTGAGCGATACGGACGAAAAAGCCTACGGCGCGCTGCGCGAGAGTCGGGATTATTCGCTCCATGTCGACAAAACGTGCGACGGGCGCAACGGCGTTATCGAAACGTTCTCCTCGGGAACGCGGTTTAACCCCGACGGATCGCAAAAGATCAGGTTCCTCAAAAGGGCGGACTGCAACGGGGAAGTCGCCGGCGCGCTGGCGCTGGCTTACCGCTCTACCGGAAACGAGCGGTACCGGGACGCCGCTTACAATCTTGTCGACTGGCTCCTGCGTGAATCGTCGCTATCCGGCGGTCCTCGCGCCGACGCCAAGAGTCCGCAATACGGTTTTCTCGATTGGGACGACGGCCCCGCGACTCCCGAGCAGTATTACGGAGACGATAACGCCAGAGCGATTCTCGGGTTGATCGAAGCGATCTCCGTCCTCGGAAAGGACGGCGAACAGTTCCGACAAAGACTTCTGGAAATCATTATTGCGAACTTCAGAACAACGGGCGTCAACGGGTTCAGAGGAAACAATATTCACGCGAGCGCTCTCGAAAAGAACGGCTGGAAATTCTTCTACGACAGGGAGATCACAAATTTCGCCCCGCACTTTGAAGCGATGCTCTGGGCGTGTTATCTTTGGGCGTACGAGCATACGGGCTGGGAGCCGCTGCTGCAGCGAACCAAAATCGGGATCGCGCTGACGATGGACGCCTATGAACAAGATCAATGGCGCTGGACGAACGGGTTGCAGCAGGAAAGAGCCAAAATGATCCTTCCGCTGGCTTGGCTCGTCAGGCTGGAGCCGACGGAACAGCATGAACAATGGCTCCGTCAAATTGTCGGCGACGTTATGACGTTCCAAGACGAGACCGGCGGAATTCAGGAACGTTTAGGAAAGGGGCAAGGACTTTTTGGAAGTTTCAAGTCCAACCCCGCGTACGGAGGCGCGGAAGGACCGATTATTCAGAATAACGGCGATCCCTGCGTGGATAATCTCTACACCCAGCCTTTCGCTTTTCTAGGACTCACGGAAGCGGCGCGCGCGACTTCTAACGACGCGAACAGAAAAGAATACGAAACGTATTTGCGAAAATTGACCGATTTTGTCGTCAGAACGCAGCAGGTTTCCGACGTTTATCCTGAGTTCGACGGCGTTTGGTTCCGAGGGTTCGACTACGACAAGTGGGAAACGTACGGTTCCGACGGCGATCTCGAATGGGGCGTTTGGACGACCGAGACGGGCTGGACGGAGGCGTGGCTGAGCGGCTGCGTCAGTTTGCGCGTACTGGACGCCTGCGTCTGGGAACTGTCCGAATCCATGGATATGACGGACGACTTTGCGACCGTCAAAGAGATCATGCTCAAAGAGATCGCCGACGACGAACCCCACGACTCGTCGCGCTAAGCGGCGCATGACGCGCTGGGGGCCGCTTACGGCGAACGAATCCCCAAAACGGTTTACAAGAAAAATGAATTCCGATAAAATATTCCGCGTTGGCGGCGACTTCATCCTCGACGCCAAACTTGCGGCGCGATCGAAAGGCTAACAATTCTTCGAGAAACGCCGCAACGTTTAACGCGTATTTCCAAGTCGCGCCGCGTCGGTCTGGGGAAACCGGATTTGCGCGCCGCGTTGTTCGACAGCTTTTTCCGAAAGAAACAAAAATGATTTTTAACGACGTCGATTTCGCTACTTATTTCAAAAACTATCCCGACGCCAAGGGCTATTTCGGCAAATACGGAGGGTCCTATATTCCCCCCGAGCTTCAAACGGCGATGAACGAGATCAGCGACGCGTACCAAACGATTTGCAAATCTCGAAAGTTCATTAGCGAGCTGCGCAGAATCCGTAAAGAGTTCCAAGGCAGACCGACGCCAATCTCTCACCTCGCGCGGCTTTCCGATAAAATCGGCACGGGAGTCCAGCTCTACGCGAAACGCGAAGATCTCAATCATACGGGCGCGCACAAGCTCAATCACTGCATGGGCGAGGTTCTTCTCGCCAAGTACATGGGCAAGAAGAAGGTCATCGCGGAAACGGGCGCGGGCCAGCACGGAGTCGCGCTCGCCACGGCCGCCGCGTACTTCGGTCTGGAATGCGACGTCTATATGGGCGCCGTCGACGTCAAAAAGCAGGCGCCGAACGTCGCGCGTATGAAGATTCTCGGCGCGAGAGTCGTCGAAGTCACCGACGGTCTGCAAACCTTAAAAGAAGCGGTCGACGCGGCGTTTACCGCCTACTGCAAAGAATATAAGGACGCGATCTACTGCATCGGCTCCGTCGTCGGTCCGCATCCGTTCCCGATGATGGTTCGCGATTTCCAAAGCGTCGTCGGAATCGAAGCGAGAGAGCAGTTTATTGAAATGACCGGAGAACTCCCAGACGCTATCGTCGCGTGCGTCGGCGGCGGCTCCAACGCCATGGGGCTCTTTTCCGGATTCCTCAACGACCCCGTCGATATCTACGGCGTCGAGCCTCTCGGAAGGGGCGAAAAGCTGGGCGATCACGCCGCGAGCCTCACCTACGGCGAAGAGGGCGTCATGCACGGCTTCAACAGCATTATGCTCAAAGACGAAAACGGCGACCCCGCCCCCGTCTATTCCGTCGCCAGCGGCTTGGACTATCCGTCCAGCGGCCCGGAACACGCGTTCTTGCACGATCTCGGCAGGGTTAAATACGACGTCGTCAACGACGAGGAAACGATCGACGCCTTCTTCGAACTCTCTAAGATGGAAGGGATCATTCCCGCGATCGAAAGTTCTCACGCCGTCGCGTACGCGATGAAACTCGCCAAAACGATGGGCAAAGGTTCCGTCCTAATCAACCTCTCCGGCCGAGGCGATAAGGACATGGACTACGTCATTGAGAAATACGGTATTCGATAAGATTTGACAAACGACCAGCCGTTCAACAGAAAGCCGACGTTCCGCGGAAAAACCTTGGAACGTCGGCTTTTTATGATTAATTCCGCGTCGTAACCTATCGGCGCAACCGCGCGACGAACTCGGGCAAATAGAATTTTGTTCCGCGCGTTGAAAGACGTGCGCCGGCGCGCCAAATGTGGTAAAATATCCTCAAGCGGGCGAGGAGATTCGAGTCCGCGTCCAGTTCCGTTGCAAAACCGCCCATACGAGGTTCAGCCATGCTCAAACAAATAGGTTTATCCGCCGTTCTCGTTCTTTCGTCTTTACTCGCCGGCTTCGCGACGTACGCCGAGGATCAGCCGACCGAATTTGTCGTTCAAAACAACTCCTTCGAATCGGCGGGCGGAAACGGCGCGCCTGAGAAATGGAACTGCTCGCCGCAGTATTTCTCCGTCGACTCCGGCGACGCGCATTCGGGCAATTCTTGTCTTAAATGGTCGGGCGACGGCAAGGAATACAGGCTCTGTACTCAAACGCTCGATATTCCGGCGGGGAGCGTCGTCGATTTTTCCGTCTGGGTTAAGACGAAGGACCTTAAAGACGGAAAGGCGACGGTCTGTCTCGAATGGAACCGACAGAACGGAACATGGTACGGCGGGTCATATGCGAGCGGAATCGACGGTTCGGATAACGAATGGCGGCAAGTCAAAAGCCGCGCGTTTATCCCCAAAGACGCCGTCGCTCCCCATCTTGCGTGCTATGTGACGCAAGGCGGTTCCGGCGTCGCGTGGTTCGACGACGTCGCCGTCGTCAAAACGACCTTTCCTCTCTTCTCAGCGATAACGACGGACCGCTATCGCGCGCAGTCCGACGGCGGCAAAGTCGACGTCTACGTCGGCTATACCGCGCCGTCGGACGATTTCGACGCCGATTCGCTCGCGCCGAAACTCGCTGTTGTCAATTCCGATAACGAGGAAGTCGCGTCGGCGTCGCTCGAAGAAGTCGTTTCACAAACGGACCGTTATTATCGTTTCTCTTTTGATTCTACCGCGTTAGCGTCCGGCGATTACACGCTCGCGTGTTCCGCGGTCAATCCGGAAACGAAAAAGACGGAAACGATCGCGACGCGCTTCTCCAAACTCGACAAGATTCCCGAACGGACGAGCTATATCGACGAACATTTGCGCCTTATTCATAGCGGCAAGCCCTTCTTCCCGCTCGGATTATACCTCGGCTCGCCGAGCGCCGACGACGTCAAACTGATCGCCGATTCGGCGTTCAACTGCGTCATGCCTTACGCCGCGATCAGCCGCGAGACCGTCGATTCTCTCTATCAAAACGGAATCTACACCGTTTACAGCGTCAAAGACAACTTCCCCACGCTTAGCGTCAAAACGATGGAAGAAGGAAACGCGAAAACGGAGCGCATGGTCGGCGCAATGAAAGACGCGCCGGGCGTGATCGCTTGGTATATCAACGACGAACTGCCAAGCGCAATGGTCGCCGATCTTGCCGCGCGGCGCGATCAGCTTGAAGCGCTCGATCCCAGCCGCCCAACTTGGGTCGTTCTTTATCAGGTCGACGAACTTCGTTCATATCTCTCCACGTACGACGTTATCGGCTCCGATCCTTATCCTATTCCTAGCAAGCCGGCTTCGACAGCGGCGGAATGGACGAAAAAAACGTTCGACGCGGGCTTCGGTCGCCGCGCCGTCTGGCAGGTTCCCCAAATTTTCAACTGGGCCTCGTACAAAAGAGCGGAAGAAAAGGCGGATTATCGATCCCCGACCTTTGAGGAAATGCGCGGCATGTCGTGGCAGTGCGTCGCGGAGGGCGCCAACGGTTTGATCTACTACAGTTTCTTCGATTTACAGCGCATGGACAAGACCGTCGAAGAAGGCGGCCGCGCGCTCGTCGCGGAGCCGTTCGATAAACGCTGGGGCGAAGTCAAAAAGATCGCGCAAGAAATCGCCGATCAGTTTCCGATTCTGCTCGCGGTCGGACCGACGCTTGACGTCGCCTTCGCGGAAGAGAATCCGAACGTCTCTTACCGTCTGTACGGAACCGACGAAGGAACATGGCTGCTCGTCGTCAATAAGACGACGCAAGAGCAAACCGCCGTCTTTAGCGTGCCGGAGGGCGCGAAAATCGTCGAAACGCGGCTCGGCGAACCGCCCGTTCAGAACGGCGCGCGCGTCTCGGTCGTTCTCCAATCGCTCGAACCGAAACTGATTCGCGTCAAATAGTCGCAAGATGATCTCGTTGTCTGGAACCGCGGGACGATCGACATGGACGTACGCGACTGATCGTCAAAGACCTGACGACGCCGGGCGTTTTTCATTCCGCGTTTTGTTTTTCGGAGCCCGCGAGCCAGACGGCGACGAGAACAAGGACGAATCCTAGCGCGACGACCCATGTGAACGCCTCGTGGTAGACGAAGATTCCCAAAAGCGCGAGGAGAAGCGTTTGCACGTTCGCGACGATCGTTTGCTTCAGAACGAAGAGACGCCGAAGGCTTTCTATCTGGAAATAGAACCCTATCATATTGCAAACCCCTGCCGTCAGCACGAACGCCCAGCAGATCGGCGGCGGCGACAGCCATGCGTCAAGCCCTCGCTCGAACGTTAAAATTGATCCGCAAATCAAGAGCCCCACGCCCGTGATTCCGACCATCGTGAGCGACGTCAGCGCGAATTGCGACGCCTTCTCGTCGTCGGGCGTCGAACCCGGCGCGTCGCCGCCCCTCAAGTATCCGCGCATGATCGACAACTCCGACGAATAACCGAACGCCGTGAGGATGACGAAAACCAGTCCCGCGCCGAGGCGTATCGGCTTCCCCGCGATTTCGCTTTCGAGCGACGACGCGCCGCCGCTCAGCAGCCAGACCGCGACGACGAGGAGTCCCAGCGCGAGCGCCCGCGTTTTCGTCACGCGTTCCTTCAAGAAGACCACTCCTAAAACGGACGCCATAAGAAGTTGCGCCGCTTGAATTAAGGGCGTCGCGAGCGCGAGCCCGAGCGCGGCGTACGACGCGAGGTGGTACCTCGCTCCAAGAACCTGACACGTAACGCCCGCGAGAATGATTAGCCCCACGATTCGCCACGTCGGGAATCGGAACTTTCCGCGCAGCCATTGAACGACGATAAGAGGCGTCACGCACGCGACCGTCGTCAGCTCTTTGACCGCGATCGACCAGTCTGAACTGACCTCCGGATAGTTCGTGATTCCACGCAGCGACGAGAGAGAAATCGTGTAACAAACCGTCGATACGATCGTGTAGATAAGACCCCGCGTTTCTTCGCTCATTCTCTTTTTACCGGGCGCGTTTGCCGTCTTCGCGGCTTCGAGAGTTTTAACGTCCATAGAATTGTTCATAGAAAGTCCTCCTTAAAATAGAAAGTCCTCCTCAAAATTGCGCGGTATTATAATATCGTTCCTTGCTTCGTCAACGCGTCTTAGCGCTTGCGTCGACGCCTTTTTTTCATAAAATTTGGGGGACGCGTCCGCGTGGATTTTGCGGCGCGCTTTCCCCGCAACGGCGCTCGACGATCAAGCGACGAGACGAACCCCCAACGCAGAATGGAGCCGTCCATGACGTTCCGAACTCCCCCGTCTGACCTAGCCCGAATCAGCGCGACGATCCTTACCGTAATTGTCGGCTTTTTTGCGTTTTTCGACGCGTCCCCCGCGTCGGCGCAAGGCGTCAATTCGCCCTATTCCGCGACGTCGGGCGAAACGCTCGGCGAAGAGTTCGGGGAAGAGTCTGAACGGTATTTCGGCCCCTCTGATTTTGTCCTCGACGCGGAAGGGGAATATTTCTACGTCCTCGGCGCTGACGCGAAGGTTCTTGAACGCGTCCGCGTCGACGGAACCGCGCCGGGCGAACGGCTTGCGCTCGATTTCCGTCCGACGAAGCTCGCGTTTCTCCCCGGCGAGACGAAACTCGCGGTCGTCGGCGGCGAGGACAAAGGACGCCTCGCGGTCGTCGAAATCGCCGAACGCTCCGACGACGGACGCGATATTCTGCCCCTCAAGCTCGAAAAGACCGTCAAGACGGGTCACACTCCCTCCGACGTCGCGACGCGTAAAACCGACGCGGGCGATTTCATTTACGTCAGCGCGTGTTTCGCCGGACAGATCGAAGAATACGCCGCCGAGACGCTCGAGAAAACGCGCTCTTGGGACGCCGGACGCGAACCGTACGCGATCGCCGTCACGCCCGATCAGCGCAAGCTCGTCGTCGCGAACCGCCTGACGGACATGCCCGCGAATCTGAACTTTACCCACGCGAACGTTCGCGTCGTCGATCTTGAAAGCGGCGAACTTGCGGTCGTCGAACTCTACAACACGCACAACCTTCTGCACGACGTCGCGATCACGGCGGACGGACGTTACGCGTTCATCTCCGCCGTCCAATGTTCGTATACGTCGATTACGAGCCAAGTTTCAGGCGGCTGGATCGCGGAAAACTGCGTTCTCTGCATCGACCTCGACGAAAAGAAACTCGTCGAAATCTTCTTCCTCGACGACGCGGAACTCGGTTCCGGAAATCCTTGGGGCGTCGCGTGTTCCGACGACGGCGAGCGTCTGATCGTGTCGATCGCGGGAACCGACGAGCTCATCTATCTTCCGTTAAAACGCTTGATCGAAAAGATTAACGACCGGCCCGAATGGGCGCGGCCCGGTTACGGCGCCTACTCGTATCAATCCTTCGCCGACGGCGAGGTGCAGCTTCCGTTCCGGCTCCGCGTGAAGTTCGGCTTCAAAGGACTGCGTCAGCTCGTCTCGCGAGGGAACGACGTTTACGTCCTCTCCTATTTCGACGACGCCATCTGCCGCGCGACGCTCAATCTCAACCCGCCGTACCGTTATTTCCCCGATTCTTACGTCCGACATGAGAAGCCGCCCGTGACCTTAGCGGCGGCTGAAAAAGCGGGCGTCGCCGATCTTGAAGCGGACGGCAAGCCGATCGTCGTTAAAGACGCGCTCGTCGAAGACGAAGACAGGGCGAGCGCCGAACTCTTTGCGGCGACGGCGGACGACCCGACGCGCGGCGCGCCCCTTCGCTTCGTTCCGCTCGTCAAGAGCGAACCGATGCATGGCGTTGAAATCGACCGTTCTTTCGCGCGTCTTGCGCCCAAGCCCGTCTTAACGATGCGCCGTCGCGGCGAAATCCTTTTCCACGACGCGACCGCGTGTTTTGAACATTGGTTGAGCTGCGTAACCTGCCACCCGGACGCGCGTTCCGACGGGTTCAATTGGGACCTTCTCAACGACGGGACGGGCAACCTCAAAAACACGAAGAGCATGCTCCTGGCGCACGAGACGCCGCCGTGCATGATCACGGGAATCCGCGCCGACGGCGAAACGGCGGTGCGCGCAGGTTTTACGCATATTCTCTTCACGGCGTACAAAGAGGAAAACGCGTGCTGCGTCGACGAGTACCTCAAGGCGCTTAAGCCCGTTCCGAGTCCGCGGTTGGTCGACGGCGAACTGAGCGAGTCGGCGAAACGCGGCAAGAAGCTTTTCGACAGCGAAGAAATCGGCTGCGCGACGTGTCATCTCGAATCGAACTACTTCACCGATTTGAGACTGCACCGCGTCGGCTCGCAGGATCCGAACGACTTCTACGATAAATTTGACACGCCGACGCTCGTCGAGGTCTGGCGCACCGCGCCGTATCTGAACACGGGCGCGCACACGACGATCCGCGAACTGCTCGAGGTCGGAAAGCACGGCGTTAAGGACGGTCAGTTCGACGCGCTCTCCAAGGAGGAGCAGGACGACCTGATCGAATACGTTTTGTCCCTCTAACGTAAGACACGACGAGGAAAGGGCGAAACGGTCGAGATAATCTTGTCCGCGCTCTTTCTTTTTCAAATCGACTTTGTTATATTGTAGGAAACGGCGCCGGTTTGTCCAAACCGAAGTTGGCGCGGCGCCCGAACGATCCAGTCTTTTTACAAGGAACAGACACGATGGTTATGAAGAAATTTTTGAACGACCCGCAGCGCGTCACGAACGAACTCCTCGAAGGCTATGCGCTCTGCTATCCTGACAAGATTAAGCTGGTTTCTGAAAAGATCGTCGTTCGGGCGACTCCGAAATCGAAGGATAAAGTGGCGATCGTCACGCTCGGCGGCGCGGGCCATGAGCCGGCGCTGAGCGGGTTTGTCGGCGAAGGAATGCTCGACGCGTCGGTCGTCGGCGATATTTTCGCGGCGCCGGGCGCGCCGAAGATCGTCGAGGCGCTGCGTATGTTCAAGGATAACGCGGGCATTATCCTCGTCGTTCTGAACCACGAAGGCGACCAGCGCAACGCGAATATGGCGCTCATGATGGCGGAAAAAGAAGGGATCAAAGTCTCGAAGATCGTGACGGCGGAAGACATCGCGCCCGGCGCGGACGCGCCTCGTTCGGATCGTCGCGGACTCGGCGGCTGCATTCCTCTCATTAAGATTCTCGGCGCGGCGGCGGAGAAGGGCATGAGCGTCGACGAAATCCTCGCGATCGGCGAACGCTTCAACGAACGCATGGCGACGCTCGCCGTGACTCTTAAGGTCGCGACGCACCCGCAGGCGGGCCAGGAGATCGGCGCGCTTGCCGACGACCAGATGGAAATCGGCATGGGCCAGCACGGCGAAGGGGGCGGCAACGGTCCCGAACTCATGCAGAGCGCCGACTGGGTCGCGGAAACGATGTGCAAGAAGCTCCTCTACGCGATCAAAGCGCAGGCGGGCGAAAAGATCTGCCTGATCATCAACGGCAGCGGCGCGACGACCCTGATGGAAATGTTTGTCGTCTTCCGCAAGGCGTACGAAGTCGCGAAGGCGGCGGGCCTTGAGATCGTCGCGAGCAAATGCGCCGAAATTCTGACCGTCCAGGAAGCGGCGGGATTCCAGATGTTCGTCGGCGTCTTCGACGACGAAACGCTCGCGATGTACAACGAGCCGTGCGACACGCCGTACTGGGTCGTTCGTTGATTCATCTCGCGAGGACGTTATGACGAACACATTTACGAAAGAACTTCTCGTAAGCGCTCTTAAAGGGGCGCTTGCGAGCGTCGTCGCGCGATTCGACGAACTCAACGCGCTCGACGCGGCGACCGGCGACGGCGACCATGGAACGGCGATCGAAGCGACGCTCAAGGCGGCGGTCGAATCGGCGCAGCAGCCGGGCGGACTCTCCGACGCGCTCTCGAACGTCGCGATGGGGATCATGTCCGCGACCGGCGGCTCGACCAGCTCGCTGAACGGCTCCTTCTACATGGGACTGAGTTCCGGCGCGACGTCGGACGAACTCGATCCCGCCGCGACCGTCAAGATGTACGAGTCCGGGCTCGACATGTTGAAGACGATGACGACCGCGCAGGTCGGCGACAAGACGATGATGGACGCGATGATCCCCGCGATCGAAGCGATGTCCGCCGCGATCGCCGCGAACCCGTCCGCGACGCTCGCCGACGTCTTTAACGCCGCGGCGACCGCCGCGAAAGAAGGCGCCGAAAAGACGAGCGAATACGTCGCGAAGTTCGGACGCGCTCGAAATCTCGGCGAGCGCAGTCGCGGAAGCAAAGACGCGGGCGCGACGAGCCTCGCGCTCATTTTCCAAGCGTTTGCCGACGCGGTTGCAAACGCCTGACGCAGTTTAACTTTACGATATTTACAACGCCCGCGCGGACGACGGCGTCCGCGCGGTCTCGTGTTTTACTCTTACAGACAGGATTTTCAAACATGGCTGATAACGAAGGCAATATCGACGCGAAAAGCTTTGGCGTCGGCGTCCCTCAGGTTCAAGAGCAGTTCTTCCTCAAAGGAAACGAGAACGCGTCTTACGGCATTAAGTCGCGTCTTTCCCAGGTTTTCAATAAAAAGTCCGGTCATACCGTCATGCTGGCGTTTGACCACGGCTTCATTATGGGCCCGACGTCGGGACTCGAGCGCATCGACCTGACGATCAACCCGTTGATCGAATACTCCGACTGCATCATGTGTACGCGCGGTATTCTCCGTTCCGTGATTCCTCCGACGGCGAACAAGCCGATTTCGTTCCGTGCGGACGGCGGCACGACGATTCTCACGAGCCTCAACGACGAGACGCTCATCGACATTGAGGAAGCGATTCGCCTGAACGTTTCGCTCCTCGCGATCATGGTCGCGATCGGCGATCCGGATCACGAAGGCTCGACGATTCGCAACCTGACGAAGACCGTCGACCTCGGCCAGCGTTACGGAATCCCGACCCTCGGCGTCACCGCCGTCGGCAAGAACCTGACGCGCGACTCGCGTTACCTCGGTCTCGCGACCCGCGTCTGCGCGGAGAACGGCGCGAACGTCATCAAGACGTACTACTGCGACGAGAAGTTCGAGCAGGTTACGAACGCGTGCCCGGTCCCGATCGTGATCGCGGGCGGCAAGAAACTGCCGGAACGCGACGCGCTCCAGCTCGCGAAGAACGCGATCGACCAGGGCGCCGCCGGCGTCGATATGGGCCGCAATATCTTCCAGGCGGATTCCCCCGTCGCGATGCTCCTCGCCGTTCGCGAAATCGTCCACAACGGCGCGACCGTCGATCAGGCCTTCGACTGCTACGAGACGTACAAGAATCAGAAGTAATTTCTGACTCCTAAACTTTTTCGCCCTCCCGTCGGTTGGAACGCCTTTCGCAAGCGTTGAATCGGCGGGAGTTTTCATATTGCGTTCGCTTTTTGTATAATCTCTGAGAGGCGCTCATGAAAACGTTTTCTATCCTTTCCGCGTCGGTTTTTGCGGCGTTCCTTTTCACGACCGGCGTCGTCTGCGCCGCCGAAACGTCGGACTTCTATCGCGTTCCGCCCGTTCTTGTAGACGACGCGATCATGCCGTCGCCGACTTCTATCGCCGCGACGGAAGAATGGACGCGCCGCGTTTTCGCGGGAGAAAACGTCGAACCGAGCGTTGCGCCGAAGACGTGTCGCATCGTCGTCGAACGCCAAGATTACAGTCGTTTACGCTTCAACGAGACGTGCGTCGCGCGGCGGTTTGAATTTCCGAACGGCGTCGTTTTTTCTAACGGGCTCGGCTCCCACGCGAACGCGCGGTGGCGCGTCCTCTTCGCGGAGCCGGTCGCGAGCTTTGGCGCGAAACTTGGAATCGCGACGAACGCGGCGGGCGGCTCGATTCGCGGCGCGGTCGAAGCGTCGGGGAAAACGGTCTGGCAGTCTGAGATTGTGCGCGGCGGCGACGCGCCGGTCGAGGTCGTCGCGAAGTTCGACCCGCCGGTCTCCGAGTTCACGCTGATCCTCGACGACGCCGGCGACGGTCCGAGCTGCGATCAGGGAAACTGGCTCGAGCCCGTCGCGGTCGCCGCGTCCGGAGAAAAGTACGCGCTTACCGACGCGGTCGTTTCGCGCATGACGTCGGAAGTCCCGTTTTCGTTCCGATATAACGGCGTCTCGTCGCGGGAATTTCTCGACTCGTGGACCTTTAACCATGAAAAACTCGACGCGCTCGACGACCTCTATTCATGGACCGACCCGAAGACGCGTCTGACCGTCTCCGCGCAGGTCCGGCGATTTGATAAATTCGCCGCCGCAGATTGGGTCTTGCGCTTTACGAACGAAGGGACGGAAAACTCCGCGCTGATCGAAGACGTCCAGGCGCTCGACGGCGCGTTTGAATATGGGTTCGAACATACCGACGCCGCGATTCATACGCTTACCGGCGACTTCTGCGACGAGAATTCATGGCTGCCGACGATTAAGAGCGTCGGATACGGCAAGACCGAACGCTTCGCGCCCGTCGGCGGACGACCCTCGAACGGCGTCTTCCCGTTCTGGAACGTCGTTTCGCGACGATATTCCGATTCGGAAACGTCCGAAGGGCTCTTTGTCGCCTGCGGATGGAGCGGTCAGTGGAACGCTTCTTTCGAGAATCTCGCGCAGTCTCAGTCGCTCATGAAGATAAAGCTCGGCATGGAGAAGATTTCGACGATTCTCTATCCGGGCGAAACGATACGGTCTCCGCGCGTTCTCGTCATGCCGTGGCGGAACGATCGACTTTCCGCGCAGGTTCTTTTCCGCCGCCTTCTCATGTTTGAATATGCGCCGAAAATCGACGGCGCGCCGGTTCAGCTCGAATTTACCGGTCAGTGTTTCGACCGATATTATCGCAAACGCCCCGGCTGGGAGAAAGCGCCCGCGCAAATCGAAAGCGCCAAGCTCGTTAAAGAGATCGGCGGAACATGCTACTGGTTCGACGCGGCGTGGTTCCCCGTCGGGTTCCCGAACGGGGTCGGAAACTGGTATTCCGACCCGGAGAATTTCCCCAACGGGGTCGAAGAACTCGGGGACGCGCTTGAAAAAATGGGAATGAATTTCGTGCTCTGGTTCGAGCCGGAACGGGTCGCGCCGGGGACGGAGATCGCGACGAAATATCCCCAGTACGTTTTCGGGGGCGAGAAGGGCGGACTCTATAAGCTCAACGACCCCGAGGCGCGCAAATTCCTGACGGAATTGCTGCTGCGTCGAATCCGCGAATTCAAGGTCGGCGTTTTCCGCACCGACTTCAACATCGATCCGCTGCCGTTCTGGCGCGACGCGGACGCGCCGGATCGCGTCGGCATGACGGAAATCCGTTACGTCGAAGGACTTTATGAGATGTGGGACAGAATCCGCGCCGAGAATCCCGGTCTGTGGATCGACGACTGCGCGTCCGGCGGGCGGCGAATCGACCTTGAGACGGTCAGCCGCTCCGTTCCGCTGTGGCGTTCCGACACGTCGTGCTGGCCCGGTCATCCGGAATGGGACCAGAATCAGACGCTCGGGCTGACGCAGTATCTTCCGCTCTACTCGTGCGCCGCGTGGAGTTCCGATCCCTATACGTTCCGAAGCGCGGCGAACCCCGGCGCGATCATGCAGTTCAACTTCCTCGACGAGGATTACGACCCGGAGACCGCGCGCGCCGCGCTCGCCGAGGCGAAAGAGAACAGCAAATTCTGGTACGGCGACTTTTATCCGCTGACCCCGGCGGTTCGCGGGACGAGCGCGATCACGGCGTGGCAACTGCATCGCCCCGACCTCGACGAGGGCGTCGTCTATATCTTCCGCCAGAAGGACTCGCCCTATCTCGGTCTCGAGCTTGACCTTCATGCGATCGACCCGACGGCGACGTATCGCGTCGAAAATTTCCTCCACAACTACGAGACCGACGTGACGGATGAAGTCGTCGGCGCTGGATTAGCGTCACATTTACTCATCTTCGGTAAGAAGGGCTCGGCGGCGATGTTTCGCTATCGTAAGATAAGATAAATCGCGCGCTTTCGGACGCGAACAAAAAGCCCGAACCGCCGACGAAGCGATTCGGGGTTTTCATTATTTACCTCAGGTTGCGCGTCTTGTTCAAACAATAAAACGAGCCAGACGACCGCGCAACGAGCGCGGACCCGGAGTTTTCGCGTCGTGTTCGCACGGCGTTATTTCACGCGTTCGGCGAGCGTCCGTACGTTGACGCTTAAATTTATGGAACGCGATTGAAAGATGGGACGTTGATGAGTATAATGACTCTGTGTTAAGAGTCATTCGAGGCGAACCATGGCGGACGAAGAACAACAAAAGAACCTCCAAATAATCCAAAATTTCAGGCTCATGGACGACGACTTCATGAACGTCTGTTTTAGCGATAATCTTAGCTTGACTGAGTTTGTCCTTCGGATTATTATGGAACGAAACGACCTACATGTTGTTCATGTCGAGACTCAAAAGACGTTTATAAACTTTCTGGGACGTAGCGTTCGATTCGATATCGACGCGATTGACGACGCCGGGGTCGAATACGATATTGAATTTCAACAGTCAAGCGCCAACGCAGATCCCAGGAGGGCTCGGTATCATTCTAGCGTTATGGACTGCAACTCGCTAAAGAAGAGTCAGTTTTTCAAGGATTTGCGCGAGAGTTACGTTATTTTCATCACAGAACGCGACGTTCTCGGCGAAGGAGAACCGATTTATGTCATCGAACGAACGATTGTAAAATCGGGTCGTCTTTTCGGCGACGGCGAGCATATTATTTACGTAAACTGCGCCCATAGCGACGCCGCGACGGAACTCGGCAAGCTCGTTCATGATCTAACTTGTTCGAATCCCGACGAGATGTACTTCATGCAAATTGCCGAAGTCGTTCGATATTTCAAAGAAACCGAAGAAGGGAGAGAAGAGATGTGCAAGCTTCTGGATGATTTGATTAACGAGGCTGTGACCGAGGCTGTGGCGGAAACTACGGAAAATAATAGAACGGCGTTTGCGCTGAACCTTCTTCGGCGTGGAACCGACACGTTTGACGAAATTGCGGAACTGACAGCGTTGCCGTTGGCGAAAGTTCAGGAACTTGCCGCTCAAGTTGTTGGCTAAAGGGGCCTTGATCGTTTTCTTTTGAAGTTGTCGTAATTGCTCAACCGCAACTCGCGCGTTGGCGGTCGTGCGGCTCTTGGCACGAAACAAGGGGCGTCGCGGAAATTGCGGCGCCCCTTTTAGATTGATTTTGTCTTTGGCTTAAGTCGCAATCAGATGAAGCGCAGCAACGCGTAGCGTTTCTTACCGCTGCGGAGCACGACGACGGTCTCGCTCGCGAGGTCGGCGACGCAGAGCGCGTGGGCGACGTCCGTACATTGGCGGTTGTTGATATACGCGCCTCCCTGTTGGACGGCGCGCCGCGCGTCGCTCTTCGTCTTGGCGAGTCCGGCGAGGACGAACGCGTCGAGAATCGAGAGGTCGCCCGCTTCGAGGCGTTCGCGCGAGAGTTCCTGACTCGGCACGTCGGCGAAGATCGAGACGAGTTCCGCGTCGGAAAGCGCGCTGATTTCGGCGCCGAAGAAGATTTCCGTCGCTTTGAGCGCGGCGTTGATTCCCTCCTCGCCGTGCGCGAGCGTCGTGAGTTCTTTCGCGACTTGTTTCTGAAGAATCCGCTGTCCGAGGTTCGCGCGATGTTCTTCAATCAGCGCGTTTGCTTCCTCTTCGCCGAGGTCGGTGAAGAATTTAAACGCGTTTTCAATATCGGCGTCGTCGACGTTGATCCAATACTGGTAGAACTGGTACGGGCTGGTCTTATTCGCGTCGAGCCAGAGCGCGCCGGACGCGGATTTGCCCATCTTCTGCCCGTCGCTCTTGAGGAGCAGCTTGCTCGTGAGCCCGTAGAGCTGGACGCCTTCCGTTCGGCGCGCCAGATCGATTCCCGCCGTGATATTGCCCCACTGGTCGCTGCCGCCGATCTGAACTTCGCACCCGTACGCTTTGTAGAGATGAACGAAGTCGTAAGACTGGAGCAACATGTAGCTGAACTCCGTATAGCTCAGCCCGGAATCGGAATCGAGGCGGCTCTTGACGGAGTCTTTCGTGAGCATGACGTTGACCTGGAAGAGCTTGCCGACGTCGCGCAGAAACGCGAGATACGAAAAGTCTTTGAGCCAGTCGTAGTTGTTGACGAGGCGCGCGCCTTTGGTCTTGTCTTCAAAGTCGATGAAGCGCGCGAGCTGGCTTTGGATGCATTCGACGTTATGCTGAATCTGGTCGAGCGTCTGAAGATTACGTTCGGAACTGCGCCCGCTCGGGTCGCCGATCATCCCCGTCGCGCCGCCGACGAGCGCGATCGGCTTATGCCCTGCGCGCTGGAACCTTCTGAGGTTCATAATCGCGACGAGGTGCCCGACGTGAAGCGAGTCCGCCGTCGGATCGAAGCCGTTGTAGACGACTCGCGGGGTCGCGAGAAATTCGCCGATTTTTTCGTCCGTGGTCTGATTTAACAGCCCGCGCCAAGTCATTTCCTTAACAACGTCAAACGTTACGCCCATGGTCTGTCCTTTCGGAACGAAGGTGAAGATTTTACGCGGATATTTTATCGGAATCGCGCATATTGTAAAGCGTTCGCGACGCTCGCTGTCATGCGAGGCTCCGGCAAATGGCGCGGCGTTTGCATAAAGAAAGGCGTCTCGCCGTCCCCTTGGACGACCGGCCTTTTCGGGGTATAACTAGACGTATCGGACGTCCTTTGGCGACAAAGCGACGCGCGTCTTGATAGGAGCGGAAAAAATGAGTTGGCAATATAGCGAGAAGACGAAAAAACTCTTCATGGACGCGGTCCAAGGCAAGTCGGGGACTCACGTCGGCGAGATTGAAAACGCGGACGGGGTCGGCGAGCACGGTTCGGTCGCGTGCGGAGACGCGCTGAAGTTCATGTTTCGCGTAGCGCGCGATCCCGACGACCCGCTCAAGGACAAGATCGTCGAGGCGAAGTTCCTGACGTTCGGCTGCACGTCTGCAATCGCGGCGTCGGAGGCGCTGTGCCGAATCATCGAAGAGCGCGGGCTCACCCCGATCGAGTCGCTTAAGCTGACGAATCAGGATATCGTCGATTATCTCGAAGGGCTGCCGACGCAGAAGATTCACTGTTCCGTCATGGGCGCGGAGGCGCTCGAGACGGCGGTCTTCGACTGGGCGAGCAAGCGCGGAGTCGACATGGCGGCGCTCGGGTATAAGCAGCTCAACGTCGACGAGAACGAAGGGCGTCTCGTATGTTCGTGCTTCGGGATCACGGAACCGTATCTGCGTCGCAAAATCAAGGAACTCAATCTCAAGACGGTCGACGAAGTCACGGGCGCGATCAAGGCGGGGGGCGCCTGCGGATCGTGTCGCGGCGAGATTCAGGATATTATCAACGAAATCTGGAGCGGTGGCGACGAAATCGCGACGGCGGACGCCTGTCCCGTCGCGAGCGAGCAAGAGGAGACGTCCGCCGCGCCGGAACCTGAAAAGTCGGCTTCCGACTCCGACTTCGTCCCGCTGACGCTCGCGACGGACGCGCCCGCGCCGACTGCGACGGCGTCGAAATACGAGCCGTCGGAAGACGCGTCGTTCGTCGATCCTCACGAGGAGTACGCGAAGGCGTCGCCGTACAAGCGCGCGAAGCTCATCGAGCGAATTATCGACGAGGAGGTTCGCCCCGTCTTAAAGCGCGACGGCGGCGATATCGAGATCGTCGACGTGAAGGGGAATCTCGTTTACGTCTCATTTATCGGCGCGTGCGACGGGTGCGACAGCGCGGCGGAGACGCTCGATATTCTCGTTACGGTCTCGCTCCAGAGCCTCCTCGACCCCGAGATTCAGGTCATCCTCGTCTGAAATTCGTTCGCCTAAGCTTAGATCTTTGCGACGTCGGTAAGCGCCGTAAGGCTGTTTCGGAAAATAATATTGAACGGGGCGTTGACAAATATTTTCCGATGTAGTGCAATATAGTACAGGTTAAAACACTATGCGTTGCATTTTGCGGAGGGAGTCGATATGGCGTTTTCTATCCGGTTGACAGACGAGGAAAGGGCGCTGGCGGAGAGCTACGCTAAACTTCATTCATACACGCTTGCGGAGGCTTTCAAGAGGGCGTTGTTCGAAAGAATTGAGGATGAGTATGACGTGGTCGTCGCTCAAGAAGCCTACGACGAATATGTCGCAGAGGGAAGGAGAAGTCGCTCGATCGACGAACTCTGGAAGGAATGCGACTTATGAGTTATCGCATAGAAACGACGCCAAGATTCGACAAGGAGTTTAAAAAGCTTGATCGTTACACGCAGAAAATCGTCAAGTCTTGGATTGAAAAAAACTGGTTGACTGCGACGATCCGCGAACCTTCGGAAAAGGGTTGACAGCCAACCCCAGTGGGCTATGGCGATATCGAATTGGCGATTATCGTCTGATATGTCTGATTGAAGACGATAAGTTGGTTGTTCTTGCGTTATCGATAGGTCACAGAAGCGACGTCTACAAGTAAGAAAACGACCTTTTCGGAACGCGTTTTTTCCGTTTTTGCCCGTTGGTCCGCCTTTTGGCGGACTTTTTTTCGTTATGGCGCGAGGGCTGAATTGAATTGTCCGATCTGATTGAAGGCGTCTGAATTTGACAGTCGAGTCGGCACAAGCGGCGCTGTCAGAACGGTCGGGTAAAAAAGTCGCAAGTTTTTTCGGAAATCAAAAAAAATATCAATTTCAAGTGAACTAGAATGATTAAATCAACGATAAACAAATCAGCGGGAAAAGGCGTCGCAAGGCGTCGCACCCGTTGACGCCGCGTAGGCTCGTCGTCGTTTCACAGGGAAACGTCGCGGGTTGTTCGCGTCGTTTAAAGAGCAAAAACCGCTTCGGCGGCCGGAAAAAACGCTGGATTCGTTTTCGGTTTGGAAAGCGTCGATACGCGCGGCGTCAAATCGACGACGGGTTCAGAACGTCTCGGATAGAGATAACGAAATTCACTACAAACACGAATTCCCGAGATCGGCGTCATCCCCTCAGTCGTTCGCGTAGTTGAGCGTCGGCGTTTCATTTCGACCCGCTTTCATTCGCATAAAGCGAAGGGACGCGCAGGCTGCGTATGAAAGTCGTCGCGACGTTTAACCGTCGGTGTGAACAGACGTTTTAATTCGACAGGGATCTGATCTTGGCAGGAGGAAAAGTATGCGACGTTTGTTCGTGCCGATTTTTTTTGGCTTAGTCATCGCTCTCGGCGTTCCGAGCGTCCAGGCCGGCAACCAAGAAGAGGCCAATAGGATAGCTCAGCGTCTTACGCAGCAGTACCCGCAGTATAATATCGAAGTTGCGTATCAGGAAGGCAAGGTTCGTCTGCGAGGCGACGTCGCGACGGAAGCGGATCGCGACGAAATCGCGAATTTCGTGCGTCGTATCCCGAAGGTACGTTCCGTCTCCGAGACGATGACGGTCACGCCGAACGCCGCGCAGCCTGTTCCCGCGCCGATTGACAATCAGTATGCGGATCCCTTTGGCGAACGCATTGCGGGCATTCGTTCGGTCCAAGCTGTGACCGCGACTCCGGCTCCGGCCGCTCCTGCGCCCGCCGCTGTTCCCGCCGCCGAACCGGTCGTTTACGGCGCCGCGCAAGACGCCGTCGTTACCGGAACCCCCGCGCCGCTCTATACCGGCGCTCCTCTCGGCTCTCCGATTGACGCCGTCGCGCCGTCGAACTATCGTTCCCCGAGCGACTATTTCGCGCCCCAGGGAGCTCAGACCCCGACGATGGTCAACGGACAGCCGAATCTTCCCGATTACGCTTGGCCGTCCTACGCTGAATATCCGAACTACTCTCAGGTGACCTATCCGAAGAACTACGAATCGAACGCGTTCCCGTATATCGGTCCCTTCTATCCCTATCCGGAAGCGCCGCTCGGATGGCGTAAGGTCACGATGCAGTGGCACGACGGATACTGGTGGCTCGACTTCAACGACGGCTCCAAGAACGGCCCCTTCTCGCCGCTCTTCCGCGCTCAGTCTCGCTATCGATGAGCCGAATAAACGCCGACAGAACGCGTTAAGTTCTGAACGCTGAACGAAACCTAACGCCGGGACGCCCTTCAACAGAGCGTCTCGGCGTTTTTCATTTCGTTTTGGCGCGGTCGGACGAGAGACGAAGCGCGCTTGATTCCTGCAAGGACGACAAATCGTAACGCGACGGAAACTTTTCTGAAATCATTGAAGCGAATCGCGGTTCTTGATATAATTCGCTTGTTGTGTCGCGGCCTTAACGAAAAGGATTGACCGGTCGCGAACGCCCGTCGAGGGAGGGCGTATAGGGATAGAAATCCACAAGGATTCGACGTTGCGCCGGCAATAGGCACACGCGACGTCGCTCGAGCGTTTTCGGCTCGAGTAGAGGGAGTTTAGGGGAGGAACAAATGCTTAAAAACGTAAAAATAACCCCTGTGGAACGTAGTTTCGAGGACCTTTTCGGGCATGTTATCGGTTTCCCGAGACGTCGCGAGACGAGTTTCGACAAAGGGGTGGAGAGAGATTTGGATACCGTTAGAATTGAGACCGCGATGAAATTGGTTCGGCGCGGGGACATGGCGATTGAAGAGGTTGCCGATCTTTGCAATTTGCCAGTCAGAATGGTTCAAAGAATCGCTGGAATTCCGAGCGCGACGTCGTCTTGGCTGCTGTTCTAGGCGAGTTTTAAAGGAGTCGTCTCGTCGTTTTGAGAGGCGGCGTTTTATTGGAACGGCATGATAGACGCGGGGAAACGGGCGTTTTGGCGCGTCGTCGTCGGTTCGTTTTATTGCTTTTTTTGTGCGAGTTAACGTTTTTTTTTTGAACGGCCTAAACGCTACGCCGTCTAAACTTAGGTCCCTCTTTGTCGGACGGTCGACGGCGACTTGCAGTCGGACGCGGAGCAGGCGGCGGACGCCGGAAAACGAGTTGCAGATAAAAGGAAGGAAGATGCGGATCGCGGAGATATTCCAATCGAAACAGGGCGAAGGACTTTGGACGGGGGTCGTCTCCGCGTTTGTCCGCGTGATCGGGTGCAATCTTCGCTGCGGATTTTGCGATACGACGTACGCGTCGTGGCAGGCGGAGGAGGGCGAGACGCTCACGGTCGAGGAGGTCGTCGCGCGCGTTTTAGAGTACAATACGCGTCATGTGATCCTCACCGGCGGCGAGCCGATGCTGTATTCCGAGCTGATCCCGCTGTCGCGGATTCTTTCGGATCATGGACTCAAGATTACGATCGAGACGTCGGGAACGCTGGAACTGCCCGTCTGCTGCGATCTCATGTCGATTAGCCCGAAACTGTCGAATTCCTACCCGTGGGGCGCGACCGATCGCGACGCGCGGCTCCATGAAACGAACCGCCGCCGCCCCGAGGTCGTCCGCAAACTCATGGAGACGTACCCGTATCAGCTTAAATTCGTCGTCGACGTCCCGGAAGATCTGCTCGAGGTCGAAGAATATCTCAAAGACCTGAAAATCGCGCGCCCTGACCGCGTCTTTCTTATGCCGATGGCGATTACCGTCGCGGAGATGCGCTCGAAAGCCGAATGGATCGCGCCGTTCGCCGCCCAGCATGGCTATCGCTACTGCCCGAGAATGCAGCTAGAATGGTACGGCAACCGCCGCGGAACCTGAGCGGCGACGCCAACGCGCGGGCGTTGGATCCCGGTATCGCGCCTGAACACGGGAACTAGCGCCGCGCGAACACGGCGCGAAGCGCCAGCCTTCCCGTTGGTCAGGCGTCTAATTCGAATGATTATGCTAAGGTGGTCGCGACGGCGCCTAGTTCGTTTATTATCTGGGCAAACGCGCCCCAACGCGCGGGCGTTGAATCCCGGCGTCGCGCCTGAACATGGGAACTGACGCCGCGCGAACACGGCGCGAAGCGCCAGCCTTCCCGCTGGTCAGGCGTCTGGTTCGTTTATTATCTTGACAAACGTGACGCCAACGCTCGGGCGTTGGATCCCGGCGCCGAAGGCGCTTTTACCTCGCGCCTGAACGCGTTGACTGACGCTCCGCCAACACGGCGCGAAGCGCCAGCCTTCCCGTTGGTCAGGCGTCTAATTCGAATGATTATGCTAAGGCGGTCGCGACGGCGCGGCGCGAGTTAAAACGGCGTGATCGATTTACGGGGAATTAAGGTCATGAAGCATGAATGTCGAATAACCGTTTTGGAGACGAAGTGTTTTCCGGAATATCAAGAGCTTTATCTCGCCAATCCTAAGTCTGGGCCGTGCCCTTTCTTTAAGAAGGGGGATACGTTTCTTTTGAAGAGGACGCCGCAGCAGGACGACTTTTATCATCTGATGAACGGGAAATTTTGCGGCGAAGCGTGGGACGCCGTGAGCCGATACGTCTACACTGCGCTGCAGGGCGGCGCGATCATGAAAGGCTGGACGAACGACGACCGCGTTATGATCGCATGCTGTAACGACGGAACGAGACCCGTCGTCTTTAAGATCGAACGAATTGACGTCCCCGAAACGCCGGAAGAGGAAGAGTGGCTGTCGAAGCAGAATTTCCACAATTCCGCCGAGGACGCCTATACGGGCTGAATCAGGGCGCCGACGATTCGTCGAGGTTTTGTCTAAGAACCGAAAGAAAAAACCCGAACCGCCAAAGAAGCGCTTCGGGCTTTTCGTTACTAATCTGCGTCAGACGTCCGCGCCAACGAGCGCGGACCTAGAGTTTTCGCCTTCACGCGCTTAAGCGTTATCTCGCGCGTTGCGGCGAATACCGTCCTCCCGCGACGTCGCGGGCGCCAACGAGCGCGGACCTAGAGTCTTCGCCAGTCCGCGCTCATGCGTTATCTCGCGCCATGAGGCGAATACCGTCCTCCCGCGACGTCGCGGGCGCCAACGAGCGCGTCCGCCGAAGGCGGGCGTCTCACTTTTTCTCAGAAATCGAATATGCGGGGAGACCGCGCCAGGGTTGGGGGCGTTTGAGGCCGAGGAGCCACGCGGCGGTCGCGGGGCAGTCGAAGTTGACGAAGACGTCTTTGATTTCGCCGGGCTGGATTCCGTGACCGAAGACGACGTAGGGCGCTTCCATATGGTCGAGTCGGGCTTCCCCGTGACCTTTTCCGGACCCGCCGTGGTCGGAGGAGAAGTAGACGACGGTATCGTCCATCATGCCGAGTTCTTCGAGCTTATCGAGGACCTTGCCGAGTCGTTCGTCGGTCTTGGTCATCGCGGCCTGATATTCCGGGGTTCCCCAGCCGATAGAGTGACCGACATGGTCGACTTCGCCGAAGTAGATGAACGCGAAGGTCGGTTTCGTTTCGAGCTGTTTGAGGGCGACCTCGAGGACTTCGTCGCTCGTTTTGACGTAAACGTCGTCGTCGACATTGGCTTTATTGTAGAGGTATCCGATTCCGTCCCAGTCGTAGACGCAGGTGGTTCGGGCGCCGGGAATCTGCTCCTTAACGAGGCGGAAGATATCGTATTCGTCGCTATAGATCGGCTCGACGTCGGGCTCTTTGCTACCCCAGGTGCGGAACCCGTGCATTTCGGACGGGACGCCGACGAGCATCGACTTCCAGTTGAGCGCGCTCGCGGAGGGGAGGACGGTCCGCATATGGAGCGTCCACGAGCCGCCGTCGCGCATCTTGGAGAGGTTCGGGAGTTCTTCCCATTTCACATAATGCGCGCCGAACCCGTCGGACCCGACCCAGATCACGTGTTTAATTCCGTCGGGCGCCGCTTTCTCTTGAGCGATCGCCGTCGTCGTTGTAAACGTCGCGACCGCGACCGCGATCAGCGCAAAGACAATCCTTTTCAGCATGATAAATCTCCCAGAAATCAACGGATGTAACCGCCGCGAACAACACAACCGCGGCACGTTTCCGATTATTTTACAAAACGCGCCGGGCAAAATAAAGAAGCGGAGTGGAAAAAATTCGAGCAAATAGGGCGGGGCAGGACGTTGCGCAAAGGATTCAAAAAAGCTAAACTGTGTTACCCTTTTTGCCTATATTGGATTTATAGGAGTACAACTGCCGGAGAAGGCTTTTGAATAAGTCTTGGGTTACGACTGCGAATCAGAATGGACTCGGCGAGTGTTCTTTCACAGTCTAATAACTCGGTGACTCAAAGACATATTGATTATCCTTTCTAACGCACATGTAGTTCTTCGAGTGCTCGTTGGTACGATTACAGTTCGCGATCAAATTATTGCCGATTATGAAGTGTCGTGTAATCTGCAAAAGTTCTTTGGACTTTTAATTGCCTTAAACGTGTTAATCGCGAATCGAAACGGCGATTCAACTTTATAAATGTTTTTCAGAATGAGGAAGCGATTGTTCGTTTGATGGGCTCGGTAATGATAGAGAAACACGATGAATTTCAAGATAGAAGGGCAATCTTAAAACTCAATTCTTAAAAGCTATTGAACATAGAATTCCCTGAGAAACTGAGGACAATAAAAACAGTTTAACAAAGGAGTTGACTTACTAAAATTTGAATAAGATACGGACTATTTAGGCAGACATAGACTACACTTCCTCATGATTCCCTTTAATACAAATAAATGGAGGTTTTCAAATATCAGTAGTCATTGAGCTCAGAAAAAACATAGTCCCGCTTTCCTTCTGCCCGATAAAACTTACTCAATTCACGTAAAACATTTGCAGCATGCGGATATAATATTTCTAATTCAGAGGCGTCATTCTCATATTTAATGGATAATGCTTTACGATCAGTTCCATCGGTTATGAACCTAAACCCGTTTGTATTAATAACACTGCATATCAATGTATTGTCAAATTCTTTATCGTTCACATGTTCAAGTAGTTCGCAAGTCGTTTGACTGAGCCTTACTCCGTTTTCTCCCTCTGGCATTTTCGAAAGTATATTAGAAGCGATATACATTTTATCGGAATTGATAAGCGTGTCTACAAAAGATATTAATTTATCAATTTCACAAAAAGCATTTGGTGGTAAAGAGAAATCTGAGTTGAATCGAGAAGGAGCTTTCGAAACGTAATCAATAAAGCTACAAGGATTATTAAAGAAGAATATTTTTCCACATAATGGCATTTCTTGCAAAAATCCTTTATTATATAGCTTTATGCATATTAGCGCCCACTCGTCGCTGTAAATCAATGAATCTATTTTTTTTATGATTTCTGTCATAAAGAATTTATCATGATTGACTCTAAAACTAAAGTCAAAAGTATTACACGCTATTGCGCTGATAATATTTTTGGCTTCTTCTACGTTAAATATAGTTTCTTTCACAATTTTATCATATAAATAAAATAAAAGACCTCGTGGGTTATAAATCAATAACTTGGTGTAGAATTCTTCGTTATAATAAGTCATTTCTTGGTATTTCCAATATTCTTTTCTTTCTTCTTCTGTTTTGAGAATTTTCCATAAATCATACCTGTTTACAGAACTAAGAAGAGTAGATTTTAATTCACAAGGAATGAAAGAATAAATAACCTCGGCTTTGTTTAAGCTTGAAATGCTATTAATAATTCCGCCAATTATTTCTAACTTTTTATCTAATAACAGCATTTCAATCAACTCTTTAGATGAAAAGTCTCCAATTGCCTCAGATAATATATATCCCCAATATGAATTATTATCCATTCTTTTGGTTAAACGGATAATCTCTTTAATTCCATAATTTTGAAGAATATTTTTTAATTTCTCTATTCTAATTTCACATTCTTGTTTTTTTATTTCGATATAATTGTCTTTATACTCTAACAAAAGTTCTGATGGACATTCGTAAGTTTGGTAAAACATCCAGTCGTCGCGTTCTTCTTCCAGGCATCCAGACAAAAAAAGATCTGCCCACGATTTAAGCGTCGACAAGTATGGAATCATACCCACTAATTGGTATTTTTGAATCGAATAGACTTGTTCTTTAAGTTGGAATATTATAGGAGTTAAATCTTTATTACTAAATTCTTTCAAAGAAAATTGGCAACATCGATCTTCTAAAAACTTTGGACGAAAACGTCGATATTGTGTCAACAAGGACTGGAGAAAAGAAATGTTACCAGAAGTATTGCAATGCTCAAAAACTATCCTTGCGATAAATTCTATAGATTCAATTACTTCTTGAACTGTCAGTTGATTTTGCGCATCGTTGCGATGCTCGCCGTAACGCACGCTTTTCGTGAAAGATTCCTTTTCTAGCAGCTTACAGATTAATTCACATGCATGGAACGCGTCATTTTTGTAAAAAAAACTAATCAATTCTTTTTTCTGTTGCGTTGTCAAAGCAACTTCTGAATTAAACAACCATAATGCTTTTAATAATGTTTCTAAAGGCGAGTTTTGAATTTTGTATTCATAACCTTTCTGATACAGAGAAAAAAGTAGCTTGCATGTATTTACAGATGTTTGCCGATGTAATGTTAATTCATCTAACGCAGATAATAACCCAAAGTACTCCCGAGGTTGATCTACTGAGTTAAACAATGCTAGAAGTCTTGAATTCTCATCTTTCAGATCATGTTCTAAGAAATTTAAAACAGTTTGAGGCGAAGCTTCTGCAAGAACTGCCATATTTTTTATCAATAGGCCTGATACGCGATCGTCAAAAGCATATTGCAATATCTCATTCACTTTTTCACTGAGTTTGTCTGATTCATCTGATGAAAAAGAATAATAAACATAATTTGTCAAAAGATTCTCGACTCGTTTTTTGATGGTGTATTGTTTAAATATTCCAGTGTTTAATTCATGTTTCCTTAAACTGTTTAAATACCAAATAACAATTGTATGGAAGCGATCAAATGGCGAATCGTCAACGCTATATCCAAATACGTTCCATGCCTCTTCATAATTGACAATGATGTAATTGTCCTCTACCTTTTTTATTGGCGAGTCCTCTTTCTTTAATAACTCGTTATAGAAATCTTCTACCCTTTCAAATTTTTCCTTCGTTATTATTTCAACCAATTCTTTATCGTTTTTCTTGTTTATTGCGCGAAAATACAATATTGGTTCTAAAAGTCTTTTTTCTTCAATTTTAGCCCATTCTGGCATATTTTCATTTGCCAAACCCGGAATACGTCTAATAAGAGTTCTTAGATTTCCATGGCAAAATTCATATAACTCATACGCTTCAATTTCATTCATACCCATTATCCGAAATGCATTAATGTAATGCATCTTAGAATAGGGTTTAAGTTGAATATTAGATCTTATTCTAATTGATTCTTTATTGTAACAAGCAATGACGATATTCTCTGACGGAAGAATATCATGGGTGCAGAAGTAATTTAGAATTATTATTTTTTTCTTTGTGAAATTAGAAATGTTCTTATATGTATTGACATCATTAACAACGATACATTTTTCATGGAACTCATGATTCTGTGCTAAAGCGCCTAATACAAAACCTATTGAATCAATAAGCGTGTCCGACTTGACTTTGATAACTTCGATAGTTGGCTGTTTCAATAATTCATTCAGGCTCTCTATTTCACCTTTTCGATTCTCTAGAAACAATTCTTGACAAAGCGCTGGTTTTGTTTTTTGTGAAAATAAATTCCAAGCCTGTTTAACATTGAAAAAATCTAAATACCTTCCCCATAGTTCCTTAAAAAGCCAACTAACAATCGTAGGTTCACTGTTGATCCAATCACATAAAACTGACGCGTCATACACATGTACTGCTTTCCAGTCCGTGTGTTCAGCTTCCCATTGTGTTTTAGACTCTTTATATGCCCAAATTTTGGGGATTACCAGATAAAATGTTGTCTGGCTTTTATCTAAACCAGAAGGATTGTTTGTTCTTTTGATATAATCGGAATTAATTTTTTTCAATGGTTCATTACTCGTCCCAAACTCCCAAACACTAGTTCCTTCCGCTACATACGTATTACCTGCGGCACAAGAGACAACCCCGTCAAAACCGCTAACCCATATATCGTCGCCAGACGGAATACGAAGACTAGACAAATCGCTAGTTCCAGCACTGATCAATCTCTTTATTACTTCAGGTAACAATCCTTCGAACTGTCTCTTCTTTTCAACGCTCAATGCTTGCAACTTAGATGGAGTTAATAAATTCATATCTCAGCGTCCTCCATGCATATATCGGTTGAGGTTTAGTGAATACCTCAAAGCCATGGTTCCTTTTCGTCTTCGATGAAAGAAAACAATCTATATCTTTTACAATCCAGTCACCGCTTTTCGTTTTCTCTATTTTCTGACAAAATGAGCGTGAAATTCTATCGGGGCGATTGTGTTCGTTCTTGTTTGGTTGGCATAAAACCCGCGCAAAGAACGGCCACGTGTCAAATTTAGCTTTTCACAAAAGCATACGCCTTCATTTTCCCTTGATGACGCAATCGCCTTATTCTTCGTGTTTAACTCCAAGCGGCGATCCCACTTACAAGAAATATTCTACTACCTCGCTCAAGACCGTTTCCACGCTCTTATGACGCCACCCAACCGTAACCTTGAACCGCCATATCGATGAAATGAGTCAGCAGCAGATCGATCTTTGCAATGAAGGTCGCCTTATCATACGACGGCGGCAAATCGGCGTCCAAAGATTTCTCAATCGCCGACTTCACCTTCGCGCGTGGCTGTTCGTCCTTGTACCAGTCGACGACCATCAGCTCTGATTTTTCCTCGGAGAGTTTCTTAAACAGGTTCTTTGCGGAAAGTTTGACCTTTTGTTCTTCCTCTTTTGTGAGTTTCTTTCCGGCAACCAGCAGGTCAAATATTTCAAGTTCTTCTTCGGACAATCCTTCGGCCTCTGGACGTTTTTCTTCCTTTTTTAAATCCTCTATAAGCCGCAAGAGTTGCTCGTAGTATTCCTCGTTTTCAGAACCGCCTGAATTATAGCGATCAATGATATTGCGGAATCGTTGCGAAAACTTCTGCCGTGTACAGTTACGATTGAGCATCTGTAGCAACGCGCGTTCGAGATACTCCTTCAGGTCGTCGATTTCGACCGCCTTATACTTAGCGACGTGGATTTCCTTTCTCAATTCCTCTACGTCGACCTTAGAAAGGTCAATGACTTTACCTTGATGAATGACAAATCCCTCGTCGTTATCCTCCGCCTTCCTGGAGGAGACGCTAGAATCTAAAACTTGCGCCATACGTAGACGCGCTCGATTGATCTTTTCATCGTCAATGGTATGACAGAAGAGACCATAAAGATATACAAGCGCCTTAAACTTCTCGTTATGCCAGTCCTTTTCGAAGATATCGGGGCGCGACGCTTCATAAAGATTCACCAGCGTGTTAAGAATGACCTTAAACTTATCTTTACTTTCATCTTTGGAAATGACGGTATTATACGCTGTGCGCAAATGATCCAACTGATCAAGGGTGGAGGATTCCGCTATGATCGCGTCGAGGTCGACGCCTAGTTCCAGTAGAAACTTGTCCCCTTCGTTTACCGTTTCGTCAATCAGGGCGATAAGCTGGTCAATATCCTTCGCGGGAAACTCCCCGCCGTCGTCGCCGCCGCCATACTCGGTCAACGCCTTCCGCATATACTTAAACACGTTGACATAGTCGACGATAACGCCGCAGGGTTTGCCCGGATAAACGCGATTAGCGCGGGCGATAGCCTGCATCAGCGTGTGCCCTTTCATAGGCTTGTCTAGATACAGCGTAGAGAGATTCTCCACGTCAAAACCGGTAAGCCACATGGCGCAAACAAAAACGAGTTGCAGCGGATCGTCAGGATTTTTGAAGCGATCCTCAATGTCCAGCCCTTCCGGAGTGACGGCGTTCATTTTCTGTCGGTGCGCCGCGATATCAAGACCGTACTTCTGAAACTTATCATTTTCGTCGGCTTCTTCGGAAACGATCACCGCCATCTCTACACGGTTCATATAATCAAGAATCCGTTTCAACTCGTCGCGCTGTTCTTTGGTTGCGGCGGCGTTGCGTTCCTGCATAATCTTCTGTTTTTCGATCGCCCAATAATGCTGGACCTTATCGTACATTTTTACCGCCGTGTACTTATCGACGGAAACGACCATGCCTTTGCCGAGGAATCCGCGTCGGGGGAAGTGATGGGCGATATCCTGAGCAATCTTATCAATACGGTCCTCGCGCTTGATAACTTCGAGAATCCGAGAAGAGGAATTTTCCAGCAAACGGGTTTCAACCTCGTTCAGATTTTCTTCCTCGATGATATCCACCACGTCGTCGTCTAGGAAATCATTCTCCAGTCCAACCTCCGGCACGCGACGGGAATAGAATAACGGCACGGTTGAGCCGTCCTTTACCGATTGGTTAAAATCATATTCGGACACATAGTTGCCGAACCACTGATTTGTCAACCGTTTTGTTCCCAGAAGGGGCGTTCCGGTAAAGGCGACGTAGTTGGCGTTGGGTAGGGCGGCGCGCATATTTTCCGCCAAGTCTTTGTATTGCGTCCGGTGCGCTTCGTCCACCAGCACAATAATATCGTTTCGCGTGGAGAGCGTCGGATATTTTTTGTTCTTATCGTAGTGGAACTTATGGATTAGCGTAAAGATGAAGGATTTGTTGGTTTGTAGATACTCTCGAAGTTGCTTCCCGTTCTTCGGTTGACATTCTTCTTTCCGCCCGATAATTTCCGTCTTTACGAAATTCTTGTGAATCTGATTGTCTAAATCGTCCCGGTCGGTAATGATTAGGAAAGTAAAGTTGCCGGGGATCTTTCGCCGTACCTTGCGTGCAAAGAACGCCATAGAGAAGGATTTGCCCGAACCTTGGGTATGCCAGAACACTCCCAGTTTACCTCGCAGTTTGGCTCGGTTTTTAACGGACTCCATCAGGTTGTTCACGCCAAAATACTGGTGGTTTTTGGCGATAATTTTATCCCTCTGATTTCGGAACATGACGAAGTTTTCGACGTAGTCGATGAGCCGTTCCTTGCGGAGGAGACCGTCGATGAAATATTTCACCGAGCTTTCGCCCACGGAGCGGGCGTTCTTGATGGCGTCGCGATCTGGTCTTTCCTTTTCGGAATCGACCTTTAACCACTCGAAGAAGTGATTGTAAGTCGTGTTAAACGCGCCGAGACGCGTCTCCAGTCCGTTGGACAGGACGCAGATTTGATTAAAGGCAAACAAGTTCGGAACGTCGCGCTTGTAGTTCGTCAGATTTTTGTTATAGGCTTCCTCCACTTTGACAATGCTGTTTTTGAGTTCGACGAACACCAAGGGAAGACCATTGACGAAGATCAGCACGTCCGGTCGCCGCCAAGTAACTCGTCCTTCAATCCACATCTGAGAAACGGCGGTGAAGACGTTGTTCTCCGGATGGTCGAAGTCTACGAGCTTGACAAAGTCGAAATCTTCTTTTCCGTCGCGGCGAAGGGAAATCTTGACGCCGTTGCGAATCTGATTGTAAAGCCTATAGTTGACAGCCGTCATATCCGGAGCGCTGAAATCGCGGCGGAGATTGCGCGCGATTTCGTCCAGCTTTTCTCGAGGGACGCTAGGATTAAGGCGCGTCAAGGCGTCCCGCAACGTCTGCGGGAGCACGCATTCCCTTTTATTGCCGCGCCCCGTGCCGTCCGGCAAAGTTTCGCGCTTTTCTGGCGATGAATCGCAGCGCAGAATCTCATATTGGAACGGTTCGTCCTGAAGCTTTTGTAGGATCGCTTGTTCAATATCGTCTTCGGATATGAAGTTGCGCATAATTGCGACTACCTTGTTCTTCTTTGCTAATATCTTCTTTTAACTGTTTGACGAGATATTTGCTCTCGATGTGATCAAATTCTAAGAATGCCAAAAAGTATATTTGGTGGGCTTCGTCATACCATTTCTCGAGATCGTCGGTTTTTCATAGCGCTTATGGTTAAAGCATAGTTTTTACAGCTTGTGAAAAAGAAATCTAACTCATTCTAACGTTCCTCGTTTCTTCTCTGTGAAAATATAGTCGTCAACCTTTGGGTTGCTATTGTATTCAGAATACAAAGATACTACGAAGTCGCTTGCGACGAAGTCCATATAGTTTAGCCAATCGCTTATATTGACGTAATATAAAAAAGTGTTTCTGTCGTAATCAGACGTGACGTAAAAACCTATAACTATACCGGATTCTTCTTTACTGTATACGAAAGAAAACGCGTAAGAATGGATAAGACTATTACAAATTCTTCTGCCTTCCATTTTTTGCTTTTTCGGGTGTTCCCAATCGTGAGAATCTTCATTCGGAAGGACGCGTAGTCGATGTGTTTTTTTCAACGACCTATATTTTTCAACGTGTATCTTATACCGGTCTACGTCGTCGCTCACTTTGCTTTGACAATCCAGTAATTTACGAATAATAAAAGCAGAATAAAAGATCGCTTTTTCCAAGACCGTATAAGCCTCTTCAAAATCCTTTTCCAAATGTTCGGCAGTATTGTACTCCAAGAATAGTTGCTTCCTTTGGAGTAAATCCTGTTTCCATGGATAACTTTCGCAGATCATTGCTTAACCTCTAGTTTTCCGCTCATCAGACGTGGGAGAAGTATATCCCTCTGGTAAACCAAACGCGCATTTGCTTTAAGTAATAGTTTCTCTTCCGCATACAAAGATTCTATTTCTTGCTCAAATCTAATCAGTGTCTCTTCACCAGGCATAACAATCTTGATTCGCTTTATCAAATCCTGGCTCAGATTCTGTTGTGCGGCTCCAAAACTGATTAAAAGCAAATAATCCCTGATGGATTTCAGGCACTGGAACAGATAATGTTTTGTGTTGACATTTCCCTTGTCACGAAATACACAGCATGCTTGATTACATGTGGCTTCTATTGTTGAATAGGCAAGCATCCCAATATTGACGCCATACATCGCCATTAGTACGCTGTCTTTAGGAAAAATTTTGGCAGACGATCTTTTAACTGCTGATTCTGTTATTTTTTCTTCAGTGTCAATCAGAAGACAATCCTGAAGTTCACCCGTTTTAATCCAAGGGATTGTTCCGCCATTAAAGTATTCATCATTGTTTCGACTTGGCGTTCCGCCAGATGATGTTAGGTAATACTTTGAAATGTGATTTATTTCCCACCCCTTCGGTATCCCGTTTTCAAATTCAGCGGTTTCGTAACCGGGGAAGCGAAAGCGGACAAACCACTCCTTATACAGGTTTTCCGCCATCTGTTCCAAAATCTTGATCCGCTTGTTGTTGACTTCAATCAGGTTGTCGTATGCGGAGAGGATAGAGACAATTCTGTCCTGAATCGCTTCATCTACATCTGGTAAATCTATTATTCCCAAATCCTTGGGAGAGAATGATGGAAATGTAGACTGAGATAGTTCTGCAATATTAGAAAGATGCTTCACAATCTCATTCGTGGTTAAAAAGTAAAAAGCAAATCTCGTACTATAACTGGATTTATTGCGCAATAATACAAATCCTGTCGAAGCTACAGCATGTTCGAAATTATCTAAATAAAGGTAATAGTGTCGCAAATTTGGTCGAACAGATGAGTATAGGATATCTCCCCGCTTAATCAACCGTTGCGCCCTTGAAGGAAAATCGTTTTCGAGCCGAGAAATGTTAGTTAACCTCCCAGCAATAACAGAGGAAGTGTCGATGTAATCAATGTAATCCGTGTACTTACTTGAGTTACCAACCGGATTCAACTCAAAACAATCCCTAAGTTTCATGTTCATTCACCAAACAGCATTTTAATGTTTCCAGTAATCTGCGATTCCAGTTTCTTCGCCTCGTCGTTTAGCGTCTCAAACTCGGCGTTCAGCCCCAGCATCGTCTCTTTGAACTCATCTTCCGTCATGCCGTCGTCTTCAATAACTACGCCGACATATCGTCCGGCGTTTAAGGAATAGTCCTGATCGACGACGCCATCTTCGCCGTCCAACTTCGCCGCCTTGCACAGACCGACGACGTCGCGGTAAACGCCGTCGGGAAAACGTTCCGTCAGCCAGTCGATTTGGCTTCGCCAGTAGGCTTTTGTCTTCGTCTCCTTATCCTCGGCAATCTCCGGCGCTTTTGCTAAAGCGGTTTCATATTCTGTCACGAGGGCGGCAAAGGCCGCGTTATTTCCGTTGTACAGTCTGGTAATGACGCCAAGATTTTTGATCTGCTCGTCGCTGAATTTACGGTGCGCCCGATCCACTTGGGTGAACACGTTCCGGGCGTCGATGAAAAGAATCTCCTCTTTTTTATCAGTCTTAGGCTTGTGTTTGTCGAAGAACCAAAGGGTCGCCGGCAACGTGACGGAGGAAAACATATTAGAGGGCAACGTCACCATCTGACTGATAATCCCCTCTTCGATCATTTTCTTGCGAATCTCATACTCGCTCTTGCCCGCGTCCGAGGCGGAGTTTGCCATGACCAGAGCCGCCTTGCCATTTTCGTTCAAAGCCGTCGCAAAATAGCCGATCCACAAGTAGTTCGCGTTTGGCACGGTCTCCTTCTTGTCCGAGGACTTCTTAGCGGATTTTGTGGCGTTGCGGGGCACGCCGTAAGTATTGAAGCGGGGATCGACGCTAACGCGGTCAAAGGAAACCTCGTCCACGTTAAACGGGGGATTGGCCATGACGTAATCAAACGCGCCGAAGGCGTCGAAAGGATCGGAATAAAAAGAATTAGCCTCGACGATCTCGCCGCGAACATTGTTGAGCGTCAGATTCATCTTGGCGAGTTTGATCGTGTCCGGTTCTTTCTCCACGCCATAGCATCGGAACTTCATCTGTTCGGTTTCGCTGGCGTTGTGAGCGTGCATATATCGCGCCGCCTGTACAAACATGCCGCCGGAACCGCAGGCGGGGTCGAGAAATTTCTTGTCGCCGGGCTGAGGATCCAATACCTCGACCATGTAGCGGACGACCGTGGCGGGGGTGTAGAACGTGCCGCCGTCTTTACCTTCCGCCAAGGCGAAGTTGCCGAGGAAGTATTCATAGATTTCGCCGAAAATGTCGACGGTGCAGTTTTCTGGAATGTCTTTAAAGATGCGCACTATGTTGGAGAGCAGTTCCGGCTCTTCCTCTGGCACGAGCTGCGCGTAGACCTCTTTAGGGAGTACGCCGTCCATCTTCGGGTTTTCCCGCTCGATAGCCTCCATCGCCTTTTTTACCAGATCAGCCTTTTCCGCCGTGTCCGGGGCGTCGTTGATGAAGTCGTAATAAGCGCACTCCGGCAGGAAGAAACCGCACTTCTCGATGGCGATCTCTTTGCGCGTTTTCTCCATACGCGAGCCAGAGAGGCGCTCAAATTCGGCGTCAATCTCGTCTTTACGTTGTTTGAACAGAATATCAGCGTAGCGCAGAAAGATCAAACCAAGAATTGGCTGACCGTACCTGTTTGCCGCTAAATGCGCGCCGGAACGCAGCACGTCGGCCGCATGCCAAAGATTATCCTTTAAGGTTTTGAGTTCACTATCAGTCATATAATCGCGAACCTCTCATGGTCCAAACAAAATCGTCTAAATACGCGCCTTACACGCTTCGTAATGGAAACCGAAAAGCTAAGAACTCGTCGTCTCTTTCGACGGCGAAACCTTCTTTCACGATCGAGGGGGCGTATGTTCGAATTGGTTGCGAGGACGATAAACGTCCTCATAGGTTGTTGACGTCAGGCGACTAGCGTTATTTTACCAACGCGCGACGCGACGTCGACTTTTTTTGCGTCCCCGCGCGTTTTTTGACCCTGAAAACGCAAGGAAACGCGATCTGCGGGTTCGGCTTGGACAACCCCGAACAAAAGAGGAATCTCCCGTTCGGGGTTGCTTTTGACGTCGGCGAGTAGCGCAAATTAAAGCGCGTTCAAGCCGATAGATCTGGTTCAATGACTCCTTCGTCGATTAGCTTTTGCAGCTTCTCTCTGAAATTTGATTTGGTGATCTTAAGTCCTTGACCGCTTACGAGTCTCTCGACTCTAGGGAATCCTTCGACGTTTTCAAGTTCGACGACGCTTTCAAGCGCGGCGACGACGCTCCCGCTATCGCCTTTTCCATGACCGCTGTGTGGCATGGGACCTAAAAGGAGCGCGCAATAAGTCGGGTTAACAGCATGTTTCTGAAATTATGTTTCTTAGCGGCGGCGTAGTCTAAATAAAACTCAAAACGCCCCTTGCTGATCCCCAACTGCTTGCCCACGGCGACTAGTTCCGCTTCTTTGACCTTGGTTGCGCCTACGACGACGATTTTACCGAGCGCATATGGTTTATACTTGGATTCGCCTTCAAGGAGGGCGGAAAGACCAAGCAAGCGAAGCAGTTCTTCTAGTTCGCCGGAACGGTTTGTTCTCGTCAGAATTTCCGCAAGTCTCTCCGGAAATTCACGCGCAATCTTATCTTCGAGTTCAAGTAGTTCCTCAGGCGACAACATATCAATCAACCTCCTCGAAGATTTCGCGCAGTTCGTTCTGTGCCTTTTGCAGTCTTAACTGCAATACCTTTATCTCGTCCGCTTTGGCCAGATACCGCTTCGCTATTTCATCCTGTTTGTCCATCGGCGGCAGGGGGACCGTTAGTTTCTTGAGCGATTCGACCGATATGATAGGAAGAGCGTTTCCGACTGCAATCGACGCAAGGACGGTCGCTCCTATTTCGCTGTCAAAAAACGCTTTCAGGAAGTACGGATTTACCTTGCTCTCGTCCAGTTCAATAATGAAGAGATTGTCGCTTCCCAAAAGTTTTTTTCCGGCTTCAACTTCGGCGACGGCGACTTTGAAGGGACGCCCTGTTTTAGAAATAAGAAGGTTCCCGTTGCCGACGCAGTACTTGTCCAACTTGGGGTCAAGCTCTTTCAAGTAAGGCAAGTCCTCGGATATCATCCCGTCTTGAATATTCCTCACGTTCAAGTATCGCGTGTTCGTCGGGACGTCGGAAGTCAGTTCAACGAGTTTGTCGCCCATTAACTGCGTTCCTCGGGTTATGCGTTTCATCAAAGAGCCAAACTCGACGCCGTCTTCAAACTCGACGGCGTTCAAGTATCGAGGAGGATAGATCGCATAATCGTTTTCTTGCAGCTTTTTCAGGTCTACGGTCGCCGCATGTTCGCCGTCTTCTGTCAACAGCTTGACGATACGATCAACGCTTGAATCAGGCAGAAGATCAACCCTCCTAATTATTCCGTCTCGCTCGGAAAAATTCGACGCGTCAATCATTCTTACCGACTTGTTTCCTCTGCTGAAGACAATCAAAGTCGTGGCAATGCCCATATACGCGAAGAGTCTGGGAGGAAGCGCGACGACGGCTTCAATCAAACCGTTGCTTATGAAATACCTTCGGATTTCCCGATCACCTTGATTCCAAGCGTCGCCGTTCGTCATGATCGCTACGGCTTTGCCTTTGTCTGTTAAATGATCAATGAGTAGGCAGTTAAAAATCCAGTCCGTGCGTCTTCCTATTCTGGCGTCGGGCAATCTGTTGCGAAGAAGATCAAGATATTCTTCACCCTTTCGCGTGAGGTTGCCTTTGAACGGATAGTTCGAGAAGATCTTATCGAACTTTTTATCTTCGGTTAGCGCAAACATATCGCCTAGTTCGATCGTCGCGTTACCCGAAAACAACTCCGTTCTTATTGTTGAAATCTCGCTTGCGTCGGTGTTAATTTCGACGCCGTATAGAGGATTGTCTTTGACCTGTCCCGCCGCAAGGGTCAGAAAATCTCCAAATCCGCTTCCAAAGTCGGCGACTCTTTCTCCCGGTTTGACGTCAAGAATCCTTAAAGCGAGTTTTGAAACAGATTCCGGCGTCTCCTGTTCCGCGTCTCTCCAGCCGTCATTTCTTGGATTGGCATACATGTAATCGCGAAAATCATCGGCGCTGAACTTTTGGGTCAGATGAAACACGATACTCAATTTGTCGACGCCAATCGATTTGACAAACATCGCTCGCCGTTCTGAGACCTTTGATTCAATGTGCGTCAACAGATCGTCCACATTCTCAATTCCGTTCAGCAAAGCGACATAAGCGGAATACGCCAGAACGAAACACGTCTTAGCGTCAACCGCCGAAACGCCATGATCAACGTACCTGAGCGCATCCCATATGGCTCTCATGATATCCGAAATTACTGTCTCAATTCTTCTCGTCTCATTCTTAATAGACACTTTTTGTCTCCTTACCGTATATCAGCCAATTTTCTATTGGCGAGAGGAAATTTACTACCATGGTAATTGTCTACCAGATTTTGGTTAGCTATAACCAAGATTGGTTATAGTCTACCATATAGTCTTGGGGCGTCAATATATTTCTTTTAAATTTCTAAAAAATTTTTCGAAGTATTTTGATTCGTCAGTTGAATATGCGATAAATCTTTATATTCACGCTAGTTATAGAACTTATGAGTAAAAATCAGAAAGTCGGCGTATAGATAGTTGTTATTAAGAACCGTCCGCGTCGCCGTGGCGGAAGTTTTACGCTTAACTTGCGTTTGACAATGTTTACGATATGTTCACGACATTAATGTCTGTAGTATGCCCTTAAAACTCATGGCGTTAAAAAAAGCCCGAAGCCTCTCGCTGTGGAAGACTTCGGGCTTTTTTATTCAATGCGCGCGCCGAAGACGGGTTTTAGCTCGCGCCGGAATGCGCTAACGCGCGGGAGTCGCGCTTCTTAGCGATCTTCCGTGATCTGATAGGCAGGCTTGCCGCGCCATGCTTGGGGGAGCTTGAGGCCGAGGAGCCATGCGGCGGTCGGGGCGCAGTCGAAGTTGGCGAAGACGTCCGTGATCTCGCCTGGCTTGACCCCGCAGCCGCAGACGATATACGGCGCTTCCATATGGTCGAGGCGCGCTTCCCCGTGGCCTTTGCCCGATCCTCCGTGGTCCGACGAGAAGTAGACGACCGTGTCGTCCTTCATGCCGAGCGCTTCGAGCTTGTCGAGAATCTTCCCGACGTAACCGTCCGTCTCCGTCATCGCCTTCTGATATTCCGGCGTTCCCCAGCCGATCGAATGCCCGACGCGGTCGACGTCCCCGAAATAGATAAACGCAAACGTCGGCTTCGCTTCCAACTGCTTGAGCCCGACCTCTAACGTCTCCGCGCACGTCTTCGTGCAAACGTCGTCGTCGACGCACGATTTGTCGTATAGATACCCGATCCCGTCCCAGTCGTAAACGCACGACGTCGTCGCGCCCGGAATCTGATCCTTAACGACCCGGAAAAGGTCCGGGAAATACCCGTGTTCGTTGCGATAGATCGGCTCAATGTCCGGCTCCTTGCTGCCCCAGGTGCGGAACCCGTGCATCTCCGACGGCGCCCCGACCAACATCGTCTCCCAGTTGATCGCGCTCGACGACGGCAAGACCGTCCTCATGTGGAGCGTCCATCCGCCCGCGTCCCGCATCTTCTTCAAGTTCGGCAACTCGTCCCAGTTCACATAATGCGCCCCGAACCCGTCCGCGCCGATCCAGACTACGTGCTTGACCCCGCCCGGCGCCGCCTTCTCCTGCGCCTGCGCGCCCGTCGTCGCAACGAATATCGCCGCCGCAAATAACGACAGCGTCAACATGACTTTCTTCAACATTTCGATAGTCTCCTTCGTAAGTTGTAAAGACCATATCGACCACGCCCGACAAAAAAACGCGTCGGACGCAACCCGTCCGCACGTTATTATAACAGCCCGAAAATCCCGTTTCAACCAGCGCGCGGGCGCTGGACCCCGGTATCGCGGCAACGTACGGCCGTAGCGCTCCCGATATCGCGCCTGAACGCGTTGACTAACGCGTCGCGAACACGGCGCGAAGCGCTAGGTCGCCGCTCGTTGGCGGCGACGTCTGGGGCGGCGCCGCGCGGACGTCTTTGCTTGTCGTCTAGGATGTTTTCGGTTATAATTATCCCATGGCGGGGCGAGCGTACGCGTCCTTGCAACGGAGCTTTTGAAAGGAGTCGGTTGGATGGCGAAACGAAGATTCTCGGACGAGACTGTCGCGCGGGTAAGGCGGTTGATTCCGTTTGACGACGTCATGTTCCAGAAAATCTGCGAAAATAAAGCGACGTGTCAGGAGATCATATCGACCGTTCTGGGGGAACCCGTCAGAGTCCTAGAAGTCGTTCCTCAAGACAGCATAGGAAATCTTCAAGGTCGCTCGGTTAGACTTGACTGTCTGTGTCGACTCAAAGACGGCGTTTATGTGAACGTCGAGGTTCAAAAGGCGGACGACGACGATCACGAGGCGCGGGTTCGCTACAACGCGTCGGTTATTACGGCAAATAAGACCCCGAAAAACACAAGGTTTAAGGACGTCGCTCGGGTCATAGTCGTCTATATCACAAAATTCGATATTTTCCGCAGCGGTTTTCCGATCTACCATGTGGATCGAGTCATAAGGGAAACGAAGGAAGTCCGTTCCGATGGTTTTGCTGAAATTTACGTCAACGCCGCCGTCAAGAAATACGACGACAAACTGAACGCGAACGTTTCCGAACTGATGGATTTGTTTACTGATCGTGAAAAACTAAATCCAGAGAAGTTCCCCGAGTTCTCAAAACGGAAGAATGTGTTCGTCAATACGGAGAAGGGAGAAGCTAAGATGTGCGAAGTTGTTGAGCAATTTGCAAAAGAACGCGTGTTAAATATGTTGTTTGAATGCGTCCAAGACGGGGGATTGACGATAAGCTTCGCGGCGAAAAAAGCGAATCTGTCGCCGGATGAATTTAAGGAACAAATGAGATTGAAAGGCTTTACCGCCCCTCAGCGAACACCCCGACGCGGACGCGCTATTCCAAAAGAATGACAACAGACCTGCGGCAACGGCAACGCACGGGCGTTGCAGCCCGGTATCGCGCCTGAACACGTAAACTAGCGCTTACCGTACTTGGCGCGAAGCTCTAGTCCTCCCGTTGGTCGGGCGTCTGGGGCGACGGCGTTAATCATACTTACTGGCGACGACGAACGCGATCGCGGTTGTTTTCGTGTGGGTGATCGAGACCTGCCATTCGACGATCCCGCGTTTGTCCGCGATCTTCTTTGCGCCGCCCGTAACGATAAGCTCCGGCTTGCCCGAGGGGAGCGACCGCGTCTCGATATCGGTCCACATGACGCCGTCGTTCCAGCCCGTCCCGAGCGCCTTCATGACCGCCTCCTTGACCGCCCACCGCGCCGCTAACGACTCGCCAAAGCCCTTGCCCCGCGAACGGCAGTATGCCTGCTCCCCCGGCGTAAAGACGCGCGAAAGAAACGTCTCCGGATGACGCTCATAAAGTCCGACGACGCGCGCGATCTCCGTCGCGTCTGTTCCTATTCCCGCTATTCTCATATTTCGTTGATTTTAGTCCCGAAGTCGCTCGACAAAACTCTCAGCCCATGCTCTTAGCAAGTTTGGCGATAGCGGCGACAGAGAGTCCCGTATATTCCGAGATTTCCTTAAAAGGCGTGGTTCCTTTTGCAATCATTCTCCTCGCGATCATGGTTGAATTATCGAGTTCAGCCTTCTTCACGTCAGCTTTCCTTTCCTGTTCAAGCCGATAGAGAAAGGCGTCTTGTACTTCTTGAGCGCTGAATAACTTACTCATGATTTTAACAATCTCCTTTTCCCTCGAATTCAAATAATCCGTTAAAATGTCTCGTACTCGGCAAATCCTGAAGATATCTTGGATCGCTTTCTCCGTTCTCCCGTAAAGTTCAATCTGTTCGTCGCAGATACGCGCAAACTCGACATAGTGACAGACGATATCGTTTTTACGCGCGCTCCTCCTTGCTTTGCCCTTCAACGTCTGAACGAGACGCCCCGTCGTTAGCAGAGCGTCTCGTTCATTTTCAATAATCCTCCGCTTGGCTTGTCGGCGGACTCCTGATCCGTTTTTACGAATCAGGCGTCCGCGCCAACGAGCGCGGACCTAGAGCTTCGCGCCGTGTTCGCTTAGCGTTAGTCAACGCGTTTAGGCGCGATATCGGGATGCAACGTCCGTACGTTGCCGCCCGCGCGTTGGGGTCAGTCGTTGTATTTGATCCAGATGTTGCGGTACTGGACCTTGTTGCCGTGACCTTGGAGGAAGACGCCGCGGGCTTCGCCGGCTTCGGTCTTTTCGGTCTTGCCGCCGGGGGTTTCGTGGGCGAGTTCGGCCTTGTCGTGGACGAGGATTCCGTTGTGCTTGACCGTAATGACGGCGTTCGCGATCTTTTCGCCCTTGTCGTTGAACTTAGCGGGCGTGACGTCGAAATCGTAGGTCTGCCACGTCAGCGGCGGGAAGCACGCGTTGACGATCGGCTTGAGCTGCTGATAGAAGCCCGCGCACTCGTTGTTCTCGCCTTCGAGCCCGAAGGAGTCTAAGACCTGGCATTCATACTCTTCCTGGAGATAGACGCCGGAGTTGGAACGCGCCTGGCCGGTCGCGTTCGGCATGAAGGAGAGCATGAACTCCATGTGGAGCGTGTACGGACGGTCCTTTTCGAACGGCTTGAGGCGCGCTTCGGACCAGATCGCGTTCTCCTGCTTGTCGCTGACGTTGACCTTGCCGTCGAACGCGTCCGTATTGGAGCCGTCGAAGAGGACGATCGCGCCTTCCGGAGCCTTTTCGCCGAGCGTCGGGGATTTGCGTTCGACGCGCTTGATCTCGACCTTCTTGCCGAAATCGAAGTAATATTTGCCGTCTTCAAAGGTCCCATGAAGGACTCGCGCCTTCTGAGCGTCGTTGAAGATCACGTCCGCATCCTCGCCCTTGCGCGGGATGTTCATTTTCTCGCCCGTGACGACGAGTTGCCCGTCTTTGAATTCGCCCTTGCCGAAGAATCGCGCCTTGCTGCGGTCCCAGCCGTCGCCCGGAAGTCCGTCCTGATACCCGACGACGACGAAATCTTTCTCGCCGCGCGCGATCACCTGATAGCCGCGATGGTTCGTTTCGTCGACGTATTCGCCCTGAATCTGGAACGCGTCGACATACTTGCCGTCCGCTTTGACGTCGTCGACGGAGGTAAATTCCTGCCCGAAGAGGGGCGCGGAGCATAGCGCGGCGACGGCGAGCGCCGCAAAGCCAAAGAACTTTTTCATGTAATAACTCTCTCGTGATAAAAGGGTTGGATAAACGCGCGGTCGCGACCTCTTTGAGTGTGGATCGCGACCGTCGCTTGTTTTAACTAATCGTTGGACCGGAACTTAACTCAGCGTTCGATGAGCGCGCGCTGTTCCGGCGTGATCTTCATGACCTGGAAGTTCTTGAACCACATCTGGCCGTCGGAGCCGCCGTGGAGCTGGAGTCCGACTTTTCCTTCCTTTTCGATCTGAGGATCGGTCAGGTCGACGACGCGGAATCCGTTGAGGAACGTGACGACGCGATCGCCAACGGCGGCGACGGCGATTTCGTTCCACGCTTCGTCGCCCTTATTGCGGATCGTTTCGACGAATTCGTCGTCGGTTCCGAGCCATCCGCGACCGGGCTGGCCGGGGCCGCCGGCGGTGTGCCAAATACCGGCTTCTTTACCGTTTCCGGCGATCTCGTCCTGGCATCCGCGGAGGAGCCACGGCGTGTCGACTTCGTGAGCGCGGAAATAGAGCGCGGAGTTCACGCCGCCACGGAAGACGTAATCGACCTTCGCGCAGAAGTCGGCGTACGGAATGTGCGAAACGACGAGGCCGTCGCGCGGCTCCGTGTTGTCATGCTGACCGACGAGGACGCCGTCGTCCGTGAAGCTCCAGCAGTTCGGCTCGGTCGGGAAGGTGTAAGCGTCGATGATCTTCCAGCCTTCGTCGCCCTTGACGAAGAAGGATTTCCATTCGGAGACGCCCATGTCCTTAATGCGGATGTTCTTCCAGCGGATCGTACCCTGAGCGCCCTGGTGAATCTGGAGCCCGATGATTCCGGAGAAGGTGTAATAATCGAAAATATTCGCGACGGCGACGCCGTTGACCCAGGTGCGGAGCGACGGGCCGATCGCCTGAATTTCGAGGCTGTTCCAGTCGTCCTTCTTGTACGTCTCGAGCGCCTTGGCGAGGATCTCAGGATCCGTATTGTCGAGCCATACGCGACCGTTCTGATGTCCGCGACGACCTTCGTCGTAGATGCGCGCGGTGTCGGTCGTGCCGGGGTCGATCTCGCACTGATAACCGAAGACGCGGTCGTCTTCTTTGCGAATGTCGCTGCGGAACTGGACGCCGGAGTTGCCGGGAACGTCGACTTTGAAATCGAGCTTGAGAATGAAGTTGCCGAACGGCTTCTCATAGCAGAGGAACGTGTTGCCCTGCGTGTTCGGGACGCATTCTCCGACGATGGCGCCGTCTTCGACCTTATACTTGGCGGAGCCGCCGTGCTTTGCCCAGCCGTCGAGCGACTTGCCGTCGAAGAGCGAGACGAAACCCTTTTCATCGCCGTCGGCCGCAAAGGCGGTCGTCACGGCGTAACAGGCGAAAGCAGCCAGAAACGCGACTGCGACGCAAAACGTTTTACGCATCATAAAATCCTTCTTTGAACTGAAATCCTAGACGCGTCGAGAAATCTCCGCGTCGAAAACGCCGCCGCGTTCGGAATCGGACGGGCGGAACTAACATTTTCCGTATTATATCCGGCGCGAAATGAAAAAAAAAGACCCAAAGAAACGCGTCGTTAAATTTTATCAAGACGAATTTGCCCCCTTGCCTCGTCGACCGCGCGTAACGCGGTATAATATAACGTCTGGGAGCGAGGGGCTCCATGAAAAGACGAACGATAGACGGGGCGACGTGTGATTTCTCTTTTGAAATATTTGACGGGCTATAGGAAAGAGGCGTTTCTCGCGCCCTTTTTCAAACTTCTCGAGGCGCTGTTTGACCTTCTCGCGCCCCTTGTCGTCGCGTGGATGATCGACAAGGGGATCGCGGCGAAGAATCGCGAGGTCGCCGTCGAAGCGTTCTGGCTCCTCGTCGGGCTGGCGTGCGTCGGGTTCGCGATCGCGGCGGTCGCGCAGTATTACGCGGCGAAGGTCGCGGCGACGTTTACGTCGCGAGTTCGGCGCGCGGCGTTCTCTAGGGTACAGCGTTTTTCATACTCGCAGCTCGACCGGTTCGGGTCCGACTCGATCGCGACGCGGCTCGGCTACGACGCGAATCAGATGCAGACGGGTCTGAATCTTGCGCTGCGTCTCGCGCTGCGCTCGCCGATCGTCGTCTTCGGCGCGATCGTCATGTCGTTTTTCGTCGACGTCTACGGGGCGCTCGTCTTTCTCGGGGTCTTTCTGCCGCTGGCGTTCGTCGTCTTCGCGGTCGTCGTCAAGTCGATCCCGCTCAACGCGGAGAGTCAGCGGCGGCTCGACGCGGCGGCGCTCGCGGCGCGCGAGAATATCGACGGGCTCCGCGTCGTGCGCGCGTTCAATATGGAGTCGCATGAGAAAAGCCGCTTCGAGACGCTCCTAGCGCGGCTCTATGAGACGCAGCAGAAGGCGGCGGTCGTCGCCGGACTCATGAACCCCGCGACCTATCTGATCGTGAATTTGGGGCTCGTCGGGCTGATCTATACGGGCGCGGCGCGGATTCAGATCGGGGCGGCGACGCAGGGCGAGACGGTCGCGCTCGTCAACTACATGTCGCAAATTCTCGTGGAACTCGTTAAGTTAGCGAACCTTCTCGTTCAGACGAACCGCGCGGTCGTCTGCTCAAGACGGCTCGCCGAGGTTATTAACGAGCCGGAGGATATGGTCGAAGGAACGCTTGAACTCCCCGAGAGCGCGGGGCCGGACGACTTCGCCGTTTCGTTCCAGAACGTTTCGCTGACGTACCCCGGCGCGGCGGGGAAGGCGCTGGACGGAATCTCGTTCGACGTTAAGGTCGGACAGACGGTCGGGATCGTCGGCGGGGTCGGGGCGGGCAAGACGTCGCTCGCGAACTTGATCCCGCGCTTCTACGACGCGACGGAAGGAACGGTCCGGGTCTTCGGTCGCGACGTTCGCGAATATCGTTTCGCGTCGCTGCGGTCGGCGTTTGGAATCGCGCCGCAGGTCGCGGAGCTTTTCGAAGGGACGGTCGCGTCGAATCTCCGCTGGGGCGCGGAGAACGCGACGGACGAGGACCTTTACGCGGCGCTCGAAATCGCGCAGGCGACTGATTTCGTTCCCGCGACCCCCGAAGGATTGGCGCAAAAGGTCGAGGCGCGCGGACGCAATCTTTCCGGAGGACAGCGTCGGCGGCTGACGATCGCGCGGGCGCTGGTTCGCCGTCCGCGCGTTCTGATTCTGGACGACGCGTCCGCGTCGCTCGATTACGGGACGGACGCGCGACTGCGGGCGGCGCTTCGCGAGGCGCGCGCCGGGACGACGACGTTTATCGTCGCGCAGCGGGTCGTCGCCACGATGGACGCGGATCTGATCCTCGTGCTCGACGAGGGACGGCTCGTCGGACTCGGGAATCATGAGACGCTTCTGCGCGAGAACGACGCGTACCGCGAAATCTATAACACGCAGTTTCCCGACGACGAGAAGGGAGGGGCGAAACGATGAAAAAACGATTTCCGCTGCTCAAAATCCGACAGTCGGGGTTCATAAAGCTCCTTCTGCTGCTCCGCTTTCAAACGTTTACGCTCCTTCTCGCGGCGGCGCTGTCCATTGCGGCGGCGTACGCGACGCTGCGGATCCCGCTGCTCGTCGGGCGCGCGATCGACTGTCTCGTCGGACCGGGTCAGGTCGACTTTCATATATTGGGACGGCTGTCTCTTGAAATTGCGTGTATGGCGGCGTTTGGGGCGCTCGCGCAGTTCAATATGTCGCTGTGCGGCGTCGTCGCGTCCTACGGCGTGGCGAGGACGGTTCGCCGGAAGATTTTTCATAAGATCGAAGAACTGCCGCCGAGCTATTTCGACGGTCGTCAGAGCGGCGAGATCGCGGCGCGAATCACGACGGACGCCGAGGCGACGACCGACGGGCTGATCCTGTTCATGACGCGGTATCTTACGGCGTACGCCGTATTGTTCTTCGCCGTTTACCACATGACGTCCATTAGCGTGAATCTGCTGGCGATTTTTTTCGTCTCGACGCCGTTCTGGGTCATGTCAAGGCGCGTTATCGCGGATTTTTCATACGAGTATTTTCGCGAAGAGGGCAAAGCGCGAGGAACGCTCGCGGGCTATTCCGAAGAATCGGCGCGGGGACTGCGCGTTTCGCTGGCGTTCAATCGCGCGGAAGCGTCGGAGCGCGAGTTCGCGGCGCTCGACGAGACGCTCGGCGGCGCGTCGTTTAAGGGAATGTTCGCGTCGTCGCTCGCGAATCCGGCGATGCGCTTCGTCAACGGCGTGATTTACGCGATCGTCTGCTACTACGGGGCGGCGACGATTATCAGCGGAACGTCGAACAATCTCAACGCGCCGTTGACGGTCGGGCTCCTCGTCGCGTTTTTGGCGTATATGGAAACGGCGGGCAAGCCCCTTACGGAAATCATGGAGATTAAAATGGAAATGCAACGCGCGACCGTCGGGGTCGAGCGCGTCTTCGAAATCCTCGACGCGCCTTCGGAGAAGCCCGATCCGCCCGACGCCGTCGCGCCGACGGCGTTTGAAGGGCGCGTCGAGTTCGACGACGTTTCCTTCGCGTATACGCCGGAGCGGCCGGTGATTCAAGGGTTCAATCTCGACGTCGCGCCGGGCTCGCTCGTGGCGATCGTCGGGCCGACGGGGTGCGGCAAGACGACGCTCGTGAATCTGCTCATGCGGTTCTACGAGGTCGATTCCGGCGCGATTCGCGTCGACGGGCTCGAAACGCGCCAGATCGCGCGAGAGGCGCTGCGGCGCGGGTTCGGGATGGTGTTGCAGGAGACGTGGCTTAAGTCGGGAACGATTCGCGAGAATCTCGCAATGGGCGCGGAAGGAATCTCGGACGAAGAACTCTGGCGCGTCGCGCGCGCGTGCCATATCGACGGGTTCATTCGCCGGCTCCCCGCCGGACTCGATACGGTCGTCTCGCAAGAGGGCGACGAGTTTTCGCAAGGGGAGCGCCAGCTCCTGTGCGTCGCGCGCGTCATGGCGCGCAACCCGAACGTCCTTATTCTCGACGAAGCGACCTCGTCGATCGATACTGTTACGGAAATGAAAGTGCAGTCCGCGTTTAACGCGCTCATGAAAGGTCGGACGAGCTTCGTCGTCGCGCACCGGCTCTCGACGATTCGCAACGCCGACGTCATTCTCGCGATGAAAGACGGCGCGATCGTCGAACGCGGAACCCACGACGAACTCCTCGCCAAACGCGGGTTCTACTACGATTTGTATAACAGCCAGTTTCCCGCGCCGGAAGCGGGGGGAACTCGTCGTTTTTAAGTCTTTTATGACGCCGACCTTTTCGAGCGCGACTCGCGGCGGCGGCGACCTCGCCGCCGAGGGTATTCGCCTCAACGCGCGTGATACCCCTTAAGCGCGGACAGGCGAAACTCTAGGTCCGCGCTCGTTGGCGCGGACGTCTGGTTCAATCGGCGTTGAGATTAGAGCGCTGTTCCGTCTTTGTCGGCAAATTTGAATCCGACGATCCAGTCCCATTCCGTGTGGTCGACTCTCGCGACCATAATGTTGCGGCCTTTCTTGAGTTGGACTTGAACCGCCGCCTCTTGTTTCTCCGGGTCGTCGACGTTGAGTTCGCCGAAGAAGACCTGTTTGCCGTTGAGGTAGACGCGCTCGACGACATGCGTTTTATAGCCTTTGACCCCGAGTTTGAGCGTCGCCGCCTGCGCTTCGGCGACGTCGACGTAGCGGACGACGTAGACCCCGGAATACGACTCGTTCCGGCAGTAGCGCGTTATGTCGACGAAGTCGGGATCGTCGTCGGCGAATTGGCTTTTGGCGATTCCCCAAAGCGAAGCCGCCTGGAGACGCGAGTTCCATAGAAGCCCGAGCGGCGGTCTCTTCATGAGGGACTGTTTGGCGAGCTCCGCGCTTTCTTTTTCGAGAATCGTGAGATTGAGGGCGGTTCGCGCGTATTCGACGGGGTCCTTTCCCGAAAGCGCGGCGAAGTCGACGCTCGTGATCGCTTTCTCCTGCGGGAAGTCGTCGAGACTAGAGAACGTCTGTCTCAGGTAGGAAACGTCGGAGACGAAATATTCGGGTTCCCTCTCGATTCGCGCCGTTTTTTCGATTCCGGCGACACGGAGCGTAATATCGACGGGTAAATCGGAGAGGGTTCCGTTGAAATGCAGAACGTAACGCCCCGGGGAGGAACGGCGTTCGTCGATTCGATCGAAACGAAGGGCTCCGCAGGAGACAACCTCGATTTTCGGCGCCTTGTCGAGTCCCTCGCGCACAGTCGTCCCGCGAGGGGCGACCTCGGTTCCGTCGGGATATGTCAGCGGTTGATCCGCTTCGATTCCGCGCGTCGAGCACATGACCGTCGCTTGGATTCTTTTATTGGGATTGTCTTTTTCCTTTGAAACGGCTTCCTTCTCGGCGTCCGACATGTCGCGCTCGTAGCGCCAGCTCGTATCCATAGCCGCCGCCAGTCGTTCCGCGTCCGAATTAAAGACGCGATATTGCGGGGAGAGGAAGACGCCGGGGGACTCGGCGTCGCGGAGCCGCGAGTCGACGCGGGTCTCGTAATATCGCCGGGCGACGCGCTCCCATTCGTCCAGATCGTGTGGGAGAACGTCGGACTTAGCGTCGCGCGGCGGCGCGGCGCCGGGAGCTGCTAGCCGTTCGGCGGAAAGCGCGTAAAACGTTTGCGCGGCGCGGTAGGCGTCTTCGAATTTCTTGTCGCCGAGCGCGAGCAGAAACGCCCACGTCGCGATTTGCGAGCCGTATTCGGTCGGACGGAAATCGTCGAAAGAGAGGTCGATTTGGTCGGTCGCGAACCACGCGGAGCGTTGCGCGGGCTCGAAAACGTCGTTGAGAGAGACGAACTCGGACGACGTTTTTTTCGCGGCGGTTTCGACGAAGCGGGCGACCTGCGCGATCATCCCGAAGGTTGCGTCGCGGCGATACTCGAAATAGGGCGAGACGAGAACGACGCGCCTGACGCCGGGCGTCCTTTTCTTCAGGTCTTCGACGAGCCCCGCGACGTCGTCGACGAGCGACGCGCCGGCAAGCGCCGGGGAGGCGGGATTCATCGAGACGACGTCGGATTCCTTGAAGGGACTGGCAAACGTCGGCTTGAAGACGTCGTTTCGTCCGAGGCAGATAAAGACGACGTCGGCGCCTTTGTCGAGTTCGTCCTTTAACGCGACGCCTTCGACGTCGGTCGGCGCGTTTTCCTCGTACGATTTCGCGACGAGCGCGCGCCAGTCTTCAAAGGTCGAGCGGCGAACGCCAAGGGGAACGACTTCGACGTCTTTCTTCTCCTCCGCGAACGTTCGACGCAGCTGGGAGATAAGCCCGGAAGACTCCGTCGCCCCGTCGACGACGACCTCGTCGCCGATCACGACGACGCGCTCGGCGGCGAAAACCCCGCCCGCGCCAACAATCCCCGCCGCGACAAACGCGACGAAACATAGAACGAGTCTAAAAACCTTCATTTGCAACACCCTGCGCCGAAGGCGCTTTTATTATGAGCCGACGCCTCGCGTTGGTTGATTTACGAACACGCGAGGCGTTTAGTTTTAACGAACTAGACGTCGCCGCCAACGAGCGGCGACCTAGAGTTTTCGCCGGGGCGCGGCATAAATCAGTCCGCGTCATGAGGCGAATATTGCGGTCCAGCGCGCTTGCGCTGGTTTTCGCCAGTACGCGCTTGAGCGTTATCACGCGCGTAGAGGCGAATACCGTCCTCCGCGACGTCGCGGGCGCTTGCGCTGGCGGTCGTCGCTCACTCCACGATGAAATCCTTTTGGACGAAGGCGGCGCAGCCTTTTTCGGGGTCGAACGCGCGGAAGACGGCGCGGTAGGTTCCGGGCGTCTTGGGGGCGTCGAACTCGAACGTCGCCGTCCCGTCGTTCCCTTCGAGCTTCATGACCGTCGACTTGAGGATCGAGTCGGCGCTTGCGTGCGTCGGGACGCCGGGGACGGCGTCGAGGACGAAGGGGGACGGGAGATTGTTATTGCCGCTCGTCCGAACCGCTCGCGATCGCAAGGCCGACGGACGGGTTTGCGGCAGCGGCGTTTCTTGAGTGAGGAAATCGTCGTAGATCGTCCGCGCTTGAACGTAGCCCTCCGGCTCCCTCGTGGGCGCGGGCGCGTTCATCCCGAACGCGGGGTTGAGCAGCGGTTTAGGCGGAAGCGTCTGGCGGAGCAAGAGACGGGAGCCGAACGTCGAGACGGCGAAATATCGGGCGAAATCGTCGACGGGCGCGACGCCGAGGTTGACGTCGTAGACCGCAAGCGACGCGCGACCGACGAAGGGGGCCTCGCCGGGCGCTATTTTGGCGACGATCTTGGTCTTTTCGCCCGCTTTGACGCGATCCGGCGTTTCGAGACTTGCGCCGCGATTCGTTTCGCCGCCGCCGACCCCGACGAGATAATAAGCGGCCTGCGCTTTATTGTCGCCCGCGAAGTTCGCGACGAGCGTAACGAACGGCGCGTCGGCGGCCTCGAGCGGGATCCGGCATTGTCCGACGCCGTCGGTCAGCCGAACGATTTCCGGGGTCGAGAAGGAGGGGGCCGAGCCGTTGATCGACGGTCTGTACTTGTAGACGGAGACGACGGCGTCGGCTTTCGGGGAACGGACGACGACATTCGCCGCCTCGTCGCTGAGCGAATAGCGCGGCTTGTCGAATTCGACCTCGATCATCGGCTCCGCGGACGTCGACGGTTGCGGAGCGGAAGCGACGGCGGTCGGTTGAGACGGGTCGGGCGTCTTGCCGGTCGGGGTCGGCGCCGCGCCGCGCTTGGCGACGAAGATCGGCGAGTTCGCCTTCGGGAGGTACGCGACCTGCCCCGTCGTCACCTCTCGCAGCTTGACGCATACGGAGAACGCGTATTCGCCCGATTCCGCGTCTTCGGGAATCTTGAAGGAGCCGGCGAGCGACTGCGATTCGTCGAACTCGGCGTCGAATTCGGCGACGAGCGCGCGCGGCGATTCCGCCGATCCGGGGTTCGTCTTCGCGAAGACTCTGACGTAGCTAAAGTCCGTCGGGATGAAATGTTGTTTCGGCGGCATGACGATTTGGGCGACGTATTCGACCGTGTCGCCCGGCTCGTAGATCGGACGGTCCGTCGCGAGGATCAGAATCGGTTCGTTATGACGCTTCGGAGTCGCGTCGAAGACGTCGGCGAGAACGTAGGGATTGTTGACGTACTCGAAGACGCTAACGGATCGGTCGTATTCCTCGGGCGTCCCATCCTGAACGAAGGCGAGCCGGACGTCCATTTTGGAAGGGGAGAAGGAGCCGACGTCGTCCGTCTTGACCGTTTCCGTTTTCGCGTTGGCGCCGCCGTTGTTGGGCATGCCGGGAAAACCGGTTTCGAGGAGATCGATCTCGCGGTCGGCGTAAGGCTCGCCCGTCTGAACGTCGCTGACGAAAAGTTTGCGGTTGAACTGGTACGCGAAGGAATACCGGCTGACGAACGCCAGCGCGTAGGTCGCGTTCACCGGCCTGTTTGCGTCGGCGACTTGGAGAACGTAGACGCCGGGTTTCTCAAGCGTAAAGGTCAACGGGGTTCGCGTCGAGGACGTGCGACGGCTTTCGTCGACGGCGACGGGACGCGTTTCAGATTGAACTTCGGTCGCGATATTGGCGAGTCTGTAGTTTCTGATCGCGTCGGCGATTCTTTCGGAAATGAGATTTCCGAAATCGCCGAAATTCGTAATGAACGTCGGTTCAAGCGTTTGCGCGATATAGGGCGCGAGGTCGAGCTGATAGAACGTCGTCTTGAGTTCGCGAACGTTTCTCGAAACGACGTCGAAGGAGACGGTCATGCCCGTCGCGCCGCCGTTTTTCCCGTCGATCGAGATCGAGCCGACGCTTTCAATCTTTCGGATCGTCCCGTTGACGACCGAGTTTCTTTCAACGTTCTTGAGGTCGCTTGCAATCGGGGGAAGGGGAACGCCCTGCTTCACGAAGGAGGGCGCGTTTTTCGCGCGGTTCCAGAGTTCCAACGCCTGATCGTACTTTCCTCGAAGCTGCAACTCTTGCGCGAGGACGGCGAGCGCCTCGAAAGATTCTTCGAGTTCGATCGAGCGCTTCAGCAGCGCGACGAAGTCGCATTCTTTGCCGAGAACGACGCGTTTCGGCTGGAAGCTTTGCGAATTTTCGAGCGGAAGCCCCTGCGTTTTTAGCTGAACTTTCGTGAACGCTTCGTTGTCTTGGAGGTTGGGAATCTCGGCGATAAACGCGTCGAGACGCGCGATTTCCTGCTGGACGAGCTCGCGCTGTTCGGGACGCGACGCGTACGAGTTCTGCGTCAGCGCGCGTCGAAGCTGGCTTGCGAGCGTCAGATTGTTTTGAACCCCGTACTCTTTGCGCACGAGGGCGGCGAGGGAACCGAGGAAGAGCGCGTGATTTCCTTCGTTCGACGCGCCGCCTGCGCCGGCTCGGGCGAGCGTTTGCGCGAGGACGAAGCGTTCGCCGTCGTTTGCCGCGTCCGCGAAGGAGGGCGGGAGTTGGAAGTTGCGACCGGGATTCGACTGGACGATCTGACCGACTCGCGCGTTGCGCGGGTCGACGGCGATCGTCATTTCCGGGGACGAGTCGAGGTCCGTTTTATTGTTCATGTCGACGTTTCGTCCGCGCAACGACTTGAGCGCGAGAGCGTCGCTCAGGAGCGCGAAGTAGGCGTTCGTCGTGATTACGCGCCTCTGGAAGGTGGAAGCCTCGCCCGTCGTCGCGGCGTCGATCGCGAAGGGAAGCGCGTTCGTCAGCGTTCTCAAGACGAGGACGCGGTCGCGGTCTTCGGCGGAAAGGGTTCCTTCCGGGATTCTGTTGGCGTCGTAGGCGATTCGCGTCGGGGCTCCGTCGGGGGCGTCGGACGGTTTGAAGGTCTTCGGCAGATAGTTCCAGACCGTCGAGGCGTAGACGTAGGCGACTTCCCAAGAGTTGGGACGCGCTTCGAGCGCCTTGTTAATGAGTTCTTCAATGATCACGGGCGCCGTCTGTCTTTCAGGCTCTGTCGGCGCGGCGTAACGACCGTCGAGGGAGCCCGCAAGACACAGCGCCCAGACGTATTCGCTTAGAACGCGCGCGTACTCGCCGTCGTTCATACGGTCGGCGAATCGCTCGAAGAGACAGCCCTCGACGAACATTTGAACGAGCGCGGGGCGCCCTTGAAGCTTTTCGAGAATCTCCTGAACGGAATGGTTCTCAAGGACGGCGGCGAGCCGCGGCTGGAGCTCGTCGTAGGTCGCGCGGTAGATATTGTCGGAGAGGTTGACGTCGAAGAGTTCGCAGCTTGTGATCGCCGTCGCGGCGGCGCCGAGGAAGTCGGCGGCGGCGGACTCGAACGCGAGTTCACGCAGTCTGAAGTCGAAGTCGCTGAGGTCGAACGCCTGCGCGACGCTCTTCTTTTCGTCGTCGGTCAGCGCGCGAGGCGGGTTCTCAAGGCGGGGATCGACGAACGTTTTGACCGCCGCGACCTGCTCCGGGGTCAGCGTTCCGCTCTCGCCGACGTAGGGTTTTTCTTCCGCGGAATATTCGCGAGGTTCCGTCTCTTTTCCGAGGGGCGCGAAGAGTCCCGCCGCGAGTTCGCGGACCGAGCGAACGTAATCGTCTTTCTGCTCTTCCGGCGTTTTCAGATAGAGTTCGCGCTCTTCTTGCGTGAGCGTCGAATAGGCGAGATTCAAGACTCTTTCATCCTGCGCCGACGCGACGGAAAAGGTCGTCAAAAGGGACGCGAGCGCGAGGAAGACGATTCCTTCGATCTTAATTCGATTGGTTTTCATCGTGGTTCTCCAGACTGCCAAAGGGGGAGAATATGGTATTATGCGATTTCGTTCGGAATTATTGCAACGCTTCGAGATAAGCCAGCCGACGTTTGGCGGGACTTTCCGCGTTTTTAAAGGCGTCGCGAAACTGAGTTTTCAGGGCGTCGATAGTCGCTTCTTTCTCCGCCGAGTTTGTCGCGGTATTCATCGGTTTGAATATAGCGTTGAACGCGGCGGCGACCGCGACGTTATCGGGATTCTCGAACGCCCACTTGGTCAACGCGTCGATTGCGGCGGACGCGTCGGAATCGTCGTTCGACATGATCGCTTTGAACACGGTCGCTTGGGGGCGGTATTCTGAGACGACGGCGCGAAGTTCCTTATGTTCCGCGAGTCGATCAAGTCGCGACGTCTCGCCAGCCTGGGCGAGTTTCTGACACGCCTTCTCTATTTTCGCGAGTCTTCTTGGCTCTTGAAAATCGATTCCGTATTTCGGGATTAGATCGACGGCGAACGGGATTTGTTCGTAACAGTCCATGATCGCGTTACGGGCGTCGGCGCGCAGTTGTTTGATTTCGTCGGCGTCGGCGTTTTCGGGGATATTCGACAGGAGATTCTCAAGGTCGGCGATTCTTTTTTCATAAAACGACGTCGTTTCATACTGTGGAACGTCCGTCAACGATTTATCGTAGGAGAACGCGACTCCTTCGATCGAAAGCGTTGTGATTTCCGGTTTATACTCGACGTCGAGCGCAGGATTATAGGAATACGGCGACGAGAGTCGAAATCCCCGACGCATCGCCAACTTGGCTTTGGCGCCGAGCTTGGCGTTGAAGCGAACGATCGGTTCGACGTAGGAGGCGACGTCTGCATTAACGAGCGCGTCTTCGCTTGCGCCGTCGTCAGTCGCGAGTTGCGCGAGCTCCGGAAGGATATTCTCGAGCGTTTGGGCGTCGTTTTCGTCGATCGCCTTGGCGATTTTCGTTTTGACAATGAACGCATCGACGAGATGAGCGAGTCGTCGGCGGTCGCTTCCGTTCCAGTTCGGAGCTTCGACCTCGTCCTTCAGAGACTCAAGCGCCGCGACGTCCCTTCTGTCGAATAGGGTTTTGGCGCAATAATCGAGCGAACTCTGCCGTTCAAACGACATGGAGTCGTCCGCAAACGCGAGACCGCGACACGCTTGGATCAATTCGTCGACGAGTTTAGCGCGCTGCTCTTCCTTAGTCGGGTCGTCGCTTTTGTTCTCGTTTAGGCGAGCGATCTCTCTTTCAAGCGCGAAGCGTCGAGTTAAATAATATTTTCTATTCTTTTCGACGGATTCGGGATTGCGTTCGTCGTCCTGAAGCTCGGAAGAACCATTCGGACTCTCAAGAAGGCTCGTTCTAACGCTCGCCGCGTCGACGGTCGAGACGCCGCTCAAGCAGACGAGCGCGACGGCGCCCGCGATATGACGCAAGGTTTCTTTTCGCATCATTCAACCTATGATTGTCTTATGACCGGATTGTTTGCGCCCGTTAGGATTACAGCGCGACGCCGTTGGAATACAACACGGTTCCGTTGGGATCAATGAATTTGAACCCGACGATCCAATCCCATTCCGTGTGGTCAACTCTCGCGATCATCACGTTAAGACCTTCCTTAAGTTGAACTTGAACCGTCGCTTCTTGCTTTTCGGAATCGTCGACGTTAAGCTCGCCGAAGAAGACCTGCGCGCCGTTGAGGTAGACGCGTTCGACGACATGTGACTTATATCCTTTGACGCTAAGTTTGAGCGTCGCCGTCTGGGCCGCCGGAACGTCGAGGTAGCGAAGAACGTAGACCCCGGAGTAGGCTGCGGATCCGCGGAATTTCGCGATATCGAGGTCGTCGGGGTCGGCGCCGTACTCGGATTGGTTCTTGGGAATTCCAACGACGCCGTTGAAATTCAGCGTCCACGAGAGGTACGGGGGCGTCTTGACGACGACGTCCGGATCGATTCTTCCGGAGCCTCTGCTAGCGAGCGCCTGTTTTCGGGCGATCGTCGACGCGGCTTTGCGGGGGTCGTTATTGGCAAGCGCCTCGTAATCGACGCTCGTGATCGCCTCCTCTTTCGGGAAGTCTTCGAGCGAGGAGAAGGGCTCTTTCAAGTTGAAAAGCCCGGAGAGGTAATAATCCGTCTTTTTTTCGATTCGGACCGTCTTTTCGATTTCGCCGATACGGACCGTAATATCGACGGGCAGGTCGGCGAGGTCGCCTTTGAAACCGAGCGTGTAGTTGTTGTTGTGAGACCTTCTGAGTTCGATCCCTTGATATTGAAGCTTCCCGCAGGAAACGATCTCAATCTTGGGCGTCTTCGAAGCGGGCGCGAAAGCGGAGGCTCCGACCATCGCTTCTTTGAGCTTCTTCTCGTCGACCGGCTGATCCGCCTCGATCCCGCGCGTCGCGCAGATAACTTCGACGCCGATCGGATTGGGGGTCGACTCTTCAAGGTCGAAAACGGCGTCCTCTCGCGAGCGAAGCCGGACGATCCCGTTGTAATGAGCGGCGAGGCTGAAGCCGGGCGAGACGAAGTCGCGAAGACGAGGATCGAGGCGGGTCTCATAATAGCGCCGCGCGATCTCTTCCCATTCGCTGGGCTTGTCCGTATCGAGCTTTCTAAGGCTCTCGGGAGGACCCGCGTATCGAGACCGCGCTCTGCCGTCCAAGCTGTTGTAGCCCTTTTCGTCGAACGCGATAAGGAGCGCCCACGTGATAAGCTGGGAACCGTATTCGCTGGGATGGAGTCCGTCGCGGTAGAGGTCGATTGGGTCGGTCGCGAACCACGCCAGCTTCTGCGGGGTTTGATAAACGTTATGCAGTCGAAAGACTTGGCACGGAGCGCTCGCCGCCGCCTGTTCGACGAGCGAATCGATCATATAGAGCTGCGACGAAACCCAGTCCGACGCGCTTCCCGGCGAGGGCGCGACCAGAACGACGCGTTTGACGCCGGGCGCGCGATTCTTCAGATCGTCGACGAACCCCTTAATCTCCGCCAACTGCTCTTCTTGCGCGGGGGAGAGTTGACCGCGACGCGCGCCGCCGGACTCCTTGAAAACGCCTCGAACCGCGGGCTTAAGAACGTCGTTGAGCCCGAGAAAGACGAAGACGAGGTCGGCGCCCTTGTCGAGCTCGGCCTTGAGCGAGACGCCTTCGACGTCGATCGCCGGGTCTTCGTCGCGCGATTTCGCGATTAGCGCGCGCCAGTCGGAAAAGGTCGAGCGTTCGACCCCGAGAGGGACGATTTCCACGTCGCGCTGTTCCGTTTCAAGCGTCTTGCGAAGCTCGTTGACAAACCCGTAAGGCTGGCTCGCCGCCTCGACGACCGTTTCGTCGCCGACAATCAACACGCGCTCGGCGGCGGACGCGACGCCCGCGAAAAACGCAAGCGCGGCGACCGTCGCGCCAAAGAATAAAGCGAACTTAAATGCCTTCATTGCGTAGTTCTCCTTACTGTAACGTCCCTAAATGCTCGGGAAGCGATTTTGTCAAACTCGTTATTGCTCGTCGTTTGTTTGCCAAGGGGAAGGGTCTTTCAACGGTCGTCCTTCTTCGTCGTGAAGGGTAAAGCCGAGAATCCAGCAACGTTCGGACGTTGCATCCCGATACGCGCCTTTTGAGGGCGGCGTTTGTCAAACCTCGCCGGGCGCGAAACTCCAGCCCTCCCGTTGGTCGGGCGTCTAATTCTCTTCATCAAACGGGTTGCAGTCTTTCAGCGGTCGTCCTTCTTCGTCGAGGAGCGTAAAACCGACGACCCAATCCCATTGCGTCCTGTCGACTCTTGCGACCATGACGTTGCGCCCTTTCTTAACTTTCGTCGGGACGGAGACTTCCTGCTTTTCCGGATCGTCGACGTTTAGCTCTCCCGTAAAGACGGCGGCGCCGTTGAGGTAGACGCGTTCGATTACATGCGTTTTGTATCCTTTGACGCCGAGTTTTAACGTCGCCGACTGGTCTTTTGGACTGTCGAAGACGCGGACGACGTAGACGCCGGAGAAGGGCGTGTTCGGCAGATACGTCGCGAGGTTGAACCAGTTCGGATCGGGATCCGACTCGCCGTCTTTAAACGAGGTAAAGAGCTGCGGGGCGGAATACGCGGACGTCCACGTCTCCTCGGGATTGGGCGTCTTCCAAGGAGGAAGGGGCGCGTCCGCTTCCTTTTGCGCGGCGCCGAGGAGCGCGAGCGACTTTTGAGGCCGATAGACGACCGGATTATGACCGGCGAGCGTCGCGTAATCGACGCTTGCGATCGTTTTCTCTTGGGGATAGTCCGCTAGGCTGGAAAACTCCTGTTCCAGCGGGAAGACGCCGGAGACGGCGCATTCGCCTCGTCGGAAAATGCGAACCGTTTTCTGAACGCCGTCGACGGCGAGCGTTACGTCGACGGGAATATCTTCCGGCTTGCCGTAAAAGTCGAGCTGGTAAAATCCTCGTTTATCCTCGTTTTCGCCGCGAGCAACCGTCGAAAAATCGCGGTTGATTTTGTCGAATCGAAGGTTTCCGCAAGAGACGATTTCAATTTTGGGCGTCTTGACGATCTTCG
>CAMJTU010000010.1 GCA_946408825.1 uncultured Planctomycetaceae bacterium
CAGGCTGAACAGGCTGAACAGGCTGAACAGGCTGAACAGGCTGAACAGGCTGAACAGGCTGAACGGCAGGCGCCGCGTACTGCGAGACGAAAGGCGTCGACGCGTTCGGCGTCGGCGCGGCGTTCATCACGTTGAGAGTCTGCGCATAGGTCGCGTTTTGAGCGTTAATGAGAAGCTGTTCCTTATGGGGAAATTGCGGGATCGGCTGAGCTGTTTGCGCGGCGATCTGGATCGCCTGCGACTCCAGTCGCGCGGCGAGTTCAAGTTCGCCAACTTCATAATACTTGTCCGCGAGCAACCGACACGCTTCGAGCGCGCCGACCGAAGTCGTCAGCGGCTGGAGCGCGTTCGCGCGATTGGCGCCTTCTAATAACGTCAGCCCGTAGTATCGATTCGCCTCCGGATAGCCCGGCGCGCGAGCGACGAGCGCGGAAAACTGCCTGTCCGCTTCCTGAAAATCTCCCGCGTCGTAACACGCTTTCGCATAGCCGAAAAGGTACTCGTTGTTGAGCGGCGCGAACTGCAACGCTTGTGCAAATTCGCTTTTCGCTTCGGCGTGAAACGTCTTTTTGGCGGCGACATAGCCGATACGATAATGGATCGTCCCGAGAAGGTCGGGAGAGGCGGTTGCAAGGTCGGCAATCGCGAGGTATTTCTTATAAAGACGCGCAGAATCGTGATACCGTTTTTGTTCGAAGTAGGAATCCGCTTGCATGAGAAGCCGCTCTGGCGATTCGTCGCGACGTCCGCCGATTCCGTACTGGTTCGCAAGGGTTTGCAACGGATCAGACTCTTTTTTGGGCGGCGCGTTAGGGTCGGGAAGGTTGGACACGTCGGTGCACAACTCGCCCGGTTTTACATATCCTGCCGAGGGCGATTCAAACGACGAACAGCCCGCTATCGCCGTCGTTCCCACGAGAATCAACGTAAGCAGTTTCGCTTTGTGTATGGTCGTTTTCATCTTTCAATCGCTCCCGCCGTTCCTTCGGCTTGAAACTCCTACTGACGCGACGCGAATAGCCCCGCGTCCCAAACGTTCCTCAACGCTCGTTTTTCACGCCTCTTCGGCGTTTTGACGCCTCGAGTACGCAAAACCCGCGATTTCGGAACTATCTGTATTGGTACTATCGGACGTGCTGAAGAAGACGATTAGAAGAATATTTCTAAAAAGAGAAAATAGGGAAAGATTTACAAATATAATAGAAAAAGTAGGCGTAACGGCCGGCTTGAGAAGTTACGTTTTCGGATTGTCGCCGAAGACGCTTCGTCTTGAGCGTCGCGAAGAGCGACGGTTGGTTACGCGTCTTCGGCGAGGAGAGATTACTCCTTTGTTTCCGTTTTCAGTTCTTGTCTTCGTCTCGAAGGAGCGAGTCGAATTGTTCAATATCCTGTTGACTTAAATTAAAGACGTCGTCGTCAGACGACTTTTTTCGCGCGTTCGGAGAACCCTTTTTCCGGCCGGTTTTGGAATCAGGCTTAGCGGTTTTCGGCGGTCTGGGAGTGAAGCGGAGTTTGTCGCGGTCTGGAGTTAGTTCGGGAATCTTTGGGACGCTCAAACCCTTTTTCGGCGACGCGACGTCGTCTTCGGAAGCGTCCTCGTCGTCGAAGAACGCGTCCGTCGCAAGGTCGATCGTCGCGAGCGGCTCGTATTTAGCGCCGTTGCGCTCAAGTTCGCTTGAATAGAGAACGACGCGATCGACGGGGCAACATCCCCAAAAGGAGTCGTCAAAACTCTTGATTTGGTCCGCGAGGGAGCGTTCGGATTGGCGATCCTCCATGTAGCGATCGCTGAGTCGAGCGCGACCGATGGTCAAATGCGGACTAAAGGAGCGACCTTGGGACGGGTAGCCGAGTTTTTCAAGTTCTTTGTCGATTTCTGAAACGAGTTCGCGTAACTCGTCGACGCCGTCTGTCACGCCGACCCAAATTGTTCGCGGATTGGCTACGTTGGGAAAAGCTCCAAGTCCCTCGAAAACGAGATCGAATTGTTCGACGTTCCGACAGGCCCGTTTGATCGCCGCAATGACTTTGTGAATCTCCACGATAGGCACGTTAGGACCGAGAAATTTGAGCGTGACGTGAAAGTTCTCGTCGTCGATCCACTTGACTTCAGGAAAATCGCGCTTGAGGGGCGCAAGCGCTTTTTTCACGAGGCGACGGACGTCGGTTGAGATTTCAACCGCGATAAACGCGCGTACTGTCTGTTTCATTGCGTTCTCCTTGAGCGACGCCGTATGGCGCGGCGGACGCGATCCGTTGAATTCTTGCTTTATTCGACGGCGGTGATCTGGAAGTTGTCGCGGTGAACTATTTCTTCATAAACGTCGCGATCCGAACCGAGCGCTTCGGCGAGTTCATTAGAACGTTTGCCGCAGATGAGGCTTGCGTCTTGACTTGAATAGTTCGTCAGCCCCCGTCCTAACTCTCGACCGTCGAGATCGACAATCGTCACGACGTTTCCCTTTCGAAAGACGCCTTGCGTCCTGACGACCCCGATCGGCAAGAGACTTTTACCCTGTCGTAACAGCGCCCGCGCGGCGCCGGCGTCGACGAAGAGCGAGCCGCAAGAGGGCGCCTGACGGAACCAGCGTTTGCGCGCCGCGAGCCTCTTGCTCGGATAGAAGAGCGTCCCGACGTCGGCGCCGGCGAATATCTTGGCAAGGATATCCGGATCGTCGCCGTTTGCGACGATTAGTGTTCCGCCGACGGACGTGACAGTGCGCGCCGCTTTGAGTTTGCTCGACATGCCGCCCTTACTGCGCCCCGATTTCTTTTCAGCGACCATCTCCATGAGCGAGGGACTCCATTTGTCGACCGACGAAACAAGCTTTGAGTCAGGAAGCGCGGGATCGCCGTCGTAGAGCCCGTCAACGTCGGTCAAGAGGATCGTGAGCGGCTCGGGGAAGAGGCAGGAGACGAGCGCGGCAAGACGGTCGTTGTCGCCAAACGTCAAACTGAGTTCCGCGGAACTAACCGCGTCGTTTTCGTTCACGATAGGGACGGCGCCGAAGTTGAAAAGGGTGTAGAACGTATTTCTGATATTGAGATAACGTTCGCGACTCGAAAGGTCGCTTGCCGTTAGTAGGATTTGAGCGGCGACGACGCCGCGTTTCGAGAATTCGTCCTCGTAATTCTGAATCAACGCGCCCTGTCCGATTGCGGCGAGCGCCTGCAACGTAGGGCTGAATTTTGGACGTTCCGAAAGTCCAACGCGACCCATTCCGGCGCCAATCGCGCCGGAACTCACAAGCGTCGTATTAACGCCGCGCGCATGAATCGCGCACAGCTCGCCGACGAGTCGTCGGACGCGCTCCGTATTGAGTCTACCGTCGTCCGTCGTCAGAACGTTTGTGCCGACCTTGACGACGAGGTTCCTTGCGTTTTGAACGATTTGCTTTCTGTCTAAAGCGACCATATTCTTTACGCGCTCTCGCCTAGCGACCGCGCTTCTTAAATTCCATTGAGTGGGAAAAACGCGAAGGGGGCTGGCGCTCCGCTTCGCAATAAAATCACGCCGCGTTATTTTCTGCCGAATCTTAAATTCTGTCAATATGAATTAAGGACTTGCATCGAAACGAAAGACGCCTTTTTTCCTTTCTCCGCGTTTTCATATTTTCCCGCGAATACTTTTCTAAAACGAAAAGGGCGCTAGAATAGAAAAATTGAGCGTTTCTGCCTGTTTGCCGACGTTCTACGACGTTTACAGTAGTCGCGGCGGCGGAGACGTTCTCCCGAAACTACCGAGGAACGAAAACATGCTGATATGGCCGGCGATCGACGTCCGCGGCGGACAGTGCGTGAGGCTACGACAGGGCGACTACGCGCAGGAGACGGTCTATGGAACGTCTCCCGCCGAAATGGCGGAGCATTGGCGCGGCAAGGGCGCGAAAAGACTTCATCTTGTCGACCTAGACGGCGCTAAAGAGGGCGCGACTACGAACTTTGAATCGATTCGAGAGTTGGTCGAGAAGGTCGCGCCTTTTGGCGTCGAGTGTGAACTCGGCGGCGGCGTTCGTTCTGAAGAAACGATCCGTCGGCTCCTTGGAATCGGGCTTACGCGACTCGTCGTCGGCACGTTGGCGCTTAAGAAACCGGAATGGTTCGAGGAAATGTGCCGGAAGTTTCCCGGAAGGCTCGTGCTAGGGATAGACGCGCGAGGCGGCATGGTCGCGACGGACGGTTGGCTCGAGACAAGCGCGACCCCGGCGACGGAACTCGCTCGACGATTCGACGGTCTTCCGATTGCGGCGCTCGTCTATACCGACGTGGCGACCGACGGAATGATGCGCGGTCCGAATATCCCCGAATGCGTCGCTATGTCGCGCGCGACTTCGATTCCCGTCGTCGCGTCGGGGGGCGTAACGCGGTTAGACGACGTTCGGCGACTTGCCGACGCGGGGTTGTCCGCGTGTATTATCGGACGCGCGCTTTACGAGAATACGATCGCGTTAGAAGACGCGCTTAAGTTTGAGCGAGAATAAACGACGAAATTAACCCGAGCCGTAAGGTTTTTCAGAACTCGGCGCGGTTTGACTCCTGTTCGATAGATAGAAACGATATGAAACCTCGCGACGATTCCGAACGCATTGTGATTACGGGCGTAGGGCTCACGGCGCCAAACGGGAATAACCTTGCCGAATATCGACAAGCGCTCCTGAACGGAGTTAGCGGGGTCGTTCCTTATGAAGTACGTTATTTCGGCAAGACGTTAGCCGGGCTTTGCAACTGCGACGTGACGAAATATCGCTCTCGTCGCGAAGTTCGACGCGGCACGCGAGCGGGGAGTATCGCGGCGTTTTGCGTCGGCGAAGCGATTGCGGATTCCGGGCTTGATTGGGAGTCCTTTCCGAAGGATTCCGTCGGCGTCTATATCGGCGTGACGGAGCATGGCAACGTCGAAACGGAAAACGAAATATACCAGATCAAACAGTACGATTATGACTGCGCGTACTGGTCGCACCATCACAATCCTCGGACGGTTGCGAACAATCCGGCTGGCGAGGTCACGCTTTCGTTTGGCGTCACTGGTCCGCATTACACGCTAGGCGCGGCCTGCGCGGCGGGGAACGCGGGAATCATTCAAGGCGTTCAGCAACTGCGACTTGGCGAGGTCGATCTTGCGTTCGCCGGCGGCGTTTCTGAAAGCGTTCATACGTTCGGAATTTTTGCGGCGTTTCATGCACAAGGCGCGTTGGCGCGACATGACGATCCGACGAAGGCTTCGCGTCCGTTTGACGTCGACCGAAACGGAATCGTCGTTTCCGAAGGCGGTTGCGTTTACGTTCTCGAACGTCTTTCCGACGCGAAAAAACGCGGAGCGAAGATATACGGCGAGATACTCGGTTACGGAATGAACTCCGACGCGACTGATTTCGTGTTGCCGAACGCGGAACGACAGGCGCAATGCGTTCGGAAGGCGCTTCGCAACGCTGGACTTGCGCCAGAGGATATCGATATCGTGAACACGCACGCAACGGCGACTCATGCGGGCGACGCGATCGAGATTCAGGCGCTTCGCGACGTTTTTGCCGACGCCAAGAAAACGTATATCAATAATACGAAGAGCTTTATCGGACACGCGATGGGCGCGGCAGGCGTCCTCGAACTCGCGGGCAATCTTCCGTCGTTCAACGACGGCGTCGTTCATCCGACGATTAACGTCGATAATCTCGATCCCGAATGCGAGATTCGGAACCTTGTCATGAACAAACCGCTAGAAGTCGGTTCCGTCCGTACTATTTTGAATAATTCCTTCGGCATGGTGGGAATCAACGCCGTGACGATCGTAGGAAAATACGAAGGAGACTAACGTCTCTTTCCGCGCGTTTTGCGCGAATATTATTGTGTTTAGGCGACACGGCGTCGCCTTTGTCCTAGTCATTAGCGTAGGACGCCGTTTTTAAGATCGGCGTTCGCTTGGGAGAACGTTTTATGGCCGTCACGGTTGAGGAAATTAAGAAGAGTATTATCGATATCCTACTTGGCTTCGACGATACGATCGATCCAGAATCGATTAAGGAAGACGTTCCCTTCCGCGAACAACTTGAGCTCGACAGCATGGATATGCTCGACATTGTTCTTGCGCTCCGTCAACGATATCGACTGCCGATTCATGAGTCGGATTACGTCCATCTTCAGACGATGAAATCGACAGTCGAATACCTCCTGCCTCTGCTCAACAAGGCTGAATAATCGTCGTTGTTTTGACCCTTTCGCGACGCGTTTCGACGTGAACGCGCCGTTGCGTCGCGTACGCTCTGGAGAACGCTTTGCAGTTTTTAAGTCCTGATAGAATTCTTATTTGCGATTTTACTTTCGGATCGCGCGCTTGGCTCAACCTTAGCCGCCGTCCAGGGGACGGCTTTATTTCCTGACGTTTCTCGTCAGGTCGGCGAAGGGACGAACTGACTCCACGCGACGCCGCAGGGGCGTCGTATGCTTACAGTTCGTCGGAGAATAAACAAACGTTTGAAACGAAAATATCACTGCGAAGGATCAATATCATGACTTCTGAAAATAATAACGCGGCGGAACAGCCCGTCCGCAATATTCTGATTTTCGACACGACGCTTCGCGACGGCGAGCAGTCTCCCGGCGCGAGCATGAATCTGGATGAAAAACTGCAAGTCGCGCAGGCGCTCGTCGATCTTAAGGTCGATATCATCGAAGCAGGCTTTCCGATCGCGTCTCCGGGCGACTTTGAGGCGGTACGCGAAATTTCACGGCATGTCAAAGGTTCGACGGTTTGTGGGCTGGCGCGTTGCGTAGACGCGGATATCGACGCGGCTTGGGGGTCGCTCAAAGAGGCGGAATCGCCGCGTATTCATGTCTTTCTGGCGACGAGTAAGATTCATCGTTCGTTCAAACTGCGTATGTCTCAAGAGGAAATCATCGAACGCGCCGTCGTCGGCGTCAAACGCGCAAAAGGTTACTGTGACGACGTTGAATTCTCGCCTGAGGACGCGTGTCGTACCGAGATCGATTTCCTCTGTAGAGTCGTCGAAGCGGCGATCGACGCCGGCGCGACGACCGTCAATATTCCCGATACAGTCGGATACACGACGCCCGCGGAGATGACGACGCGCATCCAGACGCTCTTCAACCGCGTTCCGAACATCGACAAGGCTGTCGTGAGTACGCACTGTCATAACGACTTAGGAATGGCCGTGGCGAACTCGCTCGCCGCTGTCGTCGCAGGCGCGGGGCAGATCGAGGTCGCGATCAACGGTCTCGGCGAGCGAGCCGGCAACTGCCCGCTCGAGGAAGTTGTGATGGCGCTGCGAACGCGTCGCGATTTCTTCCACGCGGATACGCGGATCGTCTCGCAACGTCTCGTTCCGGCGAGTCGCGTCGTGACGAAGGTTACAGGACTTATGATTCCGCGCAACAAGGCGGTTGTCGGACGTAACGCGTTTGCGCACGAGTCGGGAGTCCATCAAGACGGCGTTCTGAAAGAACGTTCGACGTATGAAATCATGACGCCTGAGAGCGTCGGTTTTGTCAAGAACGACCTTGTACTGGGTAAACATAGCGGTCGCGCCGCGCTTGCAGATCGTATCAAATCGCTCGGATTTGAGCTTACCAAAGAGCAACTCGACGAAGCGTTCGCCGAGTTTAAACGGCTCGCCGACCTGAAAAAAGACGTTTTTGACGCCGATATTGTCGCTATTGTCGATCGTCAGACTTCGTCGGGACGCCTGACAGGCGCCGCCGCAGACTGGAAATACGAATCCTACGAACTGACGCGAAGCGCTCAGGGTAAGGCGACGGTCACTGCGAAACTTTCTCAGAACGGGGTCGAAAAGACCGCCGTCGTGTCTGACGGAGACGGACCGGTTCATTCGATGTTCTGGGCGGTTCAGCAAATTGTGGGACTGCATATTCGTCTTGAAGAATATAAAGTCGAGGCGGTTTCGGGCGGTTCTGACGCGCAGGGCGAGGTCGTCGTTCGCGTGAAGGACGTGGATTCCAACGTCGATTATCGCGGACGCGCGACGTCTACCGACGTGCTCGAGGCGACGCTTATGGCGTTCGTCGACGCGTCGAATAGAATTCAGCGCGCCAACGAAAAGAAATCGCAATGACGCGGACGGTTCCAGCGTCTCGTCTGTATGAGGCGTAACGAGTCGCGTTCGTTTAGAAGCCGGCGCCGTTCCTTTGAGAGAGGAACGACGCCTCGCGCTTTAGTCGCCGGGGAAGGGATTTCCGTCGTTTTAAACGTAAAAATGCGGAAATTACGCGTTTTTACTTTTTTCTCTTCCCGCGTTTGCCGATACCAAGAAGACGCCGCGCCCTGTTCGGGGACGGTTCCGTTGGTTGAGACGCGTATCCTGCGGTCCAATCGACGCTTGAAGTTTGCCGCGTAGGGGTCGCGTCCCGCGGTTGATTTCGCAATTGTTGTGTTTGAAGCCATTCGTATTTGTTTGGAGAGTTCAGCGCTTATGGGCAACCCGTTACAGTTTGACGCCGGTCGTTCTAACTTGGTGGATCTTGTGCGCTATCGCGCGCGTTATCAACCAAACGACGTCGCGTTCACGTACGTGACGAACAGCGGAGGCGTCGGCGCCTCTGAAAAGAACCTGACTTATTCCGAACTCGATCGTCGCTGTCGTCGCGTCGCGGCATGGCTCCAACGCAACGACATGCGGGGAAAGCGCGCGTTGCTCCTCTATCGGCCCGGGTTGGAATTCATCTCTGGGTTTTATGGATGTCTCTATGCGGGCGCGACGGCGATTCCGGCGTACCCGCCGACGAAAAACCGCTCGATGTTGCGCATTCAATCGATTGCGGCGGACGCGGAAGCGAGCATGGCGCTCACGACGACCGACGTCGTCGAACAAGTTAAAAATACGATCAACGAAACTCCGCTCTTACAACAGATTCCATGGGTTTCGACGGACTCGCTTCCCGAGGGGATCGAAGACGAATGGGTCGATCCTGAAGTCGATCAGTCGGACATCGCGTTTCTTCAGTATACTTCCGGTTCGACGGGAACCCCCAAAGGCGTCATGCTTTCGCATGGCAATATGCTGAGCAACTCGACGCTTATCGAACGCGGCTTTGAACATACGCGTTCGAGCGTCGGAGTATACTGGCTTCCGAGTTATCACGACATGGGGCTTATCGGCGGCGTAATTCAGCCCGTTTTTTGCGGATGTCGCATCTACATGATGGCGCCGCTTAATTTCTTGACGCGCCCCCACGTTTGGCTCCAAATGATCTCCAAGTATAAGGCTACGACGAGCGGCGGGCCTAATTTTGCTTACGATCTCTGTGTTAAAATCAAAGACGAGAGCAAACTTGAAGGAATTGATTTGAGTTCGTGGAAGGTCGCGTTTAACGGCGCGGAACCGGTTCGTGCAGAGACGCTCGAACGATTTGCCGCCAAATTTGAACGTTACGGCTTCAATTACAATTCGTTCTATCCCTGTTTCGGACTCGCCGAGGGCACGCTTATCGTGACCGGCGGCATGAAGAACGATCCTCCTATCGTTCGTTCGATTGACGCGGACGCGCTCGGAGAGGGTCGCGCCGTCGAGGTTCAGCCAGACGCTCCTCGCGCGCATAAAGTCGTCTCGAGCGGTCGCGTTATTTTCGGTCAGCGTCTCGCGATTGTCGACGAGAAGACGCTGAACGAGCTTCCCGACGGCCGCGTCGGCGAAATCTGGACGTCTAGTTCGAGCGTCGCCCAAGGATATTGGCGTAATCCGAAAGAAACGGAGCGTGTGTTCCAGGCGCGTCTTGCCGACAAGCCTGACGAAGGGCCGTTCCTTCGCACCGGCGACCTCGGTTTCGTTCAAGACGGCGAACTCTTCGTGACGGGGCGCATCAAGGATATGATGATTATCCGCGGCGTCAACGTCTATCCTCAGGATATCGAGATCACCGCGCAGGGAGTCTCTCCGTCCCTCGTTATTAACGGCGGCGGCGCGTTTCTCGTCGGCGATCCAGACGACGAGAAACTTGTTCTTCTTCAGGAAGTCGAACGCAGTCTGAAAGATAAGGACGTCATTGCGGGACTCTTCAGCGAAATTCGCAAACGCGTCGCGCTTGAGCACGAAACGCCGATTAGCGAAATTGTTTTCATTCAGAGAGGCTCGCTCCCGAAAACGTCGAGCGGCAAGGTTCAGCGTCATGCATGTCGCGACGCGTTCCTCAAGAACGATCTCAAGGTCGTCGCTCGATGGTCGGTCGACGACGGCGCTGTTGGAACCGGAGACGTTCCAAAGGCCAGAGCGGGTTCTTCGGGCTACACTGTGGAAGAGAACCCGCTCTATGACGACGAAAGTTCCAACGAAAGCGTCGGCGCGTGGAAGAAAACGGAACAGGACGTGTCGAACGTCTTTGCAGTCGTCGAGAAGAAGCACGAAGATACTAAACCGGAGCCCGGCGGTTCCGAGGGGTTGACGAAGTTGATTCCTTCCGCCATCAGTTACGACGAAACGGCTCGCGTTGTTCTCGAAGAAATCTATCGCGTCGGAAAAGAGCGCGTTCGTGGCGTCTCGCTTGACACGGACGTGACGACCCTTGGGCTCGATTCTCTCGAACGCATGGAAATTATCGCAGCGATCGAGGATCGATTCGGCGGTCAGTTTCCCGAGGAGTCGTTGCAACAGATGGCGACCGTCCGCGAATTGGTCGACGGCGTTCGCAAGTATCTCGGCGTCGGTCGTTCAACCCCTGTGGTTGCGAAACATTACGAGGTCGACGACGCCAGCGCAGACGTTTCGAAATTTCCCGAGTACATCGCGATCCATCAGAAATTTGAGATGGCGAAAAGTCTCGGCATGAATCACTTCTTCGAGCCGCACGAGGGCGCGGCAGGCGCGACGATCCGAATCAACGGGAAAGACTATATTAACTTCTCGACGTACAATTACATCGGAACGTCTGGCGATCCTCGCGTCACAGCCGCGGCTCAAGAGGCGGTCGCGCAGTATGGCACGACTGCGGGCGCGAGCCGAATTGTCGCGGGCGAACTTCCAATTCATCGCGAGCTTGAGAACGAGATATCGAAGTTTCTTGGGGTTGAGGATACGATTGTACTTGTCGGCGGACACCAGACAAACGAGAGTATTATCGGGCACTTAATGGGGGCCGAAGATTTGATTCTTCACGACTCCCTTGCGCACAACTCAATCGTTCAGGGCTGTATTCTTTCCGGCGCGCGACGTCGACCTTTCCCACACGGAGACTGGAACGCCGTCGATAAGATTCTTTCGGTTCAACGGCCCCGTTATCGGCGTGTTCTGATTGTGTTGGAAGGCGTCTACAGCATGGACGGCGACTATCCAGAACTCCCCGAGTTCATTAAACTTCGCGAAAAGTATAAGACGCTCCTGATGATCGACGAAGCGCATTCGATCGGCGTCCTCGGTAAGACTGGACGTGGAATTGGCGAGCACTTTGGCGTTAATCGACGCGACGTCGATATTTGGATGTGTACGCTCAGTAAGACGTTTGCAAGCTGCGGCGGCTATATCGCGGGACGAAAAGAACTGGTCGAGTACCTTAAATACACGGCTCCGTCCTTTATGTTCAGCGTAGGCATGCCGCCTGCGCAAGCGGGGGCGGCGCTCGCCGCGCTTCGCGTTCTCGAGGCAGAGCCCGAACGCGCTGAGAAACTCCGCGCCAACAGCGCGTATTTCAAGGAACTGGCGCGCGGCTACGGTATGAACGTCGGACTCGCTGCGGATACTGGCGTTGTTCCCGTCATCATTGGGAACTCGATTAAGACGCTCGCCGCGTCGCATCAGTTGTTCCTGCATGGAATCAACGCGCATCCGATTCTCCATCCTGCGGTGGAGGAGCACCAGGCGCGAATAAGATTCTTCTTGACGTCGCTCCATACTTTTGATCAGATTAAGACGACGGTCGACACGCTCGCGGTCGTTCTGAAAGAGCTTGAAGCGCAAAAATGACGACGTTTGTCGTCGCGAGCGCTTAAAAGAGAGAACGGCGCGCCGCTTCATTAGACGGCGCGTCTTTTTTTCGCGATTGATTACAGACGCGGCGCCGCGCCGCGAAAGAGAGGGCGCGATGCGCTATCCATGGCTTGACGTTCCTGTTCTGACGCCGACGTTCCTTTTTGCTCTCGTCGCGTTCGCGTTTTCGTTTATCGTTCATTACGCGGTTGGGGGCGGTTTGTTGCTTGCGCTCGAAAATGGCCGCGCTCTCCGTAGCGACGACGTTAAATATCGCGCGTATCTCAAGAAATACGCAAAATTTTTTGTCGAATTTACGACGGTTTTCGGCGTCGTCTTAGGGGCCGGAACATGGTTTGCCGCCGGGTTGACGGCGCCTTTTGCGACTGAATCGTTCATTCGGATATTTATCTTCGCGCTGGCGATTGAACTGCTCTTAGTATTTCAAGCGCTCGTTTCTGCGTTTGCGTTCTATTACTGTTGGGACAAGCTTACGCCTAGGGCGAGTCGTGTTCTTGGCTGGCTATATGCTTTGACGGCTTGGTTTGCGTTGTCGTTGGCGTCGGCGCTTTCGTCCTTTACCTTGAACGCCGAAGGAATCGTCGGCGACTGGGAGTCGACGGACGAGCTCTGGCGCGCGCTCCTGAACGTTCAATTCCCCGCGCAGCTGATTGCGCGAACCGGCGTCGCGATCCTGATAGGCGCGTTCTTTTTTTTGATTCACGCGTCGTACGTCGAGAAGGATTTCAACCTTCGTGAACGCGTTGCGAAGCGCATGCGCGTCCCTTCTTTCGCCGGGGCGTTTTTACTTGTCGCAGGTCTCGTCGGCGCAATTCGCGTTTTAACGGAGACAAGTCGGCTGACGCTTGAACGTTCCGTTTCGTCGTGCGCTTACGCGACGCTCTTTGTCGCGTGTCTCCTCGCAATATTGATTCTCGTCGTCGTCGGATTGTGTCGCCGTCCGCGAGAGATCAACGCGGGACAATCGTTGGCGCTCGTTCTTCTGGGGTTCGCAACGCTCGGCTCCGTAGAAGGCGAAATATCGACGATTCGCCGCCCCTATGCGGTCGATCGCGTCGTCTATCGTAATCAACTCACGCGCGCCGAGGTTGCGCAGGCGCGTCAGACAGGAATTCTTTATTTGGGGACGTGGACGACATACGCGCTCGACGCGCTTCAGGAGGAATATCCCGATTTGGCGATTTCCGCGCAGAAATACCTTGGCGTCGAATCGATTCATCTCGAACCTCCTGTGATTTCAGTTCCTGAGGAGGGTTCGGAAGAGGACGAAGGAGAATCAGGCGAGCCGATCGAGGAGGACGATCCGAAGTCGCTCGATTCCGAGTCCGTCGGCGAAAGCGAGTCAAACGTATGGTTTGCGCTGACTGCCGCGCAGCGTTTAACCGCGCCGCAACCACAATCAAACTTTGCGCCTGTCGCGACGAACTCCGGCGCTCTTGATTCGTCGACGCCCGTTCTTAGTCAGGGGCCGCCCCTTCAAAATCCGAACGTTTCCGGCGGTCGTCAGAATTCGCTTTCCACAAGCGGGAACCAACTTCCCGCCCCGCGCGGGACTGACGGCGCTTCGTCAATTGTGGGGCAGCCGGAGGCGCAGATCGAAGTTCCCGTCTTCAATCCTGCGGGAACGACGTCGCAAGCTGCCGACGGCGTCGGCGTCGTCAATGTCGACGTCCCCGCCGCGCCCGTTCCTAATCGTCCTGTCCAACCTTCCGCTCGTCGACCTGTCCGTCCTGTTTCACAATCGCAAACGCCGCTTCAAAGCGTCGAGACTTCGGAGTCGGACACCGTCGCGAGTCCGTCTCCGTCGCCGACCCCTATTGAAATTGAAGTCACGCCAGCTTCGGAACTAGCTTCTGGCGACGTTGACGACGCGTTAGAAGAAGAGCAAACGCGCGTTCTCCCCGAAACGCTTGACCTTGAAGTCAACGGACCGATATCACGTGGAAACGAAGATCTTCTTAGAGTCAATCGACATGATCGTCGCGAACTAGGCAGAATGGTTTTCGTGCGCAATTGCAACAGCTGTCATGCTGAAAAGCTCGGTCTTTCCGCCGTCGCGCCGCGTGTAGGCGGACGAAGCGTCGCCGAACTGCGCGACTTTGTCACAAGACTGAACTACGTTCGTTTCGACATGCCTCCGTGGGCAGGAACGGAGGTTGAAGCGGAACTCCTGGCGGAATACCTCGATTCGATCGCGCCGAAAGTTCCCGATTCCGCCTTCATGAAGGATAAGCCGAAAAAAGAAAAAGCGCCTCCTAAATCGGAGGAGAACGAGTCCGAAGAAGAGGGAGACGCGGTTTCCGAAGGCGCAGACGCGGTCGACGTGCCGGTTTCAGAGAACGGCGCTAACGATCTTATCGGACTCTGAATCATGGTCGTCGGTCATCTGGGGCGAATTTCGTCGCCCCAGTGAATTTGAACGTCCGTTGGAATACGCGCTTATAGCTCATAGGAACCGTCCCAGCGGACGAAGGCTTCCATGGCGAAGAATTCGGGGAGCCCGATACGATTGTATGCGTCGGCGGTCGCCATATTGCGTTCTTCGGCGCGTTGCCAGAATTCGCGAGCGTCGGCGCCGAGGAAGAGCGCGCCGTCTTTTTGCGAGGCATGACGGAAGATCGCTTCGCGTTTCTTTTCAGAGTCGCGCGGGAAAAGGGGCACGGCGATTTCAATCTGGTCGAGAGGCCACTCCTGCCATGCGCCGCGATAGAGCAACGTTTCTGGAATCTGAACTCCCTCGTCCTGGAGTTGACGCAGAACTCCAAAGGCGATAAGCGCGCAGACGCGGTGCGTGCCGTGCGGATCGGAAAGGTCGTTCGCGATGAAAATCTCGTCCGGTTTGAGTTCTTCGATAAGATCGCGGACGCGTTGACGGTCTTCGTCGGTGGGAGGAAGTTTTTCAACGGCGCCCGTAGCATAGAAGGGGAGATCAAGAAAATGGACGTGTTCGCTCGGTATGCCGCAGGCGGCGTCCGCCGATCGCGCTTCGCTCCATCTGATCAGCCGCTTGACGTCAAGCGCTTCTTTTGAGTCGCGTTCGCCCGGCTGCTTTGCGAGCAACGGTTTCTGTATTTTTTCGACAAGGGTCGTTTCAATCGTCTTATCGCCCCCGAACTCTTCGTTAATCGCAGTAAAAAGGTCTGCGATACGATAGGCGTCATGGTCGTTCACCGCGATATTGCCGCTTGTCATGTAGGCGACGTGGACTTCATGTCCGTCCTCGACGAGACGGAGCATCGTTCCGCCCATGCTGATAACGTCGTCGTCTGGATGGGGACTGAACACGAGAATCTTTTTACGTTCGCGCCCACAAGGATGACGCTCAATCGTCTTCGTCATCCACGAGAAGACGCGCGCAGAAACTTCCGTCGCAGTTCCCGCCGCGCGGAGTAGCGAGTGGAGACCGTAGTCGCGAAAATCCTTGTCGGTGAGTTTAAGGAGCGCCTTTCCCGTCTTCTGACAGAGCCATAAAACGGCGCGTTTTGTCATTGAGTCGTTCCATTCGACGGAGCGCGTGCGCCACGGCGTGGCGACGTCCTGAAGGTTCGACGCGGCGCTTTTGTCCAGAATGAAGGAGACGTCCTTGTGCTCTCGCAACCATCCGGCAGGAATTGCGTTAGAGACAGGTTCTTCTAACGCTTTCTGGACGACGGCGGCTTTTGCGTCTCCGAACGCGAGGACGACGATTTTACTTGCTTCCATCATCGTCCCAAACCCAAGCGTCAACCCCCTAGTCGGCACGTTCGATTCGCTAAAGAAAAGAGACGCTGCGTTAAGGCGCGTTTCTGGGTCGAGTTGCGCGAGCCGCGTTCTGCTTGTTTTGGACGTATACGGTTCGTTAAATCCGACTGCGCCGTTAGCGGCGACGCCGAGAAGGAGTAAATCAATACCGCCCGCAGCGGCGATTTCCGCTTCGTAATGACGGCAACTTGCGTCAACTTGTTCGACCGGCGTCGTCGCGTCGAAAAAATGGACGTTTTTCAGATCGACGTCCATTTTCATGACGAAATTCTCCATCATCCACCGACGCATACTTTGTAGACGATCCTTGTCTAGACCATAATATTCGTTGACAATGAAGATCGAAACGCGCGAGAAGTCGAGCCCGTTTTCTTGGTGAAGTCGTACCAATTCTTGATAAACGCCAACGGGACTGGATCCGCCGACGAGTCCTAGCGTCGCGGATAACCCTAGGGAGTTGCGATCGCGAACTACTCCCGCAATCTGTTGAGCGACGTGTCTACATGCGTCGGCGCCGGAATCAAAGACATAGGTCGGGGCTTCAACGCTGAGGGCGGGGAGCGCCGTATGGGCGGAATGAGTCATTTCGAAGCCTAATTTCTTTCGTTGTCGTTGGAATTGTATCGTCGGCGGACGCGTCGTTACGACCTTGGCGATATTGTCTTCACGCACAAAGCGCCGCGCCCACCGTAAATTTTGGCAAACCGTTCGTTGGCGTCAATGATTGGCGCCGTCAAAAAAAACAAGTTGACAGAATTAACCGTATTTTAGCTTGCGCCCCCTCGAAATTCTCTTTTCCGAGATTATAATTTGGGTAAAATGTCGAGTCGCGCGCTGTGTTCGAAATTCCCTGACAATTTGTCTGGGCGGCGCAGGAAGAGAAAGACGTCTAAGCAGACCTTGGAAGTTGCTTTCTCTTTTGTATGCGCGCGTTATCGGTTAGAGCCGTTCTGACGCGACGTTCCTATTCGAACGTTCTTCAAACGAAACCATAAGGATGAAGTTGAAATGAAAAGGCGTTATACTTTTTGGCGCACGTTCCCTCTTGGCGCCGCTTTCTGTCTGGCAAGTTGCGCGGCTTTCATCGGTTGCAAAGAGAATTCAGACGTTGTTATCACGGACGACGTCGACGTTCAAGGGACGTCTTCCGACGAGGATTACTCCTCGTGGATTAAAGACTTTCAAGAGCAGATGACACAAGGCGGCGTTCCTGTGGCCCCCGGCGCGTTTGCCGCGGCTGGAGCGACCGGTTCCGCGCCCGCTATGTTTAACTTTAACGCGGCCGGAGCGACCGGTTCTGCGCCCGCTATGTTCAACTTTAACGCGGCCGCCGCGACCGGTTCTGCGCCCGCCATGTTCAACTTTAACGCGGCCGCCGCAACTGGTTCTGCGCCCGCTATGTTTAACTTTAACGCCGCCGCCGCGACTGGCGACGCGCCGCAGGCGTTCCATTTTAATCCAGCGGCGGTCGCACCGAAAGGCGCCGCGCCCGCCGCTTTGAAACTTGGCGCCGCAACCGACGCGGGAGCGTCTTCTTCTCCCAGCTTCAATTTCACTGAGTTCGCTCAGAAGAAAGCCGCCGCCGATAAGGCCGTCGTCGCCGCCGCGAATACGCTGGAGAACGCGACGGTCGCATTGAAGGAAGCGACGAGCGCCGCGGAATCCGCCGCCGCCGTTGCGACTGATAAGGCTAAGACTGCTAGCGCCGCGCTCCTTGAATACAAGAATGCCGCCGCGGAATTTGACGTCGCGCAGAAAGCGTCGGACGTCGCCGCCGTGAAGGCGAAAGAAGCAGCGCAACAGTTGACGGTTGCGAAAGACGCCGCCGCCGCCGCGACGGCGAAGAGCGCCGAGGCCGCCGCCGAACTCGCTGCCGCTCAAGGAAACGCGACGGGAGCCGCCGCGAAAGCGACGACCGCCTCCAACGCTAAGACTGCCGCCGCAGCTCAAGCGACTTCCGCGACGGAAGCGGCGACTCAAGCCGCCGCTACCAGCGCCTCCGCGTCGAGCGCCGCCGAAAATGCGAAGCAAACGCTTGACGCCGCGACCGCCGCGAAGACGGAAGCTGAAGGCGTTCTTGCCGCCGCCGTCCAAACCGCCGCTTCCGCGAAGACCGCCGCCGACGAAGCCGCCGCGGCCGTCGAGGGTAAAGAAGGGGACGAAAAGACCGAGGCGGAAACCGCCGCTCAGAACGCCGCAAACGCGTTGACCTCCGCGAACGAAGCGAAAGACGCCGCCGAGAAGGCGTTGGCCGAGAAGACCGCCGCGCTCGACGCCGCCACGCAAGCGTCCGCGAAGGCTGTCGAAGTCGCGACTGCCGCCGCCAAAGACGCGGAAAGCGCCGCCGCCGCGAAAGCTGACGCCGATAAAGCGCTCGCCGCCGCCGACGCCGCCGAGAACGCTACGAACGCGACGAAAGACGCCGCCGTTAAGGCTGTCGACGCCGCCAAGACCGCCGCCGATACCGCGAAGACGGAAGCTGCAAACGCGGCCGCCGCCGTCGCTTCCGCCGAGGATACTTTGAAGACGGTCCAGGGCGAGGTCGAGGAGACGACGAAGATCGCACAAGTAGCGCGGGAAAAAGCTGACGCCGCCAAAAAGACCGCAGACGCCGCGCAAGCCGAGTCGGACGCGGCCGAAAACGCGTCGAAAGCCGCCGCAAAGAAAGCCGCTGACGCAAGATCCGCGCAGGAGAAGGCCGCCGACGCGAAGCGCGCCGCCGACGAAGCTGCGAAAGCGTTTTCCTCGACGTCGTCCCTTCCTCGAGTCCCGTTTTTTTTTTCAAGTCTGAACGCAATTTACTCGGCTGACGCCGAACCTCGCGTTCCGACCGCCGCGAACCTTGAAAGCGCGATCGATTCGCTTATCGCCGCTCTTGACCGCGACGTTGAGGATCTCGATATGATTCCCGACTTCGAAGACGGTTGTATCGGCGTTCGTCGCGAAGCGAACGCGCTCGCCGTTGTCGCGACGACGCTCGGCGCGTCCGACGTTGAGTCTCCGCGAAAAGCGTCTGCGTCCGCCCTTCTTGATGTCGCGCAAGCTTTGGCCTCGGCTGATTCTGTCGCGGAGGTTAAGAAAGCGTACAAGGAACTCGCCGCCGCTAAAGCGAAAAAGGGGACGAACTCCTCGATGGAATGGAAAAAGGTCGCGTCGCTCAAACCCTTGATGAAAAACGCTATTCCAGCGTATTCGACGGAAATCAAGCGATTGAGTCGAAATGAGAAGACGTTCCTGCGTTCCGGTAATTCCAAAAAGGTAATCGACAAGTCGACCATTATGGTTGCGATCGCGCTTGGTTGTCGGGACAACGTCGACGAGACCTTGGCTCCTAACGACGAAAAGCTGTGGCTTGAGTATTGCGATCGACTCGCTTCCGCGGCGCTTGATTTTAACGAACAGGCGAACGCGGTCGCCGCCGGCCAGGGTTCCTTTGACGATATGAAGGAGGCGTATAAGGCGGTGGAGGAGACGTGTAATTCTACGTGCCATGAGAAGTTTGGCGGCAAATCTGCCGAGTGATTGAACTATGCCGGACAATTCCGGCTTTTCGCTCGAATCCTGCGAGAGACGAACGTCTGACGTTGAGGCGACGTTCGTCTCTCGTTTTCTATAGAAGAACGCGCTATTAGAGGCCCTTATGCGACGCGTTAAACTGGAGCTGTGTTACGACGGCTCCGATTACTCGGGCTGGCAGATCCAGCCTAAACAACCGAAGGTTAAAACGATTCAAGGAGAACTCGAGAGAGCGCTGTTTCGCGTTACAGGACAAGAGACGGAAGTCCTCGGCAGCGGACGTACCGACGCGGGGGTCCACGCGCTTTATCAGGTCGCCGCGTTTAATACGGAGTCGGAACTGTCTGCCGAAACGTTTGTTCGCGCGCTCAACGCTTTTCTTCCGAGCGCAATAAGAATTTGGCGCGCGTCCGACGTTGATTTGGCGTTTCATCCGATCCACGACGTCGTCCGTAAAAGGTATCGTTATCTTGTGAGCGATTCGCGTCCCGCGTTCCCTTTTTTTAGGCGTAACGCGTGGAATCATATCCAGAAACTCGACGTTTCCAAGATGAAAGAAGCCGCGTCCTTCATCCTAGGAACTCACGACATGAGCGCGTTTCAGACGCAAGGTTCTCCGCGTAAATCGACGGTTCGGACGGTCTACGACGTCTCCGTTAAACGCACGCCGGTCGCCGACGCATTTCGTTTTCCGAAACTCGACGCTATGCCGTATGAAAGTTTCTCGGAAGCGTCGGTTCCTTTTCCCGCTCCAGAATTGATTGTTTTTGAAGTCGAGGCGGATGGATTTCTATACAATATGGTTAGGGCGATCGTCGGAACGCTTTGTCTTTTCGGAGAAGGTCATAAGGGATTCGAGAATCCGGCGTTTATGGGCGAAATTGTCGCTAAAGCCGATCGCCGCCTAGCAGGCCCGACGGCGCCTCCTCACGGGCTCTATATGATTGACGTCGTCTATCCCCAAGCAAGTGAAACGTCGATCGACTTCGCCGACGGGGTATAGGGCGTTGACCTTTTACATGCGAGGCGTACAATTAAGCGGACATAGAGTGAATGATAGACGAATCAGGCGCATGGGCGTCGTTATGAGTAGCGGAAGGAAACGCGAAGTTTATGGATCAGTTGCTAATTAAGGACGCGTCGAACGTGACGACGGGTTCTTTTCCGATGTCGGCAGATTCTTTTGTCGTCGGTCGTCGTTCGTATTGCGATCTCGTTCTCAACGATCATACCGTTAGTCGTGAACACGCAAGATTTGTTCGAGAGGGAGGTCGGTGGCTCGTCGAGGATCTTCAAAGCCGTAACGGCGTTTGGATTAACGGCAAGCGGTCGGGTTACGATCCAGTTCCGATCAAGGGCGGAGACGTCGTTCGCATCGGCGACGTATCGCTTGTTTTTCAACCCGACGCGTCGCCGTCAGAACCGAAGAAAACGAGGAACGACGATAGTCGAGAAGGCGAATCCGAGCTTCGCGACGACGTTCTCGATCCAAAATCGATCCGTTCTCAGTATTCCGTTGGCGGCGCGTCGTCCATTTTTTCCGATTCCGTTAAAGACGGATTTAAGACGGTCGCGCAGTATAAGAAGGAGGTGAAACTCCTCGAAGATCGCGTTCGCGTCCTTCTCGATTTCGCGAGGATTCTCGGTAAAGCTGAAGATTCGCGCGATCTAACGCCTCGGTTTTTGGACGGGCTTCTCCGTATTTTTCCCAACGCGGATTCCGCCAGCGTCTGTGCGTTACAGACCGTTGAAGATTCGGACGTTCCCCAGTGGCGTGTCGTGGGGTACGCTTCCCGCGTGGAGAACGATTCGCGTGAGTTTAAAGCGAGTCGCGCGATTCTTCAGTATGTCGCAGACGCTCGCGTCGCGGTTCTTTCCGATTCTGTCGAGGACGATTCGCGGTTTGACTCCTCCCGGAGCGAGACTACGGCGCAGATTCGCTCCGTCATGGCGGCGCCTGTCTACGAGTCGGCGACGAATCGATTGCGCGCGGTGATTCAAATCGATTCGCGTAAACGCCGTCGCCGTTTCGTCAAAGACGATTTAAGGTTGCTCGTTTCTATCGCGGGTCAAATAGGCGTTTATTGGGAGAACCAAGATCAGCGCGACGAGGCGATGTCGCAAAAGCTCGCTGTTCACGAGATGCAGTTGGCAAACCAGATGCAGCGCGGTTTTCTGCCCCTTGAGCCTCCTAAACTTGATTCATACGAATTTTTCGACTATTACCGGCCCGCCAAATATATTGGCGGCGACTATTTTGATTATGTTCCGCTTTCCGACGGCACATGGGCGATCGTGTTAGGCGACGTCGCAGGAAAAGGGATTTCCGCGTCGCTTCTGATGGCGAAGCTTTCGTCTGAGGTTCGTTACAGTTTGGCGTTGGAGGGATCGGGGGCCGCCGCAATGACTCGGCTTAATCGTGTTTTTTCCGAAAATCACTGGGGCGATCGATTTATCACGCTCGTGATGATTATTCTGGAACCGAAGACGGGTCTTGCGCGTATCTTTAACGCGGGACATTTATTTCCCGTCGTTTCCAGGGCGGACGGCGAGACTGTGCGCGTGGGCGAGGGATTCAACAGTTTCCCGCTTGGAATTGTTCTCGACGCGGAATACCCTGAATTTGTTTATACGTTACATGAGGGCGACGCGACGTCGATTATGAGCGACGGTTTCCCCGACGCGATGAACGCGCGTCAAGAGACTTTCGGAGACGCCCGCGTTCTACGTTCTCTTCGTAACGCGACGAACGACGACGCGACGACGCTTGGACGGCGTCTTGTCCGCGACGTTAAGAGCTTTTCAGACTCATGTCCTCAAACAGACGACCAGTGTTTGGTCGTTTTTCGACGCTCGATTTCCGACGTTTCCTGAAGAATAAAAGCGTCTGTCGACACTTAACGCGCGCCTAAATAGAAGCGCGTTTAACGTTTTTTAGAGAGAAGGCGTTCTCATGGCGAAAACTCCTCGCGAATTCTTCTATGATTTGATTCAAACCCCCAGTCCTTCCGGTTATGAAGAGAAAATTCAAGGCGTCGTCCGCGACTATGTCAAGGATTTCGCCGACGACGTGCGCGTCGACCTTCACGGCAACGTCATCGTCGCTCGCAACCCTGAAGCGCCTTTTCGCGTCATGTTTTCAGGACACTGCGACCAAATTGGATTGATTGTAAACTACGTCGACGCGGAAGGATTTGTTTACGTTTTACCTCTCGGCGGCTGGGATCCGCAAACGCTTGTCGGCGTTCGCGTGACGATTTGGTCGAAGAACGGACCGGTTGAAGGCGTTATTGGTCGTAAGGCGATTCATCTTCTCACGGAAGAAGAACGTAAACGCGTTCCAAAGGTTACCGATCTTTGGGTCGATATTGGCGCGGCGAATAAAGCGGAAGCGGAAGAACATATTCGCGTCGGCGATTGCGGTACGATCCCGCTTGATTGTCGCGAACTTCTGAACAATCGCCTCGCAGCGCCTGCGACAGACGATAAAGCGGGACTGTGGGTCGTAATGGAGGCGTTGCGTCGAATAGACGCCGCGAAATTGAACGTCGCCGTTTTTGCCGTATCGTCGGTTCAGGAAGAGGTCGGGTTGCGCGGCGCCAAAACAAGCGCGTTTGGAATCGACCCGAACGTTGGGATTGCCGTCGACGTTACGCACGCGACTGACACGCCGACAGTCGATAAGAAAATTTCTGGCGAAATTTTGCTCGGAAAAGGTCCCGCGATTGGCAAGGGACCGAATATGAGTATGAAACTCGTCGACGCGCTTATCGACGTCGCCGACGCCAATAAGATTCCTTATCAGCTTGCGGCAGAAAATCGTATAACGGGCACGGACGCCGCAAACATTCAGGTTACTCGTAGCGGCGTTTCGACGGGCCTTGTTTCCATACCGAACCGTTATATGCACACGCCGGTTGAAATCGTTTCTTGGGACGACATGAACGCGTCGGCAGATCTTCTCGCGCGTTATTGCGAATCGATTTCGCCTGACGTTGATTATACTCCCGGAGTTTGACGGATTTTATAGCGGGGACGTCGCGGCTTCGTTCCCGTTTTCCTGATTTTGTCAACAAAATAAAATTTTTTGCCGATAATGTCATGGCGTTGCGTTTGCTCTATGGCTGACGCTCGTATAGTGAAGATTGACCGTCGCGTCGTTCTTCGTTTCAGGGCGCAAGTCGTAATAGCGGCGAGCGCAACCGTCTTGACCGGCGCGATTTCGTCGTCATTCGATTGGGTAAAAAATGAATTGGAAAACGTGGTCGATGTTAATTGTCGCGCTTGCGGCGGGCTTTCTTACGGCATACGCCATCAAGTCGGTTTTCTTTGAAGAGAACGAGCGGCAGGCGATCGACGACGAGTCCGTTTCTGGATTGACAGAGCAGCTTCTTGTCGCCAACGGCGATCTTTCTGCCGGTTCAGAATTGAGCGCGTTGAATGTTCGGCTAACGCTTACTCCCGAGGAAAAGGCGCCTCGCGACGGTATTTTTTCCTTCAACGGGGTTTCGGGACGTAAAATTTCGCGCGATCTCAAAGACGGCGAGCCGATTTCTCTTTACGATCTTGAAGATTCTGAGCAAGAAGAGAAAGCGTCCGCAGGATTTGTCCCGCCCGGATGTTCGATTGTTCCTATAGTCGTCAGTTCGGCGACCAAGGAGAACGGCAATAGAAATTATCTCAAGACGACGAAATTGAACCGAATAATCAAGACAGGCGACGTCGTCGACGTCTTGGTTGTTAAGGAGATTTCCTCCAAATCCGGTCCCGTCGCGTTGCCCCGTCTTACCACTGAAATGGTCGCGGAGAACGTCGCCGTTTTCGACGTGTCAGACGAGAGTCGTTTTGGCGCAGACGGAGCCGTTCGCGTTTCTACGATCTCAGCGCTCCTTACTGCGGATCAGCTCGAAAAGGTTCGTAACGCTTCGGAAGAAGGCAAGATTCGCATCGTTTTGCACGGTAAATCTGACGATGTAGAATCCGCGGTCCCGTCTGACGTCGTAGCGTCGACAAACGACGTTTCCGTTCGGTCATATTATCCGCCCTTCGAGGAGCCGCGTAAGGTTTCGCCTCCCTCGTCGACGCCTAGCCTTAGCGACGCGAATCAGCCTTTTGTGATTTCTCTTCCCCCCGACGCGCCGAATTTAAACGACGGCGAGTCGGGTGCGAACGTGGATTCAAATTCAAACGGCGGGCGTGAAGCTTCTCAGCCGGTTGGCGTTTCGTCGCCGGAACAGGGTTTTATCAACAACGACTTCACGATCAAGTTGGACGACGCGGACGATTTCGGCGCGTTTTCGGAACCTTCGGTTTCTGCAGAACAGACGTCGAGTTCCGCAAAGTGGAAAGTCGTCGACTTTAATTCTCCGGTCGCCGTGCCGGATGAACCTTCTTCTCGGCAGAATTCTTTATGGCTCGGCGAACTTTCGTTCCGTCCACGTGAAAGGGCTGTCGCCGAAGAAAATATTTCTAACCAGGGGGAGACTATTCCTGAACAGTATGAGCGCGCCCTTGCGGAGGATTTGACCGCCGAGTCGACCGAAATCGAGGACGAATTTACGACGGGAACCCAAGCGAACCAATCGATTGTTGAGGTCGCGTCGCCGACAGAGGATCGCGCTCCTGAAAATACCGCCAATTTTGTGCCGACCTCGTCGGTAAAGAAATATTCGCCATTCCTTACCGTAACGCCTAAACGCGCCGCTAGCGCCCCAGAGAAGGATAAACGTCGCAATGGGAAACGAATCTAATCACGACATCTTATGGGCTCCTTGGCGGATGGCGTATATCAAGTCCGAGAAGAAAGACGAACTGCCGCCTGTCCAAGTCGCCCCTGGCGGCGATCCTACATGTTTTATCTGCCAAGCGGTTGCCGATTCTCCCGAGCATGACCTCGAAAGATTGGTTGTCGGACGCGGCGAAACGACGTTGGCGATTTTGAATCGTTTTCCGTACAACAACGGACATCTGTTGGTCACGCCGAAGCGACATATATCAAGTTTAGAGGCGTTGACAGTTGAAGAACGTCTAGAACTGGCGAATGAAATTACTTATTGGGTCGGTCGAATTGGATCGAAAATGAACGCCGAGGGATTCAACGTCGGTCTGAATCTTGGTCGGGTTGCGGGCGCGGGATTACCGGGACACCTGCATTGGCATATTGTTCCCCGCTGGAACGGCGACGCCAATTTTATGACGACGGTTTGTTCTGCGAAGTCGATTCCACAAGCCCTAGAAGCCGCTTGGGAAACGCTCAAACGCGATTAGTTCAAGAATGTATAGAAGGGCCGGATTCGGGGCGCTTTTTGGAGTTCGTTTTTTGCTTTACAGGGGACGTCTATTGTGATAGAGCCTAATAAAACGGTTTCTTTTCAGTTCATTGAAACTCAAGGGGAACTGTTGCGCTTCCTTGACGAGACGGACAAAGCGACTTGGATCGGTTGCGATACGGAGTTTATTTCCGAAGGACGGTACCAGCCCGATCTTTGTCTCGTTCAGGTCTCCACCGAACTTGGCGACTATATTCTCGATCCCCTCTCTATCCACGATCTCACGCCTTTTTGGGAAAGGTTCTGCCGCGACGATACGCTTGCGGTGACTCATGCTTGTCGTAGCGAACTTGAGTTTTGTTTTCGCGCGGTCAAGCGTATGCCGTCGAAGATATTTGACGTTCAACTCGCAGCAGCTTTTGTCGGGTTTGGGTATCCACTAAATTTTAAGTCGCTTGCGGATCAGACGATCCACGTGAATCTTGAAAAATCGGAAACCTTGACAGACTGGAGTCGTCGTCCTTTACTCTCGTCGCAACTTAAATACGCGCTTCAGGACGTTTGTTATCTTTGGAAAATAGTCGAGTCTCTCCAACGTAGACTTGACGCCCAAAAGCGGACGGACTGGTTCCAACGCGAAATGGCCGAATATACAGAATCGCTCAAAACTGCTTTTACGGAAGAAGGGTGGCGTAAAATAGTCGGGCCGACGCTCAAGACGAGAACGGAACTTGCGACGGTCCGCGAACTTTGGCGCTGGCGCCGCGAAAGGGCGATTGCGCGCAACACTCCGCCGCATCGTATCATGCGCGACGATTTGATCGTGGCCCTTGCGAAACGCCATTCCGCCGATCCTGAACGCGTCGCCGTAACCCGCGGACTCAGCGGAAAGCCAGATTCGCCTTGGATCAAAGAAATCTGCGGCGTAATTCAAAGGGCGACGTCTCTGCCGGAAGATCAAAAACCTCGACCTATGACTGTAAACTATCCCGTTTATAAAGTCGCGTCGCAACTCGTTCATCTGCTTCTCACGCAATATTGCCAGAAGCGGCAGATTTCTCCAAGCCTCGTTATGACGACTCGCGACGTTCGAGAAGCGATCGCTTTGCGCCAAGGGACGCTTCCCAAAGGCGAGAAGGCGCGTTTGAGAACCGGGTGGCGCGCCGAGTTTCTCGGCGATTTTCTCGACGCCGTTCTAGACGGTCGGTATGCGATGCAGATTATGGGCGATCTTGAGGAAAATCCCCTTCGACTCATTGACGTCGGGGAGTTGAACGCGAAGTCTGTGCTCGACGTCAAAGAATCCGACCCATAGAACGGCGACTGAACGTCGTTTAACGTTCTTCATTGACTCACAATACGGGACTCCTTGCAACGCGCGGGGAGTCCCGTTGTGTTTAGTTACGATGGGCGCTTTCAAGTTGATCTATGAAGGTCAACGCTTATCTGTCGCGTCAACGTTTCTGTGCAATCGTTGATTCTAAGCATGAGAAGTCAAAGTTTCCCTACGACTCCCGTTAATCGGGAGTATTACGAATCCTTGATTTCTGACAATTATAAAGGCGGAACGGCGTCGCGCTTTCACTGTGCGGAGGAACGTCGCGTTGCGTAGATAGAAAAAGAAGAAGATCGTTTCACCGAAGATATTTATGAACGCGATTATCGCACGCTGTGGAAAAACGGATAACCTGTTCCGAGGGAAGGCGGACCAAACAAAGGACGATACTTGTCAAATGAAAAATGAATAAACAGATCCTTTTTTAAAACGCCCAGTCCCAGGCCCTTTCTTTTACCGGAAAGAAACTCAAAAAAGAAAACCGCGTCCTTGTGTTAGAAAACAAGGGCGCGGCGAAGCGTCCCCAACAGGAATCGAACCTGCAACCTTCGGCTTCGGAGGCCGACGCTCTATCCAATTGAGCTATGGGGACGTGGCGACAGACGGGGAACGTCCCGCCTATCGCGTTCGTTTATTCTAATCCTGAACCGTTTGACGTCAAGACGAAGGGGTAATTCGTGAAGACGCCGACGCGTCAACCTAGCGTGTCGAGACGGTTGACCGGCTTGTCGCGCTTAACGATTCCTAGACCGGGGAGATCGGAGAGGACCAGTTTGCCGTTGGGCGCAGTTTTGACGCCGTCGAAGCAGTCGTTGGAGATCAGAAGGTTGCCGTCGAGATCCGCCCAGTCGACGGCGGGCGAAAGTTGCGCCGCGGCGGAAATCGCGCACGACGTTTCCGTCATGCAGCCGACCATCACTTTCATGTCGAGGGCGCGAGCAAGATTAAGCATCTTCCACGCCTCGCGAAGCCCCGTGCACTTCATCAGCTTGATGTTGATCCCGGAGAAGACTCCCTTGAGTTTCGGAATATCGGCGAGACGCTGAAGGGATTCGTCCGCCATGACGGGAAGGGGACTCCGCTCCGTGATCCACGCGATATCGTCGATTTTCGTCTTCTTCATCGGCTGCTCGACGAGAACGATTCCCTGTTCATGGAGCCACTCGATCATTTCGAGCGCGTAAATCTTATCTTTCCATCCTTGGTTGGCGTCGACGGCGATAGGTCTGTCCGAAACGGCGCGAACGGACTCGATCATTTCTCGGTCGCTCTTCTTATCGCGACCGAGCTTGACTTTAAGGAGTTCAAAGCTCGCCGCTTCTTTAGTTTTCTCCTTAACGACGTCGGGTTCGTCGATTCCGATCGTGTACATCGTCGTCGGGGTCTTTTCCTTATCGAGTCCCCAAATGCGCCACCATGGCTGACCAATAAGTTTCCCAACGAGGTCGTGCAACGCCAAGTCAATCGAAGCCTTGGCGGCGGCGTTGTTTTCGCAAATTCCATCGACGTAACCGAGAATGTCTTCCATCTCGAACGGACTTTTGAATTGACTCAAATCGACGCGGCTCAAAAACGCCAAGACGGATTCCGTGGATTCGCTTAGATACGGCGGCATCGAAGCCTCTCCGTATCCGACGACGCCGTCGAGTTCGATTTCAACCTGGACGCCCATCGTCGTCGTTCTCGTAACGCTCGCGACGCCAAACGCATGACGCAACGTCAGCAGATACGGCTTGAACGAAAGGTTCATCTTGCCGAGCTTATTGGACGTCGCCGCCGGTTGCTCGTCCGCGCGCAGAAGCGGCGATCCCGTTCCCGCGAGCCAAGCGGCGCCGACGAGTCCCGTCGCGGCGCGTCGCGCAAAATCGCGTCTAGAAATCATAATAAGTCGTCTCCTTTCGAGAAGATTACTGGCGTTTGGTTCGGTCTCACATGCCGAAGAACGCGTTTTTAGAAATGGGATGATAATGTTCCGTTTCAGGCGCGCCGATCATACGGACGACCTTGATGAGTTCTTTCGCGTTGCCCGGATCGTAGTCGGGCGAGTCAGGGTCGAGGCTGTTTTCGTGAACGACGGTCGCCGAATGGATAAAACGTCCGTCTCCAATATAGATTCCGACGTGTCGCCATCGCCATTCGCGACCCTCGCGACGTTGACCGAAGATCAGAAGATCGCCCGGCTGATAGCCTTTCCAGCCTTGAGACATGTCGACGTCGATTCCCTCGCGACGGATCTGGCTCACGTCGCGCAGGATATTGTAGCCGTTGAACATAAACGCGAAATTGACGAGACCGCTACAGTCGACTCCCTTTGCCGAGGTTCCGCCCCAGACGTAAGGATGCCCAAGGAGTCTGCGCGCGGCATAGATGAGATTTTCGCTTGTCAGCTCGCGCGAGGTCGCCCATTCCGACCATTCCATCGAATCTTTGACAGGAATCCAACCGAGACGCCCGTCAGGAGTTTCGACCCGATAGAATCCGTTCTGTGTTTCTTCGTTTTTCCAGACGACGACGTCGCCTGCGACGAGGTCGGAGATCGTTGCGGAATCGTCGCTAGGTTCCGAATAAATCGAACCGAAGTTGGCGAGCCAAATAAGACGCTTCGCGTCGCGCCATTTAGCGAATTCGTCCTCCGTTAAAGGATGAACGCTTCCTTTAGTCGTATAGCCGATGTAGCCGTCGTAATTCTGGATCAAAATCCAGTAACTTGGAGTTTTTTTCAAAATTTTCACTGGCGTTCCCATGAGCGACTGCGTACTCCATTCCGTCGCGAAATCGGGACCTTGTTGAAGCTGTATCGTCGAGTAGTTGACGATTGCGCGCCATTTGCCGTCGAGTTCAGGGTTTTCTTCGGGAAATTTTAACGCGACGATTTCCCACTGCGGAAAATCAGCCGCGAGCGCTAAAACGGCGTTTTTCGCGTCGACGGACGTCGTTTCGACGCGTGCTTTTCCCTCGTCGATTACGACGTTGAAGAGTTCAAGGCGCGAGTCTGGCGCGAATTGCGAGCCGATTTCACGAATCTTTGATTCAAGCTCTTGCTTTTCGTCTGCGCGAACGGACGTCAACGCGGAAAACAAAACGAGCGTCAGCGCGACGACGGCGGTAATTCTTTTCATATAGGAAGTTGCTCCAATTTTTTCAAGGGTGAAACGGAACGCCGTTCGTTTTCGATTGACGTCGAGGACTAAAAACAAGGGCGGTCCGTCGCCTACTTGCGTTCTCGTTTCGACACGCGTATACTTACGGCGACCGAGCGACGCGGCGGCGCCGACGTCGCGTTTTCACATCTAATCCCATTCAGGTAACGTCATGCGAAATACGCGTTTGTTTTCACGCCTCCTTCTTGGGTTGGCGTCCATGCTTGTTGTTATTCTATCTTGCGCGAGTTCCTTTGCCCAGACGGATTGGAGCAAAAATGTTCTTGATCTGATCGAAAAAAGCAAATTTGCCGAGGCGACCGCCGAACTAGATAAACTGACCGATCTTTCTCCAGAAGAACAACTTCAAAAGGATTGGTACATTGAACTCATGCGTCGAATTCGCATTGAATTTCGTTACGACGAAGCTGAGATTAAGCGCCAACTCGCCGACGACGGCTACGACAATAGCGACGAAGCGATGAGACGCTGGGAAGAGGCGCGCAGCCTTGAAATGCGCTTGATCGACGGTAAGCGTTGTTATTTCAAAAACGCGGTCGACAATCTTTGGCGACTTGACCCCGAGCTTCGCGCCAAACACGTCGAGAGCGCGTTGGACAAGAAAAGTCGCGAGGCGCGGCTCCAGAACTGCGCCGAAATCGCCGCTCAATCGGATACGTTAGGCAAGCTTTCCAAGGGACGCAAAAACGTCTTTACCTGCGTTGCGACGATTCCCGCCAATACGATTCCCGAGGGCGAAACGATTCGGTATTGGGCGCCTTTCCCTCGCGAGTCGTGCCCGCGACAGCAGAACGTTAAGCTTCTCGCCGCCGACGGCGACGTCTGGAAACTTTCTCCAGAAACAGATCTTCAGCGCACTCTATACATGGAGAAGAAGGCGGTTAAGGATCAGGATACCGTGTTCAAATTCTCCTTTGAGACGACGAGCTACGCCCAGTATTTTGACCAGGACGCGCTAATCGCCGCCGTCAAACCCTACGATAAAGACAGCGAAATCTACAAGACGTATACCGCCGAGTATCTTCCCCATATGATCAAGACCGACGCCATGACAAAGTGGGCGAAGGAGATCGTCGGCGACGAAACGAATCCCGTCAAGATGGTTTCGCTCCTCTTTGACAAGATCGACGCGACCTATCCTTGGGCGTCCTCTAACGAGTACGGAACGATGCCGTGCATTCCGGAATACGTTATCCGCGAAGGTCATGGCGACTGTGGAATGCTGACGCTTCTGCTTGTTTCCGCTTGCCGTTCCGTCGGGATTCCCGCAAAATGGCAGAGCGGCTGGACGATGCGCGCCAACAGTTCCGTTTGCGGCATGCACGACTGGGGCGAAGTCTACTACGAGGGCGTCGGTTGGGTTCCGATCGACATGTCTTACGGGCTCATGAAGAGCGACGATCCTATCGTTCGCAACTTCTACAAGAGTTCCTTCGACCAGTATCGTCTCGTGATTAACGATTCGATCGGGCGTCCCTTCTTTATTCCGAAGAAGTTCTTCCGAAGCGAGCCAGTCGACCTTCAGAAGGGTGAAATCGAATGGGACGGCGGCAACTTGTACTTTGACAAGTGGTCCTTCGTCATGACCTGCGAAACCGAATGAACCGCTTGGAAAGGGCGTTCGCTATGTTCAAGACTAATCGTTCGACGCGGCGTTTAAACGCTTTTTGGCGCGCGTCCATGTTTCTTTTGCTTTTCGGCTTCGCCGCGTCGTCGCTTTACGCGGCGAGTCCAACTGTCCTGCGCGTCAACGTCGACGCGACCAAGCGCGGCAAGACGATCGGCAACAAAGTTTCGACCGTCAACATCTGGCAGTTCCAAACGTTTCAGTTCCAATCCGAGGACGAAGGCGCCAATCTCAGCGAATTTGTCGAACACGTCCAGTTTATGCAGGCGACGGGGGGAAACGCTTCTCGCGACCTTTTCCTCGATCCTAATAATCGAGACGTTGTCGACGATTACGATTTTGAACCGCTTTTGAATGCGTGTCAGGGCGTTTTAAATCTTGGCGCGAAACCGTTCATTAAGCTGAGCGTTCCCGACAAGTTTTCCAAGGAAACGGTCGTCGACGGATTTGGCGTCAACGCGTTGCCCCCCGATGATTACGAAGTTTATTTTCGTTACGTCCGGGCAATGGCGGCGGCGCTTGTCGAACGTTTTGGTCGCGACGAGGTTAGAACGTGGGGGTTCGGCGTTCTTGTCGAATTTGAAAACGCGAGTTGGTTCCATGACAAGGCGAAAAGCCCCGAGGGGAGTCGCGACGCGTATTTCAAACTTTACGACTATTCCGTCGCGGCGCTTTGCGACCAACTTGGTCCCGATATTTGGATCGGCGCTCATGCGATGGCTTGCACCGAAGGTCTTTGGGACGAGCGCGAACTTCTCGATCATTGCGCGAAGGGCGTCAATGCGAAGACGGGCGAGAGTCCGATTCCGATCAAATACTTCGCCGTTTCCTTCTACGACGACGCGCCGGATCGACCGCACCCGTTGACGCTCGGAGAAACTGTCGCTCGGATTCGCGAACGCGCGAACGCCGTCGGTTTGACCGATTTACGCTTCGGCGTAGACGAAGGACGTATTCTCGCGAGTCGTAAAGGGAAGAACGCGGGGGATTTGACGTTTCGCATCGTCGGTCAAACGTATCAGGCGGCGTTCGACGCGCGGATTTTCAAGATTCTGATCGATTCAGATATCGATTATTTCAGCGCGTGGAGCTATTCCTCCGCGGGACCTTGGGGCGGTTACCCTTTGATCGCGTATCGTGTCGCGCAGAACGTCGCGAAGTTCCGAAATGCTAAAATTCTTAGCGTGACGGAAGAAAAAACGCTTGCCGACGGCGTCGATTGCGACGCTGTCGCCGCGTTTGACGAAGGTTCCGAGACGCTCCTTCTTATGGCATACAACTTCAAGTACGATCTTAACTACGACCAGACGGCGGACGTTGCTTTCGACGTCGACGCGCCCTTTTGGAAGGGGCGACGCGTCAAGGTCGTTGAGACGACGATTGACGACAAGGAGAATTTCTTCTGCGACTGGCTCGCCGACAAGGAACGTCTTCAGATTCCCGACGACGCGTTCAGTTGGTCGCCAGACAGCGGCAACCTTGATATTGGGTGGATCGCTCCAGAGTATAAGTCGTTGTATGACAAAGAACTTCGTGCGAAATATCTTGAAAAGGCCAATCTCTCTCCGCGTACTCTCGAGCTAGAAAGCGTTATTGGGGAAGACGGACGGCTTTCGATTGCAACTACGCTCAGTCGACATGCCGTCGTTTTCTATGCGGTAACTCCGATAGAAGAATAAACTTGTTGTTCGAATCCTTTCAAAAGAAAAGGCGGCTCTCCCATTAGGAAAAGCCGCCTTCTCTTGTTTCTAAAAACTAACGGAGACAACTTACTTCTTAAAGACGCTCTTGTCGATTTCGAGCGCGATCGGTCTGTGATCGGAGGCGACGGGCTCGTCGACGACACGCGCGTTCTTAACCGCCTTAAGCCATTCTTCTGAACTGATTTTATTCTGCGGATCGGCGGCGCAGATATAGTCGATGCGGATCGTTGGTTCGTTGGCGGGGAAAGTGAATTTGTCGGCGGAAAGGATCGTCCAATCTTTTTGGAGATTGCGAATCGCCTCGTCGTTGGGCTGCGCGTTGAAGTCGCCGCAAACGAACGTCGGCTTATGTTGTTCCTTCATTTTGTTCGTGACGAGCGCGACGGTCAGATCGCGATCTTTTCTCGTCAACGACCAGTGACTGCAACAGAAGACGAACTCTTCAAATTCGACGACGAGAAGACAACGTTCTTCCTCCGTCCCAGGAAGGGAAATGTATTCCGTTTTGACGGGTTTCTCCTTAGAAAGAACGCCGATTCCATACTTGCCGCCCTGGTAGTCGATCGCCGGACCGAAAGACGGCGTCATATCGGTCAATTTAGCGAGTTCGCCAAGGACGTCGACGCCCTTTGAGCGTTTCGTCTCTTTGTCAAGTTCCTGAATTGCGACGACGTCTGGATTCTCTCTTTTGATAACGTCGGCGACGCGCGCATAGTCCGTTTTATCGTCCAAACCCTTGGCGTTACGGACGTTATAGGACATGATTCGTAGATCGGCGTTATCCTGTGCGAAGACTTCCAAACGGGATAAAGCCCCGACGGACGTCATCGCAACGATCGCGATTGTCAGAGAACGAAGAATAGCGGTAAATTTAGACTGTTTCATTGAACGTCCCTTGTTGAGCGGCTCTGGCGTCGCACGTGAGAGAAATGCGGATCACGACGTCTCAGAAGTTGCTTTGCAAAGAACGCGGCGCCTTGGCTAAAGACTTTGACCAACCTGCAGATCTTGCTCCGCGATTTGCGTCCATTCCGCGAGGACTTCGGCGACCTTACGGTCGAGTTCGTCGATTTTTCGGAGGAGCTCTTCGTGCTGTGATTCTAAACGTCGCGTGGTTTGGTCGTACTGAGCTTGCGTCATGACAGTACAGGAAGTTAAGGGACTCCCGACAACCCCGCGTTGAGTCAGGGAAACGCTCCCTTAGTCACGCGGAATCGATTATATCGGGCGCCAAGGTTGAAAACAATCCTTCGTCTTATCGTCATGATTTTTTTGTGGAAACGAGGATTTCTTCCGACGCATGATTTTAACAAATAATTGGAATATTTTGCCGAATCGCTATAATGTCTCCCATTGAAATATCTGTTTCGATTTGAGATCTGGCGGACGTTTCGACACGCTGTTTCTGGGCGATCGCTAAAATTTCAAATATCAAACGCCGGACGTCCGTGGTAGGACGTCCAGCGTTATGTGCTCGGAATCGTCGAGACCTTCGAAATCGCCTCTCAGCCTCGTGGTTAATTAAGCGTGGTTACTTCGCCCCCCGCACGAGTTGCCAGCGCCTTGATCGTTTGATCGTCGATTGTCTCGGAGATGAACTTGCATGACCCGTCTCCGAAGAGGAAGTTGGCGCCGCCAGGGTGGTTGCTTGAAAAGCCATGCGACGCGCCTGTATTGTGAAATCCCCCGTGGAAACTTCCCGAGACGATCGCCGGTATACACCCGTCGCCGGCAGGCATTCCCGCCCACGTTGAAAAATGCTTTTTCTTTGCGGCACGCTCGCCAACAAAGATTGTGTTGCTGGTTCCGTCTGTGAAGGCGTTCATTCCTAAGGCGCTGTTATGATAAAACGCGCCGTCACTTTTGAACTCACGACCCTCGTAGACGCCTCCTTCTTCATAATGTTCGCCGTCATGGATATTATCCGTTCCAATAGACGCAACGTAGTTTGCCGCCGCGAAAACGGTTGTAACATCCACCGCCGAACTGTGTTCGTGTTCATCCTCGTCTTCACCCTCATGACCATGTTCATGATCGTGATCATGTTCGAGGAGTCCGGAATTAGCGATCGTGAAAGTTTGTTCTGAAACCGATTCTGACGGGCAACTATAGGCGGGCAAAAAGATAGTTCGCGCAATTTTGTTGCGTTCCGTGGAGATTGATTCGGCTAGATGAATCTGTGAATACAGACTGTTCTGTTCCATGAAAGGTAAGATAGCTGCAGCCCAACCCCATCCCGGATCGCCGAAAACAAGCGGAGTCGATCCGTTGGCTGCGTAACCGCGCCAAGCGGAGGGAAATTTTTTGTTCGTATCGTGATAGTTTTGGAGCGCCAGCCCTATTTGTTTGAAGTTGTTTAAACACTGCATTCTTCGCGCCGATTCTCGCGCCGCCTGGACGGCGGGGAGCAACAACCCGATAAGGATTCCGATAATTGCAATGACGACGAGAAGTTCGACCAAAGTGAAAGCTTGCCGTTGAGTTTTTTCCGCGACGTATCTGCGGACTTCGGCGTGTAAGACGTTTTTTTTCATAGCATACAATTCCCATATAAAGCTCGATTCTCTTTCCTTGGAGAGAAATCGGCGTTCTCTTTCTTGGATTTACAGTATTACACCCTCGTCGCGCGTTTAGACGAACACTTCCGCCAATCCAAAAGTCCGCGAAGAGTCCTACTCGGCGTAACACTGGTCGCTAGAAAGGATTTGTTGAGAATTGGCGTCGACAAATAAACACAGAGAACGAGTCGAATGCTCCGTTACGGGAACAGACGACGTTCTTAGACGCGTTCAAAGGGCGACTTTGATCAAAGAACAGAGAATTGAGGCGGCGCCCGAGATCGGCGCAGAAAGACTCTATGCCACAGAACGACACGTCGTTCGTCGTTCCAGAGCCTTCTTTTGAGAAGGGTAAACGTTAGGAACGCTAACGCGACGGTCGTGAAAAAACGGAAAACCGAAAAGAAATGGCAAGCGGGGCAGAAATCGTCGTGACGGCGACACTGATCGCAGAAATCGTCGTGTCCTATTAGCGGCGTCCCGTCAGAAACTCGAAAAGTTACGAATTCTTGAGCAGGACAGGAATCGCACCCCATGCGCGCATGAAAGTGCAGTTCAGAACCGAAAAGAAATAGGAACGAATAAACCAACGCAAAGAGGAACCTCGCCGAGCGAAATTCCCTCTTTTCAACCAAGGACGTTAGTCCGCCTTTCAAGAAATACAACTGCTCAGGGTTGCTTTTGACCCTGTGCGGTTTATCCTTCGAAATGGTCTGAAAGAACGACATGGCGAAATGCGCTTGACTGCGTTGACGTTAGTCGCCCCCTTAAGGGAGCTCAAATCGAGACACATTCTAGTACACGCGATTTTGACGTCAAGTTAGATGAACCTTACAAAGGATAGTTTCACAAAATTTGTCGTGAAAAAGACGCAATTTTAGAGAGTTTGCTAAGAGGCAAGGGAGAGAACCTACGTCCCCGTCGTCGCCCTATTGGTCGAAGACAAAGAGGCTTTCCGTCCTCTGCAGAGAGACGCCAAAAAGAAACCTTGACCGAACTGACGGCGCTACGTTGGAACGTCCGTCGTCAACGCTTATAACGACGGCGCGGCGGAAGTTGTCGCCGCCGCGCCGTACTTGCAGTGTCACGCGAGGGACGCGTCAAACTTCAACCGGCGCACGTTTAACGCACGCTTCGATTTCTTTATGGCAGATGGTAAGCGCGTCTCGTGCAAGAACTCCGTCGAGCATAGCGGAAGGTTTGCCCGCGAGGAAGCAGTTTCGCGCTTCCGTGAGTTCGTTGACGAAAGGCGATACGTCGTCGCCTGCGGGGAATTCGGGCTTCTCGATCGAGCCGTCTTCGTGAAGAACCGTGACGGGCACCTGATTGAAGCAATCCGTGAAGACGGTCGCTTTTTCAAAGTGAACTTCATAGGAGAAGGTGAAAGGACGCGCCTGTTGCATGATACAGCCGCTTGTGGCGGTCACGACGAGGTCAGGATCGTCATAGAGGAACTGCGAATTGAAGTATTCTGGCACGTCGCCGCGCAGCCTTGCGACGCTTTGAATCTTTTTCGGCATGCCGAAAAGAATGCGGATGAAGTGCGCGTCATGGATGTGAAGATCAAGCATCGGACCGCCGGAGCCTTCCATGCTATAGAAGTTTTTAAGCCACGTCGGATCGGAGATAACGCGCGTGAAATTGCCGCCGAGGCATTTGCCAAACTTGTTCGTTATCTTTGCCTGATAGATGTAGTTGAACGCGTCGAAGAATGGAAGAACATGCCCGATCATGAGCAATTTTCCAGTTTCTTTCGCCGCTTCCACCATTTCGACGCCCTGTTCTTGCTTCAGGGAAATCGGCTTTTCGCAGAAGACGTTTTTCCCCGCCTTGAGAGCGGCGATCGTGTTGGCGGCATGAGAAGCGGGCGGCAGACAGATATCGACGACGTCGACGTTCGCGTCTTTGAGGAGATCGTCGATACTTTCATAGGTCGCAATTCCCGTGAGATCCATTTGCGTCCCGGCAGGACCGAAATTACCCTTGATTTTGGTCCAGTCGCCGTTGAGACGTTCTTTAGCGTAGGATTCGCAAAGGGCGACGACCTTTACGTTTTCGATACGTTGATAGGCAAGGTAATGAATCATGCCCATGAATCCAATTCCGACAATACCGACCTTAAGCATAGGGGCGACTCCTAAATTTACGTGATAAACCGTCCGACGATAAGTAAAACCGTCTGATTTTCTCTTCATGGAAGGCGTTCAGCTACGAGCGACAACCTTCTCTGCTAGTGATTCTACGCTTTTTTTATCCCCTTTTGAAGTGTATGAGGAAATATTTTTTGTTTTTTCAACTTAGACGCCAAATATTAAAACGATACGATTTCTGTAACATCTAGGTTAAATCATTCTTTCGATTGTTATTTCTGGCAAAATGGGCTGGACATGGAATCCTATTCTTTTGTAGAATCCGCGAAATGTTTGCGCGGCGCGTTTAAGACGCGCGACGTATCAGAGAAGGTAATTGGAGAAGAATCAGAAGATGACCAGAAACGATATTGATCGTAAAAAGCGGAGCGCGAGAGCGGTCGTTGTCGCGGCGTTCGCTCTTTCAGCGGTCTCGTTTATCACAAATTCAAACGGAGCCGATCCCGTGGTTTCCACAGAGACTTCGAACGTCGAGGTTTCTCAGCGCGGCGATACGGGCGTACTTCTGGCGTCAGGAGAGACGCCTGTCGCGTCGAAGACAGGCGTCGAACTTGGAAAGGCTCGTAAAAAGGCTTCGAATACAAAAGGCAATCTTGCCGACGAGTTTGAAGGAATTCCTGATCTCAACGTACGTCCCGACGCCGATACGTCAGGACATAAACCGCACGGCGCGAAATTTATGGAAGTTATGCCGGGAGTAACCAAGTTCTCTGAACTGAGTTCCAATCCCATGCTTAAGAATCCTGTCGATAAGGAAAAAATCGACGGTTTCGACGTTGCGACGTATCAGACGGCGACGCTTCCGGACACGACGATTCAAGTCGTCGCGGCGAACGACGTCGTCGAAGCGATTATGATCAACCTTGCCGAGCCGAGGTCGGAATCAGACGCGCGCAAAGTTTTCGAAAGCGAACTTAAAGACGTGCGTCCCATCTGGTCTCCGGACGAAGTTGGTAATTTCCGCGAAGTCTTCCCCGAAAAAGGCATCGCTTTCGTTTTAGAGAAGGGGGAGAAGCCCGGTCTACCGAGTAATCGCGTGATCCAGATCGTCGCTGAAACTGTTAAGAGCGAGTATTTTATCATGCGCGCAGAGCAGGATCTTGCGTTGAATTTGACCTTCGCTCGCGACGACGCCGAACATGCGCTCCAGCATGACGTTAATCTTCCTGGCGCCGACTGGATCCTTGCGCAAACTCACCTTGCGGTCGGCGATTTTACCAACGCGCGAAAATACGTCTATAAGGCGATCAAATTGAACGATTCGATGCCGCAATTTCACCTGACGTATATCGACGCGTTGATCCAAGCTGGCGACGTTGCGTCGGCGCTCCGTTATATGGACGCCGTTCGCGATTCTTTTGTCGAGCATCCGCTCTTTGCGATCGAGGCGGTTTGCCTTGACTCCAATCTTCGACGCGAGTCGGCTAAGGCGGACTATGACGGCGCGATTTCGCAGGGGCAGCGCGCTTTAAAGCTCTTGAGCGAACTCTTTGAGAAGAAACCGCAAGGGGACGTTTATCTCGCGGCGAAGAAACTTGAACTCCGCGCGAATCTTTCAGTCGCGCTGGCTGTCGCTCAAAAACGTTGGAAGAACGCGTCCGATCAAAAGAAAGCGTTTGAATGGCTTAACGCGGCTACTCTCGTCGCTAGAGAAATTGACGCGGCGCGTCCAGCGGATTCCCAGCTTCCAACCGCTCAAATTGACGTTCTTGAAACGGCGATTAACGTGTGTCTGGAACTTCCCGAATCTGATAAAGTCGATAACTACGTTCAGAAATTGAAGGTTTCCACCGAGCTTTATTTACGTAAGACGCTAGACGAGGTTTCCGCCGCCGCAGTCCGATGGAAGACTGGACGCGCTCTTGTCGCCGCTTCGCGTATCTACGAAGTTCGCAATAAACCACAGCAGGCGATTTCTTGCGGAACAAAGGGAATGGAATACCTTCAGATCGTCACGGAATATCGACCTCTTATCGAACGTTTGCCCACGACGCTTGCACAGTTGCAACTAGGCGTAATTCAAGCGAAAGAAGGCAATACGGAGCAAGCGTTCGCAAATTTTGAAAAAGCTCATGAGCTTCTCGATAAAATAGAGAACGAATTGAAGGCGCGAGATTCTGCGAAAGTCGGCGCCGCGCTTGTCTCAGCCGCCTCCCAGTATTGGAAAAACGGCAAGAAGGACGAAGGCGTCGACACGCTTACGAACGCCGTTAAATTCCTTGAAAAAGGGCGCGAGGCAGGCTACACGAAGGACGAGAATCTCTACGTCGCGTATTCAAACCTTGCAACGATGTGTAAAGGACTCAAAAGAACGTCCGACGCTTCGAAGTATAAGGCGCTTGCAGAGCAATACGCGCCAGAAAAATGAGTTCTGTTCGCGGTCTTTGACTCTTCGCGCATGACTTACGCGCAAGAAACAGAAAAACGACGCGTTTTTGACGACGCGTCGTTTTTTTATGTGCGCGTCAAAGATGAATTACTATAAGTATATTGAATTTTGTTGGATTTTAGTATAAATTTTTCGTGCAAAACAGTCGTTAGGCGCTTGACGTTATGAGGTCGGTTTTTACAATGTCTGAGGCGGTTGCGTCTGGCGTTAAGGACTGCGTCGCCTAGTCGTCGAAAGGACGAAAACGAAATCGACGGACTTTGCAGGAGCTAAAAAATGTCTTTGATTATTCCCAAGGGATATGTTCCGAAACTCGTTCCTGAACTGATGGAACAGGCGATCTTTTTCATCAAGGAGGAGTTTCAGCAGAGTCTGACGGAAGAGTTGAATCTTCGTCGCGTTACGGCGCCGCTTTTCGTTCTTAAAGGCACTGGCGTCAACGACGATCTGAACGGCGTCGAGCGTCCTGTTACATTTCCGATCAAGTCGATGAACGAACGGAACGCCGAGGTCGTTCATTCTCTTGCTAAGTGGAAGCGAATGAAACTCGCCGCATACAACATCCCGGCGGGCTACGGTATCTATACCGATATGAACGCGATTCGCGCCGACGAGGACTTGGATAATCTTCACTCCCTCTACGTCGATCAGTGGGACTGGGAACGCACGCTCGCTCCTGAAGATCGCAACCTTGATTATCTCTGCGACGTTGTCGAGGGTATTTACGAATGTCTCAAAGACGTCGAGCGCGAGGTCTACTACGAGTATCCGCATATTCGACCGATTTTGCCCGATCGTATCACTTTTATCCAGTCTGAGGATCTGCTCAACGAATACCCGACGTTGTCCTCCAAGGAACGAGAAACGGAGATTGTGAAAAAGTACGGCGCCGTCTTCGTGATCGGTATTGGCGGCGAACTTTCGAACGGCGAATATCACGACGGTCGGGCGCCAGATTACGACGACTGGAGCACGGAAACATCGCCCGGTTATTACGGACTCAACGGCGATATTCTCGTTTGGAACCCCGTGTTAGATCAGGCGTTTGAACTTTCTTCGATGGGAATCCGCGTCGATAAATCCGCGCTTCTCAAGCAGCTTGCAATTCGCGGTTGCGAGGAACGTCGTGAACTCGCGTTTCATAAGGCTCTTTTGAACGGCGAGTTGCCCCTTTCGATCGGCGGCGGGCTGGGACAGTCTCGACTTTGCATGTACCTCCTGCGTTGCGCTCATATCGGCGAAGTCCAGACTTCGATATGGCCGGACGAAATGATTCGCGCGTGCGCCGACGCGGGAATCGTCCTGCGCTGATCTACGTTGTCGACGTGTTTTTTTCATCGTCGATTAAGATTTTAACGATTCAAAGCGGGAAATGGACGCGTCGTAACAGCGTTCCGTGCCCCGCTTTTTGTGCTTTTTTCTCGCATTAGCGTCTTTTTTCTGTTACTCCGTTGCGTTTTACGTATAATCTTTTGTTGTCGACCACGTTGGCGACGGTTTTCATTCCGCATAATTGCACATGGGAGTAGATGGATGACTGACGAGCAGATTGTTGAAGCGTTTCACGCGATGGGATAACTTTCCAGAGCCGGTTATGCTTATTGAGAAAAGTCGAGAGATAATCGCCGCAAACCTTAAAGCCGCTGAATTTGACCTTAAAACGGGGTCGAAATGTTCTTCCTACGGTTCCCCCGAACAACATCGCGGGTGCCGTTGTAACGAAGCTGTAGACAACGCGAAATGTGTCGCCGTTACGTACGAAGGTCCAATGGGCAAGGCCTTCGGGTACTGGGTTCCTGTTGCGGCGAAACCCGAATGGATTCTTCATTTCAGCGTTGGGACTACGTTTGAGTACGAATCGCTTGGCGTTCCGGTTCAGAAGATCGAGAAACTATAACTTCTAACAAATTGACGCTGATTCGGACGATAGGGGCTTGAAGACGTGTGCGAAAACGTTAAAGTTTCCTCTTTTCTTGAGTTTATTTTCGATTGTCTGTATGCATAGGCGGCGTTTGACCAGTTTGGCGCCGCCTGATTGTGGTCTCGTTCCTACGCTTCTTTTCTAAACGCTACGTCAGTTGGGATTGAACTGTGTGGGCTCTTTTCTCCTTCGGAAGTTGCGTTTCATTGCAATCGCTTAGAGAAACGCCGTTCATTTATGCCGCTTGTCGATCATACAGACGTCATGTGAGTTAGACTTGGAGAAATATTCATGCAGGCGTGTGAAGTTTAAAGACGACGACTCTAAAAAAAATATGAAACGTTCATTTTTAACTGGAATTTTGCACAAGACTTCCTTAAGAGAAAATTTTTCTGTTCATTAGACAATATACTATCTATACGGAGCATATAAGAGACAATTGAATGCTTTTGACGGAACACGCCCCTATTGACTCTCCATTACTTCAGTGTTACACTATGTCAAAACAATTCCTAATTTCGGAAGTAAAGCTATGAAATTCTTGCGTTTTATTGTTTTTACGGCGTTTTTGATCGCGTCTGCGTCCCTATTGGCGTCAGACGACAATCACACCTCTTTCTATCATCCTTCAACGTATCCTTACGATTTCGAAAACCCTGAATCTGAATTCTGTTGGGCGCGATCCGCGTCGAGCGAGCATTTCTATGTCTTTTGGCAACCGGGCTTCGGCGCCGATCCAAACGCCGCAGGCGTTCCTGACAAAAAGCGCGTCGACGTCAGCGACCTTCTCGACAAAGCAGAACGGTTTTATAAAACGAACGTCGACAAACTTCGTATGGCGGACGAGCCGCTTCCATATGGAAATAAACTCCAGATATATTTGATCGACACGGAAGACTGGATTGCTACCGGTTCGGGACTCGACGACAGAGTTGGCGCTCTGTGGATCAGTCCGGCGACGTGTCGTCCGGTTGGTTCTGCGATCGCGCACGAAATCGGGCACGCTTTTCAGTATCTTGTTTATTGTAAAAAGCTTGAAGACGGCAAACCTGAACCGAAATCAGGATTCCGATATGAACTGCCCGGCGGAGTAGGAAACGCGTTCTGGGAAATAAGCGCGCAATGGCAGTCTTTTCAAGACTATCCGCAGGAAATGTTCACATGGTATCACATGGACGTCTGGTTTGCCAACTATCATCGCGCGCTGGAAAACGAACTGACGCGATACCAAAACTACTGGCGACTTTATCACATGACAGAAAAGCGTGGAATCGACACGTTGAGTCGAATTTGGCGCGAAAGTCGTTTTCCTGAGGACGCATGCGAGACGTACATTCGACTCTATCTCGACGGCGACGTCGACGCGTTCTATCGGGAGACATACGAGTACGCCGTTAAGACGACGACATTCGATTTTGACGCGTGCCGCGCATTCGTCGACAGACAATACGAGCGGTATGACGCGCAGTTTTACGGTTCCGAAAACGGATATAAGCAGATCGCTTATAAAAACTGTCCGGAGATCAACGGATTTAGCGTCGTTAAATTAAATCCAGCTCAAGGTAGTCGTGTAACAATCGACTTCAAAGGACTCGATCCCGGCTCGCCTCTCGCAGTGGACGACCCCGGCGAGTATCTTGTCCAGGAGACGAAAAAAGAAAAAACAAGGAAGTACAACGAGTTCGACGGAACGGTCGGTTGGCGGTACGGATTTGTCGCGCTACTCGAAAACAACGAGCGCGTTTACGGAGAATCACAAACCGAAAAAGAGGGAACAATCGCGTTTGACGTTCCGGAGAAATCCAAAGCTCTGTTTTTTGTCGTTGCCGGGACTTCCAACAAGTATGTTCCCCATCCATGGGACGCGACTGAACTTAACGATCCTCAAGCCCCGTATTCTGTTCGGATTACTTATGAATGAGGTTTCGCCTTGCCAACGTCTTACCGTACAGGAAACTTTTCGAGAACAGGTCGATTGGAGATTTCCAACCGTCCTTCGACGTTTTTAACGGCAGTTTTCGGCGCCTCGGTAGGTTGCTTCCCGTTGTAGGGATCGTTTTGAGACGCGACTTTTTTAATGTTTCGGCGTCTTGTTGTAATTTTCGATACCGTACGTAACCATTGTATGAAAGGAACGCTGAGCGTTCCCCTATCAAGGAGAAAGACATGAAATCTGACGTAATGGCGACGATCGTTATTGCGATTGCGTCGCTTGTCGCCGCGCCGCAGACGGCGTTTTATTCTTCCTCTGTATGCGCGCAGGACGGCGCTAAAAGCGCTCAGGAATTAAGAGCCCAGCGTTTTAAATCGATTGATCCCGGTTCGCCGGATTCGCTGGAACAATTGCTGAACGACCCGCTCTTTAACGTGGAAGAAGGGCAGGATTTCAAGTATTACTCGTCGCGCGCTTCAAAGCTGACGGCTAGACTTCATCAGTTGTTGTCAAAACGTAGCGACGAGACGCTGTTTGACGAGCCCTACGAAGAGGGAATCTCGTCAATGGAGCGGCAGGAGCAATTCGAAGAGCGACAAGCAAAGTATCAACAGCTTGTCAGAGAATATACCGCGAAGTTCTATGAAAAATTTGGATCTGTTTTTGATCCTATATTTTGTCGATATAGCGACGATTCTAGTCTGAGTTTAGAAGAGTCTAGGAGAGCTTTCGCCCTTTATGTTCATAGCCTGATGGAGCAAAAAAAATACCCAGAGCTATCTTCGTTGCGCGCCGCCGAAATGGCGAAGACGAAAGCCGCCAGCGAAGCTTCTGACGAGGCCGCGTTTGAAAAAGCAGACGAAAGATGGAGCGCTATAAACATGTCTCTCTATAGCGTTCTCCTCAGAATCCCTCTTGATTTCAATCGTCCCTTCTCAAATGAGGATAAAAAGGACGACGCCGAGCGATTTGGCGACGAATTATCGGACGCCCTGAAAGACGATCCGAAACTGATCGTTCAGTGCGAGGAATTCTATACCCTTGTCGGACGTTACGTCGATTCAGACCTTGCGTTAGCTTTTCGTAAAAAGGTTCTGCCGTATTTCGACGAAAAAGTCGCGCTTAAAGAAACGGAAAGACGACATGGTCATCCAGTACATAACGTGAAGTTTGTTCTGCCGATTGAACCGACCAAGTTCGACGAATCGGTTTTGGTCGTTCCGCTTGACGAAACGGACGAGTTTTACAAGGAACTTCGTGAAAAGATTCATAAAGCGCAGGAGGAATATCGGTATGCCGTTCATTCTCGCGAAGAAATCAACGACGTTTTTTCTAAGGTTCTCGCGGCGGAGAACAAGATCGCTCTTTGTCTTGAATTAAACGTTGCAAAATCTGGGAAACACGTCTATAAGGAACCCCTATACAACGGGAGCCTTTCTGACGAGGACTGCGAGATTCTTAGGGCGCGGTTGGAGGAAGAGTCCAAGAAACCCGGCGATAAAGCGAACGTCGCGTATATGGACGCGATAAAGACGGCGTTGATTGCTCGTGAATTGAAAGACGCGGCGCGACAAAGCGACGAGGAGACGCTTAAAGTCTGCGACCAAATCGTCGAAAAGTCGCTTAATGGCGAAAACGTCCTGATTATCCCGTTTGGCAGGACGCTTTATCAGCTTGGCAAACGCGACGTCGCGAAGGAATTTATCGATCGTGCGATTTTGAAATACAACGAGAAAGGTCGGGAAACGGAGGCTTTCTCGCGGTTTTTAGCGGCGCTGGAGGCGAACGATATTCAACAGATAATGTGGAAACCCTAGAATTTTGGGTTTTGTTCGAGTTTTCGACTTGAGAAGGAAAAGGGAGCGTTCCGCGGCGACCTTGACAGCGCGATTCGGAATTCTCCCTTTTGAGGTTTTGGGGCAAACTTTTCGATTATCGCCGAGACGACAGCTTGAAATTACACCAAGACAAGTCTCCCGTCGAGCATATCGGGCAGCTTTTCATGTACGCGCGCCTGTATTTCACGCTGGGAATAACGGACGCTAAAATGGGAAGCGACAATCTTTTGGTTCTGAAACTTCTCTCGTCGATCAACGTAATCTTCAAGCCGCATATGACCGGGAAGTTGGAACGGTTCGTTGCGTCGTTGCGAGATATGGGTCATTTCCGCGACGAGCACGTCTGCGCGATACATGTCGGGGTTCTCGTCAAGACCTCTTGGCGAACTGTCGCCGAGAAACGCAAGTCTCGGGAAACGTTGCTCGTAGGAAATTTTTACCCCGGCGAGATTCAAATCGCGAATCTCTTCGCCGCTGAGTTCTAGATATTCTGGCTTAAGTTTTTTTCTTCGTTCCCAAACGATGTAACCGACGGACGGAACGCCGTGCCAAGTCTTATGAACGGAGACGACAAGTTCGCGTGAGAGTTCGATTTCGTCGCCGGGACGAACGCCGACGATTTCGCATGGGAGCGCGCTTTGTTCAAGTCGACAGAAAGCGGCTAGAAACTGGCGAAGATCGGCGACTTTCTGATCTGGGAAATAAATTGTCGGCGGCTCCATTTGCATCATTCTTCTTCGCGCGACGTATGCGGGCAACGCCAAGATATGATCCATATGGGCGTGAGATACAAACCACCTAGGGGCGCCCATGAATTCCCACGGCTGCCAACCGAGGTCAAATCCGAGCTTATATTCAGGAACGCGCCAAAAGGTCATGACAGGGGCGCGAGAAAAGCCTTCCAGAGTGAAGTGTTCGCATTTTATCTTCCGATAGGACGAACTCTCCGTGTAATTGAATAGCTCCGGCTGTTTTGCGCCGTTTTTTTTCTGATCTGCCATAAGGTTATGTTCCGCCGCAGGTACTCAGTATTCTTCCGGCGTCATTCTATCGTTTTGAGGCGAAAGCGCAAGGGCGAGGATACGGACGTTTCTCGTACGAAGCGCGCCTTATTTCTCTTTACTTTCTGTTCCTGTTAATTTTCGCCATGCGTCGCGAACTGGACGCGAACGTTCGACGGGCGCTTTATCGGTCGGTTCCGGTTCCTGTTCGGGGAAGATGCTCCACCATGCCTTTTTGAGACCTGGAAGTCGTTCCTGCTGAATAACGGGCGAGGTAAGGTTTCCTTCGACGCGAATCTGCGCGACTTGGTCGCTCGCAGCTCCGAGCACGTCGGAGACCACCGGAATCTGGCTCTTTGAATTACCGAGTCTGGCGCTAAGGGTAAGATCGATGAGTTGTTCTTTGGGGCGAATTGTAAGCCATCCGTCGCCGAAAAGGGAGAGGGCGCTTCCTTCCAGCCGTACGCTTGAGAGTTGAACGTGATCTCCGAACGCCTTGAAATCGACGTCGCAGGAACTGAAAGCGTTTTCGTCCGGTTCTTGGACGCTTAAAACCTGGAGAATTTTGACGATTTGTGGAAGTTCGTAGAGTTGCGCGTCCCGGACGGTCGCTCCTCCTTCGCCTTTGAGCGCGGCGATGTTTTTGCCCTCGCCTTGGAGCGTCGCGTTGAAATTTACCCGTCCGTTCAGCGGTTTGGAACCGGGCGAAAGAACGCGAATCATTTCGTCAAGTCGCGCATTTTGCAGGTTTGTCGTAAACCGATATTGCGACGTTGCATTCCCTAAGAAAACGCCGTCGCTAACCGCTTGTCCTCCGAATACGAGTCCCTGAATAGGACGGTCGCCGCCTTCTATCTTCGTTTCATGCGAAGGAACGCTTGGAGGCGTCGTTCCTCCGCTGGCGCCATAAGCGTTGGAGGTTAATGGAACTGCGTTAGGTTGCGCGTCGGTAAAGCCCGCTGGATCGTCGATTTGTCCTCGTACGATCTGCGGCGCGTCGCGGCGGGATTCCGTCCGATAAAGAGGATCGGCGTCGACATGTTGACGCACGAAGGGATCGAGATAGATTGGGACGGCTTGAATTGCCGGCGCCCTTCTTCCCCATAAAATATCTGCGCCGTTATAGTAGAAAGGACCTATGAGATTTGTGATCTGCGCGTCCTTACAAAAGAGCGTGTCGACGTCGAGTTCGCCGTAAACTAAGGGCTGCGCGTTTTCGAGGGCGACTCCAAAAGTTCGGACGCGTCCGCAAATTCCCTCGATATCGACGCCGGGTCGGACGGAATTTTGTTGAACGGAGAAACGGAGATTCCACGCGACTCTTTTTTTGGCGTTTTGCTCTAAACCTTGGGTTACGCGAATGGCGCCGTCGACATTATAAAACCCTCGCGGTTGCAAGAAGTCGAGAAAACTGCGGAATCCACCCGTCGCGACGCTCTGAAGATCGCGGTCGATTTGGAGTTGATCGACTCGAAGTTCGGAAACGTCCAGGATTCGGCCAACGTTTGGTATCGTTTGGCTCACGACGTTCGCCGCGCACGTCGTAGCGCCGTTGCGCGCCCTCAACCCCGAGACGGCGAGCGTTCCCTCTCGCCATGACACGCGTCCCTCTACGTTTGAGAGTGGAAATGGAAACCCTTCCGGTTGAAACGAGGTAGATTCCGGAATCGGCGTCGCGTCGAACTGAAGGGCGAGTTTCTTTTCGTCCGTTCGATAGCCGACTCGTATCTGCCCGTCCGCTTTGCCTTCGACGCGTAATTTCTCCAGACCTTCTCTGACGTCTTCTTGTATTATTGCCGCACGGAGTTCTTCGCCGAGGGGGAATTTGCCGACGTTTGTCGCGAGGAGAAAACGCCAACTTCCGTCGTCTAGAGGAACGCCGGCTACGGCTGGGATGGACGTGAAGCGTTCTATCGGCGCGGGGGAGGGGTCGTCGAGGAGTTCCAGCCCACGAGACCCGTCTTCAAACAACGTTTTGGCCGCGTCGGTTGTATTTGCAACCGCAAAAGCCCGTCCAAGCGCGGCGTATCCCGCGCCGGAAACGAGCGACCCTGCCGCCGCAAACGACGCGCCACCGCTCTTGCCCGAAAGGTTTGAGAAAACCCAAGCGCCGTCGCGCATGTAGAGCGAACCTGTGATCGACGTTATCGGCATCGGAAAAGCGTCGTATAGAATTGAACCGTCGTGAAGATCGATTGCCGTTTCGACCATGAGACGATCTTCTTTGGAGACCACGTCAGGATCATAAGAGATTCTGACCCTCCCGTCGAAGACGCCGGCAGGGTGCAATTCCATGAGCGTTTTTCGGTTTTCTTCCCCGACTGCGTCGAGAAGTTTCGAATCGATCGTTCTATTTTTCGCGACGATATCGACCTGACCTTTGGGGGCAGAGAAGACGGAGTCAAACCGACCTTGTGCCTTAACGACGTCCTCGCTTCGCTGGGACGCGAGATTAAAAGCGAACGTTTTATTCTGATCGAGCGTGAGACGACCCGCAAGTCCGTCGAGTCGATACGGGAATCCAACATAGAGAGCGTCGATATTGCGTCCGTCGATTACGACGCTTTTAGGTTCCCAATTGCCGCCAGTTTCGAGCGAATTTTCCAACGTGACGTCGATATTTCCAAGACCAGAAAAGCGGTAGTCTGCGAGAAGGTCGAGAAATTTGTCGAGCGTTTCCTCTGGCGCGTAACCGGTTACTTTGAGTTCGCCGAGAAGACGAACGACGACCTCGTCGTTTACCGGCAGATTGTCAAACTGCGCGCGCGCGACGCTTGTCGGAACGCCGGAGAATTCGTTTTTTCGTTGAAACGCAGCTTTGATCGAAGTTTGTCCGCAACTTGCCGTAATCTTTCGTAATTCGACGAAATCGTTTGCGATCGAGTAATTGGCGAAGATTTCAGAGACAGGATATTTTAAAAAAGGGGACGAGAACGCCGCGTTTGCGAGCGTTCCGTCGACACGCCATTCGACGTCGCCGAATTCTTCCATACCGCCTCCGACAGAGAAATCGAGAGACGTTTTCCCCTGTGCGCCGTTGAAGAACGTCGTTTTTTGGGACGCTATCCTGCGCGCTAAGGGAAGAATTAAAGCGACGTCGAGGTTTTCGACGTTTCCCGTAAGTTCCCACGACGAGGCCGTGATTTTGCCAGAAACGCCGACTTTTTCAACAAGTGGGTTTGACGCGCTGAGTTGAACGATCCATGCGTCAGATTCAGGGGCGGCTATTGAAGAGTTTTCTCCTTCGTCTCGGTCTATCTCGTTGGAGGGGGGCTCGGCGGAGGAAACGCCTTCCAGCGTCGGATCGAGTTCTTCTTGAAGCGGTTGATAATTTACAAATCCTACGTTTGGACGAGAAGCCGTCGGATCGTTCCAGACAGCTCTGACGATTTCGTCGTGTGGACTGTCTGGAAAATTTGGCGTTGGAACGTCGTCTACTGGCTCTTGGGGCGACGAACTTGGCTCTATAGGGGACGTTTCGGGCGCGTTTTTAACCTTTTTTTGAGATCTAGCGGGTTCGAGGCGAAGATTGATCCCAGAAATGGACGTTCCTGCGAAATTGAGGGTAGCGTCGTTTATTTCGACGGAAAGATTGGGAGAGGCGCCAGACGTCTGAGCCGGCACGAGTTTTTGCAAATCGCCCTGTGCACGTCCAATATCGTCGCCAAGGTTTAGGACGGGATGGGCGACGACGACGCGCTGAAGTTCAAACTGGCGCGAGACGATTTTTTTAATTTCGAGGGGGCATTCGACATAGATTTCGTCCGCTTGCAGAAAGGGAGGGGCGTCTTTGGACGCGTCGGGAAGACGCCACTGGACCGCATATAGTCGCAAACCTCGCGTTGCGTCAAGACGCGCCGTGTCAAAAGAAACGTTTGTCTGAGGAAAATTCTCGTTCAGCGCGACTTCGACGACTCGCGATATTTCCGAATCAGCGCGACGGTAGAGAATCCCGCCGCCAAGAATCGCGGCGAGAAGGAGCAGGACGACCGTCCATCCGAGGACGCTCCTGATTTTCCCAAAAAGCGAACTGCGTTTCCGTCGACGCAGCGCCAGCTTTTTTCGCGCTGTTCCCATCCTACGACTCTATTGATTCTAGGTAATTGCCGCCACGCCCCTTGCCCCTTGGAACATAGCGCGCCTGCCCAGAGACGCCAACAATCGGGGAAGCGTAGTCATTTTGGCGAATCTCGTCAAGACGGCAATAGCGAATACGCCGACGATCCAATAGTCTTTCCAGATACCGCTGAAATTTTTTAAATTTATTTTTTTAAGAATTTGTTTTATCCGTGAATTCTAGGGGTTTTTCTTGTCTTAACTATCCCAAATACGCTTGAGAATCGATAATTTTTTTAAAAACGGCGAACAAAATGCATACAGGTATAATGCGAGGGCGAAAAAACGCGACGCAGTCGACGAATTGTATCATTTTGAGACGCCTCAAAAACGATCAGGTCGAAGGCGCTTCAAGGTAAAACACTGCGTCAGTTGACGCTCTTGCGACGCGACTTTTCGTTTCGCCACCTGTTTTTTCACCGCCAATACGGCTCTTATAAGAAGGAGACGACTTCGGGCAATCACAAGAAATTTTCACGTTTACACGGCTACGAGACGCTTGTCCTTCTCCATTTGTGAAGATGGGAAAAGAAAAAAACTCGAGTTGGAACTTTGCCGGGTATTATCGCATCTCAGAGTGCAGAGGGAGCGGAAAATGAGCGACCACGAACTGATCAGACGAACGCTTAGCGGCGACCATGAAGCCTTTGGCGCCCTTGCTGTCAAGTATCAGGAACGCGTCTACAACTTGGTCTTTGCGATCGTAAAGCACCGAGAAGACGCCGAGGACGCGACGCAGGAGACTTTTCTCCAAGCGTTAACTCATCTTTCCGGCTTCCGCCAGACGAGTCAGTTTTACACTTGGCTTTACCGGATTGCGTACAATAGCGCCGTGGGGACGTTGCGTCGCCGCAGAACCTTCATGTCGATCGAAAAGATTTCGGAGGAGGCTGGCGACGCGTTCTCAGCGGACGTCGAGGCTCCTGACGCCCAGATGATCCGCGACGACGACGCGAGAATCGTCCGCGAGGCGGTGGACAAACTTCCCGACGAGTATCGCATTCCACTCGTTATGCGCGAGTTTGTCGGCGCGAGTTACGAAGAGATTGCGCAGTCCCTTGCCATTCCTGTCGGCACGGTTCGCAGTCGTCTTCACCGCGCTCGAGCGTCTTTAAAAGGCGAACTTGACCGCATCGGCTATGCTCCCTGAGAGCGACGTGTAAAATCGACGAGTCTACGACGCTGATAGGCGAGTCTGACCGACTCGCATGACGTCCGAGCCGGAGTCGCGCGACGCGGCTCCGGGATAGTTGGTTGAGGAACGTCGATAATGAAAATTTCAGATTGGAACGAAGTTTCGGATTCTTATGTAGACGGAGAACTTTCCGAAGAGGAAATGTCTCAAGTATCCGCGCGAGCGGAGACTGACGACGCGTTGCGCGAAGAAATTGAATGGGCTTCAGAACTTCATAAGAGGCTCGTGCGTGTCGCTCGCGAGGGACGACCTGTTCCGGACGGATTTTCCGAGCGACTCCGAAACGCGTTGGACGCGAGTCCCGCGTGGGCTCAATACGGCGGCGCGATTGAGACGCGGAAGACTGAGTATCGCGCGTCGCGCCGCGTCGTCCCAGTTGTTGTGGCGGCGTGTGTCGTCGTCGCCGTTGTCGCGGCTTCCGTCGCAGGAATCGTCAGTCTACGAAAACCTGTCGATTCGCCGACGAACGGAGACGGAATCGCGCAAACTAACGTCGACGGCGCAACTTCGATTGCGTCTCCTAGTTTCGAGACGACGCCCCGTATTATGACGCCGTCTCCTGAAGGAAACGCCCCGGAGTCGGCTGCAATTAAGCCTTCTCAAAGCCAACTTTGGACGGTCGTGTCCTTCAATGACGAAACGCGACTCAAGAAGCGCATTTTTGAGTTCCAGCAGTCGTGCAAGAAGCAGGGCGTCGCCTTCAAGAAGTTTGGCGGAGATCGAGAGTTCGTCTTGGAACGCGTTAAGCCTTCGCAATGGCGCGTCGTTTTAGATGAACTTGCCGCCGAAGCGACTGCCGTGGTAGAAACGTCCGAGGCGCTTGAGAAGTGGGGCGCGGCGAAGGACGAGAGCGTTAAGACAAAAAATCTCCGAGTGACTTTTGACGCGACGAGCGTCGTGGAACCGGAAAGAATGGAAGAATGACGGCGCCCGAAAGTGGATACCGGGCCGGGCGCCGCTGCAGAAAAGACGGTTCAGGAACGAACGTAGAGTTTACGAGACACTGTAAAATCTCGACGTTTGAATTTTCCTAAAATACCAAATTTTTTGCGGAATAAGCTTGAAAAAAGCCGCCCGGTCGTGTATCCTTGTAGCTTAGCGCGTTGTTTTTACGACCGTTTAAGCGCTGCGCGCCGATTTCAGGCGCGCGACGGTTTGATTGCGGCGGTTTTCCGACGCGGTTTTTTCCGAAATCATCATTATATTTCAAGGGCAAAGTCACCCCGCAGCGCGGATTGGCGTCGCCGATAGGCAGTTCCTTCCGCGTCGCTCTGTTCTGTAAAGGAAAAGAGAAATGAAAAGAACGTCCAAAGCAGGTTTTACCCTCATCGAGTTGCTGGTCGTGATCTCGATCATCGGCATGCTCGCCGGTCTTATGCTCCCTGCCGTCCAGTCTGCTCGCGAACAGGGGCGTCGTACCACGTGCATGAACAACCAGAAAAACATCGCCCTCGCGCTTATCCAGTATGAGCAGACCAAAGGTCGTTTCCCGCATTGGCGCGCTAACGGCGACGCTGGTTCCACCGGAACCGCCGCTGCGCCTTTCTATGCGGACGTCGCTACTCCTTCTGGGATGCTTCAACTTGGTTGGATTCCTCAGATTTTCCCCTATATTGAGCAGGCTCAGCTCTACAACGTTATCCAGAACGACGGGTACATTCCCAACGATTGCAACATCTCTATAGAGACGTTTGTGTGCAAAAGCGCTGGAACTGCCGACCTGAATACGAATAATTACGTTGCAAACTGCGGTATTCCCGACCGGATTGTTTCTTATGACGCTACCACGGGTTACGTCGGCGGCGACAGTTCAAAGAGCAACGGTATGTTCACGGACGGCGTCTGTGGCAACGTTAAGATTTCCATAAACGACGTTAAAGACGGCACCTCCAACACGATTCTCATCTCGGAAAATATGCAAGCTGGCAATATCTGGGCTTCTAAAGAGTATCTTGTTGGTTTCTGTACTGACGGGGAGTTTCCCAATGCTCCTCAAGAGTCCGCCGTTACGCCTGAAACGGTTGACATCGGCGTAAGCAGTCCGATGAGGGTCAACTATCTTCGCGATTCGTTGACAGATGCGCAAACGATTGCTGCGACTAACAATATTGCGCTACTCGACGGTACCTACAACAATTGGGCTTGGGCTCGTCCTTCTTCTTCACACCCCGGCGTTGTTGTTGCCGCCATGGTTGACGGTTCGACACGCGTTGTTAGCGAGTCTGTTACCGCTGAAGTCTTGGCCAAGGTTATGGCTCCGAACGATAAGTCGTGCGCCTGTCGCTTGTCTACTTGGACGAATACGCTTGATCTTTCGCAGCTCAATCCGTGATTCTGATCTGACGAAACTCCAGCTCGTTGTGTAACGGCGGGCATTTTATGGGGTGACTGCCCAGGGGCAGGTTGACGTAAAGGCGTCGGCCTGCCCCTTTGACGTTGTGGGCGATACGTTCCAAAGGCATTATGGACGTTCATTGTTACTCGTCGTTTCTTGACTCGCAACGTGTATGAAAACAAAAACGCCCGTCTCGACGTCAAGACGGGCGTTTTTATCGTTTGATTTGTACTTTCTCAGCCTTTAGGCATGAACGCTTGGTAAATACGTTCGAAGTCGTTGTTTGAATTGAAGTGAATAACAATTTTGCCCTTGCCCTTGTCGTTTGCCGTTAGTTTGATTTTCATACCGAGCCAAGAGCGAATCTGGTTCTCCAGTTCTTTTACTTGAGGGCTGACTTCGGGTTTGGGTTTAAGCGGCGGTTTAGGCAGGAAACCGTTTGCGAGATATTCGCGGACGATTGCTTCCGTCTGACGGACGCTGAGTTGTTCGGAGACAATTCGACGCGCCATTTCTACCTGGTCCCAGTCTTCTAGGGGCAGGAGCGCTCGCGCGTGTCCCTGCGTAATCAATCCGCGCCTAGTCATTTCTTGAACGTCTTTATTGAGTTCTAAAAGCCTCATCAAGTTTGAGACCGTCGAGCGATCAAGCGCCAATCTTGCGGCGAGTTCTTCATGCGTTCCGCCGTAAAGATCGAGGTAGTTCCGGAACGCCGTCGCTTTTTCGAGCGGATTTAAGTCGCGTCGTTGCATGTTTTCTGTGAGCGCGAGTTCCGCCATCTGACGATCGTCGACCGAAATGATAATCGCCGGCGCTTTTTCCCAACCCGCTTCCGTCGCGGCGCGCAGTCTCCGCTCTCCCGCGACGACCTCGTAGCGCTCTCCTCGCTGACGAAGTACGATCGGTTGCAACATTCCATGCTGATTGAGGCTTTCTTTGAGTTCGGCAAGTTCTTCTTCGTCGAAATCGAGTCGCGGCTGGTAGGGGTTTGCGTCGATAAGGTTCACGGCGATTTCTCGAGCGATCCGTCCGTTGGAGAAACTCGCGAGCGCGCGATCTTTCTGTTCCTCCAGTTCTGCTGCGTCGGAACGTCGCGTTCCGCGCCGTAAGATCGTCTCGGACGTTTCGTCTGTCTGGTTGACGGCAAGAATCCCCGGACTAAAGGATTCCTTTAGATTATCGTCATAATTCGCGTCGGCGACGCTTGCGCCGTTTGCCTCGTTTGCCGCCGCGAGATTGCTCAGCAGCGTGTCCAGTCCCCGTCCTAATCGTTTGCTCTTAGACACGTTCTAACACCTCCAAACAGAGTTCGACGTAAGCTCTTGCCCCTCGAGATCGGGGCGCGTAATCAAAAATTGGTTTGCCATAACTCGGCGCTTCGGCAATTGCGACGTCGCGTGGAATCGTCGTTCTAAAAACGACGTCGCCAAAGAACTCGCGTACTTCGCTTTCAACTTCGCGCGTGAGTTCTAACGACGAATCGCACATCGTCAGCACGACCCCCCCATATTCCAACGCACGGGATTTGCGTTTCATCGCCCTGCCGATAATCTCGATCATCTGGACGAGCCCTTCCATTGCGAAGTATTCGCATTGGATCGGCGTAAGTACGTCGGTCGACCAAGCGAGCGCCGATTGTGTGAGAGGTCCTAGCGACGGCGGACAATCGATAAAAACGTGATCATACCCCTTTGTCTCGCGTGTTAAGTGGAGCGTCATTTTCTCGAAAACGCTGGCGTCGCGCACGCTGGCGAGCCGTTCGACGTCGCCGAAGTTGCGGCAACCGGGAAGGACGTCGAGACCGCATGGCGTCTTTCTAATTGCGCGTCTAATCGGTTCGCCTGTAACGAGCGGATGACGCGACGTCGGCGTCAGACCCAGTCCGCTCGTTGCGTTACACTGTGGATCGAGATCGATCAGGAGCGCGGAGGAACCTGCTCGAACGAACCCCGCCGCGAGCGATATCGCCGTGGTCGTCTTGCCGACCCCGCCTTTCTGATTCGCGATGCAGAAGGTTCTTGTCATGGTTTCCGTCTAAATTATTGGGGTACAAACAGTTTGTCTCGTTTTTTCGTATTCTCTTACCCACGTTAAGAGTTTGACGAGTATAGCAAATGCGTCCGAGAGAAGGAACGTCAGATTTCCAAAAAAATATACGACGTCTTTCTCATTCGAGTTGGACGTTATAACACGACAGTTTTTACGTAATCCTCTAAACTTGACGAGTGAATTCTTCTCGTTTATACTGGCTCAAAGAGGCGTGAACTGCGTCGCGCCTTGACGATCTGACGTGTTTTAGCGGCGACGGGTAGACGTATGGAGCCGAAACGTTCCGGAAGAACCTTTTTTGAATCGAGCCTAGAGTTAAAGTGCCTTTTCTTTTTCGGTTTGGCGCTCGCGGTTGTCATCGTTATCAGCGTTTTACTCTATTACAAAGCGACGAAATCTCAGGTCGAAGCCCAAAATCCGCTTATGGGCAAACTTGTCAGCGAGCGTGAATTCTTGCTTATGCATATCAAAGGATTGGCGTCGGAGAGCGAGACCGAACGATCGAGCGCAATGTCGGACGCCAGCGACGTCAACGATTTCATCGATTCGATGACGACTCTTAGCGAAAAAATTGGCGGTCTCGGCGAGCGCGCGCGATTTGAAACACGTCTCATTCGGCCTCGGAGTTTAGAGTCGGAGGAGGACGACGACGATCTTATTCTTGATAGTTTTGAAAAACATATGCTCGAAGAACTCGAAACCAAGCCTGCGCCCGTAGACGAGGTTTCTGGCGAACCGTTTAACGCGCCGATTCAGCGAGTCGATTCCGAGGGACGTTACCACTATTATCAGCCGTTAAAACTCGAACGCACCTGTTGGAACTGTCATCATGAAATTATGGGGGATTCGTCGCTCGAACTTGGAGCAATTCTTGGCGTCGTTCAGGTGACGATTCCTGAACCTCCCGCGAAGAAGGAGCGCGCACGACTCTGGACGTTGCTCCTCGGGGGCGCGATCGTTACGGCGTTTTTAGCGTTGATGGCGTTTTATGTCGTCATCCGCGTCGTGGTTGTTAAGCCGCTGCGGAGTCTTCGCGAGGTCAGCGAGGCGATTAGTTGCGGCGACGTGTCGAAACGGGCTGAACTTCAGACGGGCGACGAGTTTGAAGCGCTTGGAACTGCGTTCAATAAAATGATTCTCTATCTTGTGGCGACACATGATCGCCTAGTGTCGCTTAACGCAGAACTTGAGCAAAACGTCGACGAACTTGCACAGGCAAACTTGCAACTTTACGAATCCAACCGAGTGAAATCAGACTTTATGGCGACGATGAGCCATGAACTTCGAACTCCCCTCAACAGTATTCTCGGATTTAGTCAGATACTGGGTTCTATCGAATCCCTCGACGAGCGCCAGCGAAAATACGTCAACAATATTAATAATTCTGGAAACTCGCTCCTGAACATGATTAATAATATCCTCGATATGGCGCGTATCGAGGACGGTCGCGTAGAGATCAAACTTTCCGATTTTCGTATCGAATCGATTGTGCTCGCGCAGTGCGATATGGCGCGTCCCTTGACAGATAAAAAGAGACTTGATCTAACGACGAAATTTGCGTCTGATTTGCCGCCGATGCGTCAGGACGAGGCTAGAATTCAGCAGATTCTTAATAATCTCCTTTCCAACGCGATTAAGTTTACGCCGGAAGGCGGACGAATTCAGGTTGTCGTTAACCGAATCATGCGTCCTCCTGTCGTTAAATCGTTGACGACCCCCGATTCGGAAGAAATTCCCTTCCTCGAAATGATTGTTAAAGACTCAGGAGTCGGAGTCGCCGAAGAAGATCGACAGATCATTTTCGAGAAATTCCGACAAGGCAAGAGTTCCGCTAGCGGCGGCGCGATGACCCGGGAGTATTCCGGGAGCGGTCTCGGTCTTTCGATTGTTCGCGAGTTATGTAAGCTTTTGGAAGGCGAGATAACGCTTGAAAGCCAACCGGGGTTTGGGAGCGCTTTTACCGTTTTCCTTCCTTGGCGTTTGAATCTGCCGACGCTCACTGAATCGGCGATGAAAACGGAAATTCAGGAGTACGCCCGCGGAGGCGTTTCTCGCAACACCGGCGTTCATTCCCTGCATGTCGCGTCGGACGGCGCGGATCGAGAACGTTCTCAGTCCGACGTTTTTCACAGTCAGAAACGATAAACCCTTCAGATTGGCGCGACGTTCCCTTCAGGATTCAAAGGAAAGTAATTTTTATGAAACGTAGCTTGCTTTTGGCCCTTTTCTGCACGACTGCGATTACGTTGTGTTTTTCAAACGTTGTGATCGCAGCCGACTCCGACGTCAAATACGACGTGTCTAAACCGTTGCGACTCGTAAAAGCAGGCGAGGCGCCCGTCGGCGAACATTTTGCGCCGACGCTCGACTTTAGGGCGCAATGGATTGCCGCTCCAGACCTTCCAGAGCCTGTTTTACCGAACCTTTGGCTTGCATATCGCAAGACGATAGAGCTTGACGCCATTCCTAAAAAGGCGATTTGTCGTATTGCTTGCGATTCGAAGTACTGGCTTTATGTCAACGGCAAGAATGTCGTTTTTGAGGGCGGTCTCAAACGCGGTCCAACTCCCTATGACACCTATTACGACGTCGTCGATCTCAAACCGTTTCTTCAGGAGGGAAAGAATACGATTGCCGTTTTGCATTGGTTCTTTGGCAAGCAAGCGTTTTCACATGTAAACAGCGGTTTTCCTGGTTTTATTTTTGACGCGACGACGAACGGCGACGACGGGCTTTTTCTCGTGAGCGACGGTTCTTGGAAAGCGACCGTTTATTCCGCCGTTCCAGAGGGGCTGACCTGTCCGAACATTACAGAACGCGGTCAAAAAGAAGTTTGGCCGAAGTTCGACTCATCCGCCGTTGCTAAGGATTGGCGCGAAAAAACGTCTGGCGCTTACGAGATGACGACCGCCGATCCTCAACCGAATAGACGTTTGGGCGAATGGAACGTCCGTTTCAACGCGCAGTATGATTTTGAAGGAGATTGGAAAGTCGTTGGTTTTGACGACTCTTCCTGGAAGAACGCGAAGGAACTAGGTCTCGCTTACGATTCCAAGACGAAGAAGCCGTTGGCGCCGTGGAATTACCTCTTTAAGCGTCCGTCGCCTCTTTTCAAAGACTGGGGAATGCGCGATTATGTCGCTTTGACCGAAGAACCTCAGTCTGACGGCAGTCTGAAAGTGGTCTGCGATCTCCCGTATAATCTCCATGCGACCCCGTATCTTAAGGTCGAAGCGCCTGCCGGTTTGACGATTGACATGCGCACCGACGACTATAAGGGCGGAAGCGAGTATAACGTCCGCGCCGAATATGTTACGAAGGACGGCGTACAAGAGTACGAATCCCTTGGGTGGATGAACGGACACCATATGATTTACACGTTGCCCGCGGGCGTCAAGCCGATAGCGCTCCGCTATCGAGAGTCCGGTTATGACACGTCGTTTGTGTCCAACTTTAAATGTAACGACGACTTCTACAATCGATTCTGGAAGAAGGCGGAACGTACTCTTTATGTGACGATGCGCGATTCGTATTTCGACTGTCCCGACCGTGAACGTTCACACTGGTGGGGCGACGCGGTCAACGAACTCGGCGAGGCGTTTTACGCGCTCGATCGCAACGCCGACGCGATTCCTCGCAAAGCGTTCTATGAACTCGCTCGTTTCCAACGTGCCGACGGCACGATGTACGCGCCGATTCCCGACGGCAATTGGTCCAAAGAACTTCCTGCGCAAATTCTTGCGACGGTCGGCGCTTGTGGACTCGGAACTTATTCCTGGTTTTCTGGCGATTTCGAAACGGACGAGGATATCTACCCTGCGATTAAGCGTTATCTCATGATCTGGGAATTCGACGCAGACGGAGTCGTCAAAGTGCGGAATGGCGATTGGAGTTGGGGAGATTGGGGCGAAAACATCGATCTTCGCGTTCTCCTTAACGCTTGGTACGCGCTCGCGCTTGACGAGGGAATCTTCCTTGCCGAACGACTCGGCGATCAAGACGGATTGAAAGAGTTCAAGACGCGTCGTGAAAGGCTAGACGCTAACTTCAATAAAGTCTTCTGGACCGGTTCCGAATATCGTGATCCGTCATATAAGGGACGAACGGACGATCGTTCCAACGCGATGGCGATTGTCGCCGGTTTTGTCGCGCCTTCACAGTACGGCGCGATGCTCGACGTCTTCAAAAATGAAGAGAACGCCAGTCCTTACATGGAGAAGTATGTTCTTCAAGCTCTTTTCATGATTGGCGAGGGCGATTACGCGCTTGAGCGTCTTAAGAAACGTTTTACTAAGATGGTCGATTGCCCCGACTATACGACGCTCTGGGAAGGCTGGGGAATCGGCTCCGAAGGCTATGGCGGCGGTACGATTAATCACGCATGGAGCGGCGGCGGTCTTACTTGTCTTGCTCAGTATGCGATTGGACTTGTGCCCGTTGCGCCCGCGTTTAAAGAGTTTGTCGTTCAACCGCAACTTGGTTCGCTTACGTCTGTTAGTAGTTCGACCCAGACAAGTTCCGGTTTGATATCAGTAGCGCTGAAGAAGTCTGACGAGTTCTTTGAGGCGGAAATATCGGCGCCCGAAAACGTCAGAGGCTGGCTTGCCGTTCCCGAAGGATACGTCGTTCCGACTGCCGCCGCCGCTAAGGACGTGCCTACGTATAAGGCTGTCGCTTCTCCGGTCTCGGGTTACGTAGAATTAAAGGCCGGCGTCAATAAACTTTCGTTCAAGCGTAGATAGTTGCAACGTCAGCGTTGATTCCAACGATAGAGGGCGTCCGACAGGTGTTCGAACGCCCTTGTTTTCGTTCTGTCCCTTCGTTTTAACAGAGAGATATTAATTCCGAAAAAATCGTTCGCATTAGTTTTATTCGGTTGACTATTCTCTCCCGAAAGATAGAATGGATAAACAATACGCGTCTTGTGAGACGTTTTTCTCTCCGGTTGGTCTGGTCTGAACGCGCTCACAAGATGAAACGGCGGTTTTCGATTCTGCTTTCCCCTTGTCAGTAAGGAGGCGAGATTGGTTCAAGGAATATTTCCTGAACATGCCAACGCGCAAAAATGTCGGCGTCGAAATCCAGACGTTTGGGACTGGCTCGGTTACTTCGAGTCTCCGGGTCTACCGTTGAAACTTTTGATCAAAACGACGCGAGCATCCTTCTCAAAGGGAACGGACGGGGCGTGTTGGTTTGCGCTTTCCACTAGACTGAAGACGAACGCATGAATCCTGACGAAATTAAACGGCTTGTTGACCAGATCTATCTCGAGAAGGGCATCGATAGGGCTGTAATTTTTCGATGTATTGAAGAAGCTTTGATGACGGCTGCCAAGCGTCATGGAAGCGACGGCGACGATTCCGACTATCAAATTTCTATCGATCCTCAAACGGGCGAGATATACGCGTATCGCGATAATGTTCCAATCACAACGGAACAGATTACCGCTCGCGCCGGCGCCCAGTCCGCGCGTCAGAGTATAACGCAAAAGATTCGGGAGGCGGTACGCGACGCGATCTATGATCGGTACAACGAGCGGCTGAATAGCGGCGAAGAGCTTATCTCGGGAGTCGTCCGTAAAATAGAACGCGGCGGCGTCGTCGTTATGGTCGACGGTAAACAGGAGGCTTGGCTTCCGAACAGCAACAGGATTAGGGGCGAAATTTATCGGGTTGATTCCGAGTACGATTTTGTGATCGAGTCCGTTGAAAAAGTCGGCATGAAGGCGCGTATTGTTCTTAATCGCAAGAGTAAATTGCTCTTGCAGCGTCTTTTTGAACGCGAGTGCCCCGAAATTCAAGATGGATCCGTAGAAATTATGGGGATCAGTCGCGACGCAGGTCCCACGACCAGTCGTGATTCCGCAAATCGCGATCCTTCCAATCGCGAACCTGGCAACCGTTCTAAGATTGCCGTTCGTTCAAACGATTCTCGTATCGATCCCCTTGGCGTCTGTCTTGGCGTCCGTAACTCGCGGGTGATGAGCGTCTCAAACGCGCTCAATAAGGAGCGTATTGACGTCGTGATTTGGAGCGACGATACGAATGTTTTTATCCAGAATTCCCTTTCGCCTGCAAAGGTCGACGAGGTTGTTCTGTGCCCTCGTCTCGATCGTGCGTTCGTGACGGTTCACCCCGATCAGTTGCGGCTCGCGATTGGCAAGCGCGGTCAGAATGTGAATCTCGCGAAGAAGCTTCTTGGCGGATGGGAGCTCGAAATTCTTACTCGCGACGACAAACACGACGAACTTGCAGAAACAATCAAGCGTGCGACCGCAGAATTCCAAGCGATTGACGGCGTTACGCCCGAGTTTGCCGAGGCGATCGTCGACGAAGGGTTTACTTCCTACTACGATCTCTCCTGTATCGAGCCTGACGAGTTCATGGAAATTACCGGCGCCTCGCCCGAGTTGACGGCGTCTATCCTTGAAAAGGTCGAAGAACTTGCCGAGGAGCAGGAGCGTCTTGAAGAGGAACGACGTAAGGCTGAGTACGCGAACCCTGGTCGGGAGAAGAGTGTTCGGAACGACGATAAGAAGAACGATACTTCTTCGCAAGTTCCCGACGCGCCTGCCGAATCCAACTAGGGGCGACAGACGAAGATTTGTAAAAAACGTCGGCGTTTGTAGAGCCTTTTTCGCATGATTACGTAGCGTTTTTTTCAAGGGGAAACATTTTGTCGATTCGGTTGTATGTGCTTGCTAGGGAACTCGGGGTAGAAAACAACGCCGTTATTGACGTTTGCGCCAAGATTGGCGTCAAGAGCAATACCAATCAGGGGGGCGATCAAAAAGCTGAACCGTTTTTGGTCGCTCTTTCGACTCTTTCCGACGAAGACGCCGATCGTATACGCAAGTTTTACGCGGAGTCCCGATAGAACGTTCAGGGCGCGCCCTTCTGTTGCATGACAGGAATCGCCCTTTTTGACGTGGTCCCAAATCGGGCGCGTCTGGTTAGTTTTACCTTTTACAAGGAGACATGCTAAAGTTACTCCATATAACGTAGGTTGAGGAGTCTCTTGAGGTTCCGTGATTTGTTCCGATTCGTTGAACCTGTTGGTTTTACGGTCGAAGTTAAACGTGACGTTGGTTAAGCGCGACGAACGGTGGAATTTGATCGTCGGCTTTGGTAAGAGAAAATGCGAGTTACGCATCCTGCGTAAGACGCGTAGCGAACCAGTTTAAGCAGTTGAGAGAAGTAAGCATTGTCGATTCGAGTTTATATCCTTGCCAGAGAGCTTGGGGTAGAGAATAACGTTGTTATTGACGTTTGCGGTAAGCTTAACGTTAAGAGCAACACTCAACAAAAGGGCAAGAAGGGCGATCAGAAGGCTAAGCAGAACTTGGTCGCTCTTTCGACTCTTTCCGACGAAGACGCCGACCGTGTTCGTAAACACTACGCTGAAATGAAGGCGGCTAAACAGGCCGCGTCTTTTCATTCCCTGATGGAACCTTCGGCGGACGCTCCTGTCGAACCTCCGAAGCAGCGTTCCTCTGGGACTGGAAAGATGAGGAAAATTCAGCCCGCGCGTGGCCGCATTACTGAAGTCGATCCCACGAAGCGTGTTGTTTCTCCCGTTAAGCCTGTCGTTGTAGAACCTACGCGAACAGTAGAAACGGCTTCGCCTTCCGGAACTGAGTCTGGCGAAGGTTCCGCCAAGAACTCTCGAGAAAAGTCTGGAACTACGTCTGGAGTTGATCTTTCGTCGACTGTCGTTGGTGAAGAACAACGCGTCAGTTCGTCGAAAGTCGTCGAATCTGAAAAGACTGATTCCGACGAAAACCTGCAAAAAGTTGGAGCTCTCGAGCCGACTGCAGAACAGTGTAGCCCGTCTGTTTCTGGCGACGTTCATGTTGAGGTCGCCGGCAAACGATCGGATAATTCTCCAACCGAGGCGGCGGACGAGAAGAAGCCGACTGAAACTATCGAGTCTGCTCCTTCTACCGGAGGACCCTCCGTTGTCGCGCCGCCGGTTGTTCCTGCGCCTAGCGCGCCGTCTGTTTCTAATAAATCTAACGCCGACGGACGCCGTGGGTTGATTCGTCAGGCTCTCGACGGACGTTCGGGGCGTGATTCTCAGCGACGTGATCGCGATAAGGATAAAGAAAAATCAAGGGGGCGCGATTCGAGACGTAGCGCGCGTCAACCTGAGGCTCCTCCGACGCGTCCCGCGCCTGTTTCTTCGACGTTTATTGCGCAACTAGAATCAAAAGCGCAGGCGCTCGACGAGATGAAACGTCCGCCTGTGATTACGACGCATATAAACGAGCGTGTGCGCGTCCTTGGTTCTCAGCCGCAGAAACCCAAGACCGATACGACTTCCACGTCGTCTTCTACCGTCAATCGAGTCTCTTCTAGGACGAATTTTCCTCATTTCTTCGCTCCGCTCCCGCAGCAAAAGCCTACCGCTCCCGTTAAAAAGGTAGAGAAAGAGCCTGTCGAGCAGAAGCCGAATAAACCGTTGCCGCCGGAAGCGCTTCGAAGCGCTGCGGGAACTGGACAGGGACCTCTCGCTCAAAGACGTCGCGCCGGCGCGGCTAGCGCGACCGAGCGAACGGAGCGGCGGTCAATGGCGGATAGTTCCCTTGGCGGAAGTAAGGGCGATCGTTCGTCACGTTCTGTGTTTCAAGGTCGTAATGATTCCAGTTTTGGCGGTTCCCAAGGCGGCTCCTCTGAATATGGTCAGGGTAAGCGTTCACGTAAGAGCGGTCGAGATCGTGACGATTCTGACGGGCGTGAAGACCTTCGTGGCGGTTCTCGACGTCGCCAGGGCAATGAAAACCGTCGTCTGCGCAACGGCGGCGACGACGACGCTTATGATAATCGTTACGCGCCGCGCGTCGGCAGTCGATCTGGTCGGCGCGACGGTAGTAAACAGTCCGCCGGAGGCAACACAATGCCGCGTAAAAACGACGTTGTAATCGAGACGCCCTGTTCCGTGAGGCAGTTTGCCGAGGCGACCGGTCTTTCTGTGCCTATCGTCATCAAGAAGCTCATGGAACTTGGCTATATGACGAATTTGAATCAAACGCTTGATACAGAAGTCCTTGAACTTCTTATCGTTGCGTTTGAACTCAAAGCGACCGTCAAGCAGGAAACTTCTCTTGAAGAAACTTACGTCGACGCCGCGTTCGACGTCGAGGATCCGCCGGAGTCGCTCGTTCCTCGTGGTCCTGTAGTGACCTTCCTTGGCCACGTCGATCACGGCAAGACCTCGCTCTTGGATAGGATTCTCCATCTCCATGTCGTTCAAGGCGAAAAGGGTGGAATAACGCAGCATATTCGCGCTTATCGCGTCGACGCCCGAGGCGGCAGCGTGACCTTTGTCGACACCCCTGGACACCAAGCGTTCACAGAGATGCGCGCGCGCGGCGCGAACGTTACCGACGTCGCCGTGTTAGTCGTAGCGGCCGACGACGGCGTGATGCCGCAGACGGAAGAAGCCATTACTCACGCAAGGGCTGCGGGCGTGCCGATTATTGTGGCACTCAATAAGATGGATCTTCCTGGTATTAATCGCGACAAGGTTATTCAGGATCTTGCTTCGAACGATCTTATGCCTAGCGAATGGGGCGGGGACGTTGAAATCGTCGAGACAAGCGCTCTGACAGGCATGGGAGTCGACAACCTCCTTGACACGCTTCTTATGGTCGCAGAACTTCACGAGCTTAAGGCGAATCCGAATCGTCCTGCTCTCGGCGTCGTTCTCGAGGCTTCGATGAAATCTGGCGAAGGCGTTGTTTGTACTGCGCTTGTCCAAAAGGGTACGTTGCGACCGGGCGACGTTGTTCTTTGCGGCGCTTCCTACGGTCGCGTGCGTTCAATGACGGATACGCTTGACGTTCATAAACGACTGACCGAAGCAGGGCCTGGCGTTCCTGTTTTGATTACAGGACTCGACGTCGCGCCTGAAGCGGGCAGTCGTTTTGTCGTGCTCGACGATATTGCCGTCGCGCGTCAAATCGCGGAAGAGCGGGCGAAACGCGCTCACGAAATTGAACTTGCCGGCGCTCCTTCCCACGTCACGCTTGAAAGCCTCTTTGAACGCATCAATTCGGCGAAATCTCAGCAAACTCTCAATGTTATTATTCGCGCCGACGTTCGCGGCTCTATCGAAGCGATTCGTAAGGAACTTGGCAAACTTGAGCATCCCGAGGTTAAACTTAAGATTCTTCAGGCGACGGTAGGCGGTATTTCCGAAGCCGACGTTCAGCTTGCCGACGCGTCTGACGCGATTATTCTGGGCTTTAACTCTGTTCCAGACGAAGGCGCGCGAGCGCTTGCCGAGGCGAAGAAGGTTCAGATTAGGCGTTATGACGTCATTTATAAACTTTCTGAGGATATTCGCGCAGCTCTTGAAGGCATGCTCAAGCCCGAAGAGCAAGTTAAGGAACTCGGTCGTGCGCTTGTTCAGCGTACGTTCAACATTACACGAGTTGGCACGATCGCGGGATGTCGCGTGCTCTTCGGATCAATCGAACGCGATTGCCATGTTCGCGTGATTCGTAACAGCCGCGTAATTGGCGAGTATCTGCTCGAGACGCTCAAACGTGAACGAGACGACGCCAAGGAAGTGCGCGAAGGGTATGAGTGTGGCGTTAAACTCAAGAACTTTAACGATGTTAAAGAAGGCGACGTTTTGGAAGCCTATAAGATAGAAGAGGTTGCCAGAACGTTTTGACGAGACGTTGAACGATTTTTTCGACGTCGAGTAAGGAGATGCAATCGTAGCGCGGCGGGGAACCGCGCTAAGGTTCTATTGGGGGGAGAAGTTTTGGGAGGAGTCAAATGGCTTCAAGAAGAACATTAAAAGCGGCTGAGGCAATTCGCGAAGTTGTCGCCATGTCGATTTTAACCGACGTTAAGGATCCTCGGGTTCGTGGCGTAACGATAACGCAGGTCGACGTTTCTGGCGATATGCGTCACGCAAAGGTTTATTTTATGATCCTTGGCGGCGAGGGCAAAGAAAGGAACGCGTTGCGAGGATTGCAAAGCGCGGCTGGCTTTTTTCAGAGTAAGGTTGCGCGGCGGATTGACGCTCGTTATACTCCGACTTTGCAGTTTGCCGTCGACGAAGGGGTAAAGAACCTGATGGAGATTTCTCGAATCCTCGCGGAAGAGAAATCTCAACGAGAGACGCAGGGGAATTCAGACGAAAGTGAAGATGAGTTTGAAGAGGAATCTGACGCAGACGGCGAGTCGGAACCAGACGAATCCGAAGAGGAAACGTGAAGACGCGACGCCGAGTAAAGACGGGGGTTAGTATTCTAACTATGCGCTTTGTCGCCACGGCGAGTTTTGGTTTTGTGTTGTTTTGTGGATTTTAGCAATTGTTCATAAGTAGGTTTGTGGATTATGGCCTCTAATTCGAAAGACGGTTCGCGAAAGGACGGCGCGGAGAAGTCCTCCGCAAAAAAGTCTTCTAAGATAAAGTCTTCCGTTGGAAAGAAAAGCGCGGCGGATTCTGCGTCCGCCTCAGCCGCTAAGAAAGCGTCCGCCTCCAAAGACGACAAAGAAAAGGGCAAGAAGACGACCGCGAAGAACAAGGCTTCTTCAAAGTCTGCCGTTAAATCAACTGGCAAAAGAATTGTCGAGAGATTAGGAATCAAAAAGTCGCCTCGAAATATTCGCGATTTTATGGCTTTTCTTGGCGATCGTTATCCCCGAGTTCAGAAGATTCTAGCGCGCGAACAGGCGATCCTAGAGCATTTTGCGTTCGCAATTTATCTAGAAAACGGTAGTTTTAAGCAAGCGCGTCGCGCGTTTTCCGAGATTTTGAAGAACTTCGTCGATTGGAACGAGACGCGCGTTTCTCGAACAAGCGAAATAGTCGCCGTCATTGGCGATATTCCAAAAGCGCTACAAGCGAGCGAACATTTGCGCTGGCTACTCCAAACTGTTTTCAGCGCGAACTACGATTTTAGTCTTGAAGGGTTGCGTCAACAGGACGAAAAGGCTGTGCTTGAGTATTTCCATACTTTGCCCGTCGCAACTCGATTTGTCGCTGATTACGTCAAGTTTTTCGCCCTAGGTGGAAAAGAAATCCCGTTGAGCGACGGCGCCTTGCGCGCGCTTAGACTTTTGGGATTTATAAAGATTGACGGCGACCGTGAGCGGCTCGACGTCCAAGGGCGCGCCCTGACGCATGAAGAGTCGTGTCAGCTTTTCTTCCAACTCCATGAACTGGGGGCTGAACTCAAGTCAGACGAGAAGAAAGCGGACGTTCTTAAACTTTTGACGAGCTTTGATAAGAAAGTCGCCGAACGTAGCGAGGAATCGACTGTTTCCGACGAGTATAAGCTCTACGATTCTCTATTAGAACGATACGCAATTCAGAAGAATCAGGAATTTTCGTCTGAACCTAAGAGCGGCGATAACGCCACGGCAGAGTCGCTTGATTTTAACGATTCCTCTGTCTTTGACGACGAAGAAGACGAGTATGGTTCCGAAACGGACGATTTCGACGTGAGCGAGAGCGTCGTCGAAGCTAAAATGACGTCGACGGAAACGACGTTTCGTGAAAGCGCGTCGAAATCCTTTAAAGCAAACGGTAGTCGCGGTTCTTCCGTCAGTCCCAATAAGCGCAGTATTTCTGAGTCTGACGGTCGTTCTGAAACTGGTGTTTCGAAGTCGCTGAAAAAGAAATCAAAAGACGCGTCGATCGCCGTCGAAGACAGGACTGTTTCGAAGGGGGCGTCCGCGTCAAAGAACGACGTTAACACGAAGAATATGCGGTCCGCCAAGGCGAAGAAGGCGGAAGAAGTCGCAGGGGCAGACGTAACGTCTAAGAAAAAAACTTCTGCGTCCGTTTCTGAAAAAGCGACGCCGTCTCGTCGTAGTCGGGTCGCCGACGCGTCCAATGTTTCGGCTTCAGAACCGCCTGATAATCGTCGTGAAGAAGCCGAACGAATCGTTAAAACGTCTCGTTCGGCTTCCAAGTCGTCCCGTGACAATCGCGTAGACGATTCGCATGGCAAGGTCGTTAAACGACCCAAATCAAAAGACGCGTCGAAGAAGACTTCTTCTCGAGACGCTTCCAAACTTAAGGAAATCCAAAAAAGGAAACCGCGTTAAACGAACGGACTTTACGATTTAAGTGGGTCGTGAGCATGCCGTTCGTAGTTTGATTCCCATCTGCGAAACTTTCGAACGAGCTTAGCTTGCGCCTAGTAAAGTCCATAGTTACGGGTGCGGAATCTCTTAGCGCAGTAAGACAAAAGACGTAGGTCGTTTTCGTCGTCTCGACGTCGATCGTTACGGATCGGGACGAGGTCGGTTTGTTTGTCGATTAAACTCGCTAGAGTCTCCGTTCGCGACATAAGCGGCGCGCGACGTCTCGGCGGGAATGACGACGTCGCGCATTTTTATTTGTTAAGGAGAATCAATGTCTGGGCATTCCCATTGGGCTGGTATTAAACACAAGAAGGCTTTGGTCGACGCAAAACGAGGCAAGCTGTGGAGTAAACTCGCAAAGGCGATTATTGTCGCCGCAAAGCAGGGCGGCGGCAATCCCGACGAGAATATTCGTCTTCGCGCCGCTATTGAAGAAGCAAAAGCGGTAAGTCTTCCGAAAGACAATATTACTCGCGCCATCAAACGCGGCACGGGCGAACTTGACCCAGTCGAACTCGAAGAAGTGCTTTATGAAGGTTATGGACCCGAAGGCGCTGCAGTTATGGCTTCAGGTCTTACCGACAATCGCAATCGTACTGCGCCCGAAATTCGCAAGATTTTTGAAGTTTGCGGCGGTAAAATGGGACAATCTGGTTGCGTAGCTTGGAACTTCGACAGGAAAGGCGTGATCGAAGTCGCTTCTGACGCAAAAGGCGAAGAGGAAATGATGGAACTCGCGATCGAAGCGGGCGCCGACGACGTCGAAACGGACGAAGACGTCTATCGACTTTCGTGTTCTCCTGAAGCGTTTGACAGCGTGTTGCGGTTCTTAAACGACGCGGGCTTACAAACCCAACATGCGGAAATTGAATATGTCGCTCGCGATAAGATTACGATTTCCGATCTCAACGCAGCTCGTAAAGCTCTCAAACTTGTCGACGCTCTCGACGAACATGAGGATATTCAAACCGTTTCGACGAATTTCACGATTCCCGACGACGTTTTGGAAAAGCTTGAAGAAGAATAGTTTATTCTGCTTTGCCTAGGAACGGACGCATTGTTTCGGCTTCTAGGATTTTCCCGCTTTCTCGCGCGGCGCAGGATTCCTGCCCGCGCGTGTTTTTTAGAAGCTAGACGACCCGCTATGCGTTATGATTAAAAAACAGGGACGACGCGACAAGAAACCCGTTCAATATTCGCCCCTTCTTTCTTTTTTTATCGCGGCAGTTTTCGGGATTCTTGCGGACTTTTATTTTCATCTTGGCGCGTCTTTTTGGACTTCGACGCTTTACGTTTCAGTCGGCGCTTTTTTACTGACGAAATCCTTTTCCTTTTTTTTCAGGAACGCGCCAATTAGACGCAGTCTCCGCACGTTTGCGTCAACGCGTCTTCCTGTTGTTGGAACGTGGCTTTTTTGCGCGACGCTATCGGGAGGCTTATGGCTCTGGATCGGAACCGCCGCGCTGGCCGGCCTACGTCATGACTATTACTACAACTACTTTCCTAAAAGCGAGATAGGTTTATTTATTCCCGAAAATGGAGTAGGCGCCGTCGTTGAGTTTTACGTGTCAAAGACTCCGACTTTGATAGAGTTTGAAGAAGGCGCGCGGTCGGCGTATGGCGACGATTGTTCAACACGGTTGACGGGCGAGATTCTACGTGTCAAAAATCGCGGAGTTTGGCAGTCTTGCTCTGGAAAAGTCGCCGTTTCAATAACAGGCGACGCGACGCGTTTACGCGTGGGGGATTTTGTTCGAGCCGCAGGGAGACTGTCGCGTCCTGCTCGTTCGAGCAACCCATGCGAACGTGATCAGGTTTTTTACTATCGTTCTCAACGAATTCTTTCAATTTTGCGGGTTAATTCTTCAGACAACGTTAAGCTTCTCGCGCCTGTAAAACCAACGCGTCGCCTTTTATTACGCAGGACTCTTGAGCAGATTCGGCTTAACGCCGCTTCTGCCGTTCGAGAGCGGCTTTCCGAGCGCAACGCTTCAGTCGCCGTAGGGATGACGTTAGGGTTCCGCAACGACGTCGACGAAGAAACGCATGAGAAATTTCGACGCACGGGAACGGTTCATCTTCTCGCAATTTCAGGTTTGCATGTCATGTTGGTCGTCGGCGCTATTGCGTTTCTGCTCCGCGCGATCGGACTTCCTTCGGAAGCAGTAGCGTCTATTACGCTCGTCTTTGTGTTTCTATACCTAGGACTTACCGACATGCGACCTCCCGTGATTCGCGCGACGGTTTTGATAACAATCATGTGTCTTGGCGTTCTTTTACAACGCCAAGGTTTAATGTTGAATTCGCTTGCCTGCGCCGCGTTAGTTCTCCTTGCGATAAATCCTTGCGAACTTTTTCAACCTGGCGCGCAACTTTCCTTTCTCGCGACGGGAACGTTTCTGTGGTCTGATTCTGCAACAATCTTTGAAAAAGCCGCGTCAAGTACAAATCGCTGGGAAGCAGTTAAAGGACGTCGTAAAGAGAAAAAGGAGAAAGACGAACCGCGGCGCTCTTTTATCAATAGAACTTTTTTACCCTTGTGGCGACGTTTTTTTCGGTACTCGTGGGCGAAGGTGCGCGGCGTAACACTGACGGGCGCGCTAATTTGGGCTGTTGGCGCGCCGTTGATTCTGTCTGTGACTAATTTGTTCACTCCTGTTGCGATCATCGCAAATCCATTAATCTGGCTTCCTGCGACGCTTTCGCTTCTTTTGAGTTTTCTTCTTGAATTTTGCGGTTTACTCGCAAATTTAAACTTTGCGCCCTCTTTTTTTGAAAGCGTTCTTTCTGTTCTCGGTTTTATTACGGAAAAAAGCTTCGATTTATTTCTTGGCGTTCTCGATGCGCTGTCGACTTCTAACTTAGGCGTATATCACCTGCCTTCGCCTCCAATTTGGGCGCTCTGGCTCTTCTACGGTCCCCTTGTTCTGTTGACAATTTTTCCTCGTTTACGTCCTAAACGTCGATACATAGTGGCGTTTGCCGTGGTTTGGATTGGCGTTGCTTTAATTGCTTGGAGCGTCGCTTTAAATAGAGAGCGTTCAAAAGAAGCTCTTACTGTCGACGTTTTTTCGGTCGGACACGGCTGCGCTGTTCTTGGCCGTTTTGCGGACGGACGCGTTTTTTTATATGACTGCGGCAGCCTTGAGAATTCACAAAGAGCGGCGGAAGTTGTCGCCAAAAACTTGTGGAATTCCGGGCGATTAGGTATCGACGTCGTCGTTCTATCACACGCCGATTTTGATCATTTCGGCGGCATGGATATGCTTCTCGATCTTGTTCCCGTTCGTTCTGTCTGCGTTTCTCCGGCGATGTTTAAGAAAGAAAACGAGTTAACGATTTCTTTGCATAAAAAGCTCGAGAATCTTGGCGTCAGGATCGAAGATATATCAGCGGGCCAATCTCTCGGTTTTCTCGGTTTTCCAGAGTTAACGGCGCTTCATCCCACATTAGACGACAAGGGCGAAACCACCGCCGAATCGAACAAGAATAGCGTGGTTCTTAAGATTGATTTTCTCGGACGATCGCTTCTTTTGCCTGGCGATCTCGATTCGGACGAGGCGTTTTTTTTAGACTCCCCTCGACAGAAATGCGATTTTATTCTCGCGCCACATCATGGCGGACGTTCGGTCAACTCGGACGCGCTTTACGAGTGGTCTGACCCCGACTATATAGGGATTAGCGGCGGCGGTTTTCTCAGAAGCCTTGTAACGGAAGACGCGTTGAGAGCCGAAGGACGTCGGGTTGCGCATACGGTCGACGACGGGGATATTCAGATTACGATAGAACGCGATTCAAGTATGAAAAACGTTCGTGGGCGTTTCAAAGCTTCGACCTACAAGTCCGAACGTTCTTCGACTGAGGGGACGTTTTGACGACTAGAGTCTGAAAAGTCTTTTGAGCGCTTCGACGAGACGCGGCGCGGATTCGGTTTGAGAGGCGTTGCGTAGCGAAATCGTGGGGGAGTGCAAGAGCTTATTGACAAGACGATCAAACGCGTAACGTATTTCACCCTCTAACTGTGGATCGCAACTGATTTTATTGAATAGTCGCTCTAGTTCCGCGTCTTTAATGTCATTCCATCCTTCACGAAGACGTCTGATTGCTTCAATTGACTTTCGAGCGCGGATATTGGTAAGATAACGAGTCGCTTCCTCTTGGATGATTTTACGCGCTTTGGGAATTTCTCTGTCGCGTAATTCCCTGTTTCTAGCGCATGCGGCTTCGAGATCGTCCACAGAATAGAGAAATACGTTCGGACGTTTTCCGATTTGAGGATCGACGTTTCGTGGAGCTGCAAGGTCGAGAATAAAGAGCGATTTATCGGGTTTTCTTGTTCTCTCAATATCAAGATATTCGTCCAAAGCAATCACAGGCTCAGAGGCTCCCGTTGCGACGATAACAAGGTCTGCGGTCGTAAGTTCCTGAAGACGATCAACCCAATCGACGACGCGTCCTTCCCACTGAGCGGCGAGTCTTTCGGCCTTTTCACGACTTCTATTGGAAACAGCGATCGACCGGGCTCCGTAATCGGAGAGGTATTTTAACGTTTCTTCCGCCACCTCGCCGGCGCCCAGAACGAACGTTTTTTTATCGTTAAGACGTTCAAAAATTTTGAGAGCGAAATCGACGACTGCGACGCTGGGAACGCTTACTCGTCGCTTAAAAACGTCTGTTTCAACCGTGACGCGCTTTGCCGTTTTAAAAGCTGTCTGAAACGCGTCGTTTAGAATTGGGCCGGTTGTTTGCGCTTCAGAAGCAAGTTCATAAGCGTGTTTGACTTGGGAATGAATTTGCGGCTCGCCGAGAATCATGCTGTCGAGACTCGACGTAACGGAAAAGAGCTGTTCCGCCGCGTCGCGTTCTTCCAGCGTTTGAAGAACGTCGCTGTATCGATCAAAGGTAATGTCGTTGTTATGCCGTCGGGAAGGCGCGACGAGAAAAGGGAAAACCTCTTCGTAGCTCGGCAAAACGTCGAGATCTGAGGCGAAGTAAAGTTCCGTACGATTGCAGGTTGAGAGGAGCGCCGCTTCTATCCCTGGGAAAGATTCGCGCCATTCTAGCAACGTTTTAGAAACGGCGTCTGAATCCATGGCGAAATTTTCACGAACTTCGATCGAAGCGACGCGATAATTCAAACCGACAACACGAATCGGCATTCAACTTCTCCTTGATTCAAGCGTTTTGACGCCGAAAATAAAACGAAACTGAAGAACGAACAATCAGACGGACGATTCTATCGTCTATTTGGAGGAACGGCGATTATTGGTTCGTTTTCCGTTTTTAAAACGGTAGATTCGCTTTCCGGTGCAATAAGGCGTTTCCAATGACCAGACGGTCCAAAAGCGGCAAAAAGGAGAAATACAATCATCGCAACGCAGACTACGATGTTGTGAGTCGAATTCAAAGCGCAGACGTCGAGCGATTGCGCTCGTCTTTTGGGAAATCGTGTTAAGAGCGCCAACAGGAAAAGACAAGGGGTTCCGACGGAAGCTAGATCTGCTTGCGACGAGGTTCCGGAGAAAACCTTCAAATAAAAGCCTCCTGCCACGCCAATTCCCAGAGCGACGACAGACGCGTTTGCGGCGAATCGGCACATGCGACTCAACCATTCAAGCGAAGGCAACGTCATAGAACTTTCGGCGACGTTTTTACGAAGTCTATTTCGTTGCCAGAAATACATAACGCCACAAAGCGCGCCAAAGAACGAGACGAGCGTTGCAAGGAGAAGCGCGGTTGCATGCGTCGCTCGAACCCAAATGCAGGTTGCCGCCGGAGTAAAGGCGACGTTTCCCGCGCGAAGCGACACGACGGAAAGCGCCAGCGCGAGAGGGAGAAGAAATAGACTGAACTGCGTTTTAGCGACTAGCGAAAGGAAAAGCGCGACAAGCACGACCGCGAATGCGAGTACCGAAAACCAACCGCCCGCGCTTGCAAAAAAATGGTCGTTCTGGAGCAAGTCGTTATAATAGAGGAAAGCGGCATGCGCTATGCAACCGAGTAAAGTAACGACATACGAACACGCGAACAAGAGCTTATCTTCTTTGGAAAAGCGGAGTCTCGCGATCTCGAAGAACAACGCGATCAAGTAACATGCCGAAAAGCAGACTACGCCGACGCCCTTTAACATGGAAAAATCGCTTCTATTTGATAAGAGGTAAGAATCGATGAAACGACGACCGACGCGTTAAAGCGTCGGTCAATAAGGCTAGAACTGTTCGCTCGTTTCCCACGCGACGCGGTCATTCGCTGAGTTTTTCAACGCGAAAGTAGCGAAATCTCGCCCATTGTCCAAGTTCGGTTCCATTGACGGAACCGTCGCCTTGACCGCCCCAGCATTGGAGACTAATGCGATCCGTAGGCAAACTATTGATTCTTCCTTCGTAGACGCGGCGAAAAGTCGTTTCGTCAAGACTAGAGAATTCCGCGACGACATTACGTCCAGAGACGGTCATTCTTAAACGTCCGCCTGGCGTCTCGATAGGGACCTTTCCGGGGTACACGTACATTTTTCCGTCGACGTTCGCGAAGACGAGTTTAAAAATAACCCTGTCGTTTTGCATCCAATAGACGCCGCATTGCTGGTTCCGCGCCGTCGGCTTTTCAAGGAAATAACACTCCGTTTCAATCCGATAAGACCCGACAGTCGCCCCGTTTTGCCACCGAAGAAAATTCAACGGTCTAACCAACGCGTTGCGCGCTTCTCCAGAAGAGAACGGCTCCGTTAATATCTCGAGGGAATTGTTGACAAAACGTCGGCAGGGCGCGTTGCCGCGAAGCCACTCCCAACCGGGCATAAGCGACCCTTCAAAACGATCCTCAAACAGGACTTCCTGCCCGCAAACCGTCTGAACGCATACTGATAAAGACGGCAGGCAAACCGAAAAAACCAGGCATAAGAGGGACGCCGAACGAAACATCGCAACAACTCGCGCCAAACGTTTTCAAAGGCTATAAACGGAAACCAACGAAATCCCGCAACCAGAGGAACTCATAATGTCCTCGTATCGGAGGAACAGTCAAAGACGACGATCCAAACTCCTCATCTTCAACCGTAATTGTAGCGTTTCGTTTTTTTTTGTCAGCGCTTTTAGCGTTTAATTTGGACAAAATATGAGAAATATTCATGCTGGAAACTTGACCTGAGAATTATAACGGATTTAAGGCCTCGAGCAAGAGCGTTTATTCTGAAATAATGTAAGACTCATAATGGCAAGAATTGGCACAAACACTTCAAGAGGCGCTCTCATGCGCATATTCGTCCAATAAAAGAGGTGAGGGAGCTGAACCGAGAGGACAAGCAGAAACCCCCAAACGAAAGACGATTCCAATAGTCTTGCTTTGGGCGTGGATTCGCCATCTGACGAGAACTTTGAACGACGACAAAGCGCGAGACATCCAAGAAGCGCTAGGAAAAACTCAAAAAGATAAAAGACCGCGACGGAGCGTCGCGCAAAATCGACGATTTTTGACAGTGGAACGCCTTTGAACGACTTTTCACGTTCCGATGAAGACTCTTTGGAGAACGAGGATACGTCGTTCGGGAGAAAACGCCAAAGCTCGCAAGCTCGAATAACGCATGAATAATAGAATCCACTACGGTCGTTCTGAATTGTTTCAAACGCTTTTTCACGATACCTTTCGTCGTTAAACAATTCCATTTCAATCGTTCCGTCTTTGAGTCCGTTTGCTTTTACCGTCTCCTTGAATTCTTTTCTATCTCTTTCATGAAACGGCTCCGGGTTCCAAAGACTGAAAGGAGACGACGAGCGATAGTGCGTATAGATTTCAGGATTATTGGCAAGATAAAGGGTGTAACCTCCGTGGGTTGTCGTCAGGATAGGCTTGCCAAAGACGCGATCGTTTCGGAACGCCCACGGCGCGGCTACGAGCGCTATTCCAAGGGTGAAACAAGCGAGCCGGAGAACTGAACCGCAAAGACTTGAGACTGCGCCGCCTCTATGCTCTCGAGCTTTAACGACGAGAGAGACGAGTTCCACAACGCCGAGATTGAGAAGAACAAGACCGGCAAAGACGTAAAAAGCCGGACGACAGAGCGCCGCCAGTCCATAGAGTACGCCGACAAGCGCATACCTAAAGTATGAGAATTTTGCGTCGCGTCTTTGAACGACGACAGTCGTCGTTAACAAAAGGAGAGCTGAGAAGAACGCCGCCATTGTTTCCGTCATGACAAGACGCGATTGCTGGAGCAGAATGGGATCAAAAACGACAAGAATCCCCGCCAGCAACGCCAAAATTGGCGAAAGCCCAGCGCGACGAGCAAAGAGCCATACGAAAATGACGGTGGATACGCCCAAAACCCAATGAAGAAGCGCGACAGAAGCGTTTCGAGAGAGCGCGACATTCTGATCGAAAAAAACGGCGACTTGGCTAGCGTTTTCTTTGCGAGAGGACTGGACGATTTTTTTCTCAGCTTTATCGGACTTTGTGGTTTTAATTTTAGGACGTTCTGAGGATGCTCGACATAAAATCAATTCCTTTAAGACCGCGGGATAAAGGGGAGGGCGAAACGCGGTCGGAGTCTCGCGGTATCCGAAGACGCCGTAGGAATACCAATTTTCCGCGAGCGTCATGTACTGATCGGGATCGGCGTCAAACGAACTTGGAGAAACGAAGACCGCGACGCCTCGAACCAATAACGCCACCAAGAAAAGGAGCAAGAGCGGACTAGACAAAGAAGATTCTTTTTTAGGCTCGGAGGCTTGCATAGGACTTTGCAAATCTGTCAGTTATTGGTTCGAGGTTCGTTGAAATGGGACAACATAAGGGACGTTTAAAAGCAGACGTCACTTCTTGAAGATCGAATCGGCGAAATTCAGATACTGTTCCCAGTCGAAATCGGTAACGTCGTGTCCGCCGGCGCGCTTGTGATAGCGAATCGTCGCTCCGACGGGCGCGTTGACGTCGGGTTGCTCCGTAACGCCGCCAAAACCGTCGGTTCCGAGCAGTCTGTAGACGGGATCGGCGTTAAGAGCGGATAGGAATTCGCCCTTGGGATCGGCCCACAAGTCTTCGCTTGCGCTAGCGACGTAAACGGGACGCGGCGCGATGAGCGCGATGAGTTCATGCTGGTCGATCGGAAGCTGGTCGACTTTGTCGCCGTATTCGTGGAATTTTTTCGTAAACCAGTGCGGAAAAGACGCGTTGATACGGTCGACGCGTTCGCCAAACTGACGTCGCGACAACGCGGCGCCGCCGCATCCAGAATTGTTAGAGATTACGGCGGCGAAGCGCTCGTCGTTAGCGCCACACCAAAGCGCCGTTTTTCCGAGTCGGGAGTGACCGGCGACAATTGCTTTCTTAACGTCGACTCCGTCAACGGAGCCGAGCGCATCTAGAACGCGCGAAAGTCCCCATGCCCACGCGCCAATCGTCGCGGGATAATCGTCGGCGTTCAAATCGAAGTTCGTAAAGAGCGGATGGACTCCTCGTGTGAAGTTGCACATGACGTCCGGCTCGATTTCTTCATAAAAAACAGTTGCGACGGCATATCCGCGGCTCACGATCATATCGAACGCCCAACGAGATTTAGCTTTTCCTCGGACGTCGTCGAGAGTCTTGTCCAAATTATGAGTGCTGTTTTCGACTTTATAAGCGCTGACGCTTGGGTCGTCTGTCGTCGTGTGAATTCCCTGGAAATTCGGCATGACGAATACTGGAACAGAACCTTGACGATCGTTGGGAATATAGAGTAGCACGGTCGCCTGCGGGAATTCGTTCGGAGCGTCGAAATAGATCTTAATTTCCTTACGAGTCGCTTTTCCTCCAAGCGAATCCGACACGGAAACTGTTTCTTCGGATTTAACTTTAGAAAGATCCGCTTCTGGGAACTGACCGAACATGTTCTTTTTGAAAAGTTCCAAAATTTCGGGACGGCGTTTTTCACGCCATTGTTCCGGCGTTTCGATTTTCGTCCCGTCTTCGGCGACGAGTGGATCGGGGAGGACGTATTGGGGGACGAGCGCTTCGTCGTAATTGGCCGGCGCGATTGTTGGGTTCTGCGCTTCGCAAGGAACCACGGTAAAACAGAGAGCGACGATAAAAGACGTCGCCGAAAGAAACGCGATTCTTAGAATGGAAAACTTCATAACATAACCCTCTGGCGAAATGTTAAATGGAGAATTGTTCGGACGGCGCTATTTAGCGTCTTCCTTGAAATTTGAAGGAGTGGAACGGATTAACGTCTTTGGAGATAGTTCCACTTAGGAACGATCTTTTGTAACGCCGGCGGAAGAACGTTGTCGTGGCGTTGGAAAACGCCGCGCCATTGACCGTTGGCGTCTTTCCAAACAGCAATGTCAACTGGATCGGCGCCAATTTCGTCGTCAGAAAGGACAAACGAAAGTTCCCCGACTGTTAAGGACTTTACCTCGGAGGCGACGACGGCGTCGAGTTCCCCTTGGTCGTCGAAACGCGTCAAGAAAACGCCGTTTGCTACGACGGAGATCTCAGGCGAGTAGCTTCCGCGTTTCAGTTCAATTTTTTCTTTGTTGAGGACGATTGGATCGCCAAAATCGCTTTCTGTAGAGGCAATCCAGAGGACAGAACCGTCAAGGAATCGTGAAACGGAGGTTCTCGGAGGTCTATATGAAATCTCTTCTTCGTTTCCGAAGGCATAACGATCGCGAACCCACGGCGTCTGACGGACGACTCCCTCGAGCGTTGCGACGTCGATCGCTTCCGTCGCCAACGCTTCTTTGTCTTTGCGCGTGGCGGCGACCGGAACGACGATAAATTTAGTCCGACAATTAGACGTCTTGTCGGCGAGCTCATGGAGGGCGAGCCAAGCGTCCTTTTCTGCGTCGCTTTCGCCGTAGAGCAAAATCGCCGAATATTGTTGATCGCCGTAAGCCAAGTGCGAATTCCTAACTTGCCATTTTGGCGTTCCGTCAGGACGATTAGAAAAAACTTCGTCGACGGGGATAAGATCCGTAGGATAGCCCTTCGACGAAATCAGGTCACAAATATCGACTCCAACCGCCAAATATTCAGAACGCAAGGGGTTCGAGGCTCCAATCCTTCCGAAGACGACGGCGACTGGCGAATCAATCTGCGAATTGGAGACAAGATTTAACATTCGAATTTTTTCGCGGATTCTATTGACGCCTGCGTCTCCAACAATGGGAAGTAGTCTAGATTCTAGCGGATTCGACGGGGAATTCTCATCTCGAGGGTAGATAGAGTGGAGGTGGACGCGACCGCCAGAGGCTGCCGACGTCCAATGTTCTTCAACGTAAGGATCCGATTGCCTTGCGTAGAACATATTGATCCAAAGCGAACCGCAACCTTTAGCCAACGAATTGCGAATGCAAAAGGGGACGAATTCGTCCGTTTGCGCTACGTCTCGCGGAGATTTCCACCACATGATCCCATTTTTACGCATTTCGAGCACGTTCGGCCAAGGGAACCACGTACAATGAACGCCGACGAAGGCGTCGTCGCCCCATATCTCTTTGTTGAGTCGATAACATTGTTTTTCGAAGGCGACCGCTCGATCGGAACAAAGTTTACGGTATTGGTCGACGACGCGTATGCGCTCCTTTTCCAGTCCTTTTTGTGGTTGAAACGCGAGGAACAAATCGTCCACAAGGTCACGACCAACATACTGACGAGCATAAGCGTGCGCCATGCGTTCCGAAAACCAGAAATCGTCAAGACGTTCGTCGCGGTTAAAATTGGGAGGAAATCCCCATTCGTCTTTATAGCCGCCAAGCGTCGGCACGTCCTTGTATTGTTCAAAAACGCGTTTTTCTAGTTCTAACGTTTCGTCGGCAAAAAGATCTGGGTAAGAATAACGGAACGCGACGGCGACTGCGATGTTAGCGTTTTCTTGGGGCAACGCGTTTTTATCGAAGGTCACCTCTAACGAATCGTCAACGGAGTCGTCAACTTCGTACCCTAGCTTGCTTTCGATAGAACGTCGATTGTCATTCCAACGCGCCGCCGACGTAACGTCTCGAATCGATTTTGGGTCGATAACGCCTTTTGCGTCACAGGCGTAAGTCCAAGCCTTGACGACTCGGCCTCCGCGAACGTAGTAAGGACTTGAACCCGTGTAATGATCGGAGAGGACGTTAGTTTGAAACGTAAAAGCAATATTTGAATCGTTGTTTGAGATTTCTTTGCGCGCGAAAAGGAGACGTTCTTGCAGGAGGTCAGGACGAACCTTTTCAAAATCATAACGCGCTATGCGTAAATCGAGATCAAGAAGAGTCTTAATCCCATATTTTTCGAAAGCGTATTCAGCGGCGCGTTTTGTCGCAGCGACGGCCTCTTGGTTGCCGTCGAAATATTTTTGGGAGCGCAACGTAATCGATAGAACGTCAAACGCGTTTGTCGGCGCGATTGCGTCGATCATATTTTTATAGTCGTCTCCCGCGAGATCGAAAGACCAGAAACATCCAACGTCTGGGAGAACGGAACGTCCGTCTATTTGTAGCGGGAGCCGACCAGGAGCGTTCGGCGCTAGCGGCTCTACTTCGGCTCCAGCGACGGATCTTATCAAAAAGATTACACAAAGCAGAACGGCGAATCGTAGAATTGCCGACGACGTTAACGTCTTACGTCGGCGGAGGGTAACTGCTTTTTTCATGTCGGCTTTCCGCGTTCAATTCGATCACTACAAAAACGCGCCTCAAAAGAGGAAACAAACGCCACAGCGCGCGTCCTCATTATACAGAGGAGCGAGTCGCGACGCCAGAACGCGCAATATTTTGTGAATTTTTTGTCTTAAAGGTAGAAAAAGGGACAAATCGCCCTTTACACACTAGCGAAAATATTCCACCATCTCCGCCGAGGAACGCGGGAATCGCCGCGCGATTCCTTATTTTTCAGGCGTTCCGTTGTTGTAAAAGAAAAAACGCCTGCCGTTCCGGCGTTCATGAAATAGAACGTGAAATTGGGTTGTGTGACGTCTCGCGACGTTTCAAGGAGAGTTAAAGTGAAACAAATTCGTCTGATTCTTTCTGCGCTTCTTTGCGCTTCCCTCTGCATTGCCGTCGAGACAGCGCAGGCCCAACAGCCCGCCGCTACGAATGGCGCGACCGCTCAACGCGCGCCGCAGCGTAATCTTCTTGTCGGGGTCGTCGATCTTCGCGCCGTTTTGTCGAATCATCCAATCGTCGCCGATCAAATTCCCGCGCTGACCCAGAAACTTCAAATGGTCCAGATCGAATTTACCAAAGCGCAGCAGGAAGCACAGGATCGGCTCAATAAGCTTCAGCAGGCGTATAAGGTTGGCACGCCCGAATATGACGAGCAGATGGGAGCCATCCGTAAAGAACTCAGCGACGCGCAGTTCAAGGCGGAAGACGCTCAGCAGAAGGTCGTGATGGAACGCACGCAGCTATTGTTCCGCGCCTATAAGGATCTTCAGGCGGCGATTCAAGAAGTTGCAAAGCAAAACGGCGTTCTTATTGTCCATTCTAAGGTTAAGATTACCGCCGACCCTGACGCGAACGTTTCTGAAGAGTTTCTGACTCTTCAAGAAGCCGATCAGAATACGATCGTCTGGAATCGTCCGGAGTGCGACATTACAGAACAAGTGAAGAGTCAGCTCGTTGCGTCTGTCGGCGCGCCGAAGAGCGCCGCGTCCGCTGATTCTTCACCGCTTGCAAATCTTGGCGATCAAGCAATCAACGCGGCGCGTCCTCAGCGTCAACAGGCCGCCGTCGGTCAACTTCAGACCTCCGCGCCAGCGGCTCAGCGTACAGCGACTTCGCCAGCAGCCGGAACACGACGCTGATTTGCGTTTGGAGGCGCTGGAATGTTCAGGGTGACGCCTAGAGTTGTCAAGGTCGAAACGTCGCGTCGGCAACAAACGCTGGCGCGACAGGTCGACGTCGCTGGCTTTGGTCTTTGGACTGGCGTCGACGTCGTCTATTCTTTTCGACCTGCGGCAGAAAATTCAGGCGTCCGTTTTTTTCGGGACGATCTTCCGAATTCGTCGCCGATCCCTGCGAACGTAAGAAATCGCATTCAGAAACCGCGGCAGACCAGTCTTGCCGTTGGCGACGCGCAAGTCGATATGGTCGAACATGTTCTGTCGGCGCTTCGCGCTGCGCGCGTCGATAATTGCGACGTTGTCGTCGACGCTCCTGAGGCTCCGGGATGCGACGGTTCTTGCGCTCCTTTTCTAAAAGCGTTCTTGGACGCGGGAGTCGTTTCGCAACAAGCGTGGCGGTCGGCTATCAAAGTTATGGAACCAGGCGTTTATTATCCGGACGGCGCTACGCCGGATAACGCCAGAATTGAGATTCTTCCCAGCCTCTCTGAAGAAACTTTCTACGAGTACAATCTCCACTACGACCGGCCCAGTGTGATTCCTAATCAAAAGGCGACGTTTAATTTCAGCGCTTCGCCGATGGAATATCTTCGTGAAATCGCGCCATGTCGAACGTTTCTAACGCTTGAGGAAGCTAACGCGTTGCGCGCGATGGGCGTCTGTCAGCGAGTGACCGCGAAAGACGCGCTCGTTTTCGCTCCAGAAGGAATTATCGATAACGAACTCCGATTTGACAACGAGTGTGCGCGCCACAAGCTTTTGGATATGGTCGGCGATTTTGCTCTAGCGCCTGTCGATTGGATAGGCGAGTTTCGCGCGTATAAAACAGGACACCAACAAAACGCAGACCTTGTCGCTTCGCTTTTCGAGCTTTGCGAATAGCGTGTCGAGGCGGCGAGATAGCGGGCTCAAGCGTTTTCTAAGGATGGAACGATGGATAGAGTGCGGTTAGGGATCGTCGGAACAGGACGGCTCGGCGGTTTTCACGCTTCCAAGGCGGCAAACAACGCCGAGGTTGATTTTGTTGGCGTTTTCGACGTTAGCGAGACAAATCGTAAGCGTGTCGCTAATCAATTCAACGTCGCCGAGTATGACGTTCTTTCAGATCTTCTAGCGTGCGTCGACGCGGTCGTGGTCGCCGCTCCTTCTGCGCTTCATGCGCAAATCGGACGTGAAGTTCTCCATGCGGGAAAACATCTTCTTATGGAGAAACCTATTACGACCAGCGGCGCGACGGCGCTAGAACTTGCGGGGATCGCGCGAGAAAAGGGACTTGTTTTTCAAGGCGGACACGTTGAACAACATAACCCTGCTTGGCGCGCCGCCGTCGAACGATTAGACGACGTAAGAACGGGGCTAGAGCCTGTCGCGATCGAAGCGGAACGAACAAGCGGATACACTTTTCGTTCGACCGACGTCGGCGCGACGCTTGACTTGATGATTCATGATCTTGAACTCGTTCTTTCGTTGATTCCTTCGAAGGTCGAGCGCGTTTCAGCGCTCGGGTTTTCACAACTCGGCGGTTATGAAGATACCGCGTTTGCCACGCTTTTCTTCGAGAACGGTTCGATTGCGCGATTTAAGGCGTCGCGAGTGGAGCAACGCGCGCGTCGATATATGACGCTTCAAACGCCGACGAAGTCGGTTCAGATTGATTTTGCCGCGCGTTCCGCAACGCTTGTTTCTCCGAAGGACGACGTGCTTAACGGCGTTTATTCGCCGGCTTCAGTGTCTCTTACGGAAATGGCGCCTCGCGTTTCAACTTTTATGCAAGACGAATTCGAGACGATTGAACTCGTTCACGAGCCTGTCGACGCGCTTGCGCTTGAGATGCAGAACTTTGTTTCCGCAATTTTACAGGGCGAACGTTCTGTCGTTCCGGGCGATCGAGCGGCTCGAGCAGTCGTTGTCGCCGAAGAGATTGTCCGTGATCTTAACGCTCGCTCTTTGCGCGTCGGCACGTCGCGGAGAAGAAATCTCAGAATCGCGGGTTAAGGGCGCAGATTGCGTTTCATGCATAAAGGCGACGTCGGTTGACGCCGCCTTTTATAATAAAAACTCTATATTCGCCGAGAATTACTTACGAGCGAGCAGCTCGAATTCACGCAGAATTGCGTCGGCTTCTTCCGCATCTTCCGGGGAGATAACGGCGTCGCCGGCCGCGGCATGAAAGAGAGCGTGTTCAGGCGTCCTCGCGCCGCAGAGGACAAACGCTTTTTCGTATCGAGAGAGAACCCAAGCGGCCGCAAACTGACCAACTTCAAGATTATATCGACGCGCAATTTCAAAGATTGCCTCGAGCGCCGCGTTGACTCTCTTAACTGCTTCTTTTGTGAATTTAGGGGAGTTGAGCCGCAGGTCTCCTTTGTTGTAAACGCGACTCGGATCGAGTTTTCCCGTGAGAAGGCCGTTTTCAAGGGGCGAATACGCAAAAAGAGAGACTTTCTTTTCTTTGCAACCTTCGAGAAGACCGTTAGTTTCTATTCTTCTGTCGAGCATTGAATAACGTTCCTGATCGACGTCGAGGACACCGTGCGCGCAATATTCGTCAAATTGTGAACGATTAGCGTTGGAGACGCCAATTGCGCGAATTTTGCCCTCGCGCCGCATTTCTTCCAACTCGCCCATCGTGTCTGCGATAGCCGTAGTATGGTCGGATACGTGATGAACCTGCATGACGTCGATATAATCTGTTTTTAGTCTCCGAAGACTGTCTTCGACGCCACGACGGATGACGTCAGGGCGGAGCCAACGATAGACGGCGTATTTTTCGAGCGTTTGCGTTCGTCCTGCGTCGTCCGCAAAACAGTGTAATTCGCCACAATTGGGGGGAAGCGGCGCATAATTCCAATAGAGACCGCACTTGGACGCGAGGACGACGGAATCCCTGCGTTTTTGAAGCGCACGACCGACCGTTTCTTCCGCTCGTCCAAACCCATAGATCGGCGCTGTGTCGATTAGAGTAATTCCTGCGTCGAGGGCCGTTTGAACGGCGCGTTCGGCGACGGCGTCGTCGCAACCACCCCACATCCAGCCGCCCATGACCCACGTTCCAAGCGCGACTACAGACGCTTCAATTTCCGTCGTTCCAATTTGTCGATACCGCATTTTGACCTCGATGAAGACAAGAACGCTTGAAGATTAACACGCATGGAGAACGAGACTCCAGTCGAGCGCGATTCCAAGTAGCGCGTGTTGCGCCCATCCGGACCAGATTGATTTCGTTCGAAAAACGAGATAGCCCCAAAGAATTCCACCAGCAATGCAGCCAAGCGTTTCAGTGATAGGATGACCGTAATGGAGCATCGTCGATAAGACTACTTGAATCATGACGGCGGGAGCGGCTCCAAGCGTCTGTGTGAGCCCGAGTTGTATAAATCCTCGAAACATAAATTCCCAAGAAAGATAGTAGAGGAAGAAATATAACGCGGTGTGGACGAGTAGACACGGCCATGACAATCCTGCCAGTGAATTGAAAGGATAGACGTTATAAAATCCTTTTACGTATCCGCTTGCCCATCCCGTAATGAGAAACAACGGAAGAAAAAAAAGACACGACGTCGCGATCCTTTTGGGCGATTTAAGAAAAAGTCCATAGTCGGCGAGGCGTTCGTGAAAAACGAATTTAACAACACAAGCCGGAACGACTCCCATGATGAAGAACGCCGACCAGATTTTGCGGGCGTTCCAGAGGAAAAGGAGAGGGGCGACGCTCGACGATCCATCGAGGGGCTTGACGAGCGTTTGACCGTCGATCGTCAAAACGCAACGTCCTGTTTCCGGATCGGCCAATTTAGGCGTCGGAGGAACGTATTTCCAAAAGGTCAACGCAAAGACGGCGTAGAGTAAGATGATCGTCGTCTTGAGATTCTTTCCTTTGACGAACGCGAGGACATAGCAAAAAGCGGAACGAAGGAACGTTCCCTCGTAAAACAAGGCGCCGTTCGTGTCGTCTAAATCGTTTCTTTCGGTCATATTGATTTGCTCTACTTAAAGAAACGCGTTATTCTAGACGTACTATCTGGAATGGTCAATTGGCCCACTTTCCGCACTTGACGCAATTTTCTTTTTTAGAGCCAAACGCACAGTTGTTGCAGAGTCTTGCCTCGGCATAGTTGTTTGGCGCCCATTTTCCACATTTTACGCAGTACTCCACCTTAGAGCCGAATCCGCAGTTATTGCATAAACCGGCAGGCGAATAACCGTTTGGCGCCCACTTTCCACATTTGACGCAATTTTCTTTTTTGGAGCCAAAAGCACAGTTGTTACAAAGTCTTGCTTTAAAGCGAGGCGCGCCGGCGTCGACTGGCGTCGTCGCGACGAGAAGAAGAACGCAAATCGCCAATAACGCTTTTTTGAACACGGCAATTCTCCTTATTGGTTCTGTCGGTTGAGTTGCAACGACGAGCAATTCGCAACCACGCAGTCCATTATAACTCTATCGCCGCCAGTAGCGAAAGCCCCCGTTGTTTTTTTTTAGAAAAACGTCCCACGCTTACCAGACGCTTGACATATCAAACGTTTTCCTCGTCGCCTTGACTTTAGAACTTTGGCTCGGTATCATCGAAGGATGCGTCGATAGGAACGCGATACTTGGAAAATCCCCGCTTTAATCATCGTAATTGGGTGCGCCAATGTTGAAAAAATGGATTGTTTCTTTGTTGTTGATCCTTGCTTTCTGTTCTTCAACCTCCCTTATCGCTCAAGATGTGAAGGACGCGTATGTGGCGCCCGCGCTACAGCAGGACGGGGGCTGGACGATGGTCGTTATTCCCGATCCTCAAGCTTATACGCGCTATGGTAGAAATCAGGGCGTTTTTGAGTTGATGACCGCATGGATTGCCGAAAATAAGGAAACGCTCAATATTCAGCAGGTTATCTGTGTTGGCGATTTGGTCGAATCGAATAATCTGCAGAAACCGGACGGAAAGTACGCTAATCAGACGAGCCGTCAGATGTGGGACGCTTGTTCGAAGGCGTTTTCACGCCTCGACGGAATTTACGCCTATGTGAACGTAACGGGCAACCATGACTATGGTCCGTACATTTATCCTGACGGCAATCATTATGGAACTCGTTCTTCACTCAATCGCGAGACGCGGTTTAACGATTATTTCCCGCCAGAGCGCAATTCTGCGCTTCAAGGCGTTCTTTTTGAGATGTTTGAAAACGCGTACGGCGCAAAGACGCTTGAAAACGCCGCATATCAGTTTAAAGGAACCGACGGACAGCGAATCGTCGTCGTCGCGTTGGAATTCGCGCCGCGTCCAGAAACTTTGCAGTGGGCGAAGAGCGTCTTTGAACGCCCTGAAAACGCCGACGCGTTCGGAATTGTCGTAACTCACTCTTACTTACGTCCTTATACGGACGATTGCATTCGCGACCCTAGGGAGGGTTACGGTCTCAATAAAGAGGGAGGACGTTCGGGCGAAGAAATCTGGAACGAACTTGTTTACCCGACGGCAAATATTCGCATGGTCGTTAGCGGACATCATTCTAAGGCGGACGACATGGACGGTTGCACCGGCTTCCGTATTGACAAGAACGCGGCTGGAAAGAACGTTGCGCAACTCCTTTGCGACATGCAGGCGATGGGGGGCGGATGGGAAGGAAACGGCGGCGACGGGTGGCTCCAACTCGTCGAGTTTTCTCGCGATATGAAGACGGTCAAAGTCCGCACGTTCTCACCCCTCTTCGCGATCTCGCCAACGACGCGGGAACACGCGTGGTATCCCGGCGATAAGCAGAATTTTGAGTTCACGCTCGAGTGAACGGCGTCGCCTGCAATCGCGACGCTTGATCCTCGAAGGACGTTTCCTCCGCCGTGCTCGTCGCGTTTCACGACGATTTGAATCTTCGCTTATGAAAGGAGCGAATTATGACGTTTACAATCACCCGTTTAGTGCGAACAGCGCTTTTCGCCGCTCTCGGAACGACAGCGCTTTTCGGCGCGTTCGCTCAAACTTCGGCGCGCGAAACGCTTAACTTTAACGACGGCTGGAGTTTTGCGCTCGTCGCGCCCGACGACGTTCGTTCCGAGTCGATTCGTTCCCTAAAAATAGGCGACGCGGAGCCCCAAGAAAAGACGGGAGAGACGAAGCGCGTCCGTTTGCCTCACGATTGGGCGATCGAACGCGGATTTGACGCGTCCCTCGACGGGGCGACGGGCAAGACGTTCTGGCGCGGGGTCGGCGTTTATCGTCATGACCTTCATGTCGACGCGAGCGACTCCGACAAGCGTTTCGTCTTGGGGTTCGACGGCGTTATGTCGTTTCCGGAGGTCTTTGTCAACGGTCGTTACGCGGGCGGTTGGGACTACGGTTATCTTGGATTTCAAGTTGATATTACGCCTTTTTTGAAGTCGGACGCGGACAACCTAATTGAAGTTCGTTGCGACACGCGAGAACATCGTTCCCGTTGGTATCCAGGCGCGGGAATCTATCGCGGCGTCGAACTAATCAAATGTTCGAAAGACCTTTGGCTTCCGCAAGGATCCGTCGTTGTGACGACGCCTCGCGTCGAGCCTGAAACGCCTGTTAGAGGCTCGGCCTTCGTCAAGGTCGAGACGTCTCCAGAAGTTGCGCGCGATATTTCTGGCGCGACAGTTTGCCTCAAATTGATCGATCCCTCAGGGCAGATCGCCTTTGAGAAAGAATCGACGCTTGATTTAAAAGCGAATTTTCAAAAGAATGAAGCGCTTTCGCAGGCGAATCAGTTTCCACAGTATGAAGACGCTCCCGTCTGCGCTTTTGAAGCGGAGTTGACTGACGCCGTTCTTTGGGACGTCGACGCGCCGCGAATGTATCGTGCCGAGGTCTGTTTCAAAGACGCGAGAGGGTACGTCCTTGACGAATATTCGACGCGTTTCGGGATTCGACTCGCCGAGTGGACGCTGGACGACGGGTTCCATTTGAACGGTCGTCGCGTACAACTCAACGGCGTCGATCTTCATCACGATCAAGGGCTTATCGGCGCCGCGTCGCATCCTGCGGCGGTCCGTCGTCAGCTTTCGATCATGCGCGATATGGGGGCGAACGCGATCCGCACCAGCCACAACCCGAATTCGTCCGCGTTTATGGACGCGTGCGACGAGATGGGGTTCATCGTCTGGAACGAACTCTTCGACAAGTGGGACGGAACCGCCGGTTTGCGGAAGGAGGACGATTTCTATTCCTTTGCGGAACGACAGGCGCGCCAATTTGCGCGGCGCGATCGCAATCGACCTTCGGTCTGCGCGTGGTCGATTGGAAACGAGATCGCCGACGTTGAGATGAATAGGGCGGGAAGTTCTAATCCGTCTGGAGACGCGGTAAAGCGCGTCGAGTTTCTCCATGACGCGATGAAGCGTTACGACGCTTCGCGGCGCGTCGGCATGGGGTGCTTCATTGAAGGCGCGATCGGAGATTATCCGCCGAAAAATCCCGTTCTCGCGCCCCTCGATATTTCCGGTTGGAACTATGGGGGAAAATATCGCTTTGCGCGTGCGAGCTTCCCTAATATGCCGCTCGTTTACACTGAGTCTGCGTCGGCGTTCTCGACCCGAGGGTACTACGATCTCCGCCATCCCGAGAAGAAAGATCAATATGACGACAAAGCGTTACAGGTTGATAGTTACGATCTGATATCGGCGAACGGACCTCGCGATATTCCCGACGTCGATTTTGAACGAATGCTCGAAGACCGTTATGTCGCAGGCGAATTTGTATGGACGGGCTTCGACTATATTGGCGAGCCTGCGCCCTTTGAAAGGAGGGCGAAGGTCAGTTACTTCGGAATCGTCGACCTCTGCGGCGTTCCGAAGGATCGATTTTGGCTTTACCGCAGTCATTGGAACGATAAGGACGTAACGGCGCATATTGTCCCGCATTGGACGTGGAACGCCGACGTTACGACGAATGTTCCAGTCTACGTCTATACGAGCGGCGACTCCGCGGAGTTGTTCCTTAACGGCAAGTCGCTCGGCGTGAGACATAAGGATAAGACGCGAACGTTTAAAAAACCGAAGGGCGCGTCCTTCGATTTGCCAGATTATTACTGGATTGTCGACAAATTCCGGCTCCGATGGGAAAACGTCTCCTACGAACCTGGCGTTTTGGAAGCCGTTTGTTACAAAGACGGTCAAGAGATCGGTCGATCCGTCGTTAAAACAGCGGGGAAAGTCGCGGCGTTGAAAGCGACGCCGGAAAAACAGACGTTTGAGAGTAACGACGATCTGATTTACGTCGAAATCAACGCAGTCGACGAGGAGGGGACGATTTGCCCCAACGCCGCGACGCGATTTACTGTCGACGTCGAAGGTCCGGCGACCGTCGCAGGACTAGGAACGGGCGACCCGATCGATCTCGATTCTTTCGCCGATTTGTCGCATTCTCTCTTCTATGGTTCTGCAACGCTAGTTTTACGATCAACTTCCGGCTGGGATTCGACGTCCAATGGCGTTCGTGTTCAAATTAAAGCAGAATCGCTGGACGACGTTGTCTTAAATATCGGTCACTAATTTTTTCATGCGTTGACGAAGGAACGGCGAACACGTTAACAATGTGTTCGCCGTTTTTAATTTATCGACTTAATTAATTTACTTATCTCGAGTTATGCAAGAATCAAGTCTTTTGGTTCTTCCTCTTGGCAATAATCTTGAAGAATTTTTATACGCCAATACCCATGCTGATTTTAACGTCAAATCAAACGTTTGTTATTGACTGAGTCGATAGCCACTTATCGATATTTTAGATTTGACAGTCAGAAAAAGCAGAGTATAATATCGCCTACTTAAAGCATACTAATTTGATAGGAATTACATTAAGATATTGATTTTGAATACCTTCTGTAAATTTTCTAGATAAATTGTCTTGCTTATTCAAACGCTAAACTAGTCTAGTAGATATGTTAAAGAAAATTAACAATGGTTATAGGAGACGTTTTAATGAGCAAAAACATTTTTTATTCCATTCTTTACCTGATGTTTCTTTTTCTTGGTTTCTTAGGGAGTGGGTGCGATAAACCTGCTTCGTCTGACGGCGCTATTGAAATAGTGAACGTTTCTTACGATCCAACGCGCGAGTTATACCAAGCCTATAACGCTTTATTCGAAAAACACTACGAAGAATTGACTGGCAAGCAGATTAAAGTGACTCAATCGCATGGCGGCTCGGGGAAGCAGGCGCTTGAAGTGTCAAACGGACTTAAAGCCGACGTCGTTACCCTTGCGTTGGAGGGCGACGTCCAAGTTGTTGCCGACGCGGGCTTAATTGAACCCGGTTTTACGTCGAAGTTACCTTTCGACAGTTCGCCGTATACGTCGACCATCGTGTTCCTCGTACGTGCAGGCAACCCCAAAAATATTAAAGATTGGAATGATCTTACGCGCGACGGCGTCGGGGTCGTTACCCCCAACCCCAAGACGTCGGGAGGAGCGATGTGGAATTATCTTGCCGCTTGGTATTTCTTTGAACAAGAAGGACAAACAGAGCGGCAGATTCATGAATCAATTCGCAAACTCTACCATAACGTGGTCGTGCTAGATTCCGGCGCTCGAGGCGCGACGACTTCGTTCGTGGAAAACGGTCAAGGCGACGTTCTCGTCGCTTGGGAAAACGAAGCGTTTCTTTCTCTGCGTGAATACCCCGGTCAATATGAGATTGTGGTTCCATCTGTTTCGATTCTTTGCCAACCGACGGTTGCCGTCGTCGACGGAGTTGCGGAAAGGCGCGGGACGGCGGAGGTTGCGCACGAGTATCTTAAATATCTCTATTCGGACGAAGCGCAACGCCTAGAAGCCGAGAATTTTTATCGTCCGAGTTCAAAAGAAATATATCAGGAATTTGTTTCCGAGACGCCGTCGGCAAGCATCGTCAATATCCCTGAGGATGGCAAATGGATTAATGACAACGTCAAGTTGACGACGATTGATCATTTCGGCGGTTGGAAAAAGGCGCGAGCGACCCACTTTGCAGACGGCGCGACATTCGACTCAATCTATGAGAAGTGAACTCTTACGAGCGTCGAAAACTGTCGTTCCTCCGCAGAGACTTGCAAGAAGGAGCGTGCTGATGAAGCTACAGAAATCAAAAAGCATAATACCAGGATTCGGCTTGACGTTTGGCGTAACGATAACGATCTTGAGTCTGATTGTTCTCATTCCGTTATGCTCTTTAGTCGTGTACTCGGCAAAATTAAGTCCGGCAGAATTCTGGCATACGATTACTCGCGAGCGTGTTCTATCAAGTTACTATGTAAGCATTGGCACATCGTTGGTCGCCGCGTTAGTCAACGTGTTTATGGGGCTGGCGCTTGCTTGGGTGTTGGTTCGATATGAATTTCGAGGCAAAAGGTTTATTGATGGAATTATCGAACTGCCATTCGCATTGCCGACGGCTGTCGCCGGCATTTCTCTGACTCATCTAACGACGACTAACGGTTGGGTTGGAAAGATCGCTTACGATTTATTGGGCGTGAAGTTAGCGTATACTCCCTTAGGGATAACGATCGCCCTCGTTTTTATCGGGATTCCATTTGTCGCGAGATCTGTTCAACCAGTCTTGGAAAAGTTCGATATCCAGTATGAAGAGGCGGCGGTAATCCTAGGAGCGAGTCGACTTCGAATTTTCTGGAAGGTGATTTTTCCTGAAATTTTACCTGCGCTCATATCAGGGTTTACGCTTGCCTTTGCGAGAGGCGTCGGCGAATACGGCAGCGTTGTGTTCATTTCTGGAAATATTCCCTACGAAACGGAAATAGCGCCGTTGTTGATCATGTCGAAACTTCAAGAGTTTGATTATGCCAGCGCGACAAGTATCGCGTTGACGTTACTACTCCTTGCTTTTGTGATTCTCTCCGTGAACGCCGTCTTCCAAAGTATTGTTTCTAAACGCATTAGCGGTTTGGCTTAAGAAAGGAGGAGGACGTATGAATATTCGTAGGAACGAGGGAGCGATCAAGTGGACTCTTATCACACTCTGCGCGATATTTCTCGCAGTCTTCTTGATTCTTCCGCTAATATACATCGTTGCGACTTCGTTGCGAGCCGGTTTTCAAACTTATTGGAAATCTATAACAGACGAATATGCAATTAAGGCGGCGATACTAACGCTTGAGGCTACGGCGTGGGCGGTCGTCATAAACACGGCGTTTGGCGTGTGCGCGGCGTGGACTCTCACGAAGTTTCAGTTTCGTGGTAAAAAGACCATTTCAACATTTATTGATCTGCCGGTTACCGTTTCGCCGATCATTGCGGGTTTGATTTATGTTCTAACCTTTGGGAGACAGAGTTTTCTTTTTCCGATTTTGGATCGGTTAGGGTGGCAAATTATTTTTGCGGTCCCCGGGATCGTTCTCGCCACCGTTTTTGTGACGTTTCCCTTTATTTCCCGCGAGATTATTCCTGCGTTGACAGCGCAAGGAACGGATGAAGAGGAGGCGGCGGCGCAAATGGGCGCAAGCATGTTCACTATTTTTCGCAAGGTTACGTTTCCCCACATTAAGTGGGCTCTTTTGTATGGCGTGGTTCTCTGCGCCGCGCGCGCTATGGGCGAGTTTGGAGCGGTCTCGGTTCTTTCGGGACATCTTCGTGGGAAAACGAACACGTTGCCGCTTTACATTGAACTCTTGTACCAAGGATATGATTTTACAGGCGCGTTTGCCGCTTCGAGCGTCCTGGTCATTATGTCTATTGTTATTCTAGCGTTGCGCGTATGGTTGGAGAAAAAAGGCGTCAAAGACCTTGACGTAAGAAAGTGAGGAGACCATGAGTGTTGATTGCGAACGGTACTATGTGGAATTGCGAAGGATAAACAAAAGTTTTGGAACCTTTCAAGCGTCTCGAGACGTCAATCTCCGAATTCAACGAGGACGTCTTGTCGCTTTGCTTGGCGCTTCTGGGAGCGGTAAAACCACGATCCTGAGGATGATAGCAGGTCTCGAAACGCCCGATTCGGGAGAAATACTAATTGACGGCAAGGTTGTAAACGACGTGCCCGGCTCTGAACGCGGCGTCGGATTCGTGTTTCAGAATTACGCGTTGTTTCGGTATATGACAGTTTACGACAATATCGCTTTCGGACTTCGCGTCAAGAAGAAGTCGAAAGAGTATATTGACGACCGAGTGCATGAACTCCTTAAACTTATCGGTTGCGCTGGGCTTGAGAAGCGTTACCCTAGCCAATTGTCAGGCGGACAGAGACAGCGCGTCGCTTTCGCACGCGCCTTGGCGCCCAGTCCTCAGCTTTTACTATTGGACGAGCCTTTCGCTGCAATCGACGCTAAGATCAGATTGGAATTGCGCGCATGGCTTCGTGAAATGATCACGAATTTACAAATTACGAGCATATTCGTTACTCACGATCAAGACGAAGCGATCGAGGTTGCGGATGAAATTATTGTCACTAACGGGGGCGGGGTCGAGCAAGTCGGAACGCCACGAGAACTTTATAGTCATCCGGAGACGCCCTACGTAGCGCGATTTATCGGTTCCTCAACGTCGGTGAAGGAGTATTGGCGTTTTCGTTTTTTTAAAAGCCTAGGCGATCAGACGAGCGCCGTCGTAAGACCTGAATATGTGAAAGTTTTCAGGAAAGACGAAAATAAAAAGTTTGCAAAATCAGCAGAGGAAGGGATTGTAGACGACGTAATATTCCGAGGGGACAACCTCGAGATACGCGTTCGTATTCACGACGTCGTTCTTTCTGCGACGCGGAGTATAAACGACCCTGTCGTCGAGGTCGGCGAGAAAGTCGACGTTTTCGTGTACCGCTTTTTAGTGGTCGACGGTGAAAAAATTATCCTATTAGACAATAGTTCTCTCCGTGAAGAAAGCGTAGTTATTTGATGAACGACGTCGCAACAAATTGTTCTTTCTACGAAACTGACCTCTTAATTGTAGGAGGAGGGGCGGCGGGATGTTACGCGGCGATTACGGCGGCGCGTAACGATCCCAATCTCAAAATTACGATTTTGGAAAAGGCGAATATTAAAAGATCCGGTTGCCTTGCCGCAGGCGTAAACGCCTTGAACGCTTATATTTCAGACGATTATTCCCCTGAAGAATACTTGGAGTACGTAAGATGGGACGCTGAAAAAATTGTTCGCGACGATCTCGTGCTTTCTATGAGCAGGAGGTTTAATCAAGTTGCCGAAGATCTTGAGAATATGGGACTTGTGATTCTCAAAGATGAGAAGGGGCGTTATGTCTCTCGTGGAAAACGAAATATCAAGATTAACGGCGAGAATATCAAACCGATTCTTTCTCGAGAGGCTCGTCGTTATGCGAACGTCGAAGTTTTCAACCATGTGAATGTTACCGATCTTGTCGTCGTTAATGATCGCGCCGTCGGAGCCGTGGGGTTTTCTGTCGATTGTATCGCGTCTTACATCTTTTCCGCAAGGGCGATCCTCATTGCCTGCGGCGGCGCGGCGGGACTGTATCGTCCGAATAATCCAGGGTTTTCACGTCACAAACTGTGGTATTGTCCCTTCAACGTGGGATCGGGCTATGCGATGGGGATTCGTATCGGGGCGGAGATGACGAGCCTTGAGATGCGTTTCGTCGCTCAGAGATGCAAGGACACGATCGCGCCGACAGGGACGCTTGCGCTAGGGGTTGGCGCGAAAGAGATTAATGCGCTCGGCGAAACCTACGGAAACAAATACGGATATAACACGTCGGCTCGCGCTTATGGAGCTACGAAAGAAGCTAGCGAGGGTCGTGGACCATGTTATCTCAGGACGGTCGGCATCACCTCGGACCAGGAGAAAGATTTGTGGAAGGCTTACCTTAATATGGCGCCTGCTCAAACGCTTAAATGGATTGAAAGCGGGGAATCCCCAACGTCTTACAACGTGCAGATTGAAGGAACCGAACCCTACGTCGTTGGCGGTCACACAGGGAGCGGCTATTGGGTTGACACGCGTCGGCGGACGACGATTCGAGGACTATACGCAGCGGGCGACGTTGTTGGAGGAGCGCCGAAAAAATTTGTGTCTGGAGCTATGGCTGAGGGCGCGATTGCCGCCGAAACGATGATTCAGGATATTAAAACGAGAAATCGTCCGTCTCTTTCCGCGACGACGGACGCGGCTCTTGATCGCGTTAAGGATTATGAAAGAAGGTTGACGCCGCGAAAAGAACAGGTTTACACGATAGACGAACTAGAAGAAGGAATGCAAAAGATTATGGACGAGTATGCTGGAGGGGTTGGCGTAGCATATCGTTATAACTCCAAGCAACTGAGGTTGGCGAAGAAGGAGATCAGGCGTTTACAACAGGTTTTGTTGTTTCAACATGCAAACGATATGGACGAGCTGTTACGCGTCTACGAGTTAAAAGACAGGTTGACTGTGTGTTTTTCGTTAATTGCGCACTTGGAAGCTCGCCATGAGACGCGATGGCCTGGTTTTGGCGTTAACACGGATTATCCAGAATTTGACGCAAATTGGGAGTTCTTCGTAAATTCAAGAGTCGTCGACGGGGAAATAGAGATTCTTCATCGTCCTTTAAACAAAGGGGAAACTGTTTATGAGCATTCGTATTGACCGCAAAAGTTGCATAGGGTGTCGGGCGTGCGTTGAAGCGTGTCCCGGCAACCTTATCAAAATAGATTCTGACGGTCGCGCTTTTATCCGGCGTCCAGAAGATTGCTGGGGTTGCGCGTCCTGTATGAAAGAGTGCCGTTCAGGGGCAATTTTTTATTTTCTCGGCGCCGATATCGGCGGTCGAGGCGCGCTTATGCGGGTTCAAAGAGACGCTTCGACCGCGCGCTGGACTATACAAAAGAGCGACGGCGAGCCTTTGACGATCGTGGTTGATCGTAAACAATCCAATCAATATTGATTTTAACGTCAAAGCGGCGACAGGAGGCGACATGTCAATTGATAAATCTACGTTGAAGGCAAACGGTTTTATGCCGCAGTTGCAAAAGGATCAATATTCGATGCGGCTAAAAGTTATTGGCGGGGAGGTTTCGGCGGAACAATTGTTGCAAATTGCGAAAATAGCGCGGAAATATGGTCAAGATTACGTTCATCTTACGTCGCGTCAAGGAGTTGAAATTCCCTTCATAAAGTTTGAAGATATCGACGAGGTTATGGAGGAACTGGAGAAAGCAAAAATTAAACTTGGCGCGGCGGGAGCGCGCGTTCGTTCCATAACCGCGTGTCAGGGGGGAAAGTGTTGTCCTCATGGCGCGATCGACGCCGGCGCGATCGCCAAAAAACTTGACGCACGATATTTTGGCAGAAGTTTGCCTCATAAATTCAAGATAGGAGTTACGGGCTGTCCTAACAACTGCCTTAAAGCTGAAGAGAACGATCTCGGCGTTAAGGGCGGCGTCGAAAAAACATGGAATAAAGATCTGTGCGTTTATTGCGGCGCATGTCAAAGGGTTTGTAGACGCAAGGCGATTTCCGTAGAGAAGGGAACGGTAACATTCTTCGACGAAAAGTGTAATCGGTGCGGCAGGTGCGTTCGGACATGTCCGAAAAAAGCGTTGCAAGGAGTTCACGGGTTTGTTCTTTCCTTTGGCGGCACCTTTGGGAACGACGTCGTGAAGGGAAAGAATCTTTTACCGTTAATAACGGACGAAGAAAACCTGTTTCGCGTCTGCGACGCGACCCTTGATTTTTTTGAGAAGAAAGCGCGGCCTGGCGAAAGATTTGCGGCGCTTCTTAAGCGCGTCGGCGTCGCGCCGCTACGTCGCGCCTTAGAAAAAGCGCTCGGTTCGAATGGCGATTAACGCGATCTTCGCCTTCCTATGAGGAAGTTCTAATACGACATTTGCACATAAAGAAGCGCGTATGGCTTATTTTCCTTTCATGGTCGAACTGGCAGACTTGCGCGGTCTGATCGTAGGAGCGGGGAGCGTCGCATACGAAAAAGCGGTTCGTATCAGCGAGTTTGGTTCGAAACTCAGGGTTGTCGCGCCGATCGTCGACGAACGATTTTCCAAGTTGTCGAACGTCGAAATTGCACGTCGTCCATTTGAGGAGGACGATATTGTCGGCGACCTCGCTTTTGTGATTGTCGCTACAAGGGACGGCGAACTCAATCGACGGATCGCCGGACGTTGCCGAGATTTGAGAATTCCCGTAAACGTCGTCGACTCGAAAGAGGAATCGTCATTTATTTTTCCTGCGACGACGCGACGCGGAGACGCCGTAGTCGCCGTATCGACGGGCGGCGCGGCTCCGATCGTAGCGTCCGCTGTTAAGGGGATGATTGACGCGATTCTTCCCGATCGGTTAGGAACAATCGTAGAGACGTTGGGGAGCGCTCGAAAAAGAATAGCGCGCATAATTAAGAACGTTGAGACGCGTCGTCGTTTCTACCGATCGGCGCTCCAAGCGGCGGCGTTTAAGCGCGACGCGTATTACGCGGACTTCTTCGAACGAGTGGTCGACCAGACGTCGGCTTCTCCCGCTTCTTTGGGGCGCGTCGTTTTTGTCGGCGCCGGTTCCGGTTCCGCTGATTTAATTACCTTACGGGGCGCTTTCGTCCTTTCAACGTGCGACGCTGTTTTGTATGACGATTTGATTGATCGCGCGATTCTCGATATCGTTCCGAAGAATTCGCTTCGAATTCCCGTTGGGAAACGCGGCGGGGCGTCCTCAACGCGACAGGACGACATTAACCGTAAGATGGTTGAACTTGCATCATGCGGGATGAACGTCGTAAGACTTAAAGGCGGCGATCCCTTCCTTTTTGCTCGCGTTGAGGAGGAAATACGCGCGCTTAAGCAAAACGGCGTTCCTTTCGACGTCGTTCCCGGCGTGTCGTCGGCGTTTTATATTCCGATGGAAGCGGGCGTTCCACTTACTTGTCGCGACGTTAGCAGGAGCGTCCATATTGTGACGGCGCACGCGTCGGATTCCGAGGTTTTTGAAGAGTTGCCAAAGTTTGCCAAACTCGAAGGAACGCTCGTCGTTATGATGGGGCTGAACGTCGTCGGGAAACTGGCGGAATCCCTGATAGCAGGCGGCAAGAGTTCCGACACGCCGGTCGCCGTTCTTTCAGGCGGCAATTCCGCCAATCCCTACGACGTCAGAGGAACGTTGAGAGACGTTGCGGATAAATGTAAACGCTATCAACTGAAATCTCCCGCTGTTATTGTTATCGGAAAAGTCGCAAGTCTGAATTTGAAAAGCGACTTTTTCGACTCCCACGTTTAGCGCGTCCCTATTGAAGCCAATCGCTTGAGACCTCTGGGCGCATCGACGCTTACACGAAAGAATAAAGATTTTACATGACATTACAGCAACTACTTTACGCTGTGACAATCGCTGAAAAAGGATCTGTCAATCGGGCCGCGAACGAGTTATACGTCTCACAATCAACTTTGTCGAGCGCCATTCATGATCTCGAGAAGGAGACGCGAACGACGATTTTTACGCGTACGAATCGCGGGGTCGTCGTGACAGCCGACGGGGAAGTGTTGTTGAGATACGCGAGACAGATTCTTGATCAGTTCCGCCTAATGGAGAGCAAATATCTTACAACGGAGAAGAGAAAATACCAATTCTCCGTTTCTATGCAACATTATACGTTTGCGATTCAGGCGTTTATAGATATGGTCAAAGAATACGATTCCGAAGATTATGAGTTCGCCGTCTTTGAAACGCAAACGCAAACGGTCGTTCAAAACGTCAAAACGTTGAAGAGCGAAATAGGCGTGCTCTACGTCAACGACTTCAATCGCGACGTCCTTAATAAACTGTTTTACGACAGCGACGTCGAATTTGTTCCTCTTTTTGATTGTCCAATATCGGTTTATCTTTGCGTAAACCATCCGTTGGCCAACCGAGAAATTGTAACTCTGGAAGAACTTGCGCCATATCCTTTTCTTTCCTTCGAACAAGGCGTTGGGAACTCCTTTTATTACGCCGAAGAAGTCATGAGTTCCTACCCGTATCGACAGATTATCAAAGCGTCTGATCGAGGAACGATGTTGAATCTCATGGTCGGACTTAACGGGTATACGCTCTGTTGCGGCGTGATTTGCGAAGAACTCAACGGAGAACTGTATCGCACGACGCCGCTCGCTACCGACGAGAGGATGACAATCGGATATATTAGAAAAAAACAGGCGCCCCTCAGCGCGATGGCGGCTGACTACGTCCAAGCGTTAAGGAAGTTCGCGCCGACGAAGTGACAAGCTTTAGAAAACGGTTCCAAGGCGGTCGTTTAGAGGCGTAGTGTGCTTGGGAATATGGGAGTCCCTTGGTCGTTTCGATTTAGATTTGCTTTGATATCGCGACGAAGTCGCAAGAATCGCTTTAGGGCTTATCCTCGAATGTTGTTCCGACGGATAACTAGCGGTTGACTTCGAAATTCGCGACCCTCTTCTTCAAGATTTCAAACTCGTCCGTTGTGAAGAAGCTCGCCACTATTGGTTTGTCGCAAAAGAATTACAATCAAGAACGATTGGGTAAATCACGACAACCTTTCGAAAGATATGATTGTTTATTTTGTTAAAGCGGATAACGCTTGAAAGATTCGATTGTTTTTCGTCACGAAGGTTAAGGTTTTCGGAGACGTTTTAACTAAGACTGGAAGACTTCCACGATACAACGTTTGACTCGATATTTCGGGTTCTTTTCAAGATCTTATTTTTCCCCAATTTTCCTCGGGAGGTTTGATTATGGCGTCGCTTTCTAATCAAACGGAAACTAAACTTAATCGACTCTTAGAATGGTGTAGAGATAAGGCTTGTGTTGTCGCTTTCTCCGGAGGCGTCGATAGTTCTGTTCTTGCCAACGCTTTGAAAGTTGCATACGAACGGTCGCTCCTTAGAATTCAGCCTGTTTGTTACTTTGCCGAAAGTTTCACGTCAACTGAACTCGAAAAAAGTCAAGCTCGTCGCGTCGCGACAGAAATTGGCTTGCCGTTGGTTGTTCTTGAATCTGGGGAATTTGACGACCCGCGTTTTGTCGCCAATTCGTCGAAACGTTGCTACTGGTGCAAGAAGATTCGTTTTTCTGCAATAAGAGACATAGCGCAAAAAGTTTATGGCGATCCTAACGGCGAAAACATTGTTGTGGTCGACGGTTCAAACTATTCTGACGCCGACGACTACCGACCAGGCGTTAAAGCCGCAGTTGAAGTTGGCGTGAAGAGTCCTCTCGCTGAGGTTGGGCTTATTAAGTCTGAAATTCGGGAAATCGCTAGGTTTTGGAATATCTCCGTCGCTGAAAAACCGTCTACCCCGTGTCTAGCGACGAGGCTGGCTTACAATATGCCGCTTTCCAACGAGATTCTTCGGCTTGTTGAGAAAGCGGAACTTGCCGTTAAGAGCTTTGGAGTCTCAACTTGCCGCGCAAGAATTGACGCGCCAAAAACAGTTCGTATTGAGCTTCCTGAAAATGAAATTGAACTTTTCTTGTCGTCAGAAAAGCGCAAGAGAATGGTCTCGCTTTTACGAGAACTCGGGTTTAATTTTATTTCTTTGGACCTTGAAGGATTCCGATCAGGAAAAAACAACCGCGCTCTTGACGAATGAGCGTCCGACTTGCTTATTGTTTCTTCTTTCTTCGCGATTTGGGGTTGGAATTGACTCGTCGTCACGACGCATATTCCGCCGAGCCCTCGTGTTAAGGAGTCCTCGCTTTTTGACGGCGCGCCTCCCGCAGACGCGACGATTCGCCTTGTTCTCGTCGATTCGATTGTATCGACGCTTTTTCTGTGAGACGAACGAAAAGGGGCGAAGAAAAAAGGGAAAAGAAACTACGAAGCGTCGATCCCGCTAAATACGACGACGAGAAGACGTCCGGCTTTTGAGCGACCGTTGTCAAAGACGACGGTCGGCGACGTCGAATCAGAAGATAAACGAAGGGCTTATCCGAACAGCCCTTCGTTTTTTTTCGCGGATGAACTCTGAATATCTTTTCTCGGACAACCCCTTAGTACTTCAAACCTTCGCCTTGGAAATCAAAGGACGTTCCCCACTGCCAGCTTGTATGACCGACGCGAGCCGTCATGACGTTCAGCCCTTCTTTCAGTTCGACTTCAACTTCGTCTTTACTTTTGAGATGGCGGGGCGAGAGGATATCGTCGTAGATTTTCTGACCGTTGAGGTAGATCGTCTCGATTGCCGTCGTGCTGAAACCTTCTGAATTGAGCTTCAAGACGCATTTCTGCGCTTTGGGACTCGTAACATAGCGAACAACATAACCGACGTCGAACTCGTTAGCGGGCGGGAGATCGGCGAGATCGACAGCGTTCGGGTTGTCGGCGCCTGTTTTATCCTGCGTCGGATAGTATCTATACCATGCAAAAGCGGGTTTTCCGTTCTCTTTTACTTCGTGAAGCGTCAGAGGATTGATTCCTTTAAGCGCGGCTTCGTCGATTGCAGTCGTCGTTTTGTCGCGCGGGAAATCTTCCGGTCGGGCGAACGGTTCCAATGGAACGCCCGTCGCGACGAAATAAGGGGCGTTCACGCGAACGGTTCGCTCGTTTTCACCGACTTGTAGAACGACGTCGCAGGGAAGTTTCCAATCCTTATTCTCGAAGAGAAGATTGAAGAACGGTTTGTTATCGTCGCGCTTACCAGACTTGATAAAGTTTAGTCCGCCTGCGTCTTTGACTTTGATCTGGTCAAGCGTTAGGTTGTTAAGGACGCCTGCGATCAAAACAAACGTCGTCGGTTTCTCGTTCGGATCAATTGGCGGACTGGGAAGAGGGGGAAAATCCATCACGAAAAACGCGGCTCCTGCGTAATCGTCTGCTTTAAGTTCAGGAGCGACACGTTTTTGGGCGTAAGCGTCGGCGATTTCCGTCAGTCCTAACGCCTTTAGAAAACTCCACGACATAAGCTGATGACCGAACTCGTTCGGATGAACGAAATCGAGCGTAATTCTGAACTGGGGATTCTGGAACCGCGCGTTGAGGAACCCGTGTTTGAAGTCCTTGCGGAGGTCGTAAAACTCGCAGTTCTCTTCCTTGGCGACTCCTTCAACGATCTCTCCAAGTTTGTCCATAAAAAGGTTCTTAAAAGCAAACGGATTTTCCGTGAGGAGCGTCGGGGGAGTTAGAATAATTCTCGAGGCGCCAGGAACGCGCTTGCGCAGGTCTGAGACGAGCGCCTTATACTCCTTGTGCCATTTGGCATAGCCTTCGTCGTCCGATTTGATTGACGGACGCAGCGCGTCGTTCATGCCAAGGTGTACGATGAGCGTGTCGGCGCCCTTGTCGAACTCGTCCTTAACGTAAATATCGGCGATATCGAGCCGCTGGCGATTGTCGTACGAATTGGCGATAATTCCGCGCCAACTGAAAATAGTCTGTCCACTGCCGCCTAGGGGAACGAACTCCATGTCGTTCCCAGCTTCCGCAAGCGCATTACGAACTTCATGGGTAAAGCCGTACGCAAGGTTCATCGAGTGACCCGTTATCGAATCGCCGACAACGAGGACGCGTTCTGCGCCGAAAACGCAAGTAGTCGCCGCCAAGAGAAGTAGCGCCGGCAGAGCTGTTTTCAAAAACGTTTGGATTATTTTCATGTCGCGTTAACTCCTTGTTGGAAAAGAGACAGTATGACGGAACGTCGGACGGAGATCAAGAGACGCGCTTACAAATGGTGAAAAAAGTTAAGGACGCCGCGGGACGCTTTGTCTTGATAATAATATCGTAGCGGAACGTCGAAAGGAAATCAAGAGAACGGCGTTTGAGAGGTGCGAGAAAAAAGCAAGGACGGCATGCTATGCTTTGCCGTATTCTTTGCGTAAAATGTGGTTTTAAAGTGCGTTTTTCACGAGGCGTCCCTTGCAGAACTGGCGTGAGGGCGTAGAATGAACAAAATCAACAATGGTCGTTTTACGTCGTTGTCGTCGCGCGTGGCGCGAGGGACGTTTTAGACAATCGCAATCTGCGCACAGGAGCGCCGACGTCGAGTTTGAACCATGTTTGAATCGCTGACCAACCAACTTTCCGCCGCTTTCCGTTCGATGACGGGGCGTGGACGTCTTACCGAATCGAACGTTCGCGAAGGACTGGAACTTGTGCGCAAAGCGCTCCTCGAGGCTGACGCGAGCGTCGAGGTTGCGAAGCAGTTTGTCGAAACGGTTGAGCGCAAATTCTTGGGAACGGAAGTTTCGCGCGCGCTTAACCCGACGCAACAGATTCTCAGTATTGTCAATTCGGAACTCGTTGCGTTAATGGGACCGGTCGATTCGTCGATTCCCGTTAAAGAGCCGTTTACGACGATCATGCTTTGCGGTCTGCAAGGTTCTGGTAAGACGACGACTTGCGGCAAGCTCGGGAAAATGTTGCTCGCGTCTGGTCGCAAACCGATGTTTGTCGCCGCCGACCTTCAACGTCCTGCAGCAATCGACCAGCTCGAGATTCTCGGCGGTCAGCTTGGGGTTCCGGTCTTTGTCGACCGCGAATCAAAGAACCCTGTCGACGTCTGTCGTCGAGCGTTGAAAGAAGCGAAAGAGAAGAACGTCGACGTTGTCGTTTTAGACACGGCTGGACGTCTTCACGTCGACGACGAACTGATGGCCCAGCTCAACGAGATTGAGCGCAAGGTACAACCCGATCAAGTTTATTTTGTCGTCGACGCCATGACAGGTCAAGACGCGGTCAACAGCGCTACGGCGTTTAACAACGCTCTTGAACTTGACGGCGTCATTTTGACGAAGCTCGACGGCGACGCTCGCGGCGGCGCGGCTCTTTCCGTCAAGGCAATCACCGGCGTTCCGATTAAATTCATCGGCGTTGGCGAGACGCTTGAAGCTCTTGAGGAATTTCATCCTGAGCGCATGGCAAGCCGTATGCTCGGCATGGGCGACGTTATGACGCTCATCGAGCAGGTTCAATCAAAATTTGACGAGAAAGAACTTGCACGCCAACAGGCGCAGATGGAGAAGGGCGTCTTTACGCTCGACGACTTCCGCAAGCAGATGTCTCAAGCGTCGCGGCTTGGTTCGATGAGCAAAATCATGGGATTGATTCCAGGCATGGGACGTCTTAGCGGTTTGCTTGGCGAATTAAACGTCGATCCCGACAAGGAAATGCGTAAGATCGGCGGCGTGATAGACTCCATGACGCTTGAGGAACGACGTCGTCCCGATATAATTGACGGACGTCGTAAAAAGCGAATTGCGGCGGGCGCCGGAGTCGACGTATCGCGTGTGAACGAGCTTCTCGACATGCATAAACGTATGGCGAGTATGGTCAAGAGTTTTTCGTCCCAGAATCCGTTAGAGCGGATGAGGACGATTCAGCAGATGACGAACGAAGCGTCCTCGAATCCTTTTGGCATGGGACCGGCGAAAAAAGGCTCGACAGGCAAACGTCTCACGGCGAAAGAACGTGAGGCTCAGCGCAAGCGTCTCGAAAAAATTCGGCGCGATAAGAAGCGCAAGAAGAAGTAAAATACCGAGTGAACAACGTCGTCGTGCAATCGGCGGCTTTGGAATATGGGAAACGTCCTTTAAATTGCGGTCAGGCAGAGACGTTCGACGTTCGCGCGAATCATAGATTCAGACGAACGAGTCCCCCGACTGGAACGGAATTGTCAGATCGGATTTAAGTTCTAACCTTTAGGTTGGAAACCAACAATGTTATCAGGAGTTTATCACACGTGTCAGTAAGAATTAGAATGAAGAAATTTGGTCGTAAGCATCGACCGTTTTTCCGCATCGTCGCGGTCGACGGACGTCGTCCTCGCGACGGTCGCGTACTCGAGGAGCTTGGCACTTATGATCCGCTCGTTCCAGAAACGGACGCGCGCGCGATTCTTAAGGGCGAACGCATTCAGTATTGGCTTGGGGTCGGGGCTCAGCCGAGCGACAAAGTCGCCGTTCTGATCAAGAAGTATGGCGCAAACGGCAAGAGCTTAGAAGCGCAAAAAGCCGCGCTTGAACGTCTCGACGTCGCTCGTCGCCGACCGGCTCCAGTCGTCGCGCCCGCGCCAGTCGCCGTCGAGGCCGCCGACGCGCCCGCGGCGGAATGATTCGGACTCTGTGTCAGAATTGTTTATAACGAACATTTTAACCCTTAATCATTAAAATCGCGATTCCACACGACGGATTGACTTGATGCGGTTCGATATACTCACGCTCTTTCCTGGTATATTCGAAGGTTACCTTTCTGAAAGCCTTATGAAAGACGCGATTGACAAAGGGCTGTTGGAAGTCAACTTGTACGACATGCGTTTGTGGGCGCGCGATAAACATAGCACTATGGACGATCGTCCTTTCGGGGGCGGGCCTGGCATGGTGCTGAAAGTCGACAGAGTCGTGCCTTGCGTCGAGGAAGTTCAGTCTTACGCCGAGCGACCTGGACGAGTTGTAATGACGACGCCCCAAGGGCGGCTTCTTACTCAACGCGTCGTTGAAGAGTTGGCGTGCGAAGAACGTCTTTTGCTCTTGTGTGGACGCTATGAAGGCTTTGATCAACGAGTTGTAGATATTCTCCAGCCCGACGAAATATCAATCGGGGACTACGTTTTGAACGGCGGGGAAGTCGCAGCCGAGGTCGTTATGGATTCTGTCATGCGTTTGATTCCCGGCGTTTTAGGGGATGAGAATTCGGCAGTCGTCGATTCCTTTTCATCCGGCAATCGTCTTTTAGAAGAAGATCAATACACTCGTCCTCGCGAGTATCGAGGATTGGTCGTTCCTGAGGTGTTACTAAGCGGCGACCATGGTCTGATCGAGAAATGGCGAGAAGTCAATCGCAGGGAGAAAACGTTTGTCCGTCGTCCCGAATTATTGGACGACAAACCGTCGGATTATTGAACGACGTCAGCAACGATTAGTTCGGTAAAAAGAAAGAAGAAAGCGAACAATCGAAGTTGGCGACGGGACGATCCGACGTCGAAGGAGACGGGTTGAATTGAACGACGTTGAGTTTTTCAGTTCTTCTTTTTAGTCCGACGCGTTATGTCGGAAGTTCTTAACGCGCTCCTTAACTGAAACTCAAATTACATAAAGGAATATTTCCGTGAGTCAAGATCTTATTCGTTTGGTAGAAGCTCGCGCCAAGAAAGAAAACGTTTCCCATTTTGAAATCGGCGATCGCGTCAACGTGCATTGCAAGATTCTTGAGGGCGACAAAGAGCGTATCCAAGTTTTTAACGGCGACGTTATCGCGCGTAGCGGTTCCGGCGTCCGTGAAACGTTCACCGTCCGTCGCATTGTCGCGGGTCAGGGCGTCGAGCGTAAATTCCCTCTTCACAGTCCTCGTATCGCCCGGATCGAAGTTCTTCGTTCCTCCGTCGTTCGTCGTGCAAAACTTTACTATCTGCGCGACCGTGTCGGTAAAGCGACGCGTCTTGAGCAGCGTCGTGTCGAACGCAACGTCGAGACCGAAGAGAAGAAGGTCAAGACGATGAAGCGCGGCAAGAAGGCCGCCGCCGCTCGTCGAGCCGCCGCCGCGGCGAAGAAAGCCTCCGAGGAGTGATATTCTTCCTGAACATCGTCGTGTAACCGACTTATTCGTCCGATTCCAATTGTTTATGGAATCGGACGTTTTCTATTGCTTGGCAACATATAAAAACGCGCTCAATCTATGATTGAGCGCGTTTTTTCTGCATAAAAGTCTGACAAGACCCGCTGTTTACGAACAAAAGCGAAATCTAGTCTCAGACGTCCCAACCTTCACGATGTTCCGTCCTAATAAACGCGTTAGCTGCTTTGTCGTTGACGACTTCCATCTTTTCCGCATCCCATTCAAGCTTGATCTTACCAGCTCGTAACGAAACTGCGCCGAGTTGAACTGCTTCCGCGAGACGACCGGAGTATTCAAAATTGCAGAGCGCCTGCGTCTTGCCGCCGTTAACGATGGCGTCGATCCATTCGCGGTGGTGACCAGGAGACGCCGGAATTGTTTGCGCCGGACGCTCGTACTTTTCATATTTGTCCTGCGGATAGAGACGAATCGTGCCATAATCGGCTTCCAGAACGCCCTCTTCGCCGACGAAGATCACGCCCATGGAGAGGTCTTCAAGGTTTCGTTCTTTAATGATCGCGGGACGCGCCTTTCCGTCGTACCATGTGAGAGGCAACGTCTTTCCGTTGTACTCGAACTCGTACTCGCACTTGACGTCGAGTGGGCAACACATCTTGCTGATTTCGGTCGGGCAGGTCGCGTGAATCGTCTTGGGGTATTGAAGATCAAGCGCCCAGAAAGGAAGGTCCATAAGGTGACACGCCATATCGCCGAACGTGCCGGTGCCGAAGGGCCAATATCCTCGCCAAGAGGCGGGGACGTAGCAGGGATTGTATGGCACGTACTGGGCCGGTCCAAGCCATTCGTCCCAGTGAAGGTTTTTCGGGACTTCGAATTCCTCGGTCGAAGGTTCGGCGTAACCGCCCCAGCCTTTGAAGCACCAGACGTGGACTTCGGCGACTTCGCCGATCGCGCCCGCCTGAATGAGTTCGACGACGCGGCGATAATTCGAGGTCGCGTGGATAACGGTCCCCATCTGGGTTGCGAGCTTCTTTTCTTTCGCGATCTTCTGCATATCGCGAATTTCGCCGACGTCGTGCGCGAGCGGCTTCTCGCAGAAGCATGGCAACCCGCGCTTCATCGCCGCCATCGAAACGACGGAATGAGTATGATCCGGCGTGCTGACCAACACGCCGTCGAGCGACTTGACTTCGTCGAACATCGCGCGATAGTCGTAAAAACGTTTCGCGTCAGGGAATTTCGCTCCCTGCGACGCGAGATTGTTTTCGTCGACGTCGCAGAGCGCGGCGATCTGCATCAGGTCGCCCGAGTCGTGGATCATCTCGCTGATGTTGCCCGCGCCGCGTCCGGCGACGCCGACTACGGCGATATTAAGCTTGGAGTTGGCGTTTTGAGCGCGAACGACAGCCGGAGACGCGAAACTAGACGCTCCAAGCGCCGCGGCAGAAAGCGCCGAAGTCTGGAGAAATTGACGACGATTAAGCAACATAAGATTACTCCCAATTGCACTGACAAAATCAAAACAGAGGACGGGACGGCAGAGCGTCTTTCGGCGTTCCTGTCATTGTCCAAATAAAACCCGCGACGCGGAAACCTACCCTCGTCGACTGACTTCAAGTATAGTGAACGTCAAAGGCAATTGCAACAGTCGCCGGGTTTTCTTTCAATTTTTCGAGATTATTCAGGATTCTTTTCCAGTTCATTAAGAAGCGCGACGAACCACGAGCGATTATCAGCGGAACAATAGCTCATTCGCCCTCCCATGCGGCTAAACGTTTTACAGTAACGTAGGTAGTAAGCAGGGTTGTCCATCGGCGGTTCGCCGTTTGTTTGCCAGTCCCAAGAAGACTTCGCAAGATCGACGACATGAATAGAGAAGTCGTCGATTGTTCCGTTGCTTTGACGCGCTAAATTACGTGACATTGAAAGCGATTTTTCAAAGATCATCGGCGACAGAACTGCCGAACCGACAGACATATAGACGCCTCCTTGAAGTTGCGAAACAGATTTAGCGAACGCGAGAAAATCTCGTTCTGCGGCACGACCGATCGCGGAGCAGTTATTTGCAGGATGCGTGTAGATTATATCGCATCCGATCATTGGACAGCATCCGAAAGGAATTTTGGCTCGGCTGGCGCGGAAAGCGACGGAGTATTCGCGCATCGGATGGGGAACGACGTATCGTCCGTCGGGAAGCGCAAATCTACGTTTTGTTCGAAGTAGGTCGGCTGCGGCCGCCGCATGGTCAAGAATAACTGCTTGCGACCTTTTATCAGCGTCCAAAATCGGATGGTCGTACGGCGGGAAGTTCGCACATTCTGCGCCTGAAAGAATCGCGTATTTAAGTTCTTCGTCGGAAGGAATATCCAGTCCCTCTGAGCTAATGAATTCGCCGATAGATTCGCCGTATCCTAAACCACGATAGGCGCCGACGATAATCGCGAGGTTGATATTCATGCCTGTTTCTTCCCAGATTCCGAACTGTCCCTCGCTCGTATATCGACGAACGTCTTCCCCGGATTGACCTTGAAACGCGAATTCCCAATCGTGAATCACTCCCGCGCCGTTTGTCGTAAGTCGAGTAATCCAGCCTTGTTCAGCGAGTCGCGCAAGAACGACGCCGAGACCGTTCTTGATCGAGTGGGCTCCGTAGGTAAGTATTCGAGCCGCTCCGAGTTTTTTAGCACGACGTAGCTCGTCGGCAGTTCTTTCGACGTCTTGCCACGCTTCGTCGGAGAGTTCAATTTTCCACGAGTTGGGATCGACGACGTCGCGAACAACGTCTAGTTTGTTAACACGTTGCGAGAGGGACAAGATTTCCAAAAGGTCGCGATTTAAAACGTCTGGCATGTGTCGTCCTTTCAGGCTCTTAAATGGACGCGCTTAAACGAGTTTAATCAAGTTTTGAACGTAGAACGTCGAGTATTTCAGGTATTGACGCGACGCCCGTAACTCCGATTTTTTTAATGGTAATCGAAGAGACGATTCCTGCGAGGTACGCGGAATCGACGAGATTTAGTCCGAGTGATCGCCCGAAAGCTAGCCCCGCGTTTGTCGCGTCGCCTGCGCCGCAGATATCGATTGGCGGCTTGACCGGATTTGAGGGAACAATCGTCGTCTGAATAAACATGGACGCTGAATTTGTTT
>CAMJTU010000011.1 GCA_946408825.1 uncultured Planctomycetaceae bacterium
CAAGAACCATGCGTTCTCATCCGCGTCTGACTTAACTTCGACCAGCGAACGTGTCTCCCAGCTATCTCTTAAAGAACCATAAGAATCTACCAATCTATCAACAATAGTCGTTAGAATGCGCGAATCCCAACGACAAGGGACGCCGGCGGGAGTAGATCGGAGTTCTGTATGCCACCGACGCCCGTCAACTTTCCAAGGAACCACAGCAGGTTCAGATTCGGTCGAAGATATCGGAAAATCAGAAGAAGAGGTCGCTTCCTTAACAGACTCCCAATAACGCGCGACGTCTAACGACGGACGTTCATAAAAAATCCCGTTTTCAAAAACAGGAAACAACGCCTCGCCTGTATAACTACGCGCCATAACTCGCTGTAGCTCGGAAGACGACGAACGTTTCGCGGTATATTCCAAGAGTTGCTCAGGCGTGCCGGCAAAAACAAGATTTCCCCCCTCCAAACCTGCCTCTGGCCCAATTTCGAGAATCCAGTCCGCATTCTTAACAACGTCAAGATTATGTTCAACGACAACGACAGTGTTGCCTAAATCAACGAGACGATGAAGCACGTCTAACAATTTCCGAACGTCTTCAAAATGGAGTCCTGTCGTCGGCTCATCGAGAACATACAGCGTGCGACCAGAATCCACGCGAGAAAGTTCGGCGGCAAGCTTAACGCGCTGTGCCTCGCCGCCGGAAAGCGTCGTCGCCGACTGACCAAGGGGGAGATAGTCAAGCCCGACTTCGCAAAGGGTTTTTAAAATGCGAGTAATAGGACGCGAGTGACGGAAGAGTTCGAGCGCGTCTCCACATGTCGTCTCGAGAACATCAGCTATCGATTTACCTCGATATTTAACTTTAAGCGTTTCGGAATTGTAACGCATACCTCCGCAAGCGTCGCAAACAATCCAGACGTCAGCTAGGAAATGCATCTCGACTTTAATCAGTCCTGCGCCCTCGCATTTCTCGCAACGTCCGCCAGGGACGTTAAAACTAAATTGACGAGCCGAATATCCTCGAATTTTCGATTCGGGAAGTTGCGCAAAAAGGTTTCGAATTAAGTCAAAAAGTCCTGTATATGTAGCAGGATTTGAGGTCGCAGTCTGACCGATCGGAGACTGGTCTACATAAATAACAGAATTTAGTTGCTCACATCCCGAGACTCCGTCGCAACTACGATTTGGAATGGCCGAATGGTTTAACTCACGGGCAACTGACGAATATAAAACATCTTGAACTAGCGAGCTCTTACCACTGCCGCTAACGCCGGTAACGACGGTAAAAGCAGAAAGAGGAAATGGAACAGTTATTGACTTGAGGTTATGCTTACGCGCCCCTTGGACAATAAGCCAACCAGCATCCCATTTTGGCAAGGAATTAGAATAGGGGCATTCAAAAGCTCTCGAATCACTGCGGAGATTTGATAGAGCTAAAGCCTCACGCCGCGCGATTTCGCGACCAGAAAGAGGAACGGCGGCTATTTTGGCATTAACCGCGTCCATATTGTACTCGAAACCGTCGTTGCTCGTTGCAGATTCAATAACGGGAGGGGTAACAACGGGATTTAAAACGTCAGAAAGGTCGGATGCAGAAGCGACGGCGTCCTTCTTTTGAACCAAACTTGGCTTACTGGATTTCCTTAAGGACGCTCTTTTTTTTCGTGGAGAGTCGACCTTAGCGCAAGCCTTCGTCGAAGATTCGACGTCATTATTTTTACGACGCGAAACTTGAGACGTGGCAGACGTTCCATCCGAGTTTTTTTTCAAATCACGCGTTTTCCCTGCTGTCGTCGCAGGTGTTTTTCGCCGCTTAGAGGAAGCAGACGCAGAGGCCGTAGGATCAGAATCTCCGCCATTCTTCTTCATTGCCGCCTCTTTGAACAAACAAAGGTCGCTCCATCGCGAGTAAGCATGAACACAAACAGCGAAGAAGCTCAGAATCCCAAAACCCTAACGAGTAACACAACTTGGATCTCCAATTATAGTCCATCAACGGGTTGTTTCAAGGTAGGATACGGCGGTTAACAGGTATTGGTATCGACTTCCGACCTGAAAGGTAAGGTCCTGTTACGGAAGATTCATTCGCCTTTACAGCCTCAGGCGCTCCCGAAGCGACAATAAGACCGCCCTGCTTACCCGCACTCGGACCAAAATCCACAAGAAAATCAGCGCTCTCAATTACCTCTTGATCGTGCTCTACAACAAGCAACGTGTTTCCAAGATCACGAAGCTTGTGCAAGGCGGCAATAAGACGCCTATTATCACGGGTATGAAGTCCGACGGTCGGTTCGTCGAGAACATATAAGACGCCTTCAAGTCCACTTCCAATCTGCGCGGCAAGACGTATGCGTTGAGATTCTCCTCCCGAAAGCGATGGCGCTGGGCGTGAAAGCGTTAGGTAATCAAGCCCAACGTCTACGAGAAATCGTATGCGCGAAATGACCTCGTCGACAAGATCCCCTGCAATTTCTTTTTCCAGACCTGTTAGTTCAAGATTTTCAAAAATCTGAATCAATTCGCCTAGAGGAGTCCTACATATCTGATCAAGCGTCATTGCATGGAATTGAACTGCGGCAACGTCGTCACGTAAACGACTTCCTAGGCAATCAGGACATTCGCTTTCTTCAATTTGGAATTCGAGGCGACTTCGATAATAAGGAGCCAATCGTCCTGCTTCTTCGATTGCAGGGTAAAGCCCCTTAAACTGGAAACGGAAAAGAACGTCGCCGTCAGGGATTTGCTTCGCGCCTGACTCGTTCCAGACGCGCCGGCGGTCGCTTTCTGTTTTAACTTGACAAGCATTCGTCCAATCGACCGCAGTCACGTCAATCCATCGATCGCCAGTCCCGTTAAAAATCAATCGTCGGAAACGCGCGTCTAGACGGTTAAAAGGCGTGTCCAGAGGAACTCCTGTGGCACGTGCAAACGCAATCATCGTCGCGAATGTCGTTGGATCGTTGAAATCAGACCAAGTCGGAATAACGCCTTCAAGTAACGTAAGCTTGGAATCATGAATATGAAAACGCGGATTAGCCCCACTCCTTACTCCCAATCCCTCGCAATTCGGGCACCAGCCCAATGGACTATTAAAGGAAAAATGCTTCGGGGTTAACGCTTCGAAAGCACGACCGCACTTTTCACACGAAAGCCTTTGACTCAGGGAACGTGATTCCCATTCAGGTTCCGGTCCATCGTCACAAATAATGACATTTATTGAACCCGCGCCCCACTCGAGAGCAGTTTCAACGCTAGCAGCCACACGACTGCGAACCGTTTTATCGGCGGTTTTTCCGACGTAACCATGCAAGCTGAGCCGATCGACAATAAGTTCGATTCTGTTAATTTGCCTTCGATCGAGCGTTGGAGGATTGTCGAGCGAATAGGTTCCGCCGTTCACGCGAACACGAGAAAAACCTTGTACTCGAAGACGTTCCCAAAGCTTGTCGTAATTATCGCCGCCCTCCAATGCTATTGGAGCAGTAATTAAAACGCGGCGTTCCTTCTCGTGCCCGATTTGCAACACGCGGGCAACTATTTGATCGGTTGATTGAGAACCGATTGGAATATTGCAATCGGGACAGTAAGAAACGCCAAGCCTAGCGAATATTACTCGCAGATAGTCGAGAATCTCTGTAATTGTACCGACGGTAGATCGAGGCGAACGTCCAGTCGTCTTTTGTTCAATAGAAATCGATGGAGAAATTCCGCTAGTTCGTTCAACCTTCGGTTTTTGAATTTGTCCCAAAAATTGTCGAGCATAGCTCGACAAACTTTCAACGTAACGTCGTCGTCCCTCTGCATAAACGACGTCAATTGCAAATGAAGACTTACCGCTTCCACTCGGACCGCAACAAACGGTCATTTGATTTCTAGGGATTTCAACCGAGATATTCTGCAGATTATGTTCACGGGCGCCTCGAACTATAATAGGCCCCTCTTCATCGGCTTCAGACTTGGCAACACGCATTTTGGAGTCGGTCTCAGCTTTCGTTGCGAGTTGATCAATCATCCCCTTGCGGTCTTTAGAAAGGTATTCCTTTAACGCTCTTCCCGTCCATGAGTTAGGGTTATCGGCAACGTCCTCGGGCGTGCCCTCTGCAACTATTTGTCCTCCAAGATCTCCACCTTCAGGACCAAGGTCTATCACCCAGTCGGCAGTCTTAATAACGTCAAGATTATGCTCAACAATCAAAACTGAGTTACCTGCGTCGGCAAATCTGCGCAAAACGTTCAAAAGCATCCGAATATCGGCAAAATGAAGCCCCGTCGTCGGCTCGTCGAGAAGATAGAGAGTCTTTCCCGAACTCTTCTTAACGAGTTCTTTTGCAAGTTTGACGCGTTGCGCTTCTCCTCCTGAAAGAGTGGGCGAAGGTTGTCCGAGTTTCATATAGCCAAGACCAACGTCGTACAATGTTTGAAGCATATCGTGAATCTTGGGAATATTCTCAAAGACCTTAAGAGCGGTCTCGACGTCAAGATTAAGGACTTGATCTATCGACAAACCTTTATATTTGACAGCAACCGTCTCGTGGTTAAAACGTCGTCCGCCACATGTTGGACAGGTCGTCCAAACATCTGCGAGAAAGTCCATTTCAAGCTGGATTGAACCATTCCCTTCACACGTTTCACAACGGCCGCCGGCGACATTAAAACTGAAGCGTCCCGGAGCAAATCCTTTTGCTCTTGCCTCAGGAGTTTCAGCGAAAAGTTTGCGGATTTCGTCAAAAAGTTTAATATACGTCGCAGGATTAGATCGAGGCGTGCGACCGATTGGCGACTGATCAATAGAGATAAGCTTCTTAAGATGTTCAACGCCCTCAATTGAATCGTATTCACAAGGAGTTGGATCGGCGTGATTAAGTTTAGTTGCAAGCGTTTCTCGCAGAACGTCGTTTACAAGCGAACTCTTCCCACTGCCGCTAACGCCAGTAACACAAACTATTTCACCGAGAGGAATTCTGACGTCTATATTCTTCAAATTATGACGACGCGCGCCACGAACTACCAGCCAGCGCCCATCCGGAGTCCTCCTTCTCTTCGGAACGGAAATATTTTCGTCGCCTACGAGAAACTTAGCAGTTACGCTCTTTTCACGTTGATTCTTTAGAACGTCCGCAACAGAACCAGACGCTACAATCTGGCCGCCATGAAATCCTGGACCGGGTCCAAAATCGACCAAATGATCAGAAGCGAGCATCGTGTCTTCGTCATGTTCTACGACAATAACAGAGTTGCCCAAGTCGCGCAGGTTTGTAAGAGCGCCGATTAAGCGATCGTTATCACGAGGATGCAAACCTATTGAAGGTTCGTCTAATATGTAAAGAACGCCTACGAGACCGCCGCCAATCTGTCCCGCGAGGCGAATGCGTTGCATTTCGCCTCCAGAGAGAGTTGGAGCAGGTCTTCCGATCGAAAGATACCCCACCCCTACTTCAACGAGGAACCCAAGTCGGACGCATATCTCGTGCACTATATCTTTTGCTACAAGTTGTCCGGATGGCGAAAGCGAGAGAGAGCTCAAAAACTCGAGTAAAAGCGGTATAGGAAGGTTTGACAACTCAGGCAGCGAGTACGATTTCTTATCCGCAAACGCCGCAGAATTCGACAAAGTTTCAAGACGAACCGATCTTGCCTGTTCATTAAGACGCAACCCTCCGCAGTATACACACGGTACGTAACGCATAAAGCGTTCTAATAATTCACGTTGAGTTTTGTTTGTTGAAACCTCATGTTGTTTAAGCAATTTAGGAATAATCCCTTCGAAAGGACCGCGCCAAGAACGTTCTCCATCGTCTGTTTTCCAGTGATAAACAACGCTTGTGTCTCCAGCGCCCCACAAAAATTCATGACGAACACGTTCGTCAAGTTCTTCCCAAGCCGTTTCAAGGACGCTATTATCTTCAAGACCGTATTTTTTTTCGAGCGTGGTTGCAATCCCTTGGTAGAGATGTTGTCGCCAAGGTCCAAAATTCTGCCACTTTCCCAATGGGACAACACATCCCTGTTGGAAAGATTTAGATTTGTCAGGAATCAACAAGTCTGGATCAAATGTAAAAAGTTCCCCCATTCCTTGACAATGCGGACACATTCCCTGCGACGTGTTAAAACTAAACATTTGTGGAGTAGGACGTTCGAAACTTAATCCACAATGTGAACAAGCATAATCGGCGCTGAAGTAGAGTTCTTGCCCCACATAATATTTTTGATCAACGTACGAGTTGTCGCTGTCGTCTCTGTGGCAAGTCACTTCAAGATCGACGTCTGTCGGCAAACTGTCGATTCCATGTTGGCGCGTACCGAAGAGTTTAAATTCATCGACGTTTTCGACAGAACTAACATTCTGTTCAATCGTCACGCCTGGAAGAGAATCAATCAGTACAATCAACCCAGGCGAACCGTTTTTTAACGCGGCGGAAATCGCGTCTTCAATACGTCGAAAATTCTCTTCGGATTGTTCTAATCGATCAATCACCACGTCTATAGAATGACGGGCTTGATAATCCAGATTAGGTAAATCGTCGACTGAATAAAACTTCTCGTCAACCCGAACCTGTTGGAAGCCCTTTCGGCGGAGATTATTAAGTATCTCGACACAACGTCCCCTCTGATTACGCGTTACTGGCGCTAAAACCCTAAATTTAGTCCCCTCCGGGAAAACCTTAATATGCTCAAAAATTTGAGAACGCGTTTGCGCCACTATTTTTCGTCCACATTTAGGGCAATAGCTTGTTCCGACTCGCGCGTAAAGGACGCGAAGGTAATCGGAAATTTCGGTAATGGTACCGACTGTCGAACGATTATTCTGACCAGCAGTCTTCTGAGAAATTGAAATCGCTGGCCGAAGACCTGTAATTTGATCAACCTTAGCGCGAGGCAATTGTCCAAGAAAGTGTCTCGCATAGCTCGAGAGACTCTCCAGATATCTACGTTGTCCCTCGGCATAAAGCGTGTCAAAAGCGAGCGAACTTTTACCGCTGCCACTTACGCCCGTAAAACAGACAAGCCGATTACTAGGTAGCCGGAGATCGACGTTATTAAGATTATGTTCGCGCGCACCGTGAATTACAATATCAGACATGTCGCCGCCGAAAACTTCCAAGAAAGCTACAAAACCGAAGTTACGCGCCTTAAAATGACTATGTCGCCAGACGAACCTCGTTTATTCGCTATAAAAAAAAAGAAGCGCCGTCCCGACTCAAAGCTTAAATCTAAATCAAAACGGCGCTCCAAAAAACTAAAAACGACCTAAACCGTTACCGTGAAATCAGAACTCAAAGGAGATCTTCGCCAAGCGCTCAGAAAGATCGTTCATAAGTTCGTCTTCTTTCTCTACGGAGTCTGCAAGATAGGTCACTGAAAAACGAAGATAGGAACCGGCGTTATCCCAAGGGACAGTACAAATCGACTGTTCCGTAATGAGGAATTGCCCAACTTCTTCCGCGTTTTCGAATTGACGCCCCCCCTTTATCCCCTTCGGCGCTCTTGCATAAAGGAAGTAAGTGCCGCCAGGAACTTGGCAATCGAAACCAAACTTATTAAGCGTATTAACTAGTTTTTGAAGACGTCTCAAATACTTTGCGCGCGCTTGGTCTGGAATAGAATCGTCGTCGAGCGCAACGACAGCCGCTTTTTGAATCGCTAAAAATTGACCGCTATCGCTATTGTCTTTGACGTCGGCAAATGCGTGGACAATGCGTTCATTGCCGCAAACCCATCCAAGACGCCACCCAATCATATGCCATCCCTTAGACATTGAGTGGACTTCAACGCCAACATCCTTGGCGCCTTCCACCTCTAAGAAACTCATTGGACGTGCACGATAGGAAAACATCGAGTGAGCCGCGTCCTGAACGATTACAACTTCATTCCTTTTGGCAAAATCAACAACTTCATTGAAAAAATCGACCGTGCCAAGTTGTCCGGTGGGACTGTTTGGATAATTAAGAACCAGCAATTTGGAACGCTTCAGAACGTCTGCGGGAATCGAATCAAGGTCGGGGTAGAAATTATTCTCCGGCAGTAGTGGAAGATTGTAAACTTCGCCTCCGTTATAACGCGTGTGCGTACCAGCGACAGGATAACCCGGCGTTGTCATAAGAGTCACGTCGCCTGGATTAATGAACACGTCTGGCAACATTGCTAGAGCAGGTTTTGAACCGATGCTATGATTGATCTCTGTCGCTGGATCCAGGACAACGTTAAAGCGTCGCTTCATAAAACGAGCCACCGCCTCCTTAAACTCCATGCAACCGTTATCAGCGTAACCTCTGTTTTCAAGTTTATTCAGTTCTTCGGCCATTTTTGCGCGAACGGAAACCGCAGCAACTTCGTCGTTCTCGCCAATGCCGAAGTCAAGCAAACGGCGCTCTGGATGTTCGGCAAGCGCCTTACGTTTCGCACGTTTAATCTTTTCGAACTTATAAATTTCAGTGCTTTTACCGTAGTTCACGCCGCCGATTCGATCGGCAAACAACTTCTGAAAAAAAGGATCGCTCATTATTCCGATTTCCATGTTATAGGCACCGCCAAGTTTCATTACCGAAATAAAAACCAGAAAACGAAACAAAATTTGACAGTGAAAATGACGGAACTGTCAACGAAAAGGCCCCAAAAAAGGGAGCGACTCAACTGAGAAGTTCCAATAGGTAAAGGAAATGTTATTATACGACCTTTTCATTGATATAAAGCCCCCGGAATCGACTTTTCTAAAAACTCAACATCTCATTACCACAAAACACGAAACAATTCTCATCAAGCTGGGATAATCCATGGAACATGGGAGCCCCTAAAACAGTCCTTTTTGAAAAGACAATATGTTCTAAGAAGACTTTTTCCTCAGTTTTACCACTTAGTTTTTATTATAGAGACGGTTGATTTAGATTGATTGTCGCGGAAATTTTTCGCAACGGACGTTTCTAAATATGCTGTTTCCTACCCCCTAAAATCGCCCTTCGAATACCGATAATTATAGGTGTTGTAAACATAGTCTAAAATCAATCGTGAATCGAACCCGTATGCCCCCAACACATCGCCAATCTCCGTCAAAGATTAAGTTAATAATGAATACAAAGATTCAGATGTGATTGTTCGATTCAAAACCGTTCCCCTCGAATTGTATCGGCGTCAAAAGAACGCTCCACATGCCTTGGTCGCAAATTTTGTTTTCACAACTAGGGGGAAGTCCTTAACGCCTCGGTAAGCCGAATATCCCAGGGCAACTTAAAGGATTATTGTCGTCCAACTGTTCAAGACGACATTTCACGCCTTTAACAACCGCTTGTTGTGCAATAGTCGACGATAAGTTAGCCTTCAGCGTTTCCTCTCATTATAGTTCTTTCACTCATTCCTTTTGGCATCAAGTTAGCGACCACGTTCTCTTGAACGAGTTTGTTCTTTCGTTCTGGTATTTGCCAATTTTCTGGAATCTCCCTTGATTCAAGCGTTTTCTTTATAGCTTTTGAGCTGTGAACCAACCTTTTTCAAAGGCCGATTCAATAACGCAATCATTACAGGAATATCGGCCCTTTGAGTTACGGTAGTTTGTCAAAGACTTTTGAAAGTTTGCCCTTCATTCCGTCTTGAGCGAGTCATTGCTGAATAGAGATCGTTTTTATGCGAAAAGCTTGTCGCATACCGGAAATTCAGAAACATCGAGTAGAAAAATGGCGCTAAGGCGCTCCATGCGCCTTTCAGAAGGGTTGTTCAAAAGACAGAGTAAGATAATTTTAACGCCATGACCGCGTCAAAAGGAGGACGACCATTTCTGCATGACTACTTCGAAGAACGAAAAGCGTTACGGTTACAGAAAGAATGTTTCCAAATCATGCCTCAATCAATAAGGGCGCGTAATCGACTAATAACGCAAATCGAACAAACCGCCAATTAACGACAATGGAACCGCGATAAACATGAGAGACCATCAAAATCAGACCTGACAATCTTGAATAGTATTCAAAATTACGCGCTGGAATCATCTAACTCAACTCGTAAAAAGGCTCTAGAAACGCTCAACGATCGTTCCCCCTCCGAGCAAACGGTCACGCCAGTAACAAACAAGCGCTTGACCTGGCGCGACGCCGTAAAAAGGTCTATCGGTAAAAACGGTAATAGTTCCGTCTGAAAACGCACGAACAGTCGCAGGAATAACCTCGTTGCGGTAGCGAATCTTCACACAGCATCTAAAGGATTCGTCTTGTGGGACAGGAGCGTGCCAGTTAGCGTCAATCGCATGGATTTCGCTAACAGCAAGAGCATCATATGGACCGAGCGTTACAGCGTTCAACTCTGGGATTATTTTTTGAACAAAGATACGTTCGCCAAAACCAATCCCCAGCCCCTTACGTTGTCCTATGGTAAACTTTTCATACCCTTGATGTCGCCCGATCTCTCTGCCGTCAAGAGAGAGGAAAGGACCGGAAGTATCTTTCGAGATGTTCAACCAACGTTCGGACTGTGAATCGCGTAGTCGACGAATAAAATCGACTCTTTCCTGATCTGGAACAAAACAGATTTCCTGACTATCGCTACGATTTGCAACCTGAAGATTTCTTTTAGAGGCGATATTTCGGACTTCAGATTTCGAAAACTGTCCTACAGGAAAAATTATTCGATCAAGCACATGCCTTTTTACGCGAAACAGAAAATAAGATTGATCTTTTGGCGACGGTGAACGTAATACAAATTTGGAATTAATATCCGTTTTTAACCATGAAGGGACTTCTATAAATTCAGAGTCATAAATCGGTTCTTCTCTATGTTCCACATGGTTACTCTCTAGACTCTCAAGCCAATCGCCGACGCTACAGATTTGGGCATAGTGTCCCGTCGCTAAGAAATCGAAACCTTGCGACTGTGCGAAATCCCACAAAACGCCAAATTTTATGTATCTATTACACAAAACGCAAGGATTGGGGGTTTGAGCTGAATAATACCGAGTAATAAAATCTTCGACGATTTTTGAAAACGGATCGTCTAAGTCGATAATTGTCAGGCCTATCCCTACTGCAATGGCAACTTCCATTGCCGATGTAGCGTCTGTCGGCAAAAGAAACGGCAAATCTTTATGATTCCATTCACGTTTGACATATTTCCCGTCTTCCGTGACGGAAACAATTCGTAGTTGCGCTTTTTCACCCAATTGCTGGAGAGTTGCTCGAGAGAGTTCAGCGTCAAGCGTCCGTTGATAACGGTGACGCATAAAAACCCCGCTTACCTGATTCCCACCTTCCTTAAGCAACATGGCGGAAACCCCACTATCAACTCCGCCTGAAATAGCCGTCAAAATCTTCTTCATTATAGAAACTCAACGCTTAAACTAAAACGACGAAAACGCTAGACTCAACAGGGTTGAAAGCAGACTGGTGGGAGTCGTCTGCTACCGCAATGGCATGAGGTCTACTTGTCATCTTTTGTAACTGAAAGCTCAGGACTGTTTTTAAACCATGACTCGTCGATAAAGCGCCCCAAAAGATAAAACTTTTGATCGGGATACCAAAGAACGGGATTTCCGTCTATCATCGTCATGCTTGTATAAAAAGAATTGCTCGACGGACGATTGATAAAAAGTTGGGGTTCTCCAAACCAAATCGGTTGGCGCGCCCCCTCCTGATAAGCGCCGGCTATGAGGTAAAGGGGACCACGATTCTGCCATGGACTGCCGGCTTCGAAATCAAACCTATTGTGGATAAATGCGAAATAATATCCGCTTCCAGACGTCTCGCCTTTCCAATCATAAATAGGACAAGGAGACACCGGATGCAAATACGGTCTACCGTCGTCACGATCACGAAGTATCTCTGGAAGAGACCATGTTTCACCCAAATCTTCGCTAACGCTCCAACAAGGGTAACCTATCCCCGTGCGCATAAGCGCAAAAAGTCGCCCGTCAGGTAGTTTCACTATCGACGGTTCCTCACAATACAGCCCCTTGCTTAACGCTTTATCATCCGTCATAAACCATTTTGTAATAATATCTTTAGGCTCAGGATCGTCGTCGATATTTTCAAAACGTATAAACTCGGTGACGGTACGACACTTATCATGGTACTGCGGCGCAACATAACGTGTAACGCCAACAAGATATTTGCCATGTTCTCCAAGTCGTAAAGGGTGTTGCCAAACAACCCATTCTGTGGGAATAGTCTCATCGGGAGAGTCGTAAGAAGATCTAGGCAACGGTATTAATTGAGGGCTTGACCACGTGTCTCCTAGGTCGTCGCTATAAATTCCAGCCATTAAACCTGTATGTTGCCGATTGGTAGAAACCTTTCCCTCTTGATATTGGTTATAGAGGACATAAATGCGTCCGCTCTTCGAAACCATCGCAAATCCCCAACTGGCGATGGGCGAGTTGGAATGGAAAGTTTTTGGTCCTGCGAGAACCTTAGGTTCACTCCAAGTCTTTCCTCTATCATAACTGCGGAAAAAAGTTATATGCTGATCGAGCGCGCCTTCGCAAGTAGCTTGACATGTTGTCGCAAAAAGAACGCCGCTCAATCCTTCAAAAACTTGGAAATGATCGTTGTAACAATCGCCTAATTTTTCAGGATTAACTTGTGGAACATAGACGATAAAATCAGGTTTTGTAGTTTGAACGTCATTTAGAAAATTCGTTTTTTCTTTGAGACGTCGTTCGATCGTCGTTTTAACACGTTCTGAATATTCCGCTCTCCAGTCGTCGACGTTAGCGCTTTGCTGGGCAAATATTGAAACGTCTATCAAACAAACTACAATACCTATCGCCGCTACGCTAAACCCATTAACGATTTTTCTCATTACTTCCCTCAGAAAAATGGATAGACGACGAAAGACGAAAACGTCAATCTGTCAGGCCAATTGTCTGTATTAAATTTTATGTCCAGACCTCGGAGGCAGCTCACTGGGCAATTCCTGCCGCGCGAGGTTTAGAAAAATACATGCATGAATGATTAGGACCTGGCAACACGTTCGACTCGTTTTCATACGTCGTTCCGGAAACAGCCCAATCTTCCGCTTCATCAGACAATCCATTCAAAATCTTTTCAATTTTTTGGCGAAAATATTCAACGCCTTCTTTGTCTAGATTCGGAGGAACTGAAATATCGGCGCTCGGTATACAACGCACACGAGACCCTGGTCGCGGGACTGCATATCGATCCCAACTGTTAAAACGAAACGGACGATCGTATCCCACGCCCATTGCGACAAGAGGAATTTGCAAACGCGAAGCAAGAAAGACGCAACCCGGGGCTAAAACACGGCGAGGACCTCGAGGACCGTCAGGCGTAATAGTCAGATGAAAACGGTCGCTTTCCTCCTTACGCATCATTTCGCGAAGCGCCTCGACGCCTCCGCGATTCGAAGAACCGCGGACACTAGCAAACCCGAGCATATGGGCGACGTCGTCAAGGACGTCTGCGTCACGATGCCGACTTAAAAGCATTGCCAGCCGACAGTGTTTGCGAAGATAAATAAAATATTGGATGTATTCATGCCAGAAAATATAAATTCTTCGTTTACCGTCGTTCGGATATGCAGGATCGATGATAGGGTCGTAGTATGCAACGCGAAAATCTAACGTCGAGGACAGAAGATGTATGGACGCAGAGGCCAAAGCCCCGAAAGCATGAGTTAATATTTTATTCATCGCTATCCGAATCGACCGGTATGAACGAGCAACTACTGATGAGAATCCAACTCCCTTCCAACGAAACGACAAAGTAATTCTATCCCCAATAACCAAGAATACAAGGAATGGACACGCTCGTTTGCGCCTTGCTAAGCAAAACAAACCGTCAACAACAGCGCTCGCAAGAAAACAATCGTCTTAGCAAGATTCGGGGGAGAGAATATTAACGTTTAGACGATTCGACCACGCCGTTTTTGTCGCTGTAAGCGACTAGATCGCCGCCGACTACAAAATCCTCCGCAGGCTCTTTATTAAGGATAGACAACTTACCTTCTGGCATGAAATCAAAATTCTCTTCGCCTAACCCCGGACCACGATGAGCCAACTTGTCGGCAGACGCTTCGAAATGAAACCCGTCAAAATCAGGATCCTTTAGTGTTTTTCCCAAGGAGTCCGGATCGTCAAACATTAACACGTCGGCGTCATAACGAGGGTTGACGTACGACGGAGCTCGTGGATCTGTCAGGTCAAGATCGGCAGCGAGTACTGACTCAAAATCGGCAGCTGTTGCATTTGGGGAACATAGACGGGCGTTCTGAACTAAATCCGTACGAAGTTGTTCACGATATCGTAGCTCGTTGTAAACAAAAAAGCCAAGCCCTGCGAGAGCGATAGAAACAGCAAAGAAGAAAAATCGATCTTTCCTTTTCTCAGGCGCAGGCTTTTCGGGCGCTTGTGCTCGACTCGTCGTGACAGGCGTCGTTTCGACACTTGGATCAAGAGGGCGCAATTGAACGCCACGGTCTTCAAGTTCTGACTTCTTAGACAACGAACTCGCATTCGTCGACGTCTTTGAAGCAGCTGGCTCCGGGGTCGGCGAAGAAAGAGTCAGAAACCCGTCGGGATAAAAGAGGTCTTCGCGAGATTTTGAAGGCTCAGGCGGTCGATTACGTCTCGCTGCATCCACCGTAGAAAAGTGTGCAGAAGAATTCACGTCACGTGAGGGAACAAACAACGCGCCCCCACTCGGCGACGCGTCGCCGCCTTGTTGGACGCGTGACTGAGCAAAAAGCTTGAGGTCCACGCCTAAGGACAAAACTACAAACAGTAGGCAGACAAACAAGAGACGCTCAGACGCCAGAAACGTATAAAACACCGACACAGGCGCTTTCTTACACGCAATCCTCTCGTCGTCAATGAATCTGGTCTTCATGTGGGTCGCTCTTATGATTGACAGCTTAGGGAGTCAGCCTGCCAAAACCACAGTCTACCCCCGACAGAATAATCTCACAAATATTATAGAATGAATTCTCGTCCCCTACAACAATCGACCAACAACAATTAGGCAAATAACCGACGTCTCCAACCCGCAAAACCATACCTTCAAACAAGAGGAAGAACCACAGAACACAAGAAAAGTCAGTAAAAAAGAATATGAAAAATAGAAACGTCGGATTATAAGCCGGATTCTGTCCTCATAAACGAGTAACGGTCATTTATCTTGACGACTAGTCGCCTAATCGTTCCAGCGGTTTACCTGCGTTTTCAAGACGGATCGCCTTTCGTTTGCAAACAACAAACGCAACGCGTTTTAACCTTGCTCCCAACGGGGCTTGCCATGCCGTTTCAGTCGCCTGAAACGCGGTGAGCTCTTACCTCGCCGTTTCACCCTTACCCTTGATAAATCAAAGGCGGTTTACTTTCTGTTGCGCTTTCCCTAGTCTTGCGACTGGCGGACGTTATCCGCCGTTGTATCCTACGGAGTCCGGACTTTCCTCAAAGGGTTTCCTTTGCGACCGTTCATCCGACGTTCGGTCAGAATTATATTGAGCATCCACAAAAGTCAACCGCCCTAAATGGCATGCTCTATATGAAACAAGGCGGACGACCTTTGCAGGTCGTCCACCTCCGTACTCGGGCGACAAGTAACGTCAGCCCGAAGAACTACTCTTTCTTCCAAGTCGAAACTCAGTTGCAACCAACAACCGCAGGGGCGGTAGCAGGAGCGCAAGGCGCGGGAGCAACTTCAACGGGCGCACAAGCGGCACAGGTTCCACAGGATCCACAGGAAACATCGAGGTAGGCAGGCTTGAAAAAGCCGCAATCTTCAGACGGCGTAGTGACGTCGGCCAACGCGCTAAACGCGCCGTGAACAAGCTTCAGCGCGCCGTTGATCGGACGATGAACGGCATTGTAGAGGCACGGAGCAAGGTAAGGGAACATCGGCCCGCAGCACGCAGGAGCCGCAATGTCGCAGGAAGAACAACTCGGAGCTTCAAGGGCGCAACTCGGAATACGAGTCTTAACAATCGGTCCACAAGTCGGAGGCGCAACGGCTTCCGGCGCGGAACAAGGAGCACAACTCGGAGTAATCGTAACAGAGGAGATGCACGGACGGCAAGCAAGCAACGAGCGGAGACCGCCGAAAAGCTCGCACGAAGAACCAGTGCAAGAGGCGCAGGGCGCGCAACTAGCGCATGACGTTTCGGCAGCAGCGGCGCATGGCGCACAATCCTGCGCGAAAGCGTTAGCGGAAGCAAAGACAGCCGCGATGGCGACTAGACATGCAGTCAAACGAATTTTCATTGTAGGTAAACTCCTTTTAAACCCGGATATCAAACAATCAATCAGCCGCTTCCTCGCGTCACTCCATTTCGAAGGCATTGAGACCCTTCCATACCTGCCACACCCGTAATTCACGTATCGTTGAAAAACGTTGTGCGGTTATAAAAGGATTCAATAACGCGACCAATCGTGAGGCAGGATTGCTTGACGAAATTATTGACAATCTTGAACGACAAAATCGTCTAACTCGACTTTTGACCCTTGGAAAGGGGATTCTAAAGACGACAGAACCCTCCCGCCCAAAAGCCTTTCTTTTATCGTCTCTCCTCGACGTAGCCTTTAAAAAATTTCATACAAACGTCCCGGAAAAACAACCTAGAAGACGCTGCGCTCCCCGAGAGGAGTCTGTAAGCGCAACGATCCTCAAGGCAGTACTAGTATCGGAAAGCACATTTTCGGGACTTCACAAAAAGGCGGGTTTTCCTCATAAGGAGGCTCACAAGATTCAACGATAATCCCTGATAATCGGTAAATACGTTACATCTTAACAAGAGTTCAGACTAACCTATATATCGTTGCAATCTCCTGATTTGCTACAACACGCCTCAGTTGAACCAGTTAGGATCTGAAACTCGTTTTGACTCATCTCGTGACTGACATTATTCACAAAGGGCACAATAACGAATCCCCTTCAAGACAGTCAAACAATAATCAAAACAAGAAGTAGCTTAAACGAATCCCTTTGCCGCCGACGGCAACCCAGATTTTATCAATCAAATCTGGGGCTCGTTTTCCCCACCCCTCGTCAAAACCCTATAAAAAGATCGGTCGTCAAAATAGAAACAACTTGAAGAAACCTCTCCTTTAAACGGATCAGTAATTCTGTGCTTTCCCACTTTTTCTTTAAAACCGTTTTAATAATCTCGATCGTTTCCGTAACTTAAGAAGAGTTGCAAAATCGACTGTATTCGTTGAAGCACGTCTGCATATAGCGTCGATCCATGGTGCGGAGCGGGATATATCGCCGTGAATTCAATCAGAAGAGGATACGAAGTTTACTTCACCTCGCATAAAAACGAGTTTCAATAGAAATATCGTAAAAAGAAAAAAACGGCGAAATAATCCGCAGGTTGAGCGAACAACAACCGTACCAATTTCAAGGAATGGCAGAGATATGCTTGGTCCTGCTCTGGGAGCATGCCGTCTCCAGTTCGTTGTAATCGGAGAAAAACGAGTGTTGCGCTCAAAGTCATATGGAAACGGATAGAAACGTCAAAGACGGACATTACGATTTTCGTAAGTTCGCGTCAAACATTTTGAGACGAACCTTTTTGGGTAGCTACTCTACTGTTGCCTTGATGTTTCTCCCCCGACAGTTTCACCAGGAGGGTGACTGGAAAGGACTTCCATTCGATCTTTCGGAATGCGCGCAAGCGTTTGGGCAGGAAGCTCACGCCGAAACGATCGACGAGCCGACGACGTATGTCGTTTGGTGAAAACATGTTTAAATTCCTCCAAATCACAGCTGGCGTTCTCGTCGCGTTCTTAGCGTTTGGAACAACGACGGGCAACGCTTCAGAGACTAGGAAATCCGATTGGATTCCGACAGCAACGTTCAATCAGCCACGGTCGAGCGCTTCTGATGGTCAGTCAAAGACAAGAGAAATTCCTCCGTCACTTCGGACTCTTACGCCGTCGCAGTCGGCAAGCGCTCGAACTGAACGAGCGTTGCCGCTGAAGGACTCGTGGAGTGAGGAAGACGCCGAAGAGATCGGACAAATACTCGACGAAGGCGACGCGCTGATGGCACAGCGCAATTGGTTTGAAGCCAAGAAATTATATGAAAACGGGCTACGGCGTTACCCCAGTAGTCAAGCCCTTCAGGAAAAATTTGCCCAAACTAGAAGACGTCAGGAAATCGAGATACGTTATCAGGATCATGCTTTCGTTTCATTGACTTCGGCGTCGTCTATAAACGACGTTCTCACAGTGTTCGACGAGGTCTTTCTCGACATTGAGAAATATCATGTAGATCGTCCGTCATACACAACGTTGTTTTCTTTTGGAATTGCGGGTGTATCTGAAGCGCTTTCCGAAAATGCGTTCTATATCCAAAATGGAATTCCAGAAGAATCACGTCGGAAAGCTTTGAAAACTATCGACACTTTATGTGAAAAAACGGAGAGTATCCAGTTTTCGACGAAGGATGAAGTGCGACGCGTGATATTATGGGTGGCAAGACAACTCAAAAATTTCGCTGACATTCCCGAAACTGCAACAATTTCGGAGTTCCTCTGCTCTGCAATTTCTTCACTGGACGCGTATTCTTCTCCACTTACGCCGTCACAGGTCGAAGACGTTTTTTCTCTTATTGACGGACGATTTGTTGGTCTAGGCGTCGAACTCAAAACTGACGCGCCGACGAAAATAGTCCGTGTCATCCCTGGTAGTCCTGCAGAAGAAACGGGAATAGTTGTCGGAGATGAAATAATTTCGATCGATGGAAGCGCTACGGCGGGACTTACAGGCGCAGAGATAGGCGAGCTTCTTCAAGGATATGAGGGCGAGGAGGCGGCGTTGGTCTTACGTTCGACCGATTCAAAAATTCGTAAAGTTACCGTAGTTCGACGGCCTATTAATGTGCCAAGCGTCGAGCATGTCCACGTCTTAGACTCGCCCGGGTCAATTGGATATGTGAAAATATCGTGTTTCCAAAAAACGACGGCAAACGAACTATTGGCGGCGGTCGACCTATTGTCAAAATCACAAATCAAAAGTCTCGTCGTCGATCTCCGTCAGAACCCAGGCGGACTTCTTCAAGAAGCAATTAATGTTTCTGATCTTTTTTTAGATTCCGGTACAATCGTTCAAACCCAGGGTCGCAATGGTTTTCACTCATTCCAAGCGAACGAGAAAACAGTCTTTACGTTGCCGCTAGTTCTGCTCGTCGATTCTAACAGCGCAAGCGCTGCTGAAATCTTCGCCGGCGCAATGCAGGAAAATGGACGTGCCGTCGTCATTGGCACGCAAAGCTACGGCAAAGGAACGGTTCAAGCGATTGTGCAACTTAGCGACGATACGACAAACGTCAAACCGATTGCGGGATTAAGATTGACAACCGAAAAATTTTATTCTCCACAGGGGCGTGCCTATGCGGGAATTGGGGTCGTGCCAGACGTCGCCGTTCCCGACTCGTCAGAAGCTTCAAGTCGTCTTGCGGAAACTCAACCTCCCTACGCTGATCAGGCGCAGGAAAAACCGGATTACGGATACCTTCCCGCTGTTGCGACGAAGAACATTTCAGAACTAGATAGTGATAAAGTCCTGTCAACAGCCGTGCGTGAAGCGCTTAAACTCGAACGCTTACGATTGCCTTCAAACACGGAAAAATCTCAAGATAAATCATATCAACGGTTCTCGCCAAACGCAGTCGCGTTGTAACGTTAAACAGCTAAGTTAGTTCTGCGAACAGAGCAGTCGTCGCCGTTTGAGCGACGACTGCTTTTTTGGTATGACGGACGTTGCCAGTATTTTGCTGCAAGTTCCCAGAACGTGATTGGCGACGAATCCGACGGCAACTCGCAATTCCTATATAGCGAGGTATCGGAAAAAAATAACAGTGAAATCGTCGAAAGCGGCGTTAAGCGAATAAGACGGTATGAGCGTCAAAGAATAAAAGACTATCGTAACGTCAGCACGTAAATCAGAAGCTAGACGAGGAGAGATTCGTGTTTTATCTCGGACTCATATACCACCCTACTGACGGTAGTAACAGCAAACAACAAGGCGCCGACGAAAATTCTAGTAAACGCGTTTGGAGATGAATAACGTTTAGTGATTGAATTTGATCGTATGATCAAGAGGCTACCCTCTGTGCTACGCGCCTGACGACAAAAAGAGCAAGACGTTGGCAAGCAAATACTTCACCACTAACATCATATTGTTTTGGGAACGAAAAGAAGAGAACCCACAAAAGCGCTACGACGCCTACTAGAGATGGCCAATTCTTGACCTTAAGAGAACAAAAGTCACTCAGATTTACTTCATTTGTTCGCTATAACCATTATAATTCGCGGACACAAAGAACTTCCGCAATCTCTTTAATTATTACAGATAGACGTCTGAAACAGTGAAAAGAGTCAGGGAATTGAGAGCTATCGATAATCACTTGCCTAAGTAATAACAATATCGAATAGGAACAATCAGTCTTGTGTTTATCATCGCAAAGCGCTAACATCCGCGAAGCAAGGAAAAACAGCGGAGCGTTATATGAAGATATACTCTCGGTATATTCTATTTCGAGCCTTAAAATGGTTCGTTTTCATGCAATTTCTTTCTATTTCGATAGTACTTTTCTTTCCCATTATCCAATCTGTCGCCAGTGGTCTCCCTTTAAGCGTCACACTTGCTATACTTCCTCATTTTCTTCCTCAGGAGATTGCAAACAGCGCGCCTATAGCAACAGTCACCGCAATATGTTTTACGTTCCTTCCGATGGCACAACAGGGTGAAATTACTGCTTTCAAAGTTATAGGCGTGCCTCTTTGGCGAATTTTAATCCCAATCTACTTGGCTCTTATCGGACTAAGTATTGTTAACGTAAAAATCAATGATATTTCAAATTCAACGGCTCGCGAGAAAAGGAATCAAACAATTCTTAATCAGTTTGAAAAAATCGTTCTTTCACAGCTCAAAAAAGAAAAAAGCTATTCTGAACCTAATTCGACCTTTACACTAGACGTCGCAGACGTTACTGAAGACGGAACTCTAATTCATCCTTCGTTTCAGATCAAAAAAAAGGACGTCAACGGCGTTGCTGAAAGAGCTAGTCTTAACGTGGTTTTTAGAGGCGAAACGCCTTTCATTGTCGTCGATTTCTTCAATTCTGAGGCTACTGAACGAAATAACGAGTTTATTTTTCCAAAAGAATTCCATCAGGAAATCCCCTTAGAGGAAATTTACAATAAAAAAAGCCGAGTCGACCCCAAAGCATCCGAGGTGACATATGCCATTAAAAACCTCGAAGCAGAAAGCGACGCATACCACCGTCAAATGGCTGCAAAAGCAAGCTTTGCCCTTTTGTGTGGCAACGTTGATGAAGCGTCTAAACAGGAATGGCATGACCTTCGAGGACGTGAAAAGGGATTTCAGAAAAGATATAATCAGTACAAAATTGTCGAACCGAGAAATTGGGCTTACGGTTTCTCATATTTCTTTGTCGCTTGGGCGAGCATCCCTTTAGCTATCTTTTATCCTAGAATAATAATACGGGTAAGAAACTTTAAGTACGAATTGCCGTCTTCTCCTGTCATAATCTTCGCCGTCATCATCATCTTCTGGGGATCTTGGGGAATCTTCTATACAGGAGCCAAAAAAGGCGATTTTCCGTCCTATTTTGTTTGGATCGGCGACGTCATTCTAGGCATAATAGGGGCCTTCTACCTAAGAAAAATTCATTGATCGACCGAGTGCAGGTCCATCCCAAAAAGCAAAACCACATGACAGAATCAATAACCTACTTCTCTTTCTCTAGAATCGCTGTGGTTCGCATTATTCCTGCCAAATGCCATGATTAGCGTCAAAAGTTCTTTTTATTTTCGTCTCACACGCCATCAAATGTACGAGAAACAACTGAACGCCAAGGATACGCTCGTCGTTGGAATTCTCCAGAACCTCGCAGGGTCGCCAACCGTTGCAACAAACGCTCAGCACAATTTCCCCCTTTTGACGTCGTCCGAAGTTGGTTCGACGACAAACGACGTTTTGTTAAAACCAGGTTTAAGCGCCGCCAATCTCTTTTCGCCAAAATAAACGCCATTTTTTCCGGTCTCCGAGTCTGCTGTATCGTCGTTTGACGGATCGGCGTCTCGAAACGCCTCGTGCGGCGCTTCGAAAGTCATATCAACGCTGACAGGACGTTCATCGACAATCGGCAAAAACACAAAAGCCTCGTCGCAGGACCAACGAAAAGTCGAGTTTTCCCCATTTTCTGAACCGTTCCAGCGCCGTACGAAACGGGAATCGCCACCGTCGCCAATGCGTACCTGATAATTCTCAAGCCCTTCTGGATAAATTTCGAGAGGATCCTGTTCATTTGCCAACGTCTGGAGTTTCATCGACGAACGATCTCCTTCGATCCGGAAACCACCGGGAGCCTGATTGCCGATTGCGGTCACATGGATTGCTTCGGGATCAATCTTGAGAAGAGTTCCGCCTTGTTCAAAAGAGCAACAGTTGAGCGTCGCTCGTCCGCCAAGAACTTCGACCGTGGGCGCCCCTCACTAGTTCGAGAAGAATGAACTTCGTCCCAATTGACAAATTCACACGAATTGAGACTAAGACGACCTGTTTTTTGCCTCGACGACACGCATATCTTGACAGGCCTCCAGAAGGAACAGTTTGTCAGCATGACGGCTCCGTCGTTTTCTTCGCCTATTTCAAGACAAACGGAGTCTTCGCTCGTCCAACGCCCGACAAACTCGCCGTTTGTTATAATAAGTCCTTGCTTCTGGGATTGGTCGACCAAAACCGCGCGTCGGCATGAATCCGCGCCTATTCCTAAAAAATTGCCGTTCGTTCCGCCATGACCGCAATCGCTAAAATAGTATCCGCGATCATATCCAAAACAAAAAGTGTTGGAAACATAATGCCAATCAGATCTGGCAAATTCGAACGCGACGCCATTGATGTTAATCCATTTGCAGTAGGGATCGTCAGGTTGGTATGACAATCCAAACGGCCACAAATGAATATTCTCGATGTGACCTATATCGTAACATTGATCGACAAAGAGTCCGCGCCAAATGGGATATCCCGTCACGTTGCGTACTAAATGACGATGAGCAAGTTTAAAATGAATTCCTTCATAAGGATTAAGAAGACAACAGTCCAGCGCTCCAACGTTATCGGTATCCTTTGAGGCGATGCAGGGAGAATAAGGTACGGGTGGAACGTCGCTTCGTTTCCACTCTGTATGTAATAACAACGCCAACAACGGCGCTGTTGGAAACGTTGAGAGTGATAAACGGTTCGCCTTCCGGCTTTCCACGGTTTGCGTACGTCAGAAACGTGGAGCTAGTAGGTTTTTCGTCCTTATTGACCACGGTTGGAGGAACGTGGTAGACGCCTAGGAGAGTGACGCCTGCGGGCAAACTCAAACAACCGTCAAATCGAAAACGACCGCTAGGTAATTCTACTATCCCGCCGCCCAAGTCGCCTGCGGCGTCAAGAGCTTGTTGCAACGCTTCTGTGTTATCAATCGTCTCATCGTCTGCAACAACGCCAAAATCAAACGCGTTAATACGAACGCTCTGGACGTTTTTACCGTCAATTTCTGCGACAATCGGCAGCGACGCGTCGTTTTTCGAGAATACCGAACGTAGAGTTCGCCGAAAGCTCAAACATTGAGAAAAACGTCCATATCAAAAACATATCACTCAAAAAAATCCCTTGAATCGCACTGCGCGTCCTCCAAATCGTTAATTCTCAGCAAGACGGCAATCAATAAAACTCGTCGAGAATTTCAAACCAACGTTGCGGCGTTTTGCAGGCGACAAACGCCATTCTAACTCTTTCCGAATCTGGATGGAGTTTTGAATAGGCGACGCCAAATTTACGCATAACCGTCGTCGCTCGACGTTCGCCATAGAGTTCGATAACGTCGCAAAAGTGTTCCGCAATAACTTTTTTCTGTTCGGCAAGCGTCGGGGGACCCGGAATCGAACGTCCTTCCATTGCTGCGCGAGTCTGCTGAAAAAGCCATGGATTGCCGATTACGCCGCGAGCTAACGCAACGCCGTCTACGCCCGACTCACGCATTCGAGTTATAACAGTTTCGGCAGAAAAGAGATCCCCACAGCCAAGGACAGGAATTTCAGGACGGTTTCTCTTAACGGCGACATGCTCTTTGACGTCGCGAATAATACTCCAATTCGCAATTCCCTGATAACGCTGAACAACGGTACGACCATGGACCGCAATCCCGTCGACGCCGACGTCAAGCAAACCGTCAAGAAGACTCCAAAACGCCTTACGACTCTTCTCAGAATCGTCAAAACTTCGCCGAAGTTTAACTGTTACAGGAACGCTAGCAGGTAAGGCGTCTCGAACTCGTCGCGCTATCTCCATCGCACGAATGGGGTCTGAAAGAAGATATCCGCCACGGTTTTTTCCCACAACCTTTTTAACAGGGCAAGCAAAGTTCAAGTCGATGAGACCAAAACCGAGTTCCACGAGTTTGAGCGCAGCAGAAACAAACTCATTCGAATCTGAGCCCATGAGTTGGGCGCCCGCAGGTTTATCCGAGTCTTTTACATTGAGATAAAATCTCGACTTAGATCCTCTGACAACAGAAAGTACAAACTGGTCGAGAAAAACTTCACAGAGGGCAAACGACGCGCCAAACCTCCTAGCGAGCCGACGCATTGGCGCGTCAGAATATCCAGATAATGGAGCCTGGATAAGCGGCGCGTCGAAAACTAGTCCGCCAACCTTTAGGGGCGGAAAAAGAGAATTGACCATCGACATTTCCTACTATACATCGACAAAATTCATTTTATCGTTAAATCTCAACTAAAGCGCAAGCTCTGCCCGTCCGATACAGAACTAAAGAGACTTGCTGGAACTTTCGGCAAGACGGACATAGGTTGCTAGGGAATGTCAGCAACGCCAAGGTGCGTTCGTCATTCTACCTGATGATTGCCAACGTGCAAGTCGAAGCCTATTTCGCTACACGTCAATAAAGGTCAAATTGAAATTCAAAAGTCAAGCTAAGCAGAACTACACGTTTTGTCTTGGAAAAAAGACTACAAGTTTATAGGTGGATCAATGCAAATATGGCGTTTCTATTTGACGTCCCTTTTGACCGTCGCGTCGCTCGTCGGGGCCTGTACTACCGCACTAGCCGCAACGCCAGCCTTGTTCCAAGGTAAATCTGTTAAAGTTGAAGCAGACGCACGCAAAGACTACGTCCTCAGCGAATCGGACGGAGCTTGGTTTATCATGGTTCGGAAATTCTCCGGAGACTCTGCCGCGTCACAAGCCAAGCGTCTCGTTTACGAAATTCGCGCCGCCTACAAAATGGAAGCGTTCGTCTTCAAATACGATCCCGACAAAATGGAAATGGACGCGCTCTCTCAAAAATTAGGGAAATCTAAAAAATTTCACTATCAAACGGCGCGAGCTGTTGAATACGCCGTTCTGGTCGGCGGTTTTCCGACTGGCGAAGATCCGGTTCTTCAAAAAACTCTCGAAAAAATTCGAAAGTGTCAACCCAAATCATTACAAAACGACCCTCAGAGTAAACAGATTGTCCAACAATTCAAAGAAAGGGCTAAACAGGATTCTAAATACGCGGGATACGGTCCCCTTGGCGGCGCGACCCCCGTTCCAAATCCACTGCTTCCCATTGAATATTTTAACCACAAAGGGATTGTCGATCCCTTCGTCGCAAAACTCAATTCTGACAGTAAATACAGCCTACTTAACAACAAGAAAATGTATACTGTTCGTATCGCCACCTTTTCGGGCGATACAAGCATGAAGAAAAATTCCGATTCGTTTGACGACCTAAACTCACGCCTTCAGTATGCCGGCATGAGAGCTGCGGCGCTTTGTGAAGCGCTCCGTAACAGCGGCGTCGAGGCCTGGGAATTTCACGATAGAGATTGTAGTTTTGTTACTGTTGGCGGATTCGATCAATACGGCCAACTCCAAGAAGACGGTCATATTGAACTTAATCCTCAGATTAATCAAATCATGAAGAAGTATGGAGGCGAACTTGTTAACGACGACTCTGGAGCCAGCAAATATCGTGCTTACACAATCGTAGTTGACGTCCCTGAACCTAGTTCTACCGCTTCAAAACCGAAAAAGAGACGAATGAGCCTCGCCTGTGATTTACGCCCCGTTATTATCGTCGTGCCTCAGCGATCTGGCGAGGAAAACGTCAAAAAGATTGCCCTTGTTCAAGAACAAATGAATCTTGCCCGTGAAAAGAGGGAAGAGAAGTCTGCGTCTGCGTCGCTGGAAGAAGCAGAAAGAGAAATCGAGAGCGCCAATTCTTTCGCAACCACAAACGGACGCGCGCTTTCTGAAGAAGAATATCGTGCATGGACGGCGAGTATGTCACAGGAAAATCGTCAAACAAGGTCAGACGCGTCCACACTTGTCGCTCAAAATAAGAAGGGTTCAGAAACAGCTGTTCAAGCGGCTACAAACGTCCCCTACTCTGCTGAGTCAAATGCGATAAGTAACGCCATGAACACCTCAACTCAACGAAAATCCAACGTTGTAGCGACGCCCCCAGTTCAAACTCAACGCCCCTACGCTCCTCCTAAACCAACTAAAACCGCACAGCGAGGCGCTGCGCCAACTTATTGATTCCAAAGAAGCGTCAGACCGCAAACTAACGCTTCTGCTAAAGAAGCTGAAGAAGAACACTGTCCCTGTTTTCTTCAGCTTCTTTACATTTTTCAAAAAAAAAATAAATAAACAACTTGTGTCGACAGCGATTTCATGTCAGAATAACCGCGTCTCCACGAGACGTGGTCTGGTCCTTGTTACCGGGGGAGTCGTTAAATTTGCCCTTTGATTGCCTGCCGCCTTCAGTGGCGTAAAGATTTCGTCGCACAACATGTTGCGAGCTTTCCCCTTACATTGTAAGGCGGTTGAAGCGCCAGCACGTCAGCGACCTTTCTTTCCAGACAGTCGTTTTTACTTTACAGGGCTTCCTGCGAATGGATCGGCGTTTCGTGGAGGCGTTATATTGTTTCTTTATCATGTTTCTCCTCTGCCTTCGTGCTAGTTTCATTGAAGTGTTTTCGTCGTTCGTCCTTATCGACGCCTGTATCTGTGCAAATCCGTCTTGTTCGGCGCTTGATAAAAGGCGGCATTGTGAGAAAATAGACTCAAGCGTTTCTTTAGCATAGAGCATAGAATGTTGAATAGTTTTTCCATCCAGAGGTTGAAAGATGACCGTTACGCCTCCATGTCCCTATCTTTTCGACGATCCTAGTAGGGAATCTCGTCCGATTTTCATGCATGCAGATCCCCTGCCGATGTCGCCTGAAGAAGTTAAGGGAAGAGGATGGGAGCATGTTGACGTCGTCTTTGTAACAGGAGACGCATACGTTGATTCGCCAAGTTTCGCTAATGGTTTGCTGACAAGACTTCTGGAAGCTGACGGTTTCTCTGTTGCCGTTTTAAGTCAGCCAAATTGGAACTCTGTTGACGACTTTCGAAAATTTGGGCGCCCAAGGCTAGCTTTCTGCGTCAGCGCTGGCAATATGGACTCGATGCTCAACCATTACACAGCAAGCCGTAAGGTTCGTAATGACGATTCCTATTCGCCAGGCGGTAAAATCGGACGTAGACCAGATCGCGCCACCCTAGCGTACTGCCAGCGAGCGCGAGAGGCTTTTCCCGGCGTTCCTATTCTTACGGGCGGCGTAGAGGCGAGTTTGCGTCGTATTGCCCACTATGACTACTGGAGCGATCGTGTCCGTCGTTCGATTCTTCTAGACGCCAAAGCGGATCTACTCATGTATGGTATGGGGGAACGCGCAATTCTAGAAATTCTTCGCCGACTCAGTTCGGGCGAATCAATTAAGACAATACGCAACGTTCGAGGGACCGTATATCGGCTTGGGAAAAATGAAGATTTGCTTGAGGAATCGGAAACGGTCGTTCATCTTCCGAGTTTTGAGGAAGTTACAGGAACTGATCTTCTTCCTACGCAAGCGTTGGAAATTGCTCGTCTCAAACAAGAACTCGGAGAGATTAAAACTAAGATCGCCCAAGATCGTGAAACCCGTGAATTGGAAACCGAGCAGAGAACCTCTCTTTACCGTCAGGTCGAGGGAATAGAAAAGAAAATTGAGCGGATACGGCAAGACAGCGTCGCTATTTCCAAGCGAAATTTCGTAAAGATGACGCAAATTGCTTACGATAATCTCAATCCCTTCTGCGCCAAAACACTTTTACAAGAATGCGCAGACGAAGCAATAGTCGTCAATCCCCCCGCATACCCTCTGTCGGAAAAGGAGATGGACGCCGTCTACGCCTTGCCGTTCTCTCGTAAAGCACACCCCTCTTACACTGAACCAATCCCGGCGGCCGACATTGTCAGTTCAACCGTTCAAACGCATAGAGGTTGTTTCGGAGGGTGTACGTTCTGCGCGATTACCGCTCACCAAGGGAAATTCATTCAAAGTCGTAGTGAAGACGCTATTCTTGATGAAATTAAAAAACTCGTTGATTCAGTAGGCGGCAATTGCGTCATAAGCGATCTCAACGCCCCTACCGCAAACATGTATCGACTTGGGGGTAAAGACAGCGATCTGTGCGTTAAATGTAAGAAAATATCTTGCCTGTGTCCTCAAATTTGTCGAAATCTGGACGTCGATCAGACAGCTTACGTCGAATTGCTTCGAAGAACGCGTGAAATCAAACGTGTAAAACAGGTTCTTGTCGCCTCTGGAATCCGAACCGATCTTGCCGTTTTCTCCGTTCCTTTCATTGGCGAACTCGCCGCTTATCATACGGGAGGTCGGTTAAAAACTGCTCCCGAACATGTAGATAACGACGTTTTACGAAGAATGAACAAACCGCCGATTGAAAACCATGAAGAATTCTGCAGACTTTTTGAAAAAGAATCTTTAAAGGCAGGTAAGGAACAATATACGGTTCCTTATCTGATTTCTAGTTTCCCTGGCTCAACAATTAAATCGATGGTTGACGTCGCCGTCTACCTAAAGGAACGTGACATTCAACCGGAACAGGTTCAGGACTTTATTCCAGCTCCGTTCCAACTTGCGACTTGCGCCTACTACACAGGGATTGATCCGATAACAGAAGAAGAAGTTCACGTCCCCAAAACATTACATGAACGTCGTCTCCAACGTGCGCTTCTCTTCTACTACAACCCAGCGTTCTACGAAGACGTTAAGAACGCTCTCAAAGAGGCTGGACGTGAAGATCTCATTGGAACGGGTCCCGAATGTCTCATTCCTCCCTATCTTCCCAAATCATTCACGTTAAGACGGGCCTCACGAACAAAGTTTCTTAAGCGTCAGACTGAAAAAGAAAAGGCTGCAAAGGAAAAACGTCGCGAAGAACTTAAAACAAGTTCTCAAGAAAGCGATTCTTTTGGAAAACGTCAAAGTCGTCCGCGCTCAGAAGGTAAAACAGGCGGATATCGTACAGGCGCCAGAATTTATGGAAAGGGAGGTTTGGTTTCAACCACACCTAACGAACGTAGGAACAGTCAACGTAAGTTTTTCTCAGAAAGCGAAGAACAAGGGTTCAAATACAAAGAACACGGTGATTCTGGAAACGGCGAGTTCCGTCGATCCAACGCTGGTTTTCAGCACGAAAACAGTTCTGGAGGCAAAAAACGGAAATTTAGTAATACAGAGTCCGGTAAAAAACGTTGGAATACTCACCGCGGTGCGAGTGGTGAAAACAACGGTCGTTTCTCTAGTAAAAATAGCAGATCCAAGGGTAGATATGGTAAAGGCGACCCAGGTCGTGGTGGCAAACCGGGCAGTTCTCGCCCTCCCCAATAATAAGGATCAATTCGTCCTCATCTCAACATGACAAGGTTCGAAAGTTAGAGAGAAGGACTGTTTCAGAAACAATGGACGGCTTTGGAATTGTCAACACAAAAAGACAATCGCATTTGTTAAGACTATAGTTTTTTTGACTCTGGTCGGTTATATTTAAATACGAGGCGCGTCCGTGTCCTTCCGTCAGATGTTTCCCATTTCACTAACGTCGCTCGTTGCGTTCGACGTGCTTGAAAATAAATAGAAATGAGGTTTTCCCTTGCGTAGTTCGGCTTTTTTACTGAGTTTTTTTCTTTCCATCGTCGTTGGTAGTTTCGTCTTGGTTGATTCCAGCGCATTTGCAAAAGACCCCGTTAAAATTATTTACGACACGGACATGGGAAACGACATAGACGACGTCTTTGCGCTGGCCATGCTCAACAATTTGGAAAAACGGGGCGAAGTTAAGTTGTTGGCAATAACCCTCACAAAGGACAACAAGTACGCCGCTCCATACTGCCAATTTATTGACGTCTTCTACAATAATCCCGATGTTCCAATCGGCGCGGTCAAGGAGAGTGGCGTTACGCCAGAAGACGGAAAATTCCTTCGTCAATCTCTTGAAGCGCGAGATGAAAACGGCGAAACCAAATTTCCTTTTTTTGATTACGCCAACGATAAAACGGAATATTATGAAGCGACGGCGCTTCTTCGTAAGACTCTGGCGTCTCAAGAAGACAACTCTGTCGTCATTGCTCAAGTTGGCTTTTCATCAAACTTAGCGCGTTTACTTGATTCTCCTGCCGACGACTATTCTCCGCTAAGCGGACGCGAACTCGCCGCCCAAAAAGTGAAATATCTTGTCACGATGGCTGGTAATTTCGTGGATAAACATCAAGAATACAACATTGTCAACGACGTTCCTGCCGCACGCAAAGTTTTCGCCGAATGGCCGACAGATATCTACTGCTCAGGTTTCGAGGTTGGACGCGAAATAAGAATGACCGGAGTTGCGATGCTAAATGATTACGGCTACGTCAAATACCATCCTGTTAAAGAAGCGTATAACTTCTATCGTGGGCTTGATCCTAACGCTGAACAGTGCACGTGGGATTTGACGACTATTCTTTTTGCCGCGCGAGAAAAACGCGGATATTTCGATCTCTCTGAACCCGGAACAATCGTTGTCGACGAAAAGGGATTCACGACTTTCGTTCCAAAAGTTGACGGTAAAGCAAGAATATTTAAAGTAAACCACGAACAAATTGTGCGCGTCAAAGAAGCCTTCGAGTGGCTCTGTAGCGAGCGCCTCCTTTAAGATAGGGATACTCGTATTTCAATCTCGGTTCAAAAGTGGAACGATAACGCGTTCCACTTTTGATTTTATTTCTGCGGTGTTGTTAACGTTCGGCTCGAACTATGAAAAGAAGCGTCTGTATTTCAGTATCCTTAGCGTTGGCGATGCTCTCGTCGCTTTCTTGTATTCGAAATGAAAACATCGTCCTTGAACCGGACGTCGACGTCGCGGTTTCCCCCGATAAGGAGGAAGCCATTCTAAGTCCGCTAAATCAAACAACCGGTGAAGAAACGAACAACGCCTCGTCCCAAGGACTGGACCTAGATTTATACTATCAAATTTCAGAACCTATCGACCTTTTCAACGGTAAAACTCTTGACGGTTGGACTGCCGCGTCCGGAGGCAGTCCTAAGGGATGGTCAGCAAAAGATGGAATCCTTAGTCTGGTCGATCCGGAAGGAGGAAGCGATATAATAACGAACGCGTCGTATAGCTCCTACATCTTCTCTTTTGAATGGCGTTTTGGTCTTGGGTGTAATTCCGGCGTTAAGTATAAGATAGAAAGTCCAAACGGAAAGGATTGGGTTGGTCTCGAATATCAAATCCAAGACGACGCAAACGTTGAAGACGGTAAAATATCAGACAGAAGAACAGCGTCCCTTTTTGACGTTCTCCCTGCGGCTCCGTCAAGTAAATCAGACAACTATCCCACCCCAACTACAACGACGCCAGGAGGAGATTTTAGACATGGTAAAATTGTTGTCGCTGATTCTAGAATAGAACATTGGTTAGACGACGAACTTGTTCTCAGCTTTGAGATCGGCTCATCCGAATGGAAAGAGGCCAAAAAGGATAGTAAATTCAAAAATCAGCAACGTTTCGGTCAGATCGAATCCAGTCCGATTCTTCTCCAATCTCACGGTTATCCTATCGATTTTCGTAATCTAAAATTACAGAGACTTGAACCTATTTCTGACAATTAAATAGGTATGTTCCTATATTCGACTTGGCGCCCCCATTCATTCCAAGTATTCAAAAAAATTTTTCTTTAGCCAGGCCTTTTTACGCGAAGCCTAGTCTTCCTGATCTGGAATTCAATCGCTTAAGAATTCAGTTTTATTCTCTAAGGGAGGATAAGCTACGTAGAACGCGATCCGAATAGGTTCCTTTTCTTTTTCAGACGACGTAACGTCTTGAGCAGGTATTCTCTTAATTTCTAGACGTGCTCCAAACGGCTGTAAAAGTGAAAGATTAATAGAAACTTCTGAACCGGATACCTGTTCGAAATCGAATCGTGGAACACCGTCAAAAATCGGGCAAAAAGGAATATTAAAAAATGTGCTTGCCAAATCTGGTTCAAATTCAACAAGAAATTCTCCTTGGAGCGATTCGCTAGAACCACGCCTAAATCGTGACGTTTGCATGAGAAGCAATTCGCTCTCCTTGCAGAACGACCTGTTGGTTAAATCATGATTGACGCTTGATTTATTGAACACATCGTCGCTTGCAAGCATTGTCTTTTTAGCTTGGTCCGTTGGGACCAATGATCGAAAAAAAACCTCACTCTTACGAAATCGTAGCCCAATGCTCCAATCCGCCGCTACAAAAAAAATAAAGGCAAGTATAGGGTGCGACGTTTGTCCGCGAAAAATAAGAACACCCAAAAAAAGGACGCCTGAAACCCACAAAGGAATAGACACGTTTCGATGGGATTTGACGTGACGATCAACGTCAATCCACATAGGATAAACGCCCCAAACCTCCGAAAGTTCACACAAAAGATGTGCTACAAAAGAAAAGATAAAGAGAAATGAAAAAAAAACTGGAACGTCAAACTCTCTCTTCAAAATCCAAAACAAGAAGAAAATTGTCGCGGAAAATACCCATAAAAAAAATTTTGTAAGGTAGTCTAAAAAACTCGATAAACGAGCGTATAACCGAGTTGAATCGCAATCCCCTTGCATCGTCGACGCTTCCTACAAAATCTTAAGCAAAATATCTTAAACCGGACACGAAAGTCCCGCGCACACCTGGTACGCGGGATTCGCCTTTGGAGAAATTAGAACTGAACGGATCCAGATTCTAGAAGCAATAGCGAACAATGTCAAGGAAAATAACCCAAAACATCAACGCCAAAATCAATGCAAGTCCTATATAGCTCAAGCCAATTTGAATCTTTTCGTTAGGTTTGCGACCTGTTACCGCCTCATATAAAAGAAAAACCATATGTCCGCCGTCGAGCACTGGAATCGGCAAGAAGTTTACAACAGCAAGATTTGCGCTAATAAGGCAGAGGAATAGAAGAAACACGCCGTCGTTTCGCCCTGCCGCTTCATAAGCCGTCCCCACAATCAATCCAGGACCTCCAAGCGCCTTTGCTGAAACGTTCTTCCCAACATTCTTTAAAAAGATGAAAACCTGCGAAGCGGCTTCAATGGTCTTAGCAACGCCAAAGGAAAAGGCTTCTCCCAAGCCATCGGCTCGTTGATAAACCGCGTCAACGCCAAATAAAAGTCCGCGACTTTCCTCAAAAACATCGCCTTCTCTTTTAACTTTAGTCTCAATCACCGTCTCCTCTCCGTCAAGACAGGCGACAGTAACAGAAACGGGCGTTCCGTCGGGAAGGTTCGGAAGAACGTCTAACAACCAAGAAATTGCCTCGAAATCATCAACAGGGGAAGCGTCAGATTTTTCGTTGAAACGCCAAGAAAAATCAACTAACCCATCCTTTTTAGATTTTGTAACACTTCGTCCTGTGAGACTTTTAAAAGTCTCACGTAGAGATTTCGGCGCGTCTTCGCCTGGATTGGCGATTTTTGCAGAAAGTCCAACTACAGTTCCGCCAAGGGGACTCTTTTCAATGTTTACAGTACCGTCCACCCCAGACACAACGGGCTTCACTTGATAAGCGACTCCCAGAGCGTCGCATGCGAGGACGCCGCGACGATCGACTAAACCCGAATAAGGCGCGTCACTGGGAAGAGTAATCGGAATATCAACACGCTGTCCGTCACGATTAACAGTCAAAAGAATTGTTTGCGAGGAAGACGATTTATTAACAGAGGGCAAAGCGTCGTCAACCGACTCGGAAATCCTTGAATTTGCTTGCTTACGCGCCTCTTTGCCAGACATGCTAAAAACTGTGTATGGAAACCACAGGGGATCAAGAACGGGGGTATTGTTGACCTCGACGATTACGTCGCCGTGAGCTAGTACCACGCCATTTTCATCTTCTTCACGTGCCCTCAAACCAACCTTTTCCGCAGCGGAACCGGGTTGAATCTCAAGAATTTCTCCCATCGTAAGGCGAACGCCGACGTCGGGAGCTCGCTGTGGCTCAATGACTACGGAAATATTGTCCCTTGACTTGTCAACGTCGCGTTCACCCCCTCGTCTTTCAACCGTCGGAGCAAAGACAAATTCTATGGGACGATCAATGAAAACGTCCCTAAGACGCAGGTAATCCGCGGGGGAGGCCACGGGTAAACCGTTCATACTAACGAGTCTTTCGCCTCCTTTTAATGACCCCAAACGAGCCAGTATATCGGCGCGTCGTTTTTTATCAAAAGAGAGCTTAAACGGTATGTTGTCGTCTGTTTCAGCAAGATCAAGAGAAGGAGACGGACCTACGCCAATCATCGGAGTTAGCGCGCCCTTTTCCATCCGAGGCGTAACCTTAATAATTTGCGGCTCTATTTCACCCGAACGGACAACCTTGAGTTGAAGTTCCTTCCGATCCATACAAGCAACTAGTATCGACGAAAAAATTGGCTTCTCGTTCTCGTCGATAGCAACGATCTCGTCGCCCGCTTCAACGCCAGCTAGCCACGCAGGACTTCCAGGAGCTACAAATCCTATTTTAGCCGAGGTTTCAGGAGTTCCCAAAAGTGCGGCCCCTGCTGCGCATATGATCGCAAAGATTATATTCATCACAACGCCTGCAGATATGATCGCCATGCGCTGAAAAACATTCTTCGAAAGATAGCTATCAGGGGCGTAGAGTTGCTTTTCGAGCTCATTGATTTCATCAGCGCGCTGTTTCTTTTCAGCTTCGCTTAGATTTTCACCTTTTTGGGCGTTTTCCGCTTTAGCTCGATCTATTTCCGCCTGAATACCTCCGGGATTGTCTTCTTGCCCGAACATTTTAACGTATCCGCCAAGGGGAAGCCAACCAAGCCCATACTCTGTATCGCCGTGCTTAAAGCTGAAAAACTTAAAACCATATGCGTCAAACCAGATGTAGAATTTATCGCAACGTACGCCGCACATACGGGCGACGATAAAATGCCCGAATTCATGCACTATAACAAGCATGTTGACGCCGAGCACGACGAGAAAAACCCGCCAAGTAATCGAGAGAAAATTCACCCAAGCGGAAGCGTCTTCAGTAACGCCAAAGAGAAAGGCAGTCATACTATCCATTTTTCAGTCTCCTTTCGCGCCCAAGCGTCAAGTTCAAAAATTCTATCTAACGAAGGTAAAGCGTCAAAGTTATGTAATTCTAAAATTCGACGACATATCGAAGGAATCTTATCAAACGTCAATCGATTGCTAAGAAAGGCGTCGACGGCAACTTCATTAGCTGCATTAAGAACCACCCCTGCCGTTCCTCCTGCCTTAGCAACTTCAAACCCGAGTTTCAAAGCAGGAAAACGTTCCAAATCAGGCGGCTCGAAACCGAAATCTAAAGGTTGACTCCAATCAAACTTACGCGTTGGACAAGGAAATCTTTCGGCTTCATAAAGCGCATACTGTATAGGGAGTCTCATGTCAGGGGGACTTAATTGGGCGACAACGGCTCCGTCGACAAATTCAACCATCGAATGAATTATCGATTGGGGGTGAATTACAACTTGGATTTTATCCGCCTCAAGCCCGAAGAGCCAACGCGCTTCAATAATCTCAAGCGCCTTATTCATCATTGTCGCGGAATCAATAGTTATTTTTGCCCCCATATTCCAAGTTGGATGGCGCAGCGCGTCATTGACAGTAACGTACTTTAGACTATCGGAAGAACGTCTTAGAAAAGGACCGCCGCTTGCGGTAAGTATCAGACGCTCCACGTCATGGGAAATGATACGAGGCGTTCTTGTAGCGACACGACGGGACGACAAACACTGATAAATCGCGCTGTGTTCACTGTCGACGGGAAACAACCTACTACTGTTCCTTTCGATCGTCTCCGTCAAAAGGGCTCCTCCTGCGACTAGGGCCTCTTTATTGGCAAGAGCTAGCGTTTTACCCGCGTCAATCGCGCTCCAAGCAAAGCGCAAACCTGCAACTCCGACGACAGAGAGCAAAACAACGTCTACCTCAGGACGGCGAACAACTTCGTCAAGCGCGTCAGAACCAAAAAGAATTTCGATACCGCCGACAAGATCTTTCAGGGGAGCTCTATCCGCATGGGTATCGCAAATTACGATAACGTCGGGTTTAAAATAATTTGCTAATTCAACTAACCTTTTGACAGATCTGTTGACAGCCAAAACGCCAGCTCTTAGTCGACCGTTAGACGAATCGACGACGTCTAGAGCGCTCGTTCCAATACTGCCCGTCGCGCCAATGACGGCAATATTGCGAGGTTTTGAGAACGAGTTCTCACAAACATTTCTATGAGTGCAGTTACAAAGCGTCATCGTATGATTTCAATTAGGCGCAATTAAACGGGACATGCAAAGAATAGGAACGTGAATCAGACGACAAACGCCCTCTACAAAAGCCTAGTTATTATAATGGCGTCAAGTCTTTTTTAAAAGACGACCGCTGTAAAAAGGGCAAACAAAGACGTCGCGTCATGGCGTCGACCTTTTCGTAGGGGTTAAATCAAGAATCACAACCTAATCACTCTATCCACGGAGATCGAATAAGTTTCGGGGCGGTGGAAGAAGTCCATTCAACGACTTCGTCGTCTTTAAATTCACCTCCGGGCGAAAGAGAAGAAGGTGGTTCAACGAGGGTGAAGATTCGATTGAATCGATCAAATCCGCGACTCATAAAATCGTTGGGATCAGTAGAATGACTAAGCCCAAAAGCATGCCCTAATTCGTGTAAACCAGCGCCCAATGTTGACGAAGTTAAAGCCCAACGAGTATTTCGATACGCAGAATCACGGAACCATTGACTAGAAACAACGGACGGGTCAGAAAAATACTCCGGCGCGTCGCCGACTTCGTCTGGACACGAAAAAAAAGTCGCTGAATCAAACATTGCAACGTTGTCGACGCCAAGCGCGACACGTCCATACATTCGTCCCGCAATTTCATTTTCACCACTAAACGCCGTGAGAATAAAATAACAAGCGTTTTTATCAAAAGCAGATCCAGAAACGATCTCTTTGTATATCTCGCGAAATCGCTCGACTTCTGACTTTGCAAAGTACTCTTCACTGCTCTTTTTTCCACGTTGTTTCCATACGATTACCCGTCCCCTTCGATCGGTCTCAAGAGTAAACGTCCTTCGACCATAACCGGCGTCATAAAGGCGTTCTGCTGTCGCTGTCTGCCATAATAAAGCCGCAGTTTGAAATTTATGGAAAAGTTCCTCAGACCGTAAACTTGGTCGATGGGCGTTCGTCCACTCTTCAGGTACGGCGAAATTATCTTCGCCAGATGAATCCAAAAAAAGAATAAGGCGAACAAAGTGTTTATTAGAGCTCCTGTGATAGAACAACGATATATCTAGGCGAGCAGAACCCGAAGCAATAGACAAATGGTTGACGCCCTCCGTCAGTTCCATTAGCGCCTTGAATCTCCCCCTACACGTACTAGTCCTCACAATTCGAGATGGAAGTGAAGAAGAGAGATTTTCGATAATTACCACCTCGTTTTCGCGTCCGACAACGCGTCCGCGAAGCAGCACGACCGGGTAGCGAACGACGTCGCCGTCGGAATAATTCTCAAGCGTGATCTCGGACTCCGAGATCACGCCAAACGCGACTGTGCAGAAGCCAAAAGAGAGTCTGAAAGCCACACAAAAGAGAAGAAAAAAGACGACTCCCTGCGGAACTCCTAGGATTGTCCCATGTCTTTTCACGAAGTATTCCAAACTCAAATTCAACTTCTATCCCTGCTCTACAGAACTATCTTCTGAAGAAACTTCAACTTTAGTTTCAGAATCCTCCATTTGAATATCGGATTTCTTTGAGAAAACAATTCCACGACGTATACATGACCCAATATAAAGAACAGCAATAATTGCACTGTAAATACAGGATTCTGAAAGATCTAGGCCTTTTCCTGACAATTCAAATCCGTCGTTAACGCCAGTTATCCAAAGATAAAAAGAAGATATAATAGAACCTAAACCAACAGGCCCCTTATGTTCAGCAGACGTCCAGAGAATAAACGTAAGGACAATAAACGTCATAAACACGCCAGGAATCGCCGCTATCCATCCTTGTTTTTTCTGAGCGTAGAGCCAAACACAACATCCGCCAAGTGTGAAAACGGCCAGCGTTTGATTTCCCCATGCAAAGTAGTTCCAGAGTTGACCGAAAGAGGCGGCGTCCCTGTTTGACCATATAAGAAGGAGCGCGACTATCGCTATCAAAGGAAGACAGATAATAAAACGATTAACAAAAGGTTTCTGATTAATTCTAAAGGTCTCAGCCAAACTCAGACGTAAACTACGCATCGCAGTATCGCCGGAGGTAACCGCAAGAATGATAACGGCAACGACGGTTATCGAACCCAAACTATGCCCCAGAAAATGCGTAGTAATTTGTGGCAAAACCTTTGCAGGAGCTTGGTTCCATAATTCGGGAAATAGATTATAGATAGCAAGAGCGCCTGCCGCCCAAACCATCGCAATCACGCCTTCAACAACCATCATGCCGTAAAAAGAAGAACGCGCTTGTCGTTCCGACTTCATTGTACGAGCGATAATGGGAGATTGCGTGGCATGGAACCCGGAAAGAATGCCACACGCAATGGTCACAAAAAGACACGGTATGATTGGATTATTGACGAGAAACGCATTTTTTAGTTCTGAAAACTGCGTCGACTCACAAAGCAGAGAAGGATCCTTTGCGCCGCTAACAAACAGCGCAACCATTAACACTGCGCTGCCAAGAAGTAAAAGACCGCCAAAGATAGGATAGAGCGAGCCAATTATTTTGTCGACAGGAAACATCGTCGCGGCGATATAGTACAAGAAAATCAGAGTAACGGCAATCCAAAAGCAACTTGTCTTCGGGAAAAAAACGTTGTCAATTAAACTCGCTGGAATATTGATGAACACGGCGACAACCAAAAGAAGTAAGAACGCCATGAAAAAGGAAAAGAAATAGAAAAATGGCGCGCCAAGGGTCATTTTGACAAAGTTTGGAAGATTGGTTCCACGATTTCTGAGCGAAGCCATACCGGAAACAAAGTCGTGAGTCGCCCCCCCTATAATGTTGCCAATAGGGATGATCAGAAAAACGATTTCGCCAAACTTAATACCCGCTATAACGCCAATTACAGGTCCAACGCCGGCAATGTTAAGAAGTTGGATTAACATGTTTTTCCAGTGGGGAAGAACCATAAAATCAACGCCGTCTCGGTACTTCACTGCCGGAGTTTCACGGTCGTCTGGGGATAAAATCATTTCAACAAACCGACCGTAAAAATAGTAACCAACTACAAGTATCAGCAAACCACAGGAAAAAAGCAGCATTTTTAAAACCCTCCAAACCCAACGTCCACGTCGACAGTGAAAAGACGCCGAGCCTACTCCGGTTGATTCTATCACGACGAAGCGCAGGGACAAGTCAGACCGTCGATCAACGCCCATAGCCGACCGAACTGTTAACGTAAAGTTCGTCAACTCTTATCTAAGCGACACAACAACAAAACAGAAACCGCTTGAAAGAATCCTTTTCAATCGCTATATTACGGTACAGTGTGTAACAATCGACGACGCCTCCTTGGACGTCCAATCGGCGTTTCAGATCGTGAATAGAAGTCTTTGCTAAAGAGCTCTCGCTATACAATTCGTATGAAAAAAGCCCCTGAACACGAACTCCTTAAATCAACTCTTATTGGGATCGTTGCGCTCGTTGCGCTAATCTCCTGGCTCGTATTCCAGCCGCGTCTTCCAGATCAGGAACCAAGAGAGAAGATCGGTAAAAAACTATTTGACAACTTCAACGACCTCTCAAAAATGACGAAAATTGAGTTCCAAGGAATTGATCCTGAAACTGGAGAATTGCGCGAACTCGTTCTAACTAGGGACGGACAAGAATGGCGTCTCCCTTCGTTATCTGGTTTTCCAGCAGAAAATGCCGAGCGGCTTTCTAAAGTGATCGCGCCGTTGACGCAACTTTCTATCCTTGACGTTGTTGACGAAACGACCGGAATACATGACTCGCAGAAAATTATAGATTTTCATCGAGAATGTGGGCTTATTAATCCTTCCAGTTACGACATTGAACATAGTTTCGAAAAAAACACAGATGGAAAAAAATCTCTTTTCAACGACGCAGCTCTTCATGTTCACATCGAGGGCGAAGGAGGTGAAACGCTTTTTGATCTCCTAATCGGAAACCGCGTCCCTGAAAGTTCAGCTACCCGTGACGACCGCTTTGTCCGAATTCCAAACGAAGAAGTCGTCTACACGGCTGATTTTGTCGGCGATTCAACGCAGGAAACAAGCGCCTCTGAGTTCGCCGAATACCCCATGCGGATTTCGTTTGAACCGCTTGACTGGCTTGATCGTGACTTACTTCGGATCAGCCGCTGGGACGTGCTTTATCTAACGGCGCGCGACTATAGTTTTTCGATTCAAAAAGATAAAAATGAAATCCATATCGCAAATTATCAAACTTCTGGCGTCGCCGTTTTCAAGCAAACGCCAGAAAATTCGATGTCTCGAATATGGTCTCTAAATCGTTTAATAACACGGAATGAAAAAGGCAAATGGGACGAAACCACTATATTCGACCCCGAATCCGCAAATAACGAATCTCTCAATCTTTTAGCCGATGAACTTGGAAAACTTAATATTGTCGACGTTAGAAAAAAACCTACTGCGCTCGCGGCTCTATTTCGCGCCAACAATATCGGAACGCAACTCGCTCCCCTCGCCGCTCCACTTTCTGAATTCGGCTTTGCTCTAGATGATCACGATCCTCTTGCTCCAGAACGAATCGAACCGTTTCTCATTGGCGAGGGCGGTTCGATTGAATTGACGATGAAAACAGGCGTTAAACTGTCGCTTGTTTTCGGTAAAAAATTTGAAAACAAACGCGCCGTCTTAGTCTATGCGTCATATTCTCGCGACGCCCTCGCCGCTACGTCTGGCGACGAATCAGAAGTTGATTTCCTTGAACCGGAAGCAAAGCAAAAAGCGACGATTAAAAACAACCGATTCGCCGACTGGTTCTATTTAATCGACGAATCGGATTATGAAAAGCTTAGTTTCAAAACCGCCAACACTTTGAAATAACGCCGTTCTCTAGGGACGCGCAATTGTCGACTATTGCTTTGAAGACGTTTTAGGCGTCGTTATCAATAGGGTTTAAAATGCAAGATAACCTGCGTCGTTACGTACTCGTCTCCGTCAATCCAAAGGCGGGACGTAAATCGCCACGCAAAAGAGCTGAACGTCTCGCAACAGCGTTGCGCCAAAAAGGATTTCTCGTTGAAATCCACACAGATCTCGACGTCGTCTCGAACCGAGCCAACGATCTCTTTAAAAAAGGAACGCTACGTGCGCTTGTAGGCGTTGGAGGCGACGGTACGGCAGCGGAATTGACAAACCGTACGATTTGCGGCGTGCCAATAACCCTCCTCCCTTCTGGTACTGCTAATCTAATAGCCAAGTACCTTAAACTACCCTTCAATCCCGAAAAGGCCGCGGATCTAATCGAATCTGGTAAAACGATCATGTTCGACGTAGGAAGGGCCAATGGCAGAATCTTCCTAGTCATGGTCAGCGCAGGAATTGACGCCGACGTTGTAAACGGCGTTCATGCAGCTCGCGAAAAGAGTTTTAAACAGGAAAAGAAAAAGGGAGGGCACATTAGTTACCTCTCATACCTAAGACCTATTTTCAAATCCATCGCCTCTTATCAGTATCCCCAAATTACAACAGAAATTATCGCGCCTCCCGGTACTGCGTCAATTACAGGCAAATGGTCGTTCGTTTTCAATCTTCCACGTTACGGCTGGGGATTACCTCTTGTTCCTAAATGCGTTGGAGTTGATAAAAAACTTGACTTCTGTGTTTTTCAAAAAGGAAGGTTGGGCATGGCCTTGTTAGACGTTTTTTTCGCCCAACTCGGCAGTCTTCATCGATTTCTCCCCAACACAAAACTCGGACAGGCGTCATGTTTCAAAATTTCTGTCTCTCCAGACGCGAGCGAAATGAACGTTCCTTTTCAACTAGACGGCGACCCTGGCGGTTTCCTGCCTGTCGAAATCGAAATCATTCCAGATCGTTTTACTGCCTTAGCGCCCATAAAGATTGCCGACAAACTTGAACGAGCGCGAAAATGAAGTCATTTCGTGTCCTAACAACCATAACCTCGTTCAAAAAAGCGGCGAAATATTGCGCCTTGAAAAAAAATTCGTAGAATCGATTGACGTAGCGATTGGCGCCTCACGTTCTGCCATTCTCCTTTGCATGATTGGATTAATTGATGGGACTTTTAGATAATTTGTTTGGGAAAAAGAAACTCGATTATAAGAAGAGGTTCATCCTTCTGAAAGCGGCGATTTCTGGGACAATGTCTGATTTTTATATGGCCCGCGATCGCGAGACAGACCAGATTGTCGGATTAAAAATATTGGATAAAGAAAAGACAAAACTTATTGAAAGCCGATATAAAGGGATGAAGGGCGTATACAAACCTCGCGAAGGCGAGATTGCCATTCAATTTGACCATCCATACATAGTTAAGACTCTAGAAGAAGGTTTCACCACTGACGGCGAACAGTATCTCGTGATGGAATATCTTGAAGGTACAGGTCTTAACAACATTCTAATGATTAAGCAGGACATGCTTGCCGGCGGACGCCTTCGATACATTAGACAATGTGCGGAAGCGTTACAAGTCGTTCATAAAGCGGGTTTTATCCACCGTGATTTTTGTCCTCGCAATCTACTTTTCACAGGCGACGGTCAGATTTTAAAGCTCACTGATTTCGGCCTATCCATTCCCAACAAAGCGCCTTTCACGGACCCTGGCAATCGTACGGGCACGCCTAACTACATGGCTCCGGAACTTATACGTCGTCATGCGACAAACGAAAGAGTGGATATCTTCGCTTTCGGCGTAACGATGTATGAACTTTGTACACGCGAACTTCCATGGCCACGCGGTACAAACGGTCTTGCGGCTATGACCCATGATCAACCTCCAGCTCCCATCACAAGCTACCACCCCAACCTTGACCCTACGCTTGCCAAGGCGATTCATTGGTGCATTAAGGCAGATCCCCGCGACCGTTGCCCGTCGATGGAGGCCTTTCTAAAAATGATTCAAAAGGTCGAGTACGAAGACGTCGTTTGAGTAAGAACTAGAAGAGACGTTAAAAGGCGTCGTCCTGTAAACGGACGACGCCTTTTAACGTCTATCTTCCTATCAAGAAAAAAACTCCTCTACTACGAGATATCTTCGGGAAAACTATTCCTCGAAGAGCCTGGCAAGCGCGGCAGAGAAAAGTTCCATCCCAAAATTGTTGGGATGATTAATGTTATTTGTCATTAGCGTAAGATATGGAATCCCAGAACGCCACAACTTGCCATAAAGCGTCGGAGTATCTGCAAAGGGCGTTTCGGTCTCTTCACAAAACTTTCGCAAACCTCTAACGAGAGGACGCGGATCGTTGTCGACGTCACGTTCAGAAGTCAGTCCCATCCAGTCCGGTCGAACGTAATGAGGACCAAGAATAATCCAATCGGCGCCTATTTCTTTGAAATCAGCAAGCATTTCGCCATACCTTCTTGCGACCGTCGCTTCGTCCATATAGGCGTCGTTAACAAATTCGGAAATAATCAAATCCGGTTTTAGAGCAAGAACTTTCTCGCGGTAATTTTTCGGACTTCCAGTTGGCTCGTTGCGGTAGGAATCGCTTGACCGTCCCCCCCAAGCTTCTGTAAGTACGACGACTTTAGCCGAGGGAAACATTTCTTGAAGACGATTGCCGAATTTGATTTGCCAACGCTGATCGTCAGGAAGAAAACCACAAGCGGTTACGCTGTCGCCCCAAGCGAGAATTCGGACTTCTTCGCCGTTTTTGAGCTTCGCCCAAGTCTTGGGGAGAAATTTCTTCACAGCTCCGACGTCGGAACATACAGGCGTTTCGACGCCGCCGTTCTCTTCGTTGAACTTCGCGACATTTGCAACAAAAGCAGACGCGTCCAACGAGTCAAGTTCATCGGAGAAAACTTCGTCAATGGGAAACAAACATGAAGGAGTCAAAACGTCGTTCCGACCAGTGATATAAACATTGGTTAAACGCTTACATCCTTCTTCAAGAACAGGGGGTTCAGGAGAAAGAACACGAGATTCGCCCTGAATAAGACTCATTTCGCCGTCAGGGAGAAGAACAATCGAATCAATACGAGACTTAACGCACCGATAACTGATCAAGGAAACCGCGTCTTCACCGAGTCTACCTTCGGATAAACGTCCAATCGCGCCAGACGACTCGTCGAATTCATAGTCTTTGCCCCGCGCCAAAATCTCGCCGTTTTCAAGTTTAACGACCACGGAAACAGGATCAAGCGCGCCAAAAACAGCGCATTCACAAGCATTAACGCCGCGTAAAACACGGCCTTTCGCCCACGGAGAAGCATTCGGATTAAAAACAGGAAGCGAATCCCACTTCTCATCTGAAACAACCAACCAAGACGCCGGGGCAATTTCAAACTCCCCGACAGAACCTCGATATTCAACCTTTACACGACGAGGACCAATCAGTTTAACTTCAGGGGACATAGCGCTTGAAGAACTGCAAGTAAAAGTCGTCAAAAGAAGAGTTAACGTCCCCAAAAGTAGTACGACTGTTCTCTTGAAAACCTCAGGCATAGAATTCCCTTTCAAATTCAATTAAGTCTCACTATTTAAATAACAAGTTCGTCGCGTTAAACGACGAACTTGACGCGCATAAGCTTCTCAACAACTAAAAGTCAATCGGGATCCTTCGCAAGTTTACGCAAAGCTTCAATACCACGCTCAATTGTTTCGACGCTAGCCGCATACGAAAGGCGGAAGCACTCGTCACGATGGCTGAAAACATTGCCAGGAATTACTAAAACCTCGTATTTCGTTATCGCTTTTTCGACGAAAGTCGTCCCTGTTCCCCACGGAACCTTCGGGAACATATAAAAGGCTCCCTTGGGATTGCCGAGGTCGTATAGATCGGCCAATCCTTCTATGAGCATGTCGCGCTTCTTACGATAGAAATCGAACTGCGGCGTCATATCGGCGTCAAGAGCGCCCAACGCGGCCAATTGTGCAACATGAGGGGAACAGACGAACGTGTATTGCTGAAATTTAATCATTTCTTGGATCAATTTCGACGGACCATGCGCATATCCCACACGCCAGCCAGGCATTCCGTGAGATTTACTAAAACCGTTCATCACGATTGTTTCCTCATTGTACTCTGCTGGGGAAACAAACTCGCCGTCACAGAAGCCGCTATAAATTTCATCGCTGATAAGTATAACGTTATGTTTAGCCGCAAGTTCCGCTATTCCCTTAACTTCCTCACGCGTTGCCACATGCCCAGTCGGATTAGTTGGGGAATTTAGGACAATCATCTTCGTTTTCGGCGTTATGGAGTCGGCAACCTTCTGAACGTCAAGGTTGAAGTCAGGATAGGAGTCAATACAAACGGGAACGGCGCCAAGCATTTTTGCAAGGGCTTCATACATCACGAAGAATGGATCAAAGAGAATAACCTCGTCGCCTGGATTAAGGAAAGCAAGATACGCAAGCAAGAGACCGCCGCTTGTACCGCTTGAAATGAATAGTTTGCGATCGGCATGGTTATATTTAGCGTCAACTTCAGCCTGAAGTCGATCGATAAGCGCTTGAGTTCCCTGTGTCGGAGTATAGCTACTTTTACCAGCGTTAATCGCTTCGATTGCCGCACGACGCCCCTCTTCCGGCATGTCAAAATCGGGCTGACCAATCGACAGATTGATGGGATTCGCCAGTTTAGCGCCAAGATCGAAGACCTTACGAATACCAGAAGAACTAAAAGTACGAGAACGATCAGAGAACCAACTGTCTAACATTGTAAATTCCTAAAAAAAATAGGCGTAGCTTAAATATGAAGTTGCGTTTCAGGAGACGAAAGCAAAAGATAGCCCAAGAAGGCGGTAAAAGCGCCCTCCGGTCCCTTCATGAATTGTCAAGTCAAGCGCCTTGACCAGCACATTCTACTCAAAAAATACTCGGCGTCGATACTTTCGGTTTAGGGATAGTTTGCGATATCTACCTTATCGACCAAAGCTCGATATTCTCCCAATGGAAAGCATAGACAATTAAACAAGGGCGTTCCAATCATGCGTAAAAACGACGCCATTTTGCGTTTTTGCAACTTGATTTCACGTAATAGATCATGAGAATTATTAGAACTAAACGGGATTTTTCGCCCTATGTCCGTCGATTCCACCCACATTTCTGAGAGAAAGCCATGGATAGAAGATCACGTATAACGTCTTTGTTTCTGACGTCTTGTTGTCTAACCGTTTTTTCGATGGTGACGCCATTGGATCTTAGTGTGAAAGCGCTAGCCGACGAATCTGAGCCGGTGGTCGTCGCCGCTACAATCAATTCTAATGAAACGATTCGAAACATCGATGAAAAAATTTATTCCCACTTTCTTGAACACATTTACAACTCTTGTAATGGAGGGCTTTGGGGCGAATTGGTCTGGAATCGTTCTTTAGAGGCCGGCAGCGAGTCAGGTTGGTCTTTTGAAGACGGGGTTCTTAAACAAGATACGACGGCGACAGATCGACGATTTCTCCTCGGCGCAGACCTGCAGAACCAACAACCCTGGACTGATTACGACGTTAGGGTACTTGCCAAAAAAATATCAGGAAGCGAGGGATTCCTAATTCTTTTCCGCGCCGCGCCAGATATGTCAAGTTACTACTGGCTCAATCTTGGAGGATGGGGCAATCAATACGTTGCCATTGAAAAGCAAACGCCTAAATCCAATGGCCGCCACGTAATTGGCGGACAAAAACCGATTCCTCCAATCAAGGCTGGCGATATATACGATATTCGTGTTGTCGTGGTCGGACAAAACATCAAAGTCTTTCTTAATCAAGAAATGATTCATGAAGTAGTCGACTTTGACGAGGACGCTCCAAAATCAGGTTGCGTCGGTGTTGGCACGTGGGGTACTAAGGCAGAATTCGGACATGTTCTTGTTCGGGATCTGCGCCGTCAAACACTTTTCAACTTAGCGGACGTTGAAAAAATAAACATGGACTCGCCAATTGACGTCAGATATTGGTCTGTGGAGGGAAATGCCGAAACACGAAAGGGAGACGCGCTTAACAGCAATCGATATCTGCGATTCAAAGGCGAAGGTAGTCTCGTCCAAAAAGACTATGCCCTCAACAAAGGGGAAATCTACGACTACTCTTTTTGGACTAGGGGAACCGGCAAATCGTCTTTTTGTTTCAATGTGGGAGATAAAAATGTAACAGTAGAAACGTTCACGCCCGACAGCGACGAATGGATCAAACTGTCCGGAACATTTTCCGTCCCAAGTTCAAGCGCTGAAGCGTCGATTCGCTTAAACTTCATGCCTGCAGAAAACGCGTTCTTAGACGTTGATCAGATTTCCGTTTTTCCTCGATCCTGGAAAGAAAACTATGACGGACTTCGTCCTGACCTCCTTCAGGCAATCAAAGATATTAAACCAGCGGTAATTCGTTGGCCTGGCGGGTGTTATGCGTCCGCCTATCGCTGGAAGTCAGGAATTGGTCCCCAAGACTACCGAGTCGCCTACCCTCTCGAATTATGGAACGACGTCGACGTCAATTCCTTTGGAATCGACGAATTCATGACGCTGTGTCGACATACCGGCGCCGAACCTCTTATGGTAGTCGACGTTGGAACCAAACAGTGGGTCAATGCGGTTGGAACAGAAGAAGTTCGTTTAAACGACTGGCTACAAGAGGCTTGCGACTGGTTAGAATACTGCAACGGTTCTGAAACTTCAAAATGGGGCGCTGTACGTGCGCAAAACGGTCATCCTGAACCGTACAATGTGAAGTATTGGGAGATAGACAACGAAGTCGATCCTAAAACGACGTCTGCCGCGGAGTATGTTGAGATCGTTAATAAGCTCGTCCCTCGCATGAAGGCGATCGATCCCAATATCAAAATAATTGCTTGTGGCTCATTTACCGGCGATAAAATGAAATGGGATACTGACGTCGTCATGGGCGCAGGTAAAAACTTTGATTATCTCTCAATCCACCGTTACGACGATCCAAATGGGTTCGCGTTCAATCCGTGGGATAATCAAAAGTTTTATGAGGCTCACCGCGCTATCGTCGCAAATTCTGACAATAAAGACATTAAACTCTTTAGTTCGGAATGGAACGCGCAATCCACAGATTGGCGTACGGGTTTGCATGCCGGAGGTTATCTCAACTGTGTCGAACGCGTTGCGGATATTATGGAAATAGCAGCTCCAGCGCTTTTCTTGCGACATAAATCCGCCACAGGTTGGGACAACGCGTTTGTCAACTTTGACAATGCACGATGGTATCCAGCTCCAAACTATGTCGTTATGAAATTATGGCGTGATTCATATGCCCCTTGTCTCCTGAACATGAAATCCGACGCCCCTGAATTATCTGGCGCAACTCCTGCGATTAACGCGGTTGCAACAAAGACGGAAGATGGAAAAACAATCTATGTCAAAGCCGTCAACACTCTTCCTAAGGACGTCAGGTATCTTTTCAGTTTTGAAGATAATCTCGATCTAACCGACGCGACGGTTTCGGCGACCTGCATCTCTCCAAAGATATCTGATAACGAAGAAACAAGCGCCAAACTCCGTAAACGCAATACGTTAGAAATTCCCGACGCCATTGCGCCATTCGAAGCGCCAGCAAAAATTGAAAACGCCGTCGTTAACGTTGACGCGCCGTCTTATTCAGCGATTGTCGTCAAAATCGAACTTAAATGAGGATTCAAGACCTGAACCTCAACGCTAATTCATTGAACGACTTGAAAGATAATACTTGAGAACTGTCGTTCCAAAAACTCCAGTCGATTGTGAGCACGACGTCTGTCGAGTATATCTATCCTGTCGTTTGAAATTCTAGGAACGTTTTGTGTTCTATCAACAGAAGAAGACGCAAAACGTTCCTTCATAGATTTAAGTTTTCGAATAGGTTAACTTAAATAAACCAAACTGTGCTGAACGAAATCTTTTATTCGCCAAATCTTTTCACATGTTGCATTCGAGATTACATGTAGTTAAAATCGGGCGTGGCGTGTTGTTCCACGCAAAATCTGGAAGAGTTTACTCTATAAGTAAAAGGAGCTTTTCGTTGAAAAATTTATTTGCCGCATTTTTAGTTCTCTCTTGTTGCTTCTGCGCGACAGCGGTCGCTCAAGAGCGTGGTCAGGGCGCAACTAGGATGGAACGTCCTAACGTCAAGCCAACCCTTTTCGCCAACCTCGGCGATGAAAACTATACGCCGGATGGTATGGCTGTTCACACTCAAACTGGCGCGCTTTATCTTAACGTGCCAAACTTTGGACTTACCGACGATTCCAATAAGAAGATTAACTCCGCGCAGGGAGGTTATCTCTATGAAGTCGGCAAGGATGGCAAACTTACAAAAATTTTGGAATACCCCGTGCTCGAACGTACAGGGCAAGCTGGTCCTATGGGTATTGCCAATGGTCCTGACGGCAACCTTTATGTCTGTGACAACCAGTATTTCCACGACAAAGACTATTGTTCTCGCATTTTGCGCGTAGTTTGTGAAAACGGCAAGCCGACGGGCGAAGTGCAGGTCGTTATTGAAGGACTGAAACTTGCTAATGGAATGGCTTGGTTCGGCGATAAGATGTTCTTCACAGATTCGTGCTTCGACATTGACTCAGACGAGGCGGCGGGTATCTTGGGATCTGGCGGCGTTTTCATGTTCACTCTCGACGAAATGAAGGACGCTGGGACCGATGGAAACGCCCCTATTAAAATCAAGGCAGGTCCTGACGACAGCCATTGCGTTGCATATCAGAAGGTCGTCAAATTAGGAAGGGGCGACAATACGGGTCCTGACGGAATCTGCGTCGACAAAGATGGAAACGTTTGGTTCGGTCTCTTTGGCAATGGTTTTATCTTCTGTTTGCGTCCCGACGCCAACGGCGAGTATAAAAAAGAAAATGTCGAAAACGTGTTTGACGCCCTTAACCAACCCGGCGTGCAACGTGGACCTTATCAGGGACTCAAACTCGAATGCTGCGACGGAATTTGCTACAATGAAAAACTGAACCGCATTTTCATCGACGATTCTGTTAATAATGCAATCTGGATGTTTAAACCCTGCGCTAAGGGCGAGACAATCCGACCGACTATCCTCTGGAAAAATGACGATTCAGACGGAATGGACGGTCTTCTTGACCAACCTTGCGAAGCAATTGTTTTCGACGGTAAACTCCTTATTGTGTGCTTTGACTGGCCGTTCCCTGGCATGGTCAACGGAAAGGTCGATCCTCCAGGAACGATCTGCGCGATTGATTTTGCCGAGATCGAAAAGCTAGTCCAGCGTCAAGAACAGTTCCAGGGTCAACGTGGAAACGCCCCTCGCGCCAACGGGGATCGTTCTCGTGGAGGACGTGTCAACGGCAATCGTAATCAAGAAAATGGACGTCGTCGTGCTGGTCGCCAGCAAAACGAAAATAGATAACGTCAAACGTTAAGTTTCAACGATTACCTTTCCACACGTCGTTGAAGCCTTTTTAATGAAAGAATGAAATAATATGAGCGCGAGATAGATGACGTCGTCTATCTCGCGCCCTTCTTAAGTTCACTTGTCTAGGCGCGCCAAATCGAGATCATTTGCACAAAAAGGATCTGGGATGTTTTTCTTATCTGCTGTTCGTTCGTTTACCCGTAAATTCCTCTCCCTTCTGCTTTTATCTTTCTTTTTTTTCTTTTCGTCGGGTTCGTCCGCTAACTGCTATGAGAAAAAGATTGACGTCGACACGTCGCCTATTGTAAATCTCTCGTCAAACTATCTTCCGACCGATTCTAGACTTAATCTTGTTGAAGACGTCACGCTTGACGAGATTAAGAAAAACTTCGGCGCTCCTGGAGTCGATTACTCAACGGGTCCGCTCTGGGTTTGGAACGATCTTCTCACTGAGGATCAGATTCGTTCAACTCTTGCCGACCTCAACGCGCAACACGTCAACCAGCCCTTTGTCCATCCACGTCCCGGACTTGCGACTCCATACCTCTCCGACGAATGGTTCAATCTTTGGGACGTCGCGCTTGATGAGGCTGAAAAAAGGGGAATGAAAATTTGGATTTACGATGAGAACTCTTACCCCTCCGGATTCGCGGGCGGATACGTTCCAGACGCGTTTCCTGAATCTCAGGGATCGGGTATCGACATTCTGTTTTACGATGAGCTAACAGATCAAAGCGGTCGTTGGGTCGCAGGCGACTCAATCATTTACATCGTAGAGCAACTCGCCGATAAGACCCTAAACAGAACTCAAGAAATTCTCAAGGCTAGGGAGTCGGGGAAGCCACTCCCTACTAAGACAACGCCCAATTCACGTTGGATTGTCGTCAAAAAACGACTCGCGGGGCCGTCCCAATGGTACGGTGGTAAAACTTATGTCAACTTGATGACGTCTGGCGTTCTTGAAAAGTTCATCGGCGTCACCCATGAGGCTTACCGCACAAGGTATGGCGACAAATTCGGAAGTATTATTCCTGGGTCCTTTACAGACGAACCTCAGGTCGCCTCAGCAGGAACATTTTCATGGACCGACGATTTCGTCGATGAATTTGAGAAACGCAACGGTTACGATATAATCCTTCAACTCGGTTCACTTGTCGACCACGTTGGCGAATGGAAAAAAGTTCGTTACGATTACTACAAGACTGTTCTCCAATTGTTCATCGACCGTTGGCACAAGCCTTATGCCGAGTACTGTGAAAAGGTTGGCCTTCAATATACGGGTCATGATTGGGAGCACGAGTGGCCTAACGCCCATCATGTCCCAGACAACATGGCGACGGCATTCTGGCGTCAACGTCCTGCTATCGACCTCTTAATGAATCAATTTTCTCGCGGTATGCACTCTCAGTTTGGCAATGTTCGAGCTGTTCGAGAATTGAGTTCAGTAGTTCACCAAGCAGGGCGTTGCCGATCGCTTTGTGAAACCTATGGCGCTGGCGGCTATGATATTCGTTTTGCTGATCTAAAGCGTCTTGGCGATTGGTCGTATGCTTTGGGCGTCAACACAATGGACGAACATCTTTCCTATATCTCGATTCGAGGAGCACGAAAGCACGACCATCCTCAGACTTTCTCATACCATTCGTCATGGTTTGAACAATACTCCAAGTTAGAAGATTATTGGACGCGACTATCTTATTTGCTTTCTCGAGGTCGTCTAACGACGGAACGATTCCTGTTAATTGAACCAACAACGACCGAATGGCTTTATCAGGCAGGCAGTAACAACGATCCCGTTCTAAAGGATCAAATCGGAAACCAATTCACAAAATTGTTGAACAAGCTTGAAGAAGAGCAGATTGATTATGATCTTGGTTGTGAAGATATTATTGCTCGCGTAGGAACTGTCAATCAAGACGAATTCTGTGTTGGCGAGGCTCGTTATAAAACGGTGGTTCTTCCTCCAAACCTAGAGAATCTCGACGAAGTCACTGTCAGACTCCTCGAAACCTTCATAAAAAACGGTGGAACTCTCATCTCTCTGGACGCAAACTTTTCGCTTGTGAGCGGACAATCGATCGAGTCCTTAAGCGGTTCGCAGAAGGAATTGTTTGAGATATGTAGATCCGTTCAAAACGCCAAAGTTTATTCCGTCGACGAATTGATCAAAGAATCTAGAGAAACACAACCTTTTGTTTTTCTTCCTTCTACAAACGCTGAAAATGTTTTTCACATTGCTCGTGAAACAAACGACCTCTTAATACTCTTTGTCTGCAACATAGACATGGAAAACAACGCGACGGGACGTTTTGTTCTAGACGAGACGTTGAAAGATTCAAACGTCGAAGCGTTTGATCCTGCGACCGGCTGCCTTGCGCCATATTTAAAATCTGATTTTGTCCTTGAACCGTGTGAATCTTTGACGCTTGTCGTCTCCAAATCAAACGGCCAACGTGCAAAAGCGCCTCAACCCACAGATACTGTGACGCTAACGTCTCAAAAATTAATCTCGCAGGACGCGCTCTCCTCTATTGAAGCGCTTGACGACAATGTGTTGGTTCTTGACTATATGTCCCTTAAATTTCAAGATGAAACAACAACTTCAGAAGACTACTTTTACCGCGTAAACGGAAAATTCTGGCAAAAAATGGGTTATCCTATGTCGCCGTGGGATAACGGCGTCCAGTTTAAGGATGAACTCATTACTAAAAAATTTGACAACGTGCCGGGATTCGAATTGACATATCGATTTAATAAATCTGAGGATATTGTTGACGATCTCCGTTTTGTCGTCGAAAATCCAAGTCTCTTCGACGAAGTCTATTGCAACGATCAAAAGGTCGAACAAATCCCAGGAGTATGGAAATTTGACCGAGGGTTTGGCGTCTTCGATATTGCAAAGGCAGCAAAGGCAGGAATGAATGAAATCCGACTGATTGTTTCAAAACCTACTGTCTTTTGCGAGATAATGCCGGCTTGGATCATCGGATCCTTTTCACTTGATTCTGACGCGACGGGATTCAGAATCGTCGCAGAACGAGAACTCGTCCTGAGTAAATCAACTTCGAACGATTTGACGTCTCAAAGAGCGTCGTCAGAATTGGAAAATGTCAGTTGGCTTTCGTCAGGGGTTGGCTTCTCCGATAAAGACGACCGTGCGCCCACTCTCTTTTTCGTATTTGACCAGTCATTGGAGCTTGAAGCGCTCCGTGTTTGGAACTACTGCGAAGCCAACCTCTCCAAACGAGGAATCAAAGACGTTGATCTTATCGTCTTAGATGAAAACAGCAAACAAATCGGCCCTTCCTTCACTTGTCAATTTAAACAAGGCGACGGTCTTTCGCAAATTGTCGAACTTCCTAAATTACAAGTCCATCCTAGGTGGAGCCTTGTCTTTAAGATCAAATCAAACTGGAATGGCGTTTCATACCCGCTTCCCAACGACTACGTCGGATCGACGTCGCCCAATTCCGATTCAGGATTTGTTGGATTAGCAGAAGTTCAATTCCTCTCAAAAAACGAAAAGGGACAACTCGTCAAACTCGAAAAAGAACCCAAAGTTTCTGCTTCCAGTGAACTCGTCTTCCGTTCGCACAACAGACAGGCCAGATTTATAACAGACGGATCTGGACTCTATGTTCAGGATAACGGCTGGGCGTCTCAGGGCCGTCCTTTTTACGCAGATAAAGTTGACTATAACTTTACGCTTCCTCTCTCAGGACTTTCTCCTGAACGCCCAATAAAATTTAAACTATCCAAGTGGCGTGGCGCTGTCGCGGCAATTCTGATCAACGGAAAACAAATTGGCGCAATCGGTTGGAAAGGCGACTCTGTCGATCTTACCGATTCGATTCGCGTGGCAAAGTCCCGAAACAATGATACGTTATCGCTGACAATTCGCGTCTACGGAACGCCTAAGAATCTATTCGGACCACACCATGCTGGAAGGCTCCGAGGCTCCGCATGGCCCGGAAGCTTCCATTCCGCCCCTCAAAAACAACCGTCTGGCTCAGAGTATGACGTTATTGAATACGGACTCTTTTCCGAATGAAGAGTTGTTTCTTTCCGTTAGAGCTTTAACTCTTTGGGGAGTTATTAATGAAAAAGAGTACAATCTCCTTGTTTGTTTTATTCTTTTTGGCGACCTCATTCGCTCTTGCCGGCGAGATTTCTTTTATCGGCAAGACAGACAAAAATCCACTCGCGTACCAGCCCGGCGAAGAAATTGTTTTTACGATCCAGTGCCTTGAGGATGGAAAACCTGTAGACGGTCAAAAGATTTCATGGAAGCGCACCGGCGACGACGGCAAAACCGAAAGTGGCGAAGCTATCTCAGACGCTGCCCATCCATTGACAATCAAGACTTCAATTGGAGTGGCGGGGTTTGTCCGAATCCAAGTCTTCCCTTGCGATGCAAATGGCGACAGGATTGGGGGCGAACATGATGAATCGCATCAATTTAACGGAGGCGCTGGAGTTCTTCTTGACCAAATTAAAGGCTTCCCAGAGCCAGAAGACTTCGACGCTTTTTGGGATCGGCAGAAAGGAATACTCGCAAGAGTTCCAATCAAAGCTTGGCTCAAACCGCTCGACTCGCCGGAATCTGACGTTGTCGGCTATGAAGTCCTCGTCGACAATTCTAGTCTGGCGCCCGTTTCAGGTTACCTCTTTATGCCGAAAAACGCCAGTGAAAAGTCTCTTCCCGCTGAAGTTGCCTTTCAGGGATACTCGGTCGCTTCTGCTTATTCTGATTTCACGAGTGGAAAAGACAAGATTTTCTTTATTGTCAACTGTCATGGTATTCTGAACGGTCAACCCAAAGAATATTATGATACGATGTCGCAAACGTTTCTTAAACAATACGGATTCTCCCCAGAACAGAATAATAGTCCGGACTCTTGCTATTGGTGTGGCATGATGATGCGAGCTCTTCGTGCCGTCCAATATGTAAAAACACTACACGAATGGAATGGGACAGATTTGACAGTGAGCGGCGGTAGTCAGGGGGGTATGCAATGCTTAACGGTCGCCGGTCTCGATTCCGACATTACTGAAGTTCACGCTAATGTTCCGTGGTTTTGCGACGTGTCTGGCGCCGAAAATAATGGACGTTTAGACAGTTGGTTCATGCCCAGTTGGGTTGAAGGACTTGGTTATTTCGACACGACTAACCATGCCAAAAGAATCCGTGGTAAAGTTAAAATTTATGCGGGTCTTGGTGACTATGTTTGTCCGCCGTCCGGAGAAATTGTTCTTTATAACTCGATTAAGAGCCCTGTAACGCTCAGTTTTCGTCAGGGGCGTACCCATGGATACGAAATGAAAGACGGAGAGCTTTTCACCCTTGAAAAAAATGCTCAATAGCGTTTCGTTCTCGTGGTTTAATATATAGGACGCTTAAAACTTGACGCCGTATTCGGTGGAGTCTATAATTCCGTAGAGTTCGGCGGTCTCAATAACAGCCGATTTCTCAAGTGACGTCTTATGTCCGCATTCAAGGAAAATTCAATGAAAAAAAAACTCTTACTCACACTTGCGCTGATTATCAGCGCGTCCGTCGCATTTGGTCAGGATGATTCAAGATTCAAGATAGGTTCGAACGACGTCTTTAAGGGACCTGTTGGTTTACAGCTGTATAGTTTGCGTGATACGTTTGGTCAAAGTGTAGAAAAAGGCTTTGACGTCGCGGAAGAGCTTGGTTTCGGCTATGTGGAACTCGCAGGCAAATACAATTTGTCTAACGAAGAGATGCTCGCCAAACTCAAAGAGCATCATTTGACGCCAATCGCGGGTCACTGGGATTATAACCTCTTTAAAAACGATCCTGAAGCGGTAGCTAAAGAGGCAAAAGCTCTTGGGTTAAAATACGCTGGGGTCGCCTGGATTCCCCATAACGGCGATTTTGACGAGCAAGACGTTGAAGAAGCCGCAAAAACGTTCAATCGTGCCGGAAAAGTTCTTGCCGACTATGGTCTGGGCTTTTATTATCATAATCATGGGTACGAATTTCTACCTGCTGGCGACGATAAGACAATGTTTGACCTGCTTGTAGAAAAAACGGATCCTAAATACGTATCTTTCCAAATGGATATTCTCTGGACTATATTCCCAGGGCAGGACGCCGCGGCGCTACTTCGTAAATATCCGGATCGATGGCTTCTTATCCACCTTAAAGATCTCAAAAAAGGCGTCGTAGGCGACAATTCAGGCGGGACGAGCGTCGAAAACGACGTTGCTCTTGGAACTGGTCAGGTTCCATACGCTGAAGTCCTGAAAGCAGCGCAGGAGGTGGGGGTCAAGTATTACTTCATCGAGGACGAGTCCCCGCGCGCAATCGAACAAATTCCGCAGAGTCTCAAGTATCTCGAATCTGTTAAGTGGTGACTTTCAGACTCTATTACAGACCAGATAATTTGCAACAAAAATGGACGGACCTCTTATAAGTAATTTTACGAGGTTCGTCCTTTTTTATGGAAAAGATCTCTCAAAGAGGCTTCAATAGGATGTCAAATCGACAAGGTATTTCTGGTTTCTCTGAACCTTTCGTTGTTATTCTGGCTAACGGAACTTTTCCTCAAACAAATAAAACATGCTCCTATCTATCGAGCGCCAGTCGCCTTATTTGTTGCGACGGAGCCGCCAATAAGGCAGTCGCTAGAGGTTATGTTCCTGACGCCATTGTCGGAGACCTCGACTCTCTAGATCCATCTATAAAAGAGCGCTTTCCTAATAGAATTATTCGTATCACAGAACAAGAAACTAACGATCTTTCGAAAGCATTTAACTACTGCGTATCGCAGGGATGGTCCAATATCGTCATCCTTGGCGCGTCTGGAGAAAGAGAAGACCATCTCTTAGGAAATATTTCGCTCCTTGCAGATTTTGCGGTCAAAACCAAGTCAGTACGAATAATCACAGACTTCGGCTACTTTTGTGCAACAAACCAGTCCAAGACGTTTCATGTCCCCAAGGGAAGCCAAATATCAATTTTCAGTCTAAACCCGCAACAAGAGATCACTTCACGAGGATTAAGATATCCGCTCAATCGCCTCAGACTTACAAGATGGCATATGGGAACTCTCAATGAGGCGCTAACAGACAAGTTTTCGCTGGAACTCACGGGTGATTCGCCGGTGATTCTCTTTGTTGCAGACTGAAACAAACTTCAAGGTTTATCTTTCTTATAGGTAGGGATTATCGTAAGCCAGCGAGACCGCGCCCAATAGCCCAGCCTCATACCCCAAACCAGTTTTTTCAATCGTCAAAGATTGATTTGCTTGTCGAAAAACATACTTCTGAAATTTCTCCTGAAGAGCCGGATAAAAAAGATCAAAGGCGCCGGCAACCCCGCCGCCGATCACGATTTTTTCAGGATTGATAAGATTGGCGGCCCAGGACGCGGCTCTTCCGACATAACCGCCCATCTCACGGTATGTAAAGAGCGCAAGAGGGTTGCCTTTCCTTGCCTCGTCTGCTATCAACGCCGCGTCGACCGATGGAATAGACTCGAGTTCCAGCCTTACCGCCTTCGTCTCGTCTAGCGTTTGGTGTTTTTGAAGGATAAAATTCTTCCATCCGTCGATTAAAGAAGGAGTAAACGTCCCCTCTCCTCTGGCAACATTGAGAACATGTTCACGATAAGCCCGCGCGACGCCCTGGCCTGACGCCGTCGCCTCAAGACAACCATGTCTGCCGCATCCGCATAGAGCCCCGTCTTCAACGACATTAAAATGCCCAATCTCAGCAGCTCCTGAAAATTTACCCGGATACACGCGTCCATCTAAAACTAAACCGCCGCCAATACCGTTACTGATTGTGATCCAAAGAAAGTTATCTACATTCTGGCAAACGCCAAAAATTTTTTCCCCCCACGCGCATGCGTTGACGTCGTTATCAGCAAAGACGGGTTTACCGTATTTAGTTGCAAGTTCCTCCGCAATAGGAAAGTCCCGTATACCCGAATAAGGGGCGTACACCCAGAGCCCTCGCTGAGGATCTGCCACGCCGGGAATTGTCGCGCCTATTGCCGTGATATCTTTCCATTCAAAGCCCGAATTTCTAAACGTCTCGTCAACCGCGCTTAAAATAGCGCTCCAAACGCCGTTTCGTCCGGAATCTTTATGAAGAGGACGCTTTGAAATTCCAGAAAGAACAGCGCGAGGAAAGCTGTCGACATTTCGAACAGTCACAACTGCCGAAAGCAACTTGGAACCGCCCAAATCTATGGCAAGGTAATTCGAAGCAAGCGGAGATTCTGTCCGGATCATCTGGAAACCTGAGTTTAAAGTTTCAGTTCATTAACCCAAGAGGTCAGTTCGTTCGACGAAGGGTTTCCATTAAGAATTTTACCTTCTATAATTTCGGCGCTATCAGAAACACTTCCTCTAAGTCCCTCGACCGCTCGACCAAATCCACTTCCTCCAGAGGTCGCAAAAAGAACAATCTTCTTGTTAGAAAAGTTTTGACTTTCGAGAAAGGTGTTAATGATTGTCGGGGCAACGTACCACCAAATCGGGAACCCCAGAAAAACAACGTCATAAGGAGCCACGTCGACGTCGCTCGTGACAATCTCTGGACGAGATTTCTTATCTTTCATTTCAACGGAACTTCGAGAATCCCTGTTTGTCCAATCAAGATCGGCAGCAGTGTAACTTACTTTCGGTCTGATCTCATAAATATCAGCTTCAATTGCTTTTGCAAGTCTATCCGCGACTCTCTTCGTAACGCCGCTAGCCGAAAAATAAGCAACCAAAGTTTTCATAACATTCACTATATCCTATTTGCTAGACAAAGTCTGTTTCTCATACTTTTTGAAAAGACCGTGACGATCCAAGTACTCCTCAACTCTGCGACGCGCTGCTAGGTATTCGCGATAAACAGGTTCTTCATCACTACGAGAGTCAAGAAAAGCATACGTTTTCTCAACTAAATCACGTTCCTGATCTTTGGTAATTTCACCTTTGATTAAATGATAACGCAAGAAGACGAAATAGGTGTCAAGAACGTCGCAACGACAGTAACGATGTATCTCTTCCAACTGATTCCCACGGAACATATCCCAAACCATATCCCCTCTAATGTCGAGTTTACCAGGTTTACGGATCAATTTTGCCGCAAGATCAAGACCGCCTTCAAATGTGCTCGCGCCGTAGTTCGTAAGAGCGTCGAGCAGATCCAAATGGGAGCCGCTAAACCTAGCGCGTCTGGCTTTCCCGTTGTCGGAACCTACAAGCCATTCTTTAATCGGAATTCCATATCGGTACGCAGTAAGTTCCAATAGGGGAATATCAAACCTTCTACCATTAAACGACACAATCTGTGGATAACGGTAATGTTCCCACCCTCTCCAAAACCTTCTACATATTTCCCCGGGACCGCCGTCTTCCACTTTGAGAACGACCAAATCCATTAGAGAAAAATCCGCATTGACCTTTGCGAGCGCTAGAGAAATGGGCGTCTGATAGACATACGGAATGAAATCCGAATTCTTTTGGGAAATTTTTTCTTCGCGAAACTCTTGCAACGCGATTTCAGGTTCTTTTTCTCCATGAGTTCGAACGAGCGAGATTAGACCAGGATCCGGCACGCTCTCAATATCAAAAACAAGCCAACTTGGAGTCTGAGACGATTCTGCAGTCATCTAACCTAATCTAATTTTGCAATTACAGATGGAGGGAAAACAAAAGAAGCGTCCGTTAAGACCATATAGTGAAATTCAAACGGACGCAACCATTGACTAATGCTGTTCCTGAGTATTCAGAAAAAAATAATAACAGGAACATATCAAAGTTCAAACGAGGCCAGTTACTTAACTCGTTCGATATACTCGTTAGTACGAGTATCGACTTTAATAATCTCGCCTGTTTCAACAAAGTTCGGAACGATGATTTCCGCGCCAGTCTCAAGACGAGCCGGCTTAGTTACGTTTGTCGCAGTGTTACCACGAACGGCAGGTTCTGTATACTCAACCTTTAAAATCACATGGTTCGGAGGCGTAACGCCAATAGGCGCGTCGTTGTAAAGAAGCATCTTGCAGGGCATGTCGGGCAACAAGTACTTCCAAGCGTCGTCAATCTTCTCCTTTGGAAGCTCATATTGTTCGTAAGACTCTTTATCCATAAAAAAGAAAGTGTCGCCCATCTCATAAAGGAAGGAGACGTCTGTTTCGTGAATATCAGCAGCCTCAAGTTCGTCCCCGTTTTTATATGTACGTTCCAGAACTGTGCCGCGATTCAGATCGCGAAGTTTGCACTTATAGAGAGCCTGTCCTTTACCTGGTTTGACAAACTGACACTCTATCATAATGAAAGGGTTGCCGTCGATTTGAACCTTCAGTCCCTTGCGAAATTCGCTGGTATTATAGGTTGACATGATTAAAATCCTGTTTTAACGTTGCGAACAAAAAACTAATTCAATAACATCGTGACGCCGACTCTTGAAATCGTCGACGTAATCCCTTGTCAAAGGTAATCACGACGCTTGTGTAACACTTATATACTAATCAGTAAGGCGCATTCTGTGGAAAAGAACCTACGAACAAACTCCTTATCCGAAATCGAACGTGTCCTCAAAACACGCCTCATCCACGATACACACGAATTGGCCAAACGACTCGAACTTGATGAAATCGTAACGCCGACAACAGAAAAAGCGGCTAAAATAACGCCAACACTTTTCCCTGAATCATTGTTGAACCGAGTGCAAAAAGGCAACGCGGAAGACCCTATTCTCCTTCAGTTCATGCCGTCTCCCCATGAACTCGAAATAACCCCAAATTTCAGTTGCGATCCCCTGTGCGAACAAAAACTGGACGTTTCTGAAAGACAGACGGCGTCATCGTCGCCTTCGTGTATTATGCAGAAGTATTATGGACGAGTTCTTGTGATCACAACCAACGCCTGCGCCTGCCAATGTCGTTTCTGCTTTCGCCGTTACTTTCCTAAAAATCGCGCGCTCTTTCCTCTTTCAAAAGAGCAAATCACTGGATCAAACGAGGACGAATCCAACGTCAGCGCCCTTCTCGACAACGCTTTCGAAACCGTCAGAAAAGACGACTCTATAAGCGAAATTATACTCAGCGGCGGAGATCCTCTCACCCTCTCAAACAAACGACTAAAAACGCTTCTTCATTATATCGGGACAATAACACATGTTAAGAGGGTGCGTTTTCACTCACGTATTCCGGTCTTATCGCCTCACAGGATTGACGATGATTTTCCCTCTTCCGAAGATTTCCCCCCTGTGGAAGTCGGCGTTCCTCGCGTACTTCACCTAGTTCTCCACGTCAATTCTCCTAACGAAATTGACGAAGGAGTTGCTGTTGCCCTCTCGATACTGAGGCGTAAGGGATTCGTCCTGACTTCGCAAACTACTCTTCTTAAAGGAGTCAATGACGACGTTAAAGAGTTAACGGCGTTATTTGAAAAACTCATTAACCTCGGCGTTCTCCCATACTATTTACACCAGTTAGATAGAGTCCAAGGTTCCGCTCATTTTGAAACGACTATCGCTTCCGGGAGGGAAATAATTGAAGAGTTAAGCGTCAGACTTCCCGGTTACGCTGTTCCCCGCTACGTTCGTGAAATTCCAGGACGATTAATGAAGACTAATCTGTTCATCGATCGAGACGTAGACTAATTGTTTAGTTGTACCAGAAACACGAAGTATTATGAGCTAAACTTTATAGTTGACGCATGGTTTGTCAAAAACAACCATATTGTTAGAATTGACGGAAAAGACTGTTTGGAGTTTTCCGTGGGAGGTTAAAGTGGCAGAAGAAAATGAAACGGCGCTCGATTCTGACGAAATAATCTTTCACCACCCCCCCCTTCCGAAGGAGACGCCAACAGAAGAACGTTCAGATTTAAGTAAAAACCTCCAATTGGACTCGCACCGTCCAATCGAGACACAGTCTCAAGGGACGGCTAAGACGTCTTGCGAATTTGACGAACGTCCTGATGGAGAAAGAGTTTTTTACAACGAAGACGTCCCCCCCATCGGGTTAGACGCCGATCGTGATTTCAATGTTTCTATTTTCGAGGATATCAATCTAGCGCCGCTGCCTCCTGCCTCAATTTCTCCTTCAAACTTTGTCCCTCTAACTGAAGACGATTATCGAGAAATCCAAAATAGCTATCGTGTCGCTGCGGAAAAGGTCAGATCCTTTCCTATGGAACCTGGCGTATACCTAATGAAAGACGCGCGTGGTCGCGTTATTTACGTTGGTAAAGCCAAACGTCTACGGAACAGAGCTAGCAGTTATTTTCGACGAGACGCAATCGACGATCAACGTGTGGGACCGCTTGTTCGAGAAATCCGTGATATCGACTTTATTCTTGCGGAAAGCGAGATAGACGCGTTGCTAATGGAAGCGAGACTCATTAAAGATCTCCAGCCCAAATACAATCGTGAACTCAAAGACGATAAAAATTTCCCGTATATTCAGATCTCAATACGCGACGACTTCCCTAGGGTCGAAGCAACTCATCGCCCTCATAATTCAAACGTCCGCCTATATGGACCATTTTTGAACGGCAGCCAATTACGAAGCGCTATCGTTGCCCTCCAAGGTATTTTCAAATTCCGAACCTGTTCACAAGTTATAAAAGATAATGATCTTGAAAGGAAGTGGAATCGTCCCTGTATTTTGGCCTCAATTGGTCAGTGTTCTGCCCCATGTTGCGCCAGGATTTCGTTGGAGGATTATAGACGCAACATAAGGCGGTTGCAAGAGTTCTTGGGAGGCGATCGTCAAAGACTTCTCAAAGATATCAAAGACGACATGCTCTTGGCTTCTCGGGAGCGTCAATATGAACTCGCGGCCCAGTATCGAGATCAACTCTTTGCTCTTGAATCGCTTAAAGAACGAGGCAAACTCGGATCAGACGAACAACCTGGCGCGTTTCACATCGATCCACGACACGGCGTTCTGGGTCTTCAAAAGATCTTCAAACTCGCAACTCCCCCCCGCATCATCGAAGGCGTCGACATCGCGCACTTAGGCGGACGGGACACAGTCGCGTCATTGGTACATTTCGTTGACGGACGTCCGTCAAAAAGCGGATATCGTCGTTACAAAATTCAAACAGTTGACGGAATTGACGATTATGCGTCAATCGCCGAAGTAGTTGCAAGACGTTTTTCAAGAAAAGATCCCAGCAATCCACCTCCTGATATTTTACTTATCGACGGAGGTAAAGGCCAACTTCACGCGGCGCTCCAAGCGCTTAAAAACGCCCCGTGTCGTCCCGGTCTGGTTATATCCCTTGCCAAAAGAGACGAAGAGGTATACGTGCCAGATCAAGATGAACCATTGCGACTAAGCCGGCGTTCATACGCGTTGCGATTACTGCAATCCGTAAGAGACGAATCGCACCGATTTGCTCAGCACTATCACCACATTTTACGTAGAAAATCAACTTTTGGCGATAACCTTTGATTTTGCTTTCCCCCCCCGCCTTTAATCGTTCCAAATGTTATTTAACTCACATTGTATTAACTCTACTTGCCGTTTTATTGGATCTTAGAATCTACTTCGGCTCGTTCTCTACATCCTCTCCTTACCTGTTGTTGAAACAACGCGACGCCGGTGGTAGAATGTTTGCAATGCGGTCGGCGAAACTGATCGTCTTAATATTAAAATATTTCCGTATTTGAACGACGTCGCGAAGCGTCTTGTTCGCGCTCGCTGTTCTACCATTTTTATCCATGAAGGAGTTGTCATGAAAAATTTGACGTTAGTCGTTGCGCTCGCGAGCATCATGGTCGTGCCCGGTCTCATTCTTGCACAAGAATCTCAATTCCCGCCGATTCCGTCTGCTCCGTGCGTCGCACACCGTGGGTTCTCTGCAATTGCGCCAGAAAATACGATTTCTTCAGCGCTCAAAGCGATTGAAGTTGGCGCCCAAGGAAGCGAATTTGACGTTTATACTACAACTGACGGAATTCTCTTTCTAAACCACGACGGAAATCTTAAACGCACGACTGGAGTAGATATCGCTTGCAACGCCGTTGATTTTCCCACGCTTGCCAAGCTTGACTTCGGAGCTTTCAAGGGGGAAGAATTCAAGGGAGAACACGTCGCAACGTACGACGAAGCTCTTAAAACGTTCAAAGGAACAAACACACGTCCTGTCGTTGAAATTAAGGTAGGCGGTATTGAAGATAAGATCGTCGCTTATCTCCACAAATACGATCTCGTTGAAACGGCTATCGTCATTGACTTCAACGCTTCGCACCTTAAGAAAATCCGCGAGATAGAACCCAATCTTTGTTGCGCTTGGCTTGTCTCATTCAAAGTTGCCGAAGAAACGCCTGAATCTATGGCAAAAAAAATCATCGAGACGTGCAAAGATATCAACACCAATGTCGTAGACGTTGAATATCACGCTATTACTCCCGAATTTCTAAAGATTCTTGACGATGCTGGAATCACGGTCATGTGTTGGACGGTGGACAATGACAAAGATATCCAGAATCTCGTCAAAATGGGAGTTAAGAGCATCACTACGAACCGTCCGGACGCTGTGCTCAAAGCTCAAGCTGAAGCGGCGAAATGACGCTCGCTTTCGTAGTCTTGCGCTTCTTTTGAATTAACGAGGAACACGGCGCTTTTGTCAAGTATACGCGTCGTGTTCCGATTTGATCTTGGAACAAGACAATTGACTCAGAATAGCGATCCGGCTTGTAGCGCCAATCAAACGTCTGAAACATTCGCTTTAGAGCAACCTTCGCCTTATCTGTCAGCTCGCCAACTGTTAGACGTCAAACAATTCCAGAAGCGTGTTGTTTACGAAGATAACCATTTGCTCGTCGTCGATAAGCCGGTATGCATCGCGACGCAAGGTGCGTCTGCCAATCAACTCTCGCTTTTTAACCTCGCTCAACACTACGTTAAAATAAAATACAACAAACCTGGCGCCGTCTTTCTAGGCGTTGTCAGTAGAATTGATTATCCGGTATCCGGAGTTGTTGTTTTTGCGAGAACGTCCAAAAGCGCAAAACGACTGAATGAACAATTTCGTGGTCATTCTGTTCATAAAGTGTACAGAGCTCTCCTCGAAGGGACGCTAAAAAAAGATTCGGCAGAACTTGTCAATTACATCTGCGAGGATGAACAAAACGGAAGGTTATGGATTTCGGAGACGCCAAATCAAAACAAACGCTTCAAGCCTAAAGAATCTAGGCTCGTTTACAAAACAATTAGCCGTTTTCCTTCAGCGACGCTCGTTGAGATCGAGTTGCTCACTGGTAGAAAGCACCAAATTAGATTGCAGTTCGCTCATCAAAGCGCTCCTGTTGTGGGCGATGGCAAATATGGAGCGCAAATTCTAGACCAACGTGGAATCTGTTTACATTCGTATAAATTAACGTTGTCGCATCCTACGCAATCGCGTCGCCTGACCTTTATCGCGCCTCAACCCGTTTGGATCTAAGTTATGCGTTGCTAATAATACGCCTTTCCGATTTCGCTTTCGGTCTTTCATTTTAGTCGTGACTTTGTAACGTCTAGTACAGACAGAACTATCAACATGCCTCTTCCTCCTATTCACGAAAGAGTTAAGCGAAGTAAGCTTGTTTCAAATTTTGATTTGGAATCTGTTTCAATGAAAATTTGCGCAAAGCTAGGCGACCGCTTTTCTGACGATTTAAGCGAAGAAGAGCGTTTGTCTCAAGCTAACCTTGTCGCTTCTTTAATCCAGAATCCAATAAAGGACGACGACAATGAAAAAAGCGAAACTTTTTTTGAACTTAGCGCAGGGACGAAAGAAATCAATTCTCAGATATCACGAACACAGGACTCCGTCCCGCTTAATGAGATTCGTCAACATCTCAACTTAAGACGTCTTGACTTTAATGATGAAGACGTCGTCGTCAACTTTGAAGAGATTCTCTTAAAAAAACTTGTCAAGAGAAACCATATCAACAAGTGGCAAGCAGCTAAGCTCCAAGAAGGACGGAGCACTTTTTTTCTCGGAAACGCTCCGTTCCGATATCGCATTGTTGGACAATTGGGTAAAGGTGGATATGGCGAAGTATATCATGGTCGCGAGGAACAACACACGTCTAATAAAACTGGTAAAATTAAAAACGACGTTGCAATTAAAGTTCTGCAAAACAAAAATGTTAAGCCAGATTCACGATACATGTTCCTGCGTGAATATGAAATTGCACGAAGATTTAAAAACGCCAATATTGTCGCTTTTCGAGGCTTTTCAAACAGCGCTTCTATTGATTACTGCGTTCTTGAATATGTAGATGGAGGCGACGCTAGTCGTCTGCTGAGAAAGTATGGACGATTAGACTATCGTGTTGCGTGTTACATTATTGCAGAAACAGCTAAAGGACTGGTCTATCTTCATGAAAAAGGCGTGATTCACCGCGATATCAAACCAAGCAACATCCTCCTAATGAAGACAGGCGAAGTTAAATTGACTGATTTTGGATTTGTTTCTGCAATTCGAAACTATAAGAATACAGGCAAACTCTCTCCCATTGGACTCGAACTTGAGGAGTGGGAAGAAAAAAACTGGTCTAAAGAAATAATTCCAACGACAGGTCTACTTAGAGAACGAAAACGAAGAATTCAGGGGACCCGTAATTATATCGCGCCTGAACAACACGATTCCCCCGGTTCTCCCAACCCACTCTGGGATGTTTATTCTCTTGGTTGCTCACTCTACTCGCTTCTCACAGGCGTAGCGCCTCCGGAACCGTCAAGTTTTTCAGAAAGTTTGCGCAAGGCGCGTAATTATGCTGAAGACAGCTACTCGGAACTCGGATTGGAAATCGAAACTCAATCATTAATTCTTCCAGAACTCTCAGATTTACCCCGCAAACTTGCAAAACTTGTCATAAAGATGATGGCTAGAAAGCCTTCCGAACGTGTTCAATCCGTTCAAGAAGTTGTTGACAGCCTTGGTCAATGGCTATTAGAAGATCAGCAACAGCGTTTCGATAAAATTAAGCTTGGTCTTACAGAGGATCGTGAAAACGTCTGGAGTGAGGAAAACATCCGTCAGTGCTTCGGTATACCTTCTTCGCTTCCCCTAAACCGTTCCCCCATCGCCTACTCGTCGGGATTTCAACCTAGGACAGGAACAGTTGGAACCTCTGTGGTAAGCGCTTCCACGGCTTTCTATGAAGCGGTTTTAGCGTCCCCTCCTCAAGAACCAGAAGCACTTAATTTTGTCAATACAATTGTAGACTCCGTTGTTGATTCAATAAATCATTCTGAGACGTTAATATCTCCCCCCGTTGTCAAACGAACTCTTCCCCGGTTTGATAAATCATTTAACGCATCCTCTGAAGTCAAAAAACTCGAGAAAAAAATTAAACGGCTCAGAAAGACGATCACTCGGTTAAAGGTTTTCGTCTTTTATCCCTTAGGAGCGTTTACATTCCTTTTACTTATCGTTTACTTATTAAAGTCATAATCTATTAAACGCTATAAAACGTTAAAGCTCTCAAGTCTACTATTTAACGTTCTTCTCGAATGGCATTCTGAGGAGAGACAATGAGTTACATATCGTTAGACTTCGATTCTTACGAAAGTAAAATTGGCTATAAATTCAATAATTGTCAACTGCTAAAAACGGCTCTGACTCACAGCTCTTGTGCAAATACGCACCTTGAATCAAACGAGCGTTTGGAGTTTCTAGGAGACGCGACGCTTGGAATGGTCGTCGCCAATCTTCTGTACTGTCGATTCCCGCAAAAAACTGAGGGCGAACTTTCAAAGCTTAAAGGCTTCATTGTCAGTAGGCATGCTTGTAAACGCGTCGCTCTTCAACTCGGACTCGATCGTTATCTTAGGATAGGCAAGGGGGTAAATCCTATTCCTGATTCGTTGGTATCAAACGTTATGGAAGCCGTCATAGGAGCTATTTTTATCGATGGAGGCTTCGAGGCGGCACGTTCTTTCGTAGAAGATCATTTCAGCGAAGAAATCGACGCTGCGCTAAATTCAGGAAGAATAGAAAGTAAACCGTCGTCTAAAGAAAGCGATAAGTCTGACGAAGTTTTTGAAGATTTCAAATCGCTCCTTCAAATTGAGACCCAACGCATGTTTCCTGGACAGAAGCCTATATACATACAGCTTTCACAATCTGGTCCTGAACATCAAAAGAGCTTTCTAGTTGCAACTGAAGTCAACGGAAAACGTTATAGTAGTGCATGGGGTAAAAGCAAAAAAGAGGCGGAGCAGCGCGCGGCGGGCAACGCACTGCGCCAAATAAAAGGGCAAACGCCTCTCTTTCAGTAACCGTTTCTTGTAGACGCTTTGATTGATTTGCGGTCTAAGCTTGGTCAATGAATAACTCATATTACCCTTCAGACATAAGAATCGCCGTCGACTGTCACAACTAAGGATCCCCTATTGGTTGTTGATAGTTTGTTCAAGCGCACAGGCAAGCTGGTCAGGACAAGACGTAGGACGACCGTTGCATGAAATTCCCTTCAATCGAGTCAGCACGTCTTCCACTTTCATCCCCTCGACCAAACGACCAATCCCCTGTAGATTGCCATTACAACCACCGTCGAATCTAACGTTGTGGACGACGCCGTTTTCAACAGAAAAATGAATCTGCTTTGAGCAAGTTCCTTTGGTCTTATAAACGATATCCATGAAAAAACTCCTTTAATTCTGGTCGCAATTTAAACTTACGAATCTATTCAACAACTGAGGGAGAAAAACAGGTCGTAAAAACGATTTTTTCACTTGGTGAAATTGTCACGCCTTCCTTAATAACAGAAACACCAGGATTCTTGGCGTCAAATTCCTCTTGTGTTTCGCACGATTCAACGCTTCGTTCAATAGCAATCGCACGATTTGTCGTCGTCGTAAACTTCTTAATCAGATTTTTAGACGTTCCATTTAAAAAATTCTGGATTAGATAAAGCGTTCCATCTCGTTCCTCAAGTTTAGCGGGAGTTAAGAATCGGCGTTCTATCGTTGCAGATTTGTCAGGAAGGGCTTCAAAGACATCTTCAACAACGAGAGAACCGTCGGGGTTAAGAGTAACTTTACGTTCAACCTTAAGAACCTCGTTCCTGTAAACAGGGGTCAGATCTATTACAGCATAAGATTCTTCGCCAAAATCGCCAATATTTGTTTCGATAAAAGAGGTTTTACCGTCGACCTGTTGAAGTTTTCCGTTGATTGTGGGAACACTATGGCCAAAATTATTGTAACGTAATAACTTCCAACGATCAGAATTTTGCGACATATTCCAGAGGTTCATACCGCGCGATTCAATCTTATGATAATCCTCGGGTCCCAATTCCACAATCCAACGAACGCCGCCGTCGTCGTAGACAAAACTTCCCTCGTCAAGGTGCCCATGTGGAGCCATGGGAACTCCGCATTTAACTCCAAGATATGCAGCGTCTTGCCGCCAAGCGGTTCTAAAAAGCGCAACGCAACAAAGACCAGAACCTTTCCCGATATAACCGAGTTTGGTAGGAGGATTGAGTTCAGAAACAGCGCCACCCCATAAAAGAGCTGCGACGGCAAGTCGACCGCGAACAAGCGAACCGAAAGACCTATCGCCGCTTTGCCCCTCTCCTTGTGCGACACGAAAAGCCGCAAGAACTGCGTTCATTTCATTCCAAGGGATTCCTGAACGTCCCGTTTTATACGCGTACCAAAAGGCAGTCGGTTCAAATAGCTTTCCACCGCCAGAATCAGGATAATTGAATGCGGCGCCAGTAGTTCCAAAAACATGCTCGTAGTAGTCTATCGACTTCAAAAAACCTGGACTATCAGAACGTCCAAAATCTCGCCCCAAAGCAGACTCAAGCGCACTGACAAGCAAAATATTAAAACCCGTTCCATACCCCCAATATCCGGGTCCCTCTGTGTAATTACCGTCAGGCTCATACGACGACATACTCCATGTAACGCCGTTAACTGCGTTCCAGACGAGTCTCTCTAAATTCAACCGATTGTCGTCGCTAACCTCGTCAATAATCGCCAAACTACCATAGAGAGCGCCACACCAACAAACCTGATTCCAGTTGGCAGTATTACGTTTCCATCCGCCCTTGAATCTCAGGGCTTCGACAAGTCCTTTCGTATAAATCGCGTCGCGAATTCTTGTTCTATTTTCCTCTGAAAAAATCTCTTTACAAGAATCATAGCCAATCGCCATTGCTACAGTCATCTCGGCGACGTCCAAAAAATGCGAAGGATTCCAATCTTGAAAACCCGCTATCGCTAAAGACTCTTGTTCAACGCGCTTGGCATATTTTTCATCGCCAGTATATCGATACAGGAAACTCCAATCGAAAATACGTAATAACGCCTCCCTCGATACAGACAGAAGACGTCGACCAGTCAGGATACGTTCGACTGGTTTAGACTCAAACTTTGCGTCCGCAAAAGCTTTTAAAGCAATATAATACTTGAACCAATAATTATCAGTCTCAAGCTTTGAATGAACGTCGGCAAGCATCTTATCCGTCAGAAGCAAGCGGGGCGCAACACGCAATTCTCTGAGAGCAGACTGTATCTCCTCAAAAGAAACAGACTGAAAATCAGGATGCGCTGGAGTTGGTTCATACATGTTTTCCGCAGCGTCAACGAAAACCAGTCGACCAAACCATAGGACAACGGCAATAAATAAGTTTATGTTTTTATTGTTTATCAATCCGATCATCATTTCAAATAAGTCAAAAAACGGCGTCAAGCCTACGTCTGGAAATGCAAAACAGTATCGAAAAGAAATGTCGAACTTTCAATACATACTTAACCCCCTCTGCGGGAATTTTACTTCGAATCCAATGAGGTTTCAACCCTAGAAAAACGCTCCGTAGCCGTCATAATTTCAAAACAATACGTTCAATCTTCATTACGACTGTTAATCCGTTGACGTTTAAGATATAATAACAAAGCGAGCGGACGTTGTCCCAGATATGTTTAGTATTTGTCTACACTGTAGTTATCGGTGGAATTATTTGTCATCATGAACAAACCTGCTTTTCATGATTTGATTTGTCTCGTCATATCGTCTATTTTGGTTTCGTTTGGCGCCGTCTCTTTTGCGGAAACCGATGAGGATCAACTTCCAGAGTCAAACAGACCTCCAACAGAAGCTACTCTTTGTAACTTCAACGCTTTTGACAACACAGAACAATCCTATCTCGAGCATGTTCCGAATAATTTCGACGAGAAAAAAACAACAACGTTAATCTTGGCTCTTCATGGGCATGGCTCGGATTTAGGACAAATTTTTAGCGGAGTCTACGCAGAGTTTAACGCCGTTTTAGACGTAGCCTCTTCTCACAACGCAATCGTCGTATCGCCTCAGTATCGTGGAACAACTTCATGGATGGGTCCCGCAGCTGAGAAAGACGTTGTTCAGATCATTAACGAACAAAAAGCGAAACGACGAATCGACCGTGTCCTTATTACAGGCGCCTCTATGGGCGGTTCCTCTTCTTTGACTTTTACGGCAATCCACCCGGAACTCGTCGATGCAGTTGTCGCTATGAACGGTACGGCAAACCACCTTGAATACGAACATTTTCAAGATGCTATTACAGAATCATTTGGCGGAACGAAACGTGAAATTCCCGACGAATATAAGAAAAGGAGCGCCGAATACTTTCCCGAAAGTTTCCGTGGAAAAATAACAGCTATTACGTTGGGAACGCTCGATGAAATTGTCGAACCTGATAGCGCAAGACGACTGGCCGCCGTCGTCACAAAAATCGGCGGCGACGTTTTAGTCGTCGAAAGAGAAAACGAAGGTCATAGAACACGATACTCCGACGCCAGAGACGCGCTTGAATATGCGCTCAATGCGCTTGATTCAATTTCGGTTTCTGTGGAATAAGACGCTCGCTGCCCGAATTCACTTTTGACTTTTTGATATGAGGTTGGTCTTATGGATATCTATGTACTTACGAAGCGCATGTCTATCTTGATTCTTTCTTATATTGCTCTCCTTACGCTTGGTTTAACGATTCCTGCACAGAGCTTTGCTCAAACAGCCTCAGACGAAACTCTGTCGTTGCTAAAGACTCGCGTCATTATCGATTCGAATACTGTTGAACCGTCATATGGAACGGTCGCAGGCAGTTGGTTTTATCATTCAGGCCCCCAAGGTTCGCAAGTTCTCTTGCTTGGCTTTCCAAGATGTGGGTTTGAACAGAAGCCGGATTATCGTGTCTATGTCGATTTAACGCCAAACTCTGAAGTTAAAATACTTCTGCCGCCCCTAAGTGGCAATCTGAGTTGTAGAGCACGAAGTCTCGGAAAATTTCATCCATCAATCAGCTGGAATGGTTTTCACAGTTCGCCAACGTCTTTTGAACTGTCGCCTGAATTTCAATCGATTTCGACCAGTCAAGAACTCTCTCTCACTTTGTCCGCGCCTAATTACGATATCTCCAATGAATTCGAGAACCAATCTCTTTGTGTTGTCGAACTTCTAGATTTCCAAATTGAGTCCGACGGTAAAACAGAACCCTTTTCTCTCGATCCTGAACGAAAACCTCAAGCGCTCGAAACCATCGAAGTTTCTCCAGACTTCAGTCCTGCGCTCGAAAAAGCAATGGTTTCATGGGATTGGCGCTTACAGGATGGATACAAAGTACCTAATGAGTCACGATCTTATTCTGAGATTCTTACGCAACGTTTTAAAGAAGGAAGAGCATTACTCGACGAGCTTCAAAAAGATATAGAAACTGAAACTTATGAATCAATCGCTACTTACGATGAAGACGTCGCCGAAAAATTCAATCTGTTTAGGAAAAAATTGGAAGGTTATAAAAAGACGTGGGACGAGCTAGAACAACGTTTTGGGGATATCAAAGAGAAATCGTCAGATTCGGATGATATGCTTGAAACGCTATGGGAAAATATGCACGAAACCAAACGTGAAATTCTTACGAACGTTCCATATTTTCAGTTTGGCTCGCTTTTATTTGTGAAAAACGCGCCGGGTGTAATGAGTCATCAACTTACACAAGTGTACGGATACTGTGCCCGTCCTGGCGGCGGCGTTTTCTGTCTAGAAGCTCCGGGAAAATCGATGAAGACTCGTAATATAACGCCGCCTAACCTACCTCTCGGCTCATATATGACGCCTGAACTTTCCTTCGATGGCGACGTTCTCTATTTCGCATTCTGCGCAACGCCGACTTCTCCGACGTTGTGGAGAGATCCGGAAACAATGTCAAGGCGATTTCACATCTATAAAACACGCCTAAACTCTAACAACGTGGAGGACGCCATTCAGTTAACAGATGGCGATTATGACGATTTCTCGCCGCTTCTCATGCCTGACGGCGATCTAGTTTTCTGTTCGACTCGCCGTGGCGGATTCCACCGGTGTGGCGCTGGTCCATGTTACGTCTATACTTTGGCTCGTTCAAAAGGAGACGGTTCAGATCCTCATCCTATTTCCTTCCATGAAACAAACGAGTGGTTCCCCACCCTCGCGCACAACGGTCGAATCATTTATACGCGTTGGGACTACGTCGACCGTGACGCGGTGTACTATCAACAACTTTGGTCAGCGCGTCAAGACGGCGCGGACGTTCGCATCGTTTATGGCAATAACACTTTTAATCCTCCTGGAATGTGGGAACCCAAGGCAGTTCCTGGTTCTGAAAAGATCATGGCAGTCGCGGGACCTCATCATGGCTTGAGCGCCGGAAGCGTTGTTCTCATCGATCCTAACAAAGACGTTGACGGCGACGCTCCCATTGAACGCCTAACGCCCGACGTCCGTTTCCCTGAAGGGGAAGCGCCATTGCCACAAATTCCAATGCTCCCTACGTTATGTGATTTTGACTACGCGCCGACCAGCTTTTGGCAGGCAACACGACCGGCAAATCGCCCTGATGCGACACAAGAAGAAAAACGCTGGGCGGTTCACTGTTTCAAATCTCCAATTCCACTTACGGAAAAATTCTTCATCGCGTCTTACAGTTTTGACAAACTCCTCGGCGAGGCCGGTCCCAACATTCCAAATCAATTCGGTATTTATTACTGTGATTCTTTTGGCAATCGCGAATTAATCTATCGCGACCCAAACATCTCGAGCCTTTGGGCAATACCAGTTCGCCCGCGTCCGATCCCCCCTGTTGTTACAACCCAGTTCGATGAAAATCAACGTAATACGAAAAAACCTACTGGCGTTTTCTTCATCCAAAACATCTATGAAAGTTGGCCAACAAGCATTCCTGGCAAAGTAAAATCCCTCCGCGTCGTTCAAGTTCTTCCAAAAACAACTCCAAACGCTAACGATCCTATGGTCGGCGCAGCAAACGCTTCGCCAGGAAAACAAGCGCTTGGCACCGTTCCAGTCGAAGAGGACGGTTCCGCATTTTTTGAAGCCCCGGCAAAGGTTCCGCTCCTCTTTCAAGCGCTTGATGAAAACGGTCAGATGATCCAGGGAATGCGTTCGGACGTTTACCTTCAACCTGGCGAGGTAGCTGGTTGCGTGGGTTGTCATGAAAACCGTATGGAATCGGTTCCGAGCGTCAAAACAATTGCATCAACCCGCGCCCCGTCGAAAATACTCCCTGGTCCTGATGGTTCGGCCCCGCTAAGTTATCCAATCCTAGTTCAACCGCTTCTCGATAAGACCTGTCTTGCATGCCATAACACGGAAACCCCTGAAGGAAACGTCAATCTCGAGGGCGTTCCTGAGGGACATTATACCAGATCGTATAATTCGCTTATCAACTATGTGACCAATACATATTGGGGCGCGCCTAACGGCAACTATGAACCCCGAACTGAGCCGTTACGTTTTGGGGCAGTCGCCAGTAAACTAACACGCTTATTGAGAGAAGGTCACCACGACGTCAAACTCACGGATGAAGATTGGGAACGATTGAATGTGTGGATCGACGTCAACGCGCTCTTTTACGGCACGTTCAATGTCCAGGATCAAGAAAGACAACAGCGAGGCGAGAGAATTGAAGGTCCTGAACTAGAGTAAAATAATATCCGCAAAAACAGTTTCGTCGCGTTGAAAACATCAGTTCTCAATGCGACGAAAAGTTTTTGCATTTGACGACGTATATCCGAGTCTACGCTTGAGACGCTATTGACTCTCGACATTAGACGGGGGAAAGACGTCATAAAGATCCTCATTCCCCTGTCTTAATGAAACGTTCCCCTGAAACGTCAGGCGAAATCATTCGCCTTCGGCAGATTCTGGGACTTCGTTGAAATCTTCCTCTGCATCAGCGAGTTCCGCGTCGTCTGACTCCTCCGGCAAGGATTCCGACTCGATCTGCGCGAGTATTTTTTCCTTAAGTTCGTCGCAAAACGCGGGATGCTCCTTCATAAAGGCGCGAGTTCTCTCACGCCCTTGACCGAGTTGATCTTCGCCATAACGGAACCAAGACCCAGACTTAACAATAAGTTTTTGCGCAATCGCGAGATCTAAAAGATCCCCTTCGTAACTAATGCCGTCGGCATGCATCATGTCGAATTCAGCAACACGAAAAGGAGGAGCAACTTTATTCTTTACGATCTTCGCCTTGACTCGCTGACCAACAACTTCATCGCCGTCTTTAAGTTGACCGACACGTCGAACGTCAATTCGACACGACGAGTAAAATTTCAACGCTTTGCCGCCAGGAGTCGTTTCTGGAGATCCGAACATAACGCCGATCTTTTCGCGAATCTGATTAATAAAAATCACGGCGGTCTTACTACGAGAGATAGCGCCTGTCAGTTTGCGGAGAGACTGGCTCATGAGGCGAGCTTGAAGCCCTACGTACTGATCGCCTATCTCGCCTTGTAATTCTTTCTCCGGCACAAGCGCGGCAACAGAGTCGACGATGACTACGTCTACGGCGTTAGTTTTAACTAGCATTTCGGCAATACGCATCGCCTCCTCGCCACTACTTGGCTGACTGACAAGAAGCGACTCGAGATCAATGCCGATACGTTTTGCCCAGCTCGGATCAAACGCATGTTCTGCGTCAATAAACGCAGCGACGCCGCCAGATTTCTGAGCTTGCGAGACGATGTGAAGTGTTAACGTCGTCTTGCCGCTTGATTCGGGACCGAAAATTTCGACAATTCGCCCGCGTGGAATTCCACGCCCTCCAAGCGCGAGATCAAGAGAAAGACACCCCGTTGAAATTCCGTCGAGACTCGGCGCACGATCGAGCCCTAACGGCATGATAGCCCCCTGTCCATACATTTTTTCAATCTGATCGACGGCTATCTTCAGGTCGGGGTTCTTGTCGTAAAGTTGCTGAATCTTTGAAAGTTTCTTCTGCTTTTTAGAAGAACTAGTATCTGCACCCGAAGGATCGCTAGACTTTTTCGCCATTGTCTTATCCTCAACTTTTCATTTCTAGTTTGAACACAAAGTCAATTGACACGTTAGAATGTTTAAACTCTTCCCGACTCGTCGTCTCCCGTCCACTAAGAACGCCCTAATGGAGATTTATAACTCGAACTGTCAATTCTCCAAAACGTCAAATTCTTGACGACAGGAAATCGCGTCGGAAAGCATCTCATTATTTGCGAATTCAAGCGCGCTACCCGTCGTTATACCACGAGCAAGACGCGTGATTTTCACAGGAATTCCATCCAAACGACTCATAATTGTCAGAGCAGTTCCGTCGCCTTCCACGGTGGGATTCGTCGCCATAATAATTTCTTTAAAATTGCCCGATTTGACGCGCTTTGTCAACGCGTCTATCGTAAGCTGGTCAGAACTCACCCCGTCAAGAGGAGACACCCGTCCGAGAAGAACATGATAAAGTCCACGATAACGACCCGTTTTTTCCAGCGCAATCAAATCCCGAGGCTGTTCTACAACACAAAGAAGGGACTGATCGCGCTGAGGATCTTGGCAGACTTCACATAGATCGTTCTCCGCCAGATTGTAGCAACGCTTACAATACCGCACGTTCTCCTTCATCGTCCGAATCGCATCCGCAAGGGACGTCGCTTCCTCTCTAGAAACATGAAGAAGATGGTATACTATTCGCTCCGCTGATTTTTTACCAATTCCAGGAAGCTTTTCAAATTCCCTCATGGTCGCGGCGACCGAATCAGTAAGTTCGCTCATTCAAAACCTCGTTTACGCATGTCTAAATCTCGTCGATGTTTCCTGTATCTCTTAGACCTACACGACGAGCGGCTATGCGGAACACCCCATTAAGAACAAGTCTCGGCTCAACATATATTCTCGGGGCGAGAATGGTCGTTCCAAGGTTACAACCTAGCTCGTTAAAACCTGCCAAAAGGCTATCTTTTGTCATTTCAGCGTCGCCTCCGGCAAGCACAAGCGTCAAAACTTCCGGATTCACTCCATTAAGGATAAGTCGTCGCCTCACAGACCAAAAAAACGACATGATCGCGCCGACGAGCGAATAAACAACGCCAAGTCTGATTGCCCTTTGTGTGTCAGTCGCGGGATAAACCAAAACACGGTCGCCCTTCCTCTCAAAACAGTCTGAAGCTCCTAATATATCAGCGTCAGAAAGGAGTGGCAGTTGCGAGGTTTTTGCATTAAGAGCCTCTACCGTCAACTTAGGTCCCGGCAATATGGCGCCTCCGCAAAAGACGCCCCGCCAATCAACATAATCAATTGTGGCGGCTGTGCCAACGTCAACAACCAAAAAAGGGGTTCTGTTTTTAAACAAATAGAGGGCGGAATACGCGGCAATAGCTCTATCCAGACCTAATTTACTAGGATTGTCATACTCAACTTGAATAGGAACGTCTCTAAGCGCCAAGTTGACAAAGGAGTCTCTTGGTCTCAATGCTCTAACACGTTTCTCTAGTTCGCTAGTCTTTTGCTTATTGACGCTGGAAACAAGCCACATGCTAGGACGCTCGCTGATTCCAGAACTCTTTTGAAGCCACTCTATGACGCCGTCGCAAACTGGCGACGGATCAGACGTCTCGTCGTCACAGATAGGAACGGATAACTCCTTCGGTCTTTGCAAAGCTTCGTAATCAGGAGTCGCCCAAAAACCAACCTTCGTACGCGTATTGCCAACATCTACGGCAAACAGAGGGATATCTTTTATCATAAAGCTTCAACCGAAAGCATTGGACGTCGCCAACCTCTGGATTATAAAAAAGGCGGGAGTCAAAAACAACAGAAACGTAGCCCCTAGAATGTAGATACTCAATTATTGTCAAACACCTCGTCATTACTAGACTCAGAACGATCGTCATCCGAACGCATATCTGATTTCGAAACGTCGTTAACGTCGACGTTAGACATGTTCCGCTCCTCACGTATTTCTTTCTTAATTCTTTCGTCTTGCTCACGTTCTTTCAGAATACGCGCTCGTGCATCTTCACGTGCGTTATTACGCTTAAGGTTCGTACGAGCTTTTTCCAATAATTCACTCGCTCGCCAGTTCTTTTGACCACGATGAGACTTACAATACTCTTCTAGCATTTCGACACATTCTTTATCTTTTTCCAACAGAGACGAATGATCACAAAGAATCTGAGCGCGAAGGAAGAACGCGTCGTCGTTTGTCGAGTCAAGTTCGTAAGCTTTCCCTAGCATTTCTTGTGCAAGTTCATACTCCTTCATGCTACTATAAAAACGTCCAGCCCAGAAATAAAAGTACGCGTCCCGTTCTTCGTCAGGAGCTTCGGTAAAATATTTCCGTGCTTTTTGTTCCATAGCTTTATAAACGTGCGTTTCTTTCCGTCCAAAAAGAGAAACAGTCGCAAGACAAAGTCCTTGGGGGTCGTCAGGAACGGCCTCTTGGAGAATACTTTTAAGAACCGTGTCTGGCATGCTATCGCCTAAAATTTTCAATATTTCCGGCGAATATTGAGGATTATTTTCGGCAGTCTTCCTAAGAAAACGTTGCTCCAACCCCCAAAGCTTAAAGGCGCCAAGACGATATCCTGAAACTAAAAGATTATTACAATCAAAGGGCCCCAACGAAGCTGCACGTCGCATATATAATTCGGCAAGTTCTCGTTCCTCTTCCCAAGTCATATCGGAGCAAAGAGGAAGCAACGCTAGAAGCGATGAATAATTTCGCGCGTTTAAGGGCAAAATTCGTCGAGCCGCCAATAAATCGGCGACAGCTTCTGGAAACGACTCGAGAATGAAACTATTGTTCCTCGTCCTCTCTGTGGGAATACGAAGTCCGCTCCACTGACTATCTAAGAAAAAGGTTAAGAACCGTTCAGGTTGCGTCTGTTCCCATATCCTTTCAGGAGAAGCGTCCTGTTGGTTTTCTTTAAGAAAAGCGCCATACTGAAGTCGGAAGCGGACGATTTCAAGTTTAGCCAAAGCGCCGCGAACATCTTCGCTATCGTCGCGATGGAGGGTGAAATTCCGCAGATCCCTTATCAGACCGTCTATTGAACTTGGCGCCATGTCGCAAAACCGCTCTTCAGGAATATCTACTCTTTTGAGCAAATTACGACGAGCGTTGTAATCTGCATTCTCTCGTAAGGCCGGCGCCACGCCCAGAGCGGTCGTCGCTAGAAGGATGATTGAGAAAACGAGAAGTCCTAAGCGCTCAGAACGTTCTAACCCGTTGATTTTGCGAAAAGCGTTCGTCGCTTTTCCTCTATCTAGCGAGGCTTTGTTTAGGCTCTCAAATAAATGCCTATTTTGACGGCCGACACAAGCGCCACAAAGGAGGGAAAACAAGAAGAGATTGGCGGGAAGATAAATACCAAAATCAACGGACGACGAAATAATCTGCCCAACAAGCAACGAAGTTCCGGCTATTGCGAACGCAGTCGTTTCAACGCTATGGGAACCGTTCAAAAAGCGACCTAGGACGCCGAGAAGTAAAACATACACGAGAATGAAAAGAATTGCCCCAACCCGGCCCATTTCTAAGAGGGTTTGGACAAAAGAATTTTCCGCATACCTAAAGATAACGCCCCTCGAAGTCGCCTTATCGTAGGGATAATCGGCAATACGGTACGTTCCCAGACCGGCCCCAAACCACGGATAGTCTCGAGAACCTTCTAACGCTCCTTCCCAATTTTTCCAACGAGAGTCTCTTTCAATAGCGGTTTGTCCCTGGACGTCCTCCTCTATCATCGTTGACATTCGTTCATCGACATTATCGTACATACACACGCCGACAAGCGAGGCTACCGCGACGACGAACGTTGCAAGAGGCACATACCAAAAACGACGCGTCTCCTTGCGTCCCGAAACAAAAATAAACATCCATAAAAGGGCTAATGTCGCAGCCACCGACGCTCCTCGTGAAAGCGAAGCGAGAATTGCAGCATAAAGAAACCCTAATACCCCAAGCCAAAAGGCCAAGCGACGATTGAATAGTTCGAAAAAGTCGCCAAGAATAACCTTCCACAGAGGCTCGCGAGTCTTTTCGTATATAGAGTCTTCTCCTTCTTTAAGGGGTTCATGCCGACGTTCCTTATTCATCATTCTTGCGACAGACATGAACTCGTGCGCGACAAAAAACAAACAAATACAAAAGCATAGAACGAGATATCCGCCAGCCGCATTCTTGTTGACATATGTCCCGAAGCTACTGCCCTCCGTCACTGTAAGACTTTGGGCGTCTGTAAGCCACCAATAATTATACTTTTCGCAGTCTAGCGAATCAGGATTAGCTTTCAATGCGACACATGCGAGGGCAAATACAAATCCGGTAAATACGACTGTTTTAAAAAGAACAATACGCGAGGCAGGCGTGTTGAAGAGAACGGAGGAAGACAAAAAAAGTAAAAACGCGGCCCAAAACATTGGCAATATCTGACGCGTCAACACAGGCGAGACGCTAATCGTGTGTCCCCATTCTTCCAATAATCCCCGTTTATCTTTTGGAAGAAAAGTGTTTTCAACTGCCGCGTCGATCAGCAAGGATTCGGCAAAGTCAGGCGATTCATCGTCGTCGTATGGAATAACCAGCCCGTTAAAGACACGCGTTTTTTCAGAAAGTTCAGCCAAGCCAGCAGATTCCTCTCTGAAAAGAGCAGAACCGTTTTCATCATGGATGGCGTCAAGATCAAGCGTCGTCTCCGGAGGGAGAATCAATTCTCTCATTTCTAGAATACGGGGCGAAAATTTTGCGAGAACTGAATCAGATAGTGGAACAGCCTGAATGACGCCCAACCCTAACCCCAAAAGTAGAGGAACGGCAATAAGGATTGCCGACCAATAGGAATTAAGCTTTCGCTCACGCGAAGGGGTAGTCCAAAGAGTCGCCAGCGCCAACACGGCGCTAGCTATAGTCAAAAAGATTAAGGCGCGCAAATAAAGCGGCTCAAATGCTCCGTTTCGCCAAGGCCCAGCAACAATGACGCCCAGCACACATAAACGCCCTGTATTTTTAAGAATATTATTTAGAAGCATCAAGTCGCCCTTCCTACTCAACGGATTAAAACAAAAGTTTATATTCCAAATCTATTTAACTCATTTGTTATTTTCGAGAGGCACGCCGGATTTGAAAGCACGTCGACGTTTCAAGAACACCTCGAGATTTGAAACGTTAAGCACATCCCCACGAGTAAATCCGGCTCTGCGCGCTTGTTGAACGCCAAACCTAATGTATTCCAATTGGTTAGCCGCGTGAGCGTCTGTATTAATCACTACAGGAACCCCATATTCCTTCGCTTTTATAAGGTATTTTGAATCAAGATCAAGGCGTCTAGGTTGAGCGTTTAACTCCAAGAATTTACCGAATTTTAAAGCGTTCTCGCAAAGAAAATCGATATCGACTTCCATAGGCGGATCTAGCCCTATCACACGCTGAGTAGGATGAGCGATGACGTCGACATATGGATTCTGAAACGCGTCCATATAACGACGGTGAAGCTGACTCTGAGACTGGATTTTACCAAAATGAATACTGGCGACAATCCAATCAGCTTGAGATAAAGTTTCGTCAGAAAAATCAAGACCGCCTTTCTCAAGAATGTCAACCTCTGCACCCTTCAGAATAACAAATGAAATTCCAGCGCGCTTCATCTCGTCATTAATCGAATCGACCACCTCCCATGCGTTAAGGGTTTCCCCCTCGGTCATACCGTTGCCAACAGCACAATTTTTCGTATGATCCGTAAGCGCTATAAAGCCATATCCTAAAGAACGAGCTCTGGCGACGATCTCAGGAATTTCATCAGTTCCGTCAGAAAATGTGGAATGAATATGAAGATCGGAACGAATATCCTCAATCCGAACAAGTTCAGGGCTTCCGTCGTCAATCCAGCGCTGAACAACTGATTCGTCACGTAACTCTACAGGAACATATGGAAGATCCAGTTTATTGTATAGACGTTCAGAAGTTCTCGAGGAAATACGATGCATGCCGTTATAGAGCCCTAGCGGGGTCAAATTCCAACCTTTGTTTTCCGCAAGGTTGGTCAACCTCTGCCAATGATCACGAGAAGAAGTCAACAACGTCTCTACTGTGCCAAAAGTAAGTTCCGACGCAGTATAAAAATTCAATGTCGCGGGCGGCGTCAACCGTTTATTATAAGGCAACGTAAAAAAATCAGGTCGGAGAGATACGGTAAGCCTACGTCCCTGCTCAACCAAAACCTCTTTGACAAATCTCGATTTTTTAACACGTTCAAAAGCTATTTCCGTATCGTCCGTTTTAATTAAAAAATCAAGTTGCGCCGTGGCAGGTTCACATCGCCGAACCGCGCCAACTTTAACGATCTCAAGCGACGCGTTAACGGCCGACTCGCGTTGCGTCGCCATTTCGGCGACGGCCCGCCTTTGCATCTGCTCTCGTGTGCGTTCCTCCGCTTCTTCGAGCATCTGCCGGTATCGAGGATCTGAACGCGACGTGAAAAAACGCTTAAATCTTCCGACGACCCCAAGCGCGTGATCTCGAACCTCAAAAATTGTATCTTTTACGTCGAGATCGCCGACTAATTTCGTAGTTTTCGTTTTAAGTTCTTCCTGCAACGACGCCAAAATAACGTCGGCAAGAGCGTCCGCGTTTGCCCAAAACATCGTTTCAGAATCGTAAACATCGAACGATTCGGCTCTAAAATAGGCGAGAATTTCACCGCCGGACGGCTCGTCGGAAACTGGATCGACTTTTGTAGAAACACTTTTCTCAATCTTTACGATATCTTCAAAAATATCCAGTTCTTCTTGCTCCGTAAAAGCGTTCGACTGTGAAAGAACGCTGGATCTACATGCTTGTTTAAGCTGTTCGACATTACGGATTCCCAGAGAACTACGGATAAAACCAATCGCCTCTATAGGGAGCGATTTAATCTTCATCAAACGGATTACGCTGGGAGACGTCTCGTTCAGAAGTTTATCTCGAATAGGATTGGAACCCGTCAGTATAATTTCACGTAAGTTCCAAACAGCGTCAGGAGAAAAACTCTGTCGCCAATATTCAAGCATAGACTCAAGTTCCTGTACCTCGTGCTTATTTCCCAAATCCAACGAAGCATAGTTCTCGAGAGGAATCTCAAACAAACGAAGCAAGCGAGCCATTTCACGAAGCTCGTCTGTAAAAAAAGAGGCCCCCTCTCGATAGGAAAGCAGAAGCGCCGTCTGTTCAACAACTTCAGCTATGTCAACGTTGTTCATTGTCCACCTCGAGGGAAAAACCGCGGAAAAGTTCTGAAAAATGAAAGCGAGATAAAATCACAAATCGTACTTGCGACGTCGATTCAAGGAAAAATGAAACGTGAGTTAATTCTTAACGACTCATACGATAGACGCTAAGACTTCATCGCCGCCCCAACCTCGACAAATTCTTACGAATCAAAAAGTTCCAGCGTCTAAAACAGAACGCTGGAACCTTCCATATCTTAAGCAATCTTCGCAGAGAAAACTGCTGAGAAAATCAATGGCGGAAGTGACGCCGTCCAGTAAAAATCATCGCTAAACCAAGTTCATTACATGCGTCAATAACTTCTTGATCACGCTTTGAACCGCCAGGTTGAACAACGGCGACGACTCCCTTTGCCGCTTGTACTCCGTCGGCGAAAGGAAAGAACGCGTCAGAGGCCAATACAGAACCAATCGCACGTTCGCCTGCTTTCTTCACTGAGATCTCAACCGAATCAACACGACTCATCTGACCAGCGCCTACGCCGACAAGCATTTCATCCTTGACCAGAACGATCGCGTTTGATTTGACATGTCGTACCATCGCCCAAGCAAAACGTAAATCCTTCAACTCGTCGTCGGTCGGAACCTTATCTGTAACAACGCGCCAATCTTCCTCAGAATCTACGCCTACGTCAGCGTCTTGGAGAAGAGCTCCGCCGGCGAGAGGACGAAGACTCCAACAAGGTAAAGAGGGATCAAATTTCGTACCGCCGCACTCAAGTAGACGAACGTTGGCATGCCACTTTGGAATCGTCGTCAAAATCTCCAGGGCCTTTGGAGAAAAGGAAGGAGCAATAATAGCCTCTACAAAAAGACCTGGACGCGCAAGATAGTTCGCGCTCGCCTCGTCAAGCTCGCGATTTACGCCAATAATAGACCCGAAAGCGCTAAGCGGGTCGCCTTCCATACCCTTACGAACGGCGTCTTCAAGCGTGTCGGCAACGGCTGCGCCACAGGGATTATTATGTTTCAGAACAGCTGCGGCAGGTCGTTCGAAAGAACGGCACATAGCCAAAGCCGCATCCAAATCAAGATAGTTGTTGTAAGATAACTCTTTCCCGTTCAATTGTCTCGCTGAAACAGCAGAGACGTCCTTGTATTTAGAATCCACATACAATGCCGCTCGTTGATGTGGGTTTTCGCCATATCGTAGTTCGGATACGCGCTTAAGAGAGGAGGAAATTGTTTCAGGAAAGACTGAAGCGCCGTCATGCTCGGCAAAATAGCGCGCAATGGCGGCGTCATAAGCTGCAGTATGAGCAAACGCGTCACGAGCTAAGCTACGCCGCATTTGAAGGGTAAGCGAACCGTTCTTCTGAATCTGCTCGAGAACGTGAGCGTATTGAGAAGGGGCGGTGACCACGCCTACAAACCGATGATTCTTCGCCGCAGCTCGAACCATCGTCGGTCCGCCGATGTCAATATTTTCAATTGCTTCTTCATCCGTAACATTTTCCCTCGCAACGGTTGCCTCGAAAGGATAAAGGTTAACCACAACAAGTTCAAACGGCTCGATTCCATGCTCGCCCGCCGACTTCATATCGTCCTCGTCATCGCGGCGGCAAAGAATGCCGCCATGGACTTTAGGATGCAAAGTCTTTAGACGACCGCCCATCATTTCAGGAAAACCTGTGTAATCAGCGACGTCCGTAACGGGAACTCCATTTGCTTCCAGATGGCGCTTCGTCCCCCCTGTACTGAAAATCTGGACTCCAGCCGCTACAAGACCTTTCGCAAAATCAGTAAGCCCCATCTTGTCGCTGACGCTAACCAACGCTCGCTTAACCTGAGGATCCATGCATCGTCCTTTCGCACAGTGTGTCGTTTATGTTTGTTAACTGTTTAAAACCGTTCAAAGATCATGCGCAGACGCCCGCGCTAACTATATTCAACCTCAAAGGCAATCGCAAATAACTGCCGTGAAGGGGGCCCTCTCGGACTCCTTAGTAATTATTCCTCTATCTAACATCTCTTTTTATCGAGCGTTAAGAACAAAACCACGACCATGAGCATACGCCAAAACTGTTCCCGATTCGTCCGTTACAACAACGTCGCCCAGCGCTGTTGAACGCGTGCGGGACGTTTCGTGCGCACGCGCGATAATTTTGCCAGTCTTCGCCGATCTGCAGTAGCTAATCGAAACGTCTAGAGACAAGACGGAATCTTCAGTGTAGTTGAATGCGGCGGCGAGCGCGTAGTCCGCAATTGAAAAAAGAACGCCGCCTTGACAAATACCAACCCCATTGAGGTGCATCGGAGTGAGCGTCAACTCCGCTGTTGCCAATCCCTCGCCGGCGTCAGTCAGTTTAATCCCGACAACATCGCAAATGAATCGATCTTTCTGCATTCGCTCCATTTGACGTTGTCGAGATTCAGAAGCGTCATTTTGATTACTCATATGCCCTCCACCCGACGTCATAACGTTCAACGGTCGAGACGAATTTGATTTGTAGCAACAAAAACATTGTTGTGTTGAATACGAACAGTAAATCCAGCCTGCTCGCCCAATGCCTCGAGATCAAACTGGATGTTTTTCAAATCCAATTCAGGGTCGATTTCAACCTGACAAATTAAAACAAACTGCCCGTCTTTTGTGATGTTAGCGTAAAGATCGACAATATTAACGTCTTTACTTCCGAGATATCGCGTGAACTGAGAAACCACCCCTTCGCAGTCCCTTCCAAATGCCGAAATCACGTAGGTATTGGCATTCGAACCAAAGTTTGGGCGGACGTCGTCCGAACTTTGGAAAACAATCGCTTGACACCCCTCAAGTCCTTTCTCTTCAAGAATTAACTTTTTGAGGTCGTCTGGATCATACTCTTCGGAAGTTGAAAAGGTCAAAATCAGCGTAAAATATCCGTCCAAAACGGTCTGACTACAGGATTCGATATTACCGTTAAGTCGAGCAATAACGGTGCTCACGCCAGCCACAATACCCGGTCTGTCAACAGCCGCTACATCAACTACATAACCGTAACCCATTGTTCTCTCCAGAGAATTTTATCTTCCTCATGTACTCCGAATCAGACCGTGTCAGACGACGCTCATCTGCGTCCGCAAACAGGTCAGACGGCCCGACCTTATTGTATACAAATCACGAATTCTTTCCAGATTCAATTGGATGGAAGGAATCAAAATGGACAATTTCCCACAATGAAAAACTTAAAATTCATATTGTTCATCCCGAACGTTAAACTCTAGCTTCCAACTTCCCTTCCCCTCAATCTCGTCACACCATATCTCCATAGTCCCTAATTCAGTAATCTTTGATCGAAAATGAACGGCGACATACTCAGGCCCGCCATTTTGGAGCGTGCCGATTTCAGAATCTGCGTCAAATCTGGTTTCGATCGGATCAGTTTCCTGCAATTCAACGTCTTCACTTTCACCGTCTTGGCCCGCAGGTTCGAACCAATCTATGAAAGAACCGGGCTGGTCTGAAGGTCGTGACGTCGAAGAAAAAAAACGGAATGTCGCAGGTTCGCCGACAATAAGTTCGAAGGGGTCGGAGGGAACGTCAAGTTCGGACCCTTCTTCCATTCCCATAGGCGCGACACAAAGAGCTTTAAGAGGTTGTGGAACCCCAGGAATCGCGGGCGCGGCAGTCTCAATACCAACATAGTAAGATCGGGCTGAAGCGCTACGAATACGAACGCCGTTGCCAAGTTTTGCCGCGCCATAAAAAGAGGCTCCACGCGCAACGGCGCTTTCGAGTTCCGCTGTTGGGTGCAGATTCGTCGGTTTCGCCTCGGGGAACCATTGTTCAAGTTGTTGCTGAAAACGCGACGCAATAATATTTGAATTGAAAACGCCGCCATTAAGAAGGAACCGAGTCGGTTTAACCGTATCCGACATATCTTGTCCGCCCGTTCGTGAACAAAGAAATGCCGCGACATGCTTAGATATTGCGGGGTCAGCTTCATAGGGCAAACCTGTTTCACGTAACCCTAGGCTCGAACGACGTCTTGGACGATCTGTAAGCGCACAGAATGGGAAAAAACCGTCAAGTGCAATGGAAACAGCGTCTTTTTTCGGGAAAAAAATCGACGTCGACTCGCCAATCAGTTTACTAGAACGACCAAGAATAGAAATTTTGAAAGTTTCGTCGTCCCCCTCGGCTTTGAGTAAAGATTCCTTGGCTTCACGACATTGTCGCCAGAGCGCCGTAGATTGCCACGGATTAAGTTTTACGCCCTGCTCTGCAAAAAGCTCAGAGGCGTGGTGCGCCAGAGCCAAATCGATATTGTCCCCGCCAAGCAAGAGTCGGTTGCCAACGGCCAAACGACGTAAAACCAACTCCCCATTCTCCTCTTCGACTCGAATAAGGGAAAGATCCGTCGTCCCTCCCCCTACGTCGCATACTAAAACGACGTCGTCAATCTTGAGTTTCTTACGCCATGACGCCCCCATTTGGGCAAGCCAGGAATAAAGAGCAGCCTGGGGTTCTTCCAGAAAGAGGAGCGTGTCAAGATTTAATCCCGCAAGGCCGGCCGCCTCACGAGTCAATTCCCGAGCGCTTTCGTCAAAGGAAGCGGGAACGGTCAAAACAACCTGCTGATCAAAGATGGGGGATTCTGGAAAAGCATTATCCCATGCTAGAACGAGATGACGAAGATAACGACGCGACGCCTCCACTGGAGAAACCTTTGAGACAGCGCCAGGGGCATTCCATGGCAAAATCGGTTGCCGTCTATCAAGACGAGCGCAGGTCAGCCATGATTTGGCGGATGAAATAACTCGTTCAGGATAATCAGCCGCAAGACGACTTGCAATTTCCCCAACAAGATAGAGCGCGTCCGGGTTGGAAATTCCACTCGTCTGATCCTCAGACGAGGAATTGAGTCCGAATAATTTTTTGAATAGACCTTTGGCACGCTTAGCGGTCCTATCGCGAGAAGAATTCCCGCCAGCCTCTTCTTGTACGCTTTCTTTGACGTCATCGCCTATTCCAGAAGAAATAGAATCCCATGGAAGCGTCCAATTTGAAGAAGCACGTTCCTCTTCTGGGCCCACGTAGAGAAAGGAAGGAAGAGCAGGACGAGACTCAACAATTGAAGTATCGACAAATTGCGGGATTTTAAAGATTTCAGGGGATAAATCTGTTTGTCCATCATCGGGTAAGAGACAATAAGCTAGTTCTGAGTTCGTAGTCCCAAGATCAATTCCGATAGAATACTTCATTGTGTCGTCCATAAATCAAAAAAGGATTACTTTACGCGTATTACTAAGCAGGTCGTCTAATTGTTCAACTAGAATTGAAAACAAATCAAAGAATCAACTTACTAGCGACTCAAGGTCGATAATCTCCCGCACCTCCTCAAAATTCCGAACAAGAAAATCAGCTTTCTCATATTCGTCGCAAGAATGTCCCATACTGAAAAAGCCAATCGTTGTCATCCCTGCCGCCTTTCCGGCGTTGACGCCACTTCGCGAATCGTCGATTACAACACACTGTTTCGGTTCTTTTCCAAGTTTTTTTGCACATAAAAGAAAAATGTCAGGCGCAGGTTTGCCAAATTTGACCTCGTCGCCGGCAACGACGCAATTGCCGAAAAAGTCACGGATTCCCAACCAATTAAGCACGTATTCAACATTTATACGAGGAGCTGACGAACCGACGGCAATAGGAACATGTGCCTTAGACAAAAAGCGAACAAAAGTTACCGCTCCATCGATTGGTTTAACATGCTCTACGATACTCTCACGAAAAGCCGTTTCCTTGCGCTCAACAATGCGAGCAACCTCTGATGGAGACGTTGGACCTTCCCAGAAATGTTCGACGATGTACTCCGACGTCATTCCGAATGTTTTCCAGAAGGTCTCCTCGGAAAAGACAACGCCGTCTTCCGCGGCAATTTTTAACCAACTAGCAAGATGTGCGGCGTTACTATCGACTAACACGCCGTCCATATCAAAAATCAACCCCATTTTGAAGCCTTTCTCATAAGACAGTATCTCAAAGTTCGTCAACGGTTACTAACGCCCGTATTTTACAACTTAAACCACCACCGCCAAGGCGTCGATAGAAAAGAGGGTTAGGTTCGAAAGGCATGTATAGTTGGTTATTAAACGACCTTTCTTCTCTTTCTTCCAAAAACCTTAAATCTTGAACAGAAGAACCCAAAATGGGTATTGCGCCCTGTCACCCTACGCTGTATGCTTGAAAACTCAATGGAAAGCAGAATAACAGAAATCGTCAGACAGCATATGTAATACCACGTGTTTACGAAGTAAGCGGTAACTTTTAAACAAAGTCGCCCTACTTGACGAGGAGAACCTTATATGACGCTAGATAATTCGACGCCCATAAAAGTTTGTCGAGGAATTCGAGGAGCAACAATCATTGAAGAAAATACGCCAGAGGCGATACTTAAGGGGACGCGAGAATTATTGGCGCTTATAATCCGACTAAACGGGATTGAACAAGAAGACGTTGCAAGCGCTATCTTTTCAACAACTTCTGACCTAGACGCAACATTCCCGGCAGTTGCAGCCCGTCAGTTCAACTGGTTTGACGTCGCGCTGATGTGTTTTCATGAACTCGAAACTCCTGGCGCTATGAGAAAATGTCTTCGTATCTTAATTCATTGGAACACCGAAAAAAGTGCAAATGAAATTAAGCACGTGTATATCAAGGGAGCTGAAAAACTTCGTCCAGAACGAGGAGATCTTCCCCCTGTAGACTGGGATGAACTCGAGGAATGGATACAAAAACAAATTAATCGAAGCGTCGTGCAGTAAAATCAATCTTATTCAGTGTAAGCGTGATAACTACGTTCTGCAATTAGACGTTTTCACGACGTTGCTTTGTCATTCCATAGTCTCTAAAGTTAGTCATGAAAAGAATCAACGAGGCCGACAGAACACACAATACAAGTAAAATAGACAATATAAACAACATAAAAATTATCAATTTATCACACATCTAGTATCTTTAAAGAAAAATATCCTAAATAGTATTTTTTCCTTGCTAAACCTGTGAAAAAAGTTTATATTACGAACGCTTGCATTCCACGTTTCAGAAAAGACTGAAGCGATGTTTTAACCCCTCGGGTACAGAATCACGCATTCTCGAGCGTCATGGCGCGACGCAAAAGAGGATCGATGAGTTCCTACCTGAAAACAGCGCGGTCTCAAACGAGCGTGCCTCGTACTTTCGTTTGTTTGAGAATTGTTTTCCCTAATCTACTGCATTGTCGTGATAGTCGGCAATTCGAGATTATAGCGTGGTTGGTCACGTCGAGATCGTTTACCCCATATTACGTGAACGGCGTGTTCCTGTAAACTAGGTCGAGGTTTTAGCATTCGCAAAACCTCGGAATCAGTTTTGGAGTATTGTTCGTTTGGAACCTTTCGAATCCAAACCTTCTCTTTGACGGTCAAGGCCCCATGGCTCTGTTGTTACTTACGACGGGGTCATTTTGGGGGAGCTTAGTTCGCTGTTTTCCCAAGTGCGTTTTCACTGAACGCCTTTATGTAGGTTAGGACGCGCGCTTCTTTTGGAGTGCATGTCGCATGAACAACCCTTCTTTCTCTCCCGTTATTGGAATCAACGTCGAAAACAAACCTGCTTGTAACGGCGTGCCAGAGTTTAATTACATTTCTTACGACTATATCGACGCTATTGTCAACGCCGGCGGAATTCCTGTTCTCCTTCCGCCTGTCGATAAACTCGAGCTTATTCCTGAGCTTCTCAACAAGGTTGACGGCGTTCTTTTCATCGGCGGTCCCGATCTTAATCCCAATAACGACCATTACAAAATTCACACTTCCGTCCGTATGATGTCGGAACGTCGCGAAAACTTTGATCGTGCCCTCATGAAAGAAGTCGCGAGCCGTCGGATTCCAGTCATGGGAATTGGAGTCGGGATGCAACTCCTCAACGTTTCTCAAGGCGGTTCACTTTTTTATCATATTCCGGAAGATCTTCCGCGCGCTTTGCTTCACCGCGACTCTAATTCTGATTATACGCTTCGTCACAGACTCATTGTTGAGAAAGGATCTCTCCTTGCCTCCGTTTACGGCGATAATGACGTTCGCGTCAACAGTCGTCATCATATGGCAATCGACGACGTAGCTTCCGGCTTCGTCGTCACCGCAAGGTGTCCTGGACTCGCAGACATGAAGGCTTCGACAGACGATGAAACTCGTGGCGGAGATCCTGTAATCGAAGCGATTGAATCGTGCATGGAAGATTGGTTCGCGTTTGGAGTTCAGTTCCATCCAGAAGCAAAACAATCGGCAACGGCGCTCGACCTTAAAATATTTGAAAAATTCGTAGAGGGTGTGGTTCTCAGCAAAGAAACCGGTCGCAATATGTTAGTTGTTAAACCGCACGCCAAAGAATCAAGTAAAAAGAAACCGCGAAAAAGCAAGACCGCCGATTCGACGTCAGTTGTTTTTGGCAACCTAAAATCATGAATTTAATCCATTCTTGATTGAAACAGTCGAGGAAGATGCGATTCAGTTGCATCTTCCTCGATTTCTGTTGTCCCAGTTTCGTCGCCCCCTCGCCGTTGTCTGATCCACTGATTGTCAAAAATACATCTAGGGACACTCAAGTTACAAGCTAAATAGCTAGAAATCGTTAATCCAGTCCAAGGAAACCTCGAAATATTCGGGCAGCGGAACTTTTGCACCCTGAAGATATCATGGACATAAAGACGCCGCTTCACTTGAGATAACATGGCAAATCACGGGATGTTCATCGAGACTTTGAGTTGATTTGCAATTCGAAAAATACAGCGTTTTAAAATCACATTTTACTGACCGAGAAACAGAAAATGTTTTCATTCAAAAAGAGTAACGACCAGCATTCTGGCGTTAGTCGCTTTTTTATCGGCGTCCATATTTCTTCCGTCACGCGTAAGCTTGAGACCGCAATCATAGAGTGTAATAGCGCTTGTTCTGGATCGTCGCTTACACTTTTAAAGAGCGTTTCTTTCGACCTTCCAAACGAACTTGCAGAATTCTATGAGGAAACGTTAGAAGTAATTAGAGCCGAGCAAGACGTCGATTTTGTAAAACGTCATTCCTCAGGCGAATTCTCTGAACTAGAACAATTCTTCCCCAAACTATCGTCGTCTAAAGTTGGGAAGAAGAATAAGGATGTGTCGACACTTGCCAGACTTTCTCTCCTACGGACCATGACGACGACGATACAGAAAGAAGCGGTATCAGAACTCGTCGCCGACTCAGACGTCACTCCAAATAAAATAATTGCCATAACTGTCAACGATCCTGGAATTAATCTAATAAGCGACTCCGACGGATCAAGCTTACGCTACTATTCTCTGAGCGACGGCGCTGCGCTCGCTAAGCATACAGGTACGACGGTTATTTCTTCGCTCCTTCCTAACGAATGGTCTCCGAAAGATCAAGAATGTTCCGTTCTATCTTTTCCATATTGGATTCTTTTATCTGATCCCGTTAAAGCCCGACTTGTAATTGATTTAGGTGAAACAGCCCGCTGGACGTACCTGCCTTCGTCTAAAACGTCAACTTCATGGAAAGACATGCTCTTTCACGAGGTAGTTCCGTGCGGTTCGTTACTAAATCTTTTCACTTCAGAGGCGACAAAAGGTAAATCTTTTGTGGACGTCGGCGGACGTCTCTCCGTGCAAGGACAGTGTCCCAACGAACTTTTAGAATTCTGGGGCGGATTCCAGCGGCAAACCATTGGAAATCATGAGCTTCCCCCAAGGTACTATACCCCGTCAAACGCAAGTGTTTTGAACGAAATATTCTATTATAATTCCCTCAAGTCTGCTCCTCAAAAATTCTCTGCCCTTGACGCGCTTTGTGGGTCGGTTTATTGGATCGCAGAGCAAATAAAGAGTAGCGTTGAATATTATGAACCCTTGTTCAAAGAACCTTTCGACGTCATATTAACTGGTGGAGCCAAGCAGAACGGATTACTCTTCTCTCGACTCTCAGATTTGTTTAAACCAGGCGAATTTCGACAATTATCGGAGTATGGATTCTTAGAAGATTCTTTTGACGCGGTGGCAGTCGCAGTCCTTGGCGCCCTTTTTTCAACTGGAACTCCTGTGCCGCTTCCTAACAACAGTTCCAAGTCGGACTGCTTTTGGGGTGAAATATCGCCAGGAACCCAAGAGGCGTGGACTCGATTCCTAACTTTTGCCTCAGGAAAATCCGATATATAGCTTTTCATGCAGGATAGAATTCAAAAAAGTTTTATCCTTCGGTTACAACGCTCTCGCTGTATAATCAGACACATGTGAAAAAAGCGAAACGACGGCGTTCCTTGTTGTTTTCGCCATTCGTTAGCGTATACTTAATTTGGCGTCGCGGATTAGGATTAATAGCGACTTCTCCATTTTTTCACACGTCCACTACCATAATCGTAACCTGTTATGAGCGAAGAAAAAACTATTTTCAAAAGAATAATCGACAAGGAAATACCCGCTAGGATAATCTATGAAGATGATCTTTGTCTGGCTTTTCATGACGTCTCTCCGCAAGCTCCCGTTCACGTATTAGTCATCCCCAAAACGGTGAAATTACGCTCGCTTGACGACGTAACGGTAAAAGACGAAGCGCTGATCGGTCATATTTTTGTTGTAATACAAAAGCTCGCCCGAAGTCTTGGCGTTGCTGAAGACGGTTACCGAGTCGTTTCAAACTGCGGCGTCAACGCGTGTCAATCAGTTCCTCACCTTCATTTTCACCTTATCGGCGGACGTGGTTTCTCGTGGCCGCCAGGGTAATGTCAAGTTACAGTGTAACGTCTTTCTCCTCCTTGAATTCGACGTCCGTTCCAAAGGATTAATCAAAATATCAGGACATGCTACAATGGACAAAATTCAACAATACATTGACGACAATAAGGATGCTTTTTTAAAGCAATGGTTTGAAGTCCTCCGCATTCCAAGCGTAAGCGCACAAAGAGAGCATAAAGACGACATGAAAAAAACGGCCTCTTGGCTCGTCTCCTTTCTAACTGAAAAGCTTGGCATGTCAGCCCGGACGATTTCTACTGATGGAAATCCGCTTGTCTATGGCGAATCGCCCTCGGTTCCTAACGCTCCAACTGTTATGCTCTATGGACATTACGACGTCATGCCGTCTGAACCTGACGACGCGTGGTTTACGCCTCCATTCGAGCCGACTATTCGCGACAACAAGGTCTTTTGCAGAGGGGCAAATGACGATAAAGGGCAGTGGTGCGCTCATTTGTGTGGAATGCAAGCCTTCCTCGCTCTCAACGGTTCTTTTCCTCTTCAAATCAAGGTCATTCTCGAAGGCGAAGAAGAAGTTGGCAGCGCGTCCCTTTCCACATTTCTTGATTCAGAAGAGAATCGTAAGTTGCTGGCATGTGACGCCCTCCTAGTTAGCGACACGTCCGCGGCAGGTCCAGGGCTCCCCGCAATTACTTATGGTTTGCGCGGTGTAATGAGCTTTGAAGTCAAGCTAACTGGACCAAATCGAGATCTTCACTCTGGGGTTTATGGCGGTTCTGTCTGGAATCCGGCAATTGCTCTTGCCAAATTACTAGCAGCGATGATTGACGAGGATGGAAAGGTTCAAATTCCTGAGTTCTATGACGACGTCGAACCAATTACGCAACTTGAACGAAACGCCCTTGCTCAAAACCCTTACAATGCGGCAGAAGAGAAGAATCAAATCGGGATCGAGTCTAGTTTTGGTGAAAAAGAATACACCGTTCTAGAAAGGCGCGGCGCACGTCCTTCCTTCGACGTCAATGGCATAACCAGCGGCTATCAGGGCGAAGGGGGAAAGACAATCATTCCAAGTTGGGCTTCCGCCAAGTTTACCTTTCGTACCGTTCCGAATATGAATCCGGAAAAAATTCGCAAGAACGTTGAAGATTTCGTCAAATCGCATGTGCCAACCGACGTTAAGGTTGAACTGGAGTACCAGCAGGGATCTGGCGGAATGGTAGCGCCGCTCACAGGCAAATTTGTCGTTGCCGCAAGTAAAGTTTTGGAAAATGTTTACGGGGTTAAACCTCGTTTTGTTCGAGATGGCGGGTCGATTCCGATTGTTGCCAAACTTCGTCAAAAACTTAATGCTGAAACAGTTCTTATGGGCTTTGGTTTGGAAGACGACGCTATCCACTCTCCAAACGAAAAATTTAATCTTGACTCGTTTTTTAACGGGATCAAAACAGACGTTCTGCTCTGGGACGCGTTCAGTAAAGTTTCTTAACGTCAGTAGACGCAGAATTTCTATTTCTTGTGTTTGCGGGAAAGGCGACGATAAGTTGTCTTTCCCGCTACTTGGATCGCGTCGTCGTTATGTGCGCCTTTATTCCTAGCAAAAGCGTCTTTCCCCCAATTTCACAAGCCGATAGCGACGGATTACTCGCTTGCGGCGGTCTTGTTGTCCCAGAACTCATTCTCGATGCGCTTACTCATGGAATTTTTCCGTGGACTATGCAATCTTCAGAATTTCCCTCAAGTATTGCTAACCGAGCGGATGAAAACGCCTTGATTGAGTTAACAACGCGATTCCTGTATAAAACGTTGTCGCCGGTAATCCGGAATTCTACTTGGAACGGATACAGTTACGATTCTTTGCGAAGTCTTGCCGACGCAGGAGACACGCTCTGCTGGTTCGCGCCCGATCCTCGAGGAATCATAGAGCTTGACGATATCCATATTCCCTCGCGACTTCAGAGAAAAATGCGTAATGGGAGACTTCAAGTAACATTTGATCAAGCATTTCCAGAAGTCATGCTTGGCTGTGCACTTGCTGGTAAAAGACAAGAGGAGCCAGGTTGGATTTACAAAGAATTTTTTTGCGGTTACTGTAAACTTTTCGAATTAGGTTTTGCGCATAGCGTCGAATGTTGGCTAGTCGAAAGAGATAACGTGACGTTAAATAATCATCAAACGTGTCGGAAATTGGTTGGCGGAGTTTATGGAGTAGCGATTAACGCCTTTTTTGCCGGCGAATCGATGTTCAGTATTGAAACAGACTCTTCCAAAATAGCGCTCTTCAACCTACTGTTACACCTAAGAGAAAAAGGGTTCCTTCTTTTTGATTTGCAAGTCTTAAACTCACACACAGAAAGTTTAGGAGGAAAGAACATTCCACGTTGTGAATATATGGAAAGACTGAAAAACGCTTTAAAAAAATCGGTTGTTTTCTGATACGATTAACGCTTCCACCAAAAGACAGGCTGACGGCCTGTGACCTTATCCGATCCTTGGAATCGTAGGAAATGTCAGTGTGAACTGCGTACCACGATCAACCTCGCTTTGAATAGCAATTCGCCCCCCATGACACTCGACTATTTTACGAACCGTTGGCAACCCTAACCCCGTACCGCCCACCTTGGTAGAGAAAAACGGTTCAAATATCTTACTGAGCGTCTCGTCGCTCATTCCGCAACCAGAATCTATAAGATCAATTGCAACCTCTGAACCACACGGTCTAGTTCTCACGAGTATTTCGCGTCCACCTTGGTCGCTGTCTTTTGCCACTATCGCTTGAAGGGCATTAATCAAGAGATTAAGGACGGCTCGATTAAAAGAACGTTTATCGATACGAATCGTCGGTAAATCGTTAGAATAATATTCGACAACCTCGACGTTCGCCGCGTGCGCCTGCGGCTTAAAAAATTCGACGACCTCTTTAAGTTCTTGATTCGCGTCAACCGGTAATAATTCAAGATCGCCAGCTCTCGTAAAATTGAGGAATTCATTGAGAAGTTCTTCTAACCGTATCGTCTCACGCCTGACGATTTCAATTCTCTTGAGAATTCGATTTTTGCCAGGAGCATCCTCAAGTTCTTCAATTTCCTCTTCCAATAGTCCTACATTAAGTCGGATCGTCGAAAGGGGATTTTTAACTTCGTGGGCTAGCGAGCCTGCCAGTCGAGCTATTTCGGTATATTGTTCCTCCAACCTCCGATTCAACTCGTTTGGAGAAAAATCCTTCACACCAGAAATATTCATTTTCTACACCGTTTTTAACCTTCTCCAAACCTCATAAAAACATTCTAAGTCCAGTAAATCACGCCCAAAGCAAACCTTCTAACAAGTTAGTCTTCGTCAAAATTGAGAGTTGATCGGGCAAAAAATTCTTTATAACTCGTTGAGTTGGGATTCGACGTCGCTGATTCGCATGCGTTTAATCGGAAAAGGGGGAACCTCAAAGGGGTCGTCTTGAGGTTCACGCAGACGTTGATCTTCTTTGACGTCGACACGTGCATACGTAACCTCGTCCTGAAGTTCCTCAAGCCAAGCGGGAGGTTCATAACCAACGCCGCTGGTCTCAGACGCAAACGCTTCAATCATGCTTTCCAGTTGAGTGAACACAGGATTATCTTCTCCGTTGGCTCGAACTTCGGAAATCGCGTCAAAAACAAGAGCGCACATCTGGGCGATCTCGAGAGGACGGACAAATTGTTCGTGAAGTCGCTCATAGATATTCTGGAGCCAGATTCCATAGCGTTTATTTAACGCGTCATAGGCGGAAAGAATCTTGGCGGCATGATAAGAACTCTGTCCTTTAATATTTTCCATCCAAAGTTCGGCTGCAGTTTTACGTGAACGAATCAACGCGTCATGAGCCCAGTACACAGGTTTAAGGTTCCAAGAAATCCTCTCATATCTGGAAAGAACACGTAAAAAATCGAGGAGAACGTACAGATTTTCGCCATGATCAGATCGTGTCGTGGTACTATTATAGTCAATATACTCAGAATAATTCTCTCCCACGCATTCAAGGATTGTTTCTAACATATTAGCGGCTTCTTCAAAATCTAGCGACTTCGATAAAATCGCTGAAACCAAAGCGTCTCCGCATTCTAACTCGCGATCGTCCCGCTTCATCTGAATAAGCGACGCTAAATATGTCGCAGCCCCTTGGTGCAATATCGCACGAAGATTACGGAATTGCAGAAAACTCTGAGTGAAAAGATCTGCGCCATACCGTTCGATAAAGTTCCGACACGAGTTCCAAATATGGTCCGCCGTTATACTTTCAACAGAGGATATCCGAATCTGACGACTGTGTTCAAGCCAATTGTTCAAAACGACATTAATTGTTCGATCCAAAAGAGAGACAAGCGCCTCGTCTGTTGAAGAAACCCCGGAACCCTCTAAATCCCAAGCAGAGGACGATTCCGACAAAGTTTCCGTAAGATTGCGCACTGCGCCTTCGACCAGTTTGTCATACTCGGTAATTGAACCAGCAGACAACAGGCGATTCTGCTCCATCTTTTGAACGCAATCAATGAGTTGAAACGTCTCCTTAAACAATCCCAATCTTGGGGCGTATCCAAGAAGTCTCATAACGACTTGCTGAAGCCTACGTGCTTCGACGATCGCTTTAGCATCGCCGCCGCGGGAAGTCGGTATATAGAGAAGAGTCTCAGATTTAAGATTCTTGAGAAGCGACGGCCATAAACGACGAACGAGTTTTACATCGCTTCGAAAAATTGCGCCGAACGCTTGAAGCGCTATCGTCTTCCACAACTTTTCATAAGGTTCCGTTGTTTCGTCTCGTAATGTCGCTTTAAGCGTCCAAATGACGTCCTCTACTTCAACGATTGCCGAAATAACACGATCAAGAAGAATTTCTTTAGCGCCACGTTGCATGTCATATTCGACGAGCGATTCAGCCGTACCAGAGGGTTTAAATACACGAAAACGGCCTGTTTGATCAAGTAGCTCATACAATCCTGCTTGAAATATCTGAGCCTGTTTAAGCCACCCCTCTAATCGAAGTCGAGCGTCTGTAATAACGTCGTCGTCAACGGACTTTGCCGTATGAAAATTCAGCAAAGGAGACTTAACGGCCGCGAATTTCCAAAGTCTTACAATAGAACTAAGGAAAAGAAGACGCTCAGAAACACGTTCTGTCTCTTGAGTGAGTTCATAATCGCTCCCGTCGCTTCCCCTGTGGGAAGGCGAACTCCCAGGTTCGACGTCATCCTCATTGCCATCGTCGGCGCTATCTTTAAAACTCATATGCTCGTATGCAGCACGAAAAATTGGATCTCCGCCAGTTATTGTTTCATCGTCGTCCGATTCGTCGTTTTCGGAAAGAAAAGCTATTTCTGTATCGTCGCGAGAACCCGTGTTCGGAGAAAAAGAGTCTGCGCTAGGAGCGCCGTCCAAAGAACGATTTACGTCTTCGACAACTTCAACTCCGTCGCCTTCAATCCCAAGAGTACCGACAAGATTTTCCCAAATTGCTTCCTTCTCACTTCTCTTTCCGTCAGAAGAGCCTTCACTCACGTCGTTGGGCGAAAAATGGGGATCGGAAATGGTAAAATCCCGGCGTGGTTTTCCAAACACATACTCATGAAATTGCCTGCGCTTAACGGAAGACATATTTACAGCGCCAATAATGATCTCCATAAAAACGTAGTACGAAATAAACGGTGGAAACACATTCTGGTTTTCTGTGTAAAATTTCTCAAACTCTTCTGGGGAAGGAAGATTCGACGTATTAAAAACTCGAGCTGCGTCACGAAGTGACGCTTTGACGGTTATCGTGGTCTTCCCAGATTTCTCATCTCGCTTTAGACGCGTCAAAAGAACAACCCTGCGTGCTAAATCAGAAAGTAGCGGATTGTCTGTCTTGAAATCAATTTTACGGTCAAAAGACTCCTCCGAGAGCTCAAGAAGCGGCGTGGACCAATATTCGTCCGCATTCGCTTCAATACGATCGAGGAAACCCTTCGTGAGATTCCACCGGTTAAGATACTCCTCTATCGACCACTTTTCTTGGAGGTCAGAGTGGTTACGATTTCGAAGAGAAGAATTCGCCCCTTTTGACGTACGACTCCATACCTGTTCCAACCAACCTGCGGCAAGGGTATGAAACGAGTAATCACCTTCTATTAAGGGAATCGTCGGAGATTGGCTAAGCCAGAAAATCAAGAGGGACGAACAAGAAATCAAGTCATGTCGCTCAAGAAGATCCTCGCCAAGAAGGACAAAAGCCTTAGGAGACTTAAAGCGCTCGACATGCTTCTTCCAAAACGCAACGTCGCCTATCGCTCTTCCCGCCTGATTCCATGCTGCAAGCGCAGTAGACGCTTTTGCGGCAGATTCCCAAACTTCTTGACCAGAAAACCCTTCGACAGACGAGACTTCCGTACTGCCATACTGATCCCACCAGCCGGCAAGTTCGCTCATTTGGTCAGAGAGCGTCCATCGAAGATCGTTATCGCCTGAAGCCGACGCTTCTTTTTGCAAACGACTATACAGGTCAAAAATGTCGTTAAGCAAATCGATCAGCGTGTCAAGACGATGGTCATGAACGCCGTTCTCAACGGAAGGAAAGAGATTAAATTCAGAATCAAAACCAAGAATATACCAAGGATCGGGAAATGCTCCACAATTTAGAGCGCGTTGCAATAATTCTTCGATTTTTGGCATACAAGCGGCGGCCTCATGGAGTTTACCCACATCGATGGCCAAATGGGATTCCGTAATTAAACAGTCAATTTTGGAGAGTAGTCTAGCAGAAGTCGTTTCAATTACGTCTGCCTGACGTTCCGCCGCCTTAAGGTAACCCATCCGGGCAAAAGTTCGCGCAAGTTGGAAACGCTGAGATTGATCGGCTCCTTTATGTGAAATCTGGCGATTCAAAGCTAGACGAGCTCCAGCGAACGGTTGGAACAACTGGGCAGCCTCGGCGTCGAGCCGGGCTTTAAGACCTTGTGGGACCTTTTCGAGGAGTTCTTTGTAAAAAGCGTCTCGATAATTCGCAATTTTCGACGCTAAGGTACTTAAAGAAACAGAAGAATCATGAGCCTGGACATATCCGCCGCTGACGCCTGACCCCATAAGAATTGTTCCAGCTAAGATGGCAGAGGCTTCGTATTGATACTCTTTCTGAAGCTCAGGATTCTGTTCGTTCCAAACACGAGCCATAATAGCGTCAACGGTCGTTCGTTGAACTATAAAACGTCGGAAATACCCATCCTGATCAACTGAACGATCGTCCCATGTGCCGAAACTATAGTTAAGACGGCTACTGACAGGATGAGTAAAGTCGTATGCGCGCGGATCAATTGCCAGTTCTCTAAGTTTATTGAGATCAAAGCACGCGTCGAAAAGAATGTCGGGATCAACGTCGCGCAGTATTCTGAGCGTACCCTCGACAATATCATGATACATTCCAAACGCAACGCCAGCCCCTTGATAAAACAGAGGCAGGGGCGCAATCCATTCATGCTCGTTGGGTTCACGCCTAACGCCATCCTCGAAAACTGGAATCGGACGATAACCAATATAGTCGTTCAAAAGGAGGACAAGCTTTCTAGCCTCGGCGTTAGAACCAGATTTGGCATATTCCAACGTAGCAAGACGACCGACACGAGCCATAAAGAACGAATTGAAAAGGTACGAATTATCCCGATGAAAGAGCGTATCCTCGTGGAATTTTCTGTATTCGACAAGCGCTTCCCTAACAAGCGCCAAAGCGCTTCGCGCTTGACGCGAATCACGAAACGCTCCGCCGACTGCTGTTAATCGCTCCAGTTCGAAATCAAGAACTTCGAGAATGTCATGCCAAATCTCAACCGAACCCTTAGCGGCAAAAGACTCGAAGAGCGCGTTCCAAGCCTTTAAAAACTGGACGTCTAACACGCCTGAAGAAAAGTTCAAATAACCGAGAATGTCGCTTACAAACGTCTTGTCTTTTTCGTTTAAATCAAGATTCGTCATCTAAAAGTCCACTCAATTCTTGAAGTTAAAATTCGTACGATGACGCCATGAATTTTCACCGTTGTCGTGAAACCCGTTGATAGGTCAAACAATCGTTAAAAGGTCGAAAACATGTAGCTTTTAATGGTATGACGCTTTTTGTTTTCAACTAGGGGGCCTCTCGATTGAACGATGGTGAGATTGACGTATTTTCCCCCAACGAAGACACGACAGAAGATTTCGCAAAGGGCTCGGTTACGACGTAAGCGAAGCTGTAATAT